>JAQBQE010000023.1 GCA_028287135.1 Myxococcales bacterium
GCCACCGCGCGAGCCACCGCGCGCAGACTCGGCGCCGCCACGCGGACCACCGCGCGAGCCACCGCCGCGCGGACCACCGCCACGCGCCGACGCGCCGCCTGCCGCATCGCGCGCTTCCATGTCGAGTCCCATGTGGTGCATCGGAGCGTCGTCGTCGTCGTCGTCGGCCGACGCGCCGGCCGCATCCCGGTCTTCCATGTCGAGACCGGTGTGCTTGATCAGATCATCGCCCTCGACGTCGCGATCAGGATCGCCCTCGCCGTCCCACGCATCGCCACCGGCCGCGGCGCGGCGCGCGATGTTCGCGAGCCGGCGTGCCTCGTTCTCTGCTGCCTCGGCCTCCGCCTCGTCACGCGCCTTGGCGCGAGCACGGCGCGGGATGTCGGTCTCTTCACGATCGGAGTGCCAGCGGCCGCGCGCCACCTTGCTGTGATCGAGCCCGACCGCATCACGGAGCGTGTTGAGCTCGGTCTGGCTGAGCTCGCGTGCATCACCGACGCGCAGGTTGTGGAACGTCAGGTTCGCGAACGCGACCCGCTGCAGCTTGTCGACGCGATAGCCGAGCGACTCGACCATCCGGTGAATCTGCCGATGCTTGCCCTCGTGGATCGTGATCGCGAGCCACGTGTACTTGCTCTCGCCCGGCAGCACCGAGATCTCGGCCGGCATCGTCGTCGTGCCGTCGTCGAGCGTGACACCTTCACGCAGCGCCTTGAGGTGGTCCTTGTCGAGCTGGCCGTGGACCTTCACGTGATAGGTCTTCGGGACATGGCTGCCTGGCGCGAGCAACTTCGCGGCGAGCTCGCCGTCGTTGGTCAGCAGCAGGACGCCCTCGGAATAGAAGTCGAGCCGACCGACCGGCTTCACCGGCACCGGCAGGTTCTTCAGGTAGTCCATCACCGTCGGCCGACCACGATCGTCGGTCACCGCGGTGATGCATGCCTTCGGCTTGTTGAGGAGGACGTAGAAGGCGTCGAGCGCCATCACCGCCTCGTCATCCACCTGCACGTGGTCGCGTTCGGGATCGACCTTGGAGCCGAGCGTGGTCACGACCTTGCCGTTGACCTTCACCCGCCCTTCGGTGATCAAGGTCTCAGCCTTGCGGCGTGCTGCGACGCCTGCTGAGGCGAGGTAGCGCTGCAAGCGCATGGTCGCGGCCATTGTTAGCTACTCCGTAGATTCGCCGGACGACTTCATCGCCTCGGCCTGAGCAAGCGCCTCGGCCGCGATCAACGGATCGACCTCGGGGGCCTCCGATCGCTCGAGGTCAGCTTCATCGGTCATCATCGACGCCACATCCAGCATCGGTCCATCGTCCGCGGTCATCAGATGCCCGCTCGAACCTTCTGCCAGGACCGGCCCGATCTCCGCAGCGACACCGTCGTCGGATGCTGCATCAGCGGCCATGGAGTCGTCGAACATCGAGGCGTCAGAGACCACATCGTCGGACGCAGCGCCAGCGGCGATGACGGACTCCGCGGCCTCGGCCGAGATTCCCTCGTCTGACGCTGCATCAGCGGTCATGTCCTCAGAGGCCGTCTCAGCGGGCTCTGCGGCGACGATGACGTCGTCCGCAGCGTCCGCGGACCCGGCGCCGTCCGACACGTCGTTGGCGATCATCACTTCGTCGGACACGGCATCGGCGGACACGGCATCGGCGGACATCGCGTCCTCGGACGAGTCATCGGACGTCGCGCGCAGATCGCCGGCATCCGCGCTGTCGGAGCTCTCGGGGGGACCGAGGTCGCCATCGTCGAACGGTTCGCCGGACCCGCCGCCACCCTCGCCGCCGCCCGAGCCACCCTTGCCGCCCTCGCCGTTGTCGCCGTCATCGTCTGCGCTGCTGACGGAGACCGGGTCCTCCATCGGGATGCCGAGGCGATGGCTCATCACCTTGCGGCTCTCGTCGGACAGCTCGGAGTACTCGCGGAGCGTCGGAAGCTCGCGCAGGTCGCCGAGGCTGAAGAAGTCGAGGAACTCCTTGGTCGTGCCGTACAGCATCGGCCGGCCGACCTCTTCCTTCTTGCCGAGCACGCGGATCAGCGCGCGATCCATGAGCAGCTTCAGCGTCGCGCTCGAGTCCACGCCGCGGATATCGTCGATCTCCGGGCGCGTGATCGGCTGGCGATACGCCACGATCGCGAGGGTCTCGAGCTGCGCGCGCGACAGGCGCACCGGACGTCCGGCGATCAGCTGCTGGACCCACGCCGAGAACTGCGGGCGCGTGCGGAACTGGTACCCGCCGGAGACCTGCTGGAGCACGAGGCCGCGATCCGCATACTCGGCCGCGAGCTCGGTCAGCATCAGCTCGAGCCGTCTGACATCGGCGACGCGCGTCAGCTGACGAAGGCGCTGGATCGTCATCGGCTTGTCCGACGCGAACACGAGCGCCTCGATCAGCTGCTTGAGCTGGACGGCGTCCATCGAGGCGGCGCTGGTCGGCAGCGTCGCAAGGTCGCCTTCGGCCGCGAGATCCTCGTCGTCGCCGAGCGTCTCGTCGGCATCGAACGCAATGCCCTCCGACACGTCATCGACCGCGAGGACCTCGTCGTCGGCGGAGTCATCGCTGTCGGCGTGGATGGCGTCGTCGTCGTCATCGTCCGTTGCAAGCTCGTCATCGCGATCCGCGAGGACGTCGCTGGCCACGAGCATGTCGCCAGCGGTCGCATCGACTTCGGCGGCGAGCACGTCCGCGTCCGTGGCGTCCTCGCCGTCCGCGAGCACCGCCGCGTCATCGTCCGAGATCTCCGGGAGCTCAGCCGTCGACGCATGGGACACCTGGTCCCGAGCCTCCAGCGTGGCGTCGATCGAGCCGTCGTCGTCCTTGTCGGCGGCGGCGGCGGCCTGCTTCGAAGCCTTGCCCGCCTTCTTCGACCCCTTGCTCGCCTTGCGGGATGCCCTGGTGTCGGCGCCGTCCTCGACGGCCGGCTCGCCGGCTGCCTCGCCGGCTGCCTCGATGACGCTCTCGTCGGCGTCCTGCTCGTCGCCGGACGAGCCAGCGTCGGCCTGCGCCTCGCGAACCTGGGCCTCCGCATCCTCGGCGACCTCGGCCATCGCGGCGAGCTCCGCCGCGACGACGTCATCACCCACCGGACCACTGCCTTCCGCGAGGATTTCCTCAGGGATAGCTTGGACCTGGGCGGGCTTCTGCTTCGATCGACCGCGCTTCTTGCTCACAGGATCACCATCGGCCGTGATCGCTTATCACGCCGGTCCGACACTACTACCGATAGTCTTCGCCGCGAGCCACGGTCTGCTCCACGCGGGCACGGAGATCGTCACTCGCGCGCTCGATGAAGATCTCGGCCTCCCCGCCGCCCGGCTGGGACAGCGAGATCAACCGCAGCTTGGACATCTCGAGCAGCGCGAGGAACGTCACCACCGCCTCGTGCCGGATCTCCGGCATCGATCGCGCGACGCCATCCCGGAGGAACGTGAACATCGAGGTGAACGTGAACCGGCCCTCGGTCTCGAGCCGGTCGGTCAGCTCCGAGATCTTCTGGCTGACGCTCAGCCGGTCGATCATCACGTTGTGCGCGACCTTGACCTTCGCGAGCTGCATCACCCGGTCGAACGCTTCGATGAGCTTGTGCACCGGGAACGGCATGAGCGCCGCGATCGCGCCCGGATCGATGCCCTCGCTGACCGCATCCTCGGTCGGCGCGCCACGGCTCCAGACGTTGCGCCCCACGACCGGGCGACCGCCGAGCTGATCGGCGGCCTCCTTGTACTTCTGGTACTCGAGCAGGCGCTTGATCAGATCCGCGCGCGGATCGACCTCGACGTCGCCGTCCTCGTTGGCCTCGGGCTCCTCTTCCTCCGCCGTCTCCGGCATCGGCAGCAGCTCGCGCGACTTGATGTGGCACAGCGTCGCCGCCATCAGCAGGTACTCGCCGGCCACGTCGATATCGAGCCCCGCCATCGCGTCGAGATACTCGAGGTACTTCTCGGTCACGAACGAGATCGGGATGTCGAGGATCGACAGCTCGTGCTTCTTCACCAGGTGAAGCAGCAGATCGAGCGGGCCCTCGAACACATCGAGGGCAACCTGGTAACCGGCCTGTTCCATTTACATCACGAGAGAAGCGAGCAGCGAGTAGAGGTGACTCGTACACCACTTCGCGGGCACGACAAAGACCTGGGCGAGCTGAGGTATCAGCGCGAACGCCAGCACGATGAACGGCCCGAACCGCGCGACCTCGTCGAACTTGGAGCGGTGACGGTACGGCACCATCTGCTGCGCGACGTGACCACCGTCGAGCGGCGGGATGGGCAGCAGGTTGAAGAACATCAGTACGAAGTTCGTGATCACCGTGAACCCGAAGACCTTGTTGAGGTCACTGCCGGGGTGCAGGACGCCCTTGGCGACGAGCACGGTGTGAACGGTGGCGACGACCAGCGCGAGCAGGAAGTTCATCCCCGGGCCGGCGATGGCGACCAGGATCTGCGCGGTGCCCATCTTCCACTTGCGGTTGATCCGCGCCGGATTCCACTGCACCGGCTTGCCCCAGCCAAACCCGCCACCGCGACCACCGGCAGCGCCGTGGAGGCCGCCGACCAGCGGGAGCAGGAACGTGCCGATCGGATCGGCGTGGGCCAGCGGGTTGAGGGTGACCCGACCCTGGCGACGCGGGGTGTCATCCCCGAGCTTGTCCGCCATGATCGCATGCCCGAACTCGTGCAGCGCGATCGAGATCAGCAGAACGAAGAGATCAATGAAGATCCAGCGAACGGTTTCTGGAGTGATTTCCATTCGACGCGGCCCGTTGGCGGACTATGGCTGGCCGGCGCCTCGACCGCAACCCCTCAAAACTTGCGCGAAACCGCGAAACGCCGACGATGAATCATGGCGCGCCGCCTTCGCCTCGACGAGGCCGTCGACCTCTACCTTGATCACCTCAAGGTCGAGCGCGGGCTCGCACGCCTGACCATCGATGCGTACGGCCGTGACCTCGCACGGTTCCTCGTCCATCTGACCGGGCGCGGCCGCGAGGACGTCGATGACATCACGCCGGCGGACGTCACCGACTTCCTGATCGGCCTGGCCGAGGCGGGGCTCGCCGCCCGCAGCCGGGCCCGGACGCTCGTGGCGGTCCGCGGCCTGTGCAAGCACATGGTGGCCGAGCGCTGGCTCGAGGCGGACCCGTCCCAGCTGATCGATGCCCCACGGACGGCCCGCCGCCTACCGGGGGTCCTCGGCGAGGACGCGGTCGCCCGCCTGATCTCGCAGCCGCCGGATACGAACCGGGGTCGCCGGGATGCCGCGATGATCGAGCTCGCCTACGCGTCCGGGCTCCGCGTGTCCGAGCTGGTCGGACTGCCGATGGCGGACGTCAATCTCCACCAGGGCTTTGTCCGGGTCACCGGCAAGGGCAACAAGACCCGGCTCGTTCCGATCCACGGCGTCGCGCTGACCCGGCTGTCCCGCTACATCGAGGATGATCGTCCGGGGTTCGTTCGCGATCCGAAGGAGCGCGCGCTGTTCCTGACCGAGCGCGGTGGTCCGATGACGCGTCAGGCGTTCTGGAAGCTGCTGCGCGGCTACGCGCTGCGCGCCGATGTCCGGCTGCCGTCGGGCGGCGTGTCCCCGCACAAGCTGCGTCACTCGTTCGCCACGCACCTCGTCGAGCACGACGCCGATCTGCGTGCGGTGCAGGCGATGCTCGGCCACGCGGACATCGCGACCACGCAGATTTACACCCACGTCGGACAGGCGCGGATGATCGAGCAGGCTCGCAAGCATCCCCGCGCACGCTAGGTTACGATGGCCCATGAGGAAACTTCGGGGCGCGCTGGCCGTGCCACTGGTCGTCTCGATCTCGTGTCTCGCCGCGCCAGCTCGTGAGACGGGACCGGCGACCACGGCCGGATCGACGAAGAACTTCGCGCCGCTCGGCATTCGCGCCGACGCCAAGGCCGCGAACCAGGCGGTGATCCTCGGCACCGATGACCGCAACGGCTCGACGATCCTCGCGCTGCCCACGCTCCAGACCAAGGGCCTCGTCGACGCGATGTTCGTCAAGCTCGGCGGCGTCGAGGTCGCGGCCGGTGGCTCGACGCCGGTGAAGCTGTCGACCGAGCCGAACAAGGACGGCTCGGTGCAGGTCGGCATCTACGAGGAGCTCGCCGGTGGCACCGGATCGCAGTGGCGCGCCGGCGTCTGGGTCTCGGCGTTCGTCGCCGCGTCCACGCTCGGCAAGGACCTCACCGACTTCTCGTTCTCCGCGGCGTCGGGCGGCTACATCGATGGCGCGTCGGCGTCGGGTCTGATGGCGGGCGGCTTCCTCGCGACGATGACCGGCGAGAAGATCGATCCGACGGTGACGATGACCGGCATCATCAATCCCGACGGCACGATCGGTCCGGTCGGCGGCATCCCCGAGAAGTTCGCGGCCGCGATCGAGAAGGGCAAGCGCAAGGTCGGCTACCCGATCGGCATGCGATGGTCGAAGTCCGAGGTCACGGGCAAGGACGTCGATCTCGTCGCGCTCGCCAAGGCCAAGGGCGCCGAGGCGATCGAGATCGCAAATGTCCACGAGGCGTACAAGCTGCTCACCGGCAAGACCCTGCCCGAGCCGCTGCCGGTCTCGGAGGCCGAGATGGCGCTCGACGATGACACGGTCAAGGGCATCGACGCGAAGTACAAGGTCTGGCAGCGGAAGCTCGCCAGCGAGTGGGCGGCGTTGCTCCAGCTCCAGCAGTCAGGTCGCCTGCCCTCGCGTCTGCTGGCGATGGCGGCCCTCGCGCAATCGACCGCGGAGCGCGCCGAGCAGCTCCACAAGCAGGGTCTGATCGCCGGCGCCTACGCCAAGATGCTGACCGCCTGGGTCTACGCCGCGAGCGCGACCGATACCTACGACATCGTCGCCAAGATCCAGGCCCATGACCTCGACGGTGCAGCGGCCGCGGTCGCGTCGCTCGACCAGCTCGACTCGTTGACCACCGACGTGTTCAAGAAGATCGGCGCGATCAAGCCGTCGACGCTCGGCGGTCACCTCCTGATGATCTCCGCGTTCCAGGCCGCGCTGCGCAGCTGGGGCTTCAAGATGTTCGCGCGCGATTCGATCGGCACGACGAAGGAGCTGATCGAGCTCCTGCGATCCCGCAGCGCTGCGGAGCTCGCAGGTCCCGAGGTCGCAGAGGCGGTCGTCGATCGCGTCGCGCCCACGGTGTTCCTGATCGGCCAGACCGTCGCGTCGTCGGTGATGGCCGCCGAAGAGCTCGAGTTCATGACCGAGACCAGCGTCAATTACATGTGCTCGATTCCGAACATCAAGCGGATGTCGACGTCGTTCCAGTCGGCCGGCGCGGCGGGTGTGAACTACTTCGACACGCTGCTCGTCGAGCCAGCGGCCAAGCAGCTCGGGCTGTCGCTCGATCAGGCGCGCGTCCGGATCGCGATGAGCGAGCCGAACTACCTCGTCGCGTACATGCTCTCGCACCTGCAGCAGGCAGATGGCTTGCCGAAGCAACTGCGCGATGCGTGGGGCGAGAATTCCCCGCAGTGGAACCTGATGTCGCTCGCGGGCAGCGAGCTCGCCTACTACAACTCGTCCGAGCTGATCGCGAAGTACTACTCGCTTGGCGCCACCACGGACTACCAGACCGGCAAGGTCACGGCGGTGGCGCACGACAAGGCATTCATGAACATGCTCGCCAGCGCCGAGCGCACCGCGCGTGCGAGCGCCCGTGGCGCACGGATCGCGACCGGATCGATTCCGGTGCAGGCCAAGCTCGCGTACCAGCAGGCGACGATCGCGCGCGAAGGTGACATCGCGGACAAGCTCGACGCGCTGTCGCAATTCTGGCTGTCGTCGGCGTACTCGCAGACCGCCGTGATGCTCGCGCGCAACTGAAGGTGTAACCCGTCGAGCGGCCACCCCCTCGCTCCGGCCGACCCACTGTGGAGGTTCGACGACGACGCCGGCTAGCGGGTTGGTGCCGGGACGCCCGCTCCCCCGTCGTCAGGAACTGTCCACCAGCCGCTCCCGGCCGCGGCCTGTGGGGCTACCATCGATGCCGTGGCAGCGGAGCGCCGGCGACGGATCCTTCGGTTCTTCGGACCGCGTGGCGACCTGCTGGCCGCCGAGGCACCGGGCATCGTCGTCTACGACAGCTCGGGCAACGTCCGGATCCGGACCGAGGTCGAGGACTTCATCGACATCATCGGCGTCAATGACGAGCTGTGGGTCGTCAGCCCGCGCAAGCTGACGCGGCTGTCGGCGCGGGACGGCAAGGAGATCGCGGTCGAGCCGCTCGAGTATCTCGATCCTGCGGGCCGGTTCCTCCAGTCGAGTACCGCGCCACAGCTCCCCGTGTGGCACGCGAGCCAGCCGGTGTTGCTGCGCGCGGGCCCTGCACGCACCGAGGTGCCCGGCCCCGGCGGCGAGCTGATCCTCCCGATCACGGATGGCCGCTGGCTGCTGTGGCAAGGCGGCCAGCTCCGGCTGTGGCGAAGCATCGGCGAGGCATGGCGCAAGACGATCGGCGAGCCAGGGTCGCGCGCGATCGATGCGCAGCTCGTGCTCGACGGCCGGCTGTTCGTGTTCGCCCAGCAGCGCGTCGCTCGATCGATCGAGACCTCCGAGGCGGACCTCCGGTTGATCGTCGCCGCCGTCACCGATGGCGCACAGACGACGTCGATGCGGCTGCCCGGGGTCAGCCAGCTCGCGATCGCATCGCGACGCGGCATCGCGCTCGCGCGATCGGGCGATCGCCTGAGCGTGATCGATCTGCGGTTCGGTCGATGGATCCGCGATCTGATCCTCCCCGATGGGGTCACCGAGGTCGCGGTCGACGAAGGCCTGCAACGGATCGCACTCGCCACCGCCGACGGCCTCGAGCTCGTGCGCCCCGATGCGCTCGCGTCGCGCTCGCCCGAGTCTCACGAGGCGCCGATCGAGCCGATCGAGCGCACCGATACCGCAACGAATGGTGAGCCCCACAGTGCGTCGACGAACGGCGAGTCCGAGCTCCACGTCGAGGCGACCGGCGGCGAACCGATCGGGCTGATCGCGCCGGCCGAGGAGCCGGTCCTCGATGCGCCGCCATCGGTGGACGAGCCCGAGGAGCCGCTGCCGGATGCGCCGCTGGTCCGGCTCGATCCGGTGCTGTTCACCGCCACCGCGACCACCGCCGAGATCGCGCAGTCGATCGATCTGCGTCTGCAGCTGATCGGTGCCCGGGTCGGGGTCGCGATCGCCGACGCCTGGGATACCGGTCGGCTCTCGAAGTCCGATCCGGCGAAGCCGCCGTTCGCCGACGAGGTCGCCGGTCTGCTGCAGCTCGCGAGTGGCCGGTCCTCGGCAGACCTCGCGGCCGCGGTGATGCGGCTGCGCGCGACCGAGGACATGGTGGTCGCCGCGGAGCGCGCGCGCGCGGGACGGCTGACGCCGCTCGATGTGCTCGCTCGCGACTTCCAGCTGACGCAGGTCAGCGTGGCGATCCTGTTCACGATCGTCGCGCCGCGACTGCGCGGCGAGTTCGCGCGGCTGTACGGCATCCTCGCCAATGACCCGGGCCGCCCGGTCGTCGACGAGCACCTGATCGGTCAGATCCTCGGCGCGGGATACGCGGCGCAGATCGCACGCGAGCTCGACGGTGATCGGCCGCTACGCAAGTTCGGCCTCGTACGGATCGGCACCGGCGATCGCCCGTTCGCGCAGCTCAACGTCGATCCGCTGGTCGTTCGCTACATCGCGAACCAGTCGCCAGAAGGCGAGCCGGATCTCCACCTCAAGGTCCGCAACGTCGACCGCGACCTCGAGGAGCTGCAGCTGCCCCGCGCGCTGATCGCCAAGGCAATGCGCTTCCTCGGAAGCCCGCGGGCCGACGAGCCGGTCCGGATCGTGGTGCGCGGCCGGACCGGCTCCGGCCGCCACACGTTGCTGACGTCCCTCGCCTCGCGCGCCGGTCGTGCCCTCGGCGTCATCGATCTGTCGACCGTGCCGCGCGAGCCCGGTCGTCTCGCGCAGATGCTCGAGGCCGTGCTCCGGCGCGCGATGCTGCGCGGCCTGATCCCGTGCGTCGACGGGCTCGAGCTCGCTGCGTCGGAGGAGCCCGACACCAAGGTCCAGATCGCCGCGATCCTGCGCAATCACCCCGGGCCGATCGCGCTGCGCCTCCCCTCGGAGACGCCGATTCCGCTCGAGCCGGGCTACCTCCTGATGGACATCCCGCTGCGCAACGAGCGCGAGCGTGGCGAGTCGTGGGCGGTCGCGCTCGAGCATCACCAGATCGAGCTGCCCGACGGCAGCGAGCTCGCCGCACGCTACCGCGTCGGTCCCGGCATCATCGAGCGCGTGTGCGCCGAGGTCGCGCGCCGGCCGGATCGTCCGAAGGATCCGGGCGCGTGGGTCCGCGAGCTCGACGACGCGGTCCGCCAGCACCTCGAGAATCGGCTCGGCACGACCGCGAATCGCGTCACCCGGCTCGCGAGCTGGGCCGACATCGTCCTCCCCGAGGACATCATGGACTCGCTGCTCGAGCTCACCGCGCGCGTTCGCCATCGCAAGAAGGTCTACGAGCAGTGGGGCTTCGATCGCTCGATGACGACCTCGCGTGGCATCACCGCGCTGTTCTCGGGCAGTCCCGGCACCGGCAAGACGATGGTCGCCGGCGTGATCGCGCGCGACCTTGGCCTCGAGCTGTATCGCGTCGACGTGTCGCGGATCACGTCGAAGTGGATCGGCGAGACCGAGAAGAACCTCGGCAGCCTGTTCGACGCCGCCGAGGATGGCCAGGTCATGCTGCTGTTCGACGAGGCCGACTCGCTGTTCGCCAAGCGGACCGAGGTCAAGTCGAGCGTCGATCGCTACGCGAACATGGAGGTCAACTACCTCCTGCAGCGGCTCGACAGCTTCGAAGGCATCGCGATCCTGACCACGAACTTCGGCAACTCGATCGATCCGGCGTTCAAGCGCCGGCTGACCTACCGGATGACCTTCCCGTTCCCCGACGAGGAGATGCGCGAGCAGCTGTGGCGTTCGCTGCTGCCACCGCAGGTCCCGGTCCAGGGCACGCTCGACTTCAAGGCGCTGTCCCAGCGGTTCCGCCTGTCGGGCGGCTACATTCGTAACGCGACGCTCCGCGCGGCCTTCCTCGCAGCCGAGGAAGGCAGCTCGCTGACGCACGAACACCTCGAGCGTGCGATCCGCATGGAGTTCCGTGAGATTGGCAAGCTGGCGGAAAGTGGCACGCTCGAGTAGCGCCTCACGTTCGAGCGCGTTTTCCGCGCCAGGTGCTACGTTGCCTGCGTGGAGGTCGAGCTCGCGCGACAGACGATCGTCGCCGATCCGCCCCGCAAGCTGCGCCTGAACGAGCTCCTCGATGAGCTCGGTGCGTGCGCCGACCAGCCCGCGCCCGACCGTCCCGAGCTGACGATCGGTGCACTCGTGGACAAGGCCGCCGAGGCAGGCTTTGGGTTTCTGATCGCGATCATGGTGCTGATCGCGATCCCGTTCTTCGGGCTGTCGACGCCGTTCGGTCTCGCGATCGCATTGATGGGTCTGCAGATGATGGCCGGCCGCACCCGCCCCTGGCTGCCGCAGCGTGCGCGCAAGCGCGTGCTGTCGATGCCGATGCTCGACAAGGTGGCAGGGCTCCTTGCCCGCCGCACGCGGTGGCTCGTCAAGGCGACCCGCCGGCGCTGGGAGCCGCTGATCCGTCCGCGCCTGATCGGCATCGGGATGTTCCTGCTCGCGGTCGGTCTCGCCTTGCCGCTACCGATTCCCGGCTCGAACTGGATCTTCCTGTTCCCGCTGTTCATCTACTGCGTCGGGCTGCTCGAGCGCGACGGCTTGTGGATCGTGATCGGTCACCTCGCGACGATCGCGAACATCACGCTGATGATCGTGTTCATCGATCTCGTGATGAGCGTGCTCGCCCGCGTGTGGGGCTGGCTGACCTAGCGCTGGCTGCGCAGGAGCTCGGCGATGTCTTTCTGACCCGCCGGATCCTCGAGCAGCACCACCGGTTGCTCGTTGAGCTCGGTGTTCTCGAGCATCAGCTCGACGGCACGGCGTGCTCCGATCATCCCCGACGCGCGCCCCGGCGCCTGCAGCGCCCAGCTCGTGACGCATGCCTTGGCGACGACCTGGAGGATCCACGCGAGGTCCTTCTTGAACCGCTCGTCGCTGTAGCCCTTGGACTCGCCGAGCCCGAACCACAGGATCCGCGAGAACTTGAGGCGCCGGCCGGGCGGTAGCAGCATCGACTCGCCAGCCTCCGCGCTCGCGCGATCGCTCTTCAGGAGCCGGGACAGCCGTCCGCACAGCCGCCAGTCCGCGAGCCCTGCCGCGCCGCGCAGCGGTCGATCGTCCTTGAACACCGGCAGCACGAGGCAGTCACGCGCGACCTCGTCCCAGCGAGCGAGATCGAGGGGCAGGACCGAGAGCGCCATCAGTCCTCGGCGTGACGGCCGGCGGCGGTCGCGATGCGATCGAGCACGCCGTTGACGAACGCCGACGACTCCGCCGTTCCGAACCGCTTGGCCAGCTCGACCGCTTCGTTGATCACGACCTTGACCGGCACGTCGCGAAACGCGAGCAGCTCGCAGGCGCCGAGTCGCAGGATGTTGCGATCGACGCGCGACATCCGATCGATCCGCCAGTTCTTCGAGGCGCTGGTGATCAGCTCGTCGATCTCGGCGGACTTCTCGGTCGCCGCGGCGACGAGGTCCCGCGCGAACGTCTGAGCGCCCGACTCGACGTCGAGATCGAACGCGTCGGCCCAGCTCACGGCGGCGCCGGTGACGTCCGTGCCCGGATCTCCGTCGCGGGCGTACAGGAGCTGGAGCGCGTACGCGCGTCCGGTGCGGCGAGAACCCTGGGTCACTTGCGCTTGCCCTTGGACTGCGGCGCGGCGAGCGCGCGGTAGAGGTTGACGAGCTCGATCGCGGCGAGCGCGGCATCGAAGCCCTTGTTGCCTGCCTTGGTCCCGGCACGCTCGAGCGCCTGCTCGATCGTATCGGTGGTCAGTACGCCGAAGCTGATCGCGACATCGGTCGACACCGCGAGGTTGCCGATACCCTTGGCCGCCTCGCCGGCGACGAAATCGAAGTGCGGCGTGGCGCCACGGATCACGGCGCCGAGCGCGATCACGCCATCGATGCCACCGCGATCGACGACGCGACGCACGACCGACGGCAGCTCCCAGGCGCCAGGACAGCGGACGATCGTGACGTCATCGGCGCTGCCGCCCATCCGCACGATCGCGTCGATCGCCCCCGCGACCAGCGGCTCGACGATCAGCCCGTTGAACCGACTCGCGACGATCGCAAAGCGGAGGCCGGCGGCGGACAGGGTCCCTTCGATGGTCTGGGGCATGTGGCCCGCGAGGTATACCAAGCCACCGGCCGGTAGAGGCGCAAACACGCTCAGGATTGCGCTTCCCGCCGGCGGAACGCCCCGCGCGGGATGGGAACGCGCTCGACCACTTCGATCCCGAAGCCCTCGATCGCCGCGATCTTGCGATCGGAGTGGATCATCAGCCGGATCTTCTTGAGCCCGAGGTCGGCGAGGACCTGCGCTCCGAGCCCGAAGTCCCGCAGCGCCTCGCTCGACGCCTCCTGGAGTGCCGATTCACGCGAGGCCGGCTGTTGCAGCACGAGCCGATCGAACGACGCGCGCATCCGCATCCGGCCGCGGTTGACAACGTAGAGCAAGACCCCGCAGCCCGCCTCATCGATCGCGCGCAGTGCCGCATCGAGATCGGGGCGGAGCGCAAACGGATCCGCGAGCGGCTCCATGGTCGCCACGCGCACGAGCACCGGGGCACCCTGTGCCGACACCGTCGCGACATCGCCGCGCACGAGCGCGAGGTACTCGGTTTCCTCGACCTCGGTGTCGTAGTAGTACGCTGTGAACGCCTCGCCCGGCGGCAACGAGCCCGGCCGCATCGCACCCACCGCCTGGCGACGCACGATGTGCTCGCGCTGGAGGCGGTACGCGATCATGTCGGCGACGCTCAGCAGCAGCAGGCCGTGCTTGGCCGCGAACTCCTCGAGCTCGGGGCGCCGCGCCATCTCGCCGTCCTCTCGCATGATCTCGCAGATCACGCCGGCCGGCTTGAGGCCCGCCATCCGCGCGAGATCGACCGAGCCTTCGGTCTGCCCGGTCCGCACGAGCACGCCGCCCTTGCGCGCGCGCAGCGGGAAGATGTGGCCCGGCGACACGACCTTCTCGGGGCCGGTATCGTCGGCGATCGCGGCGCGGATCGTGGTGGCGCGGTCGCGCGCCGAGATCCCCGTCGTCACGCCATGCCGCGCCTCGATCGAGACCGTGAACGCGGTGCCGAGCGATGCCTTGTTGTCGCGCACCATCGGTGCGAGCTCGAGCTTGTCGATCAACGCGTCATCCATCGCGAGGCAGATCAGGCCGCGTGCGTGGGTCGCCATGAAGTTGATCGCCTCGGGGGTGACCAGCTCGGCGGCGAACACCAGGTCGCCCTCGTTCTCGCGATCTTCGTCATCGACGAGGATCACCATCCGACCGGCGCGAATCTCTTCCAGGGCACGGGTGACGCGTTCGATCGAGCTCATGAGGACCTCCCAGTACTGATCAACTTCTCGACATGCTTCGCGAGGATATCGACCTCGAGGTTCACGCGATCACCGATCGCGAGGGCACCGAGGGTCGTGTGATCGCGGGTGTGCGGGATGATCGCGATCGAGAACGTGTCCGGATCGACCGCGTTGACGGTCAGGCTGACGCCGGCCACCGCGATCGAGCCCTTCTCGACGATGTAACGGAGCAGCGCCGGCGGTGTGCGGAACCCGAGCACGAGGTTCGCGCCGAGGTCGCGGCGAACCGCGAGCTCGCCGGTGCCGTCGATGTGGCCGGTGACCCAGTGGCCGCCGAGCCGATCGCCGACCTTGAGTGCGCGCTCGAGGTTGACCTTGCTGCCGATCCGCAACGAACCGAGCGTGGTGCGCGCGAGGGTCTCCGCACCGGCCAGGACCGTGAACGCATCGCGACCGATCTCGGTCACCGTCAGGCAGGCGCCGTCGTGGCAGATCGAGTCACCGATCGCGAGCTCGGCGAGCGGCATCGCGGCGGGCCGGATCGACAGCACGAGCGCGTCACTGCGGCGATCCGCGCGCGCGACCGTGCCGAGGTCTTCGACCAACCCGGTGAACATGTTCCGGCGGTTTACCACTACCGGGCGGTGATGCGAACGCCCACGGAGCCTGATGACTCAGCTCATTACTGTCCCCTGTCCCGTCGGGGACTGTCCCCTGTCCTGCGTTGCGGAGGTAGGCGGGTTCAGCTCGGTTGCCGCCTCGAAAATCTGACTGTCGCCGTCGAGGTTCTAGCGGGTTGGGCCAGGTATGCCCCTTGCTCGAGGGTCCGCGGATGACGACCCCGCCTCTCTTGTTCGCTCTCTCTGCGAGCGCTCTGCTCGCCTGTTCCTCCCCCGCCGATACCTCGCCCGATGCGGCACCGATCCAGACCGACGCACCCGCACTCGGTTGCAGCGCTGAGCTCCAGGTCGAGCGCACGCGGTTCGTCACGGAGTCGATCAGCTACCTGCGCAGCGCGTTCGCCACGACCGACGGCTTCGAAGGCGGCGCCGTCGGTTTTGGTGAGGCATGGGTCGCGCTGACCGATGCGACCTGCCCGCTCGCGGACTGGTCCGCGCTGTCCTACGTCGCGCCGATCGATCCCTCGCTCGTTCCCGACGAGATGCGCGGCATGTATGACCGCGTCGCCGCGGTGTGGTCGCTGAACGGGCGCAAGTTCATCGCGTTCATTCCGAACGAGGGTCCCGCGGGCGATGTTGCCCCGTGGCTGTACGGCCGGATGCCCGACAACGTGAACGCGATCGCGAGCGCGAAGGCTGACCCGCGACAGCTCTCTGCGCTGGTGGCGCAGCTTCAGCAGGATCCCGCGCTGACCGTGACCTGGCTCGACGCGATCGGCGTCCTGACCGTCGAGACCACTCTCGGCACCTTCGCCTTCGACGAGCCAGCAGCCACAACGATGCCGCACATCGCGGACGCCGCGTTCCAGATTCGCACCAGCGGCCTGTTCGACACGATCGAGTGGAGCGGGTTCGTGGTGCGCATCCCGAACGAGGTCTTTCCCGCCGCGCGGGTCAACTCCGATGTGATCATGCCGGACTGCCTCCGCGTCCACACGCGCGACATGCGCACCGACGGCGTGTTCACCACCACCCCGGCGCTGGCCGCGCCGCTCGGCGCCGGCATCGTGCCGCGCACGCCGTCGTGCCAATGACGTGATCAGTCGTCAGTCGCGCGGCGCGCCGCGATGATCCGGAGGTCGTCGCCGAGCTGCGTAGGAGCATCGAAGTTGAAGCCATGCGCGTCGGAGATCGCCGCGAGGCCGGCTCCGCCGACCCAGCTCTTCGCAGGGCCACCGACGATCTTCGGCGCGATGTAGATCACGAGCTCGTCGGCGAGCGCGGTCTCGAGCAGCGATGCGTGGACCTCACCACCACCCTCGACGAGCACGGACGTGATCGAGGCGTCGCCGAGCTTGCGTGCGAGTGCGGCGAGGTCGACTCCTCGTGGGTGGCCCGGCATCCGCCAGACCTCGGCACCGGCCGCCGTCAGCGCATGCTCGCGATCGAGAGCCGCACCTGCAGTGGTCGCGATGATCACGCGGGTGGGGTCCGCATGCGTCGCCTTCGCGGGCAGGAGCTTCGAGGTCACCGGGGTACGGAGCTGGCTGTCGATCACGATCCGGATCGGATCACGGCCGCCCTTGATCCGCGCCGTCAGCGCCGGGTCGTCGGCGAGGACCGTGCCGACGCCCACCATCACCGCATCGTGGGTAGCGCGCAGCCGCATCACATCGGCGCGCGCGAGCTCTCCCGTGATCCACTTCGACTCGCCGGTCACCGTCGCGATCTTGCCGTCCAGCGTGATCGCCGCCTTGAGCGTGAACGCCGGCCGCTGGTGGAGCGCCCAGGTCAGGAACGGCCGGTTGGCGCGCTCGCATGCCTCGCGCAGCACGCCGACATCGACCGCGATCTTCGCGCGGCGCAGCACGGCGATGCCGCCGGCATGCCCGGGAATCGGATCGGCCATCCCGATCACCACGCGGGTCACGCCGCTGTCGCGCACGACCGGCGCGCACGGTGGCGTCCGCCCCTGGTGGTTACATGGCTCGAGGTTGACGTAGAGCGTCGCGCCCCTGGCCTTGCCCTTCAGCTTCGCGAGCGCTGCGATCTCCGCGTGCGCCTTGCCGGGAGCCACGTGCGCGCCCTCGGCGATCACCGCGCCACGGCGATCGACGATCACGCAGCCAACGATCGGATTCGGCGACGTCCGCCCGCGATAGCGCTCCGCGAGCTCGAGACAGCGCGCCATGTGAACGCGGTCGCGTTCGCGCTGCTCGGCCGAGAGCTTCACCCAGCGCGCTCGCCGGGCGTCACCGCAGCGTGCTCGTCCGTGGACTCTTCCGAGAGCTCTGCGAGATCGTGGCGACCGGTGTCCTCGCTGCGGATCGCGGCGAGCTCCTTCTCGAAGCCCTCGAGGTCACTGAAGTCGCGATAGATCGACGCGAACCGGACGTACGCGACCTGATCCAGCGCCTTGAGCTTGGGCAGCACGCGCTCGCCGACATCGCGCGCCTTGATCTCGGACAGGCCGAGCTCTCCGATCTCACGCTCGACATCGAGAGCCAGCGTCGCGATCTGCTCGCGCGAGATCGGGCGCTTCGCGACCGAGGCCTGGAGCCCGCGCTCGATCTTCGTGCGATCGAACGGCTCGCGGCGGCCGTCGCTCTTGATCACGGCGGGCATCGATTCCTCGATCCGCTCGTAAGTGGTGTAGCGCCGCCCGCATCCCTCGCCCTCGCACTCTCGACGCCGGCGGATCTCGCCGCCGTCCTTGGACACGCGGGTCTCGATCACCTTGTCTTCGTAGGCAGCGCAGAACGGACAGCGCATGAACTAAACGCCCTTGGTCTTGTCGAGCGCGCTCAACAGATCGACGCGCCGCTGATGCCGGCCGCCCTCGAACGCGCTGTTGCGGAACGTCGATAGCGCGTGCTCGGCGACGCCGAGCCCGACGACACGCGAGCCGAGCGCGATGATGTTCGCGTCGTTGTGCGCGCGCGCCATCTCGGCGGTGAAGCTGTCGTGGACGAGCGCACAGCGAGCACCCGGCACCTTGTTGGCCGCGATGCTGATTCCGATGCCGCTGCCACAGACGACCAGACCACGCGCATGGGGATCCGCTGCGACCCGACGAGCCACCTCGGCGCCAAACTCGGGATAGTCGACCGAGGCTTCGTCCGTGGTGCCAACGTCGACGACGTCATCACCGAGCTCGCGCAGCGCCGCCACGAGATGACGCTTGAGCGCCAGGCCCGCGTGATCGCTCCCCGCGTACCACTTCATCGATCAGTCGCCCTTGTAGCGCGAGAGGACGAGCGCCGCGTTCGTGCCGCCGAAACCGAAGCTGTTCGACATCGCGACATCGACGCGCTGCTCGCGCGCGGTGTTCGGGATGTAGTCGAGATCGCACTCGGGATCCGGGAACTCGTAGTTCGTGGTCGGCGGCAACACGCCGCGCGCGATCGCGAGCGCAGTGATTCCGGCCTCGATGCCACCGGCGGCACCGAGCGTGTGACCCATCATCGACTTGGTCGACGACATCGCGAGCTTCTTCGCGTGGTCACCGAACACGACCTTGGTCGCGAACGTCTCGTTCTTGTCGTTGAGGTCGGTCGACGTACCGTGGGCGTTGATGTAGCCGACCGCGCTCGGCGCGACCTTGGCGTCGTCGAGTGCGAGCTTGAAGCAGCGCTGGGCACCCTTGTGCTCCGGGGCGGGGGCCGCGACGTGATGCGCATCGCTGTTGGCGCCGTAGCCGATCACCTCGGCGTAGATCCGCGCGCCGCGCTTCTTCGCAGCCTCGAGCTCCTCGAGCACGACCACGCCCGCGCCCTCGCCGATCACGAAGCCATCACGCTCCTTGTCGAACGGGCGGCTCGCGCGCTGTGGATCGTCGTTGCGCGTCGACATCGCGCGCATCGCATTGAACCCGCCGACGCCGAGGATGCCGATCGTGGCCTCCGCACCGCCGCAGATCATGCCGTCGGCATAGCCGTGGCGGATCGTCCGCATCGCCTCGCCAATCGAGTGCGCGCCGGTCGCGCACGCAGACACGTGCGAGAAGTTCGGGCCGAGCGCGCCGGTCCGGATCGAGACCATGCCCGGCAGCTCGTTGATGATGATGTCGGTGACGAAGTACGGCGAGAACCCGTGGCGCGGCCCCTTCTCCTTCTGGGCCGCGTACGTGTCCTCGATCGTCCGGACACCGCCGAGACCGGCGCCGATGTAGCTACCCCAGCGCTCTTCCGCGCCGACCGGGACCTTGGTCCCGAGGCCTGCGTCCTCCATCGCCATCATGCCGGCGGCGACGCCAAACTGGAGGAACCGGTCGAGGTGCTTGAGCTCGCGCTTGTCGAACCACTTGCTCGGCTCCCAGCCCTTCACCTCGCACGCGAACTTCGTCGCGAAGTTCGTGACATCGAACAGAGTAGTCGGGCCAGCAGCGTTCCTGCCCGCGAGCAGCCCTGACCACGTCGATTCGAGGTCGTTGCCGAGCGGGGTGACGAGGCCGATGCCAGTGATGACGACGCGACGCATGGCAGCTCCTTAGCGCGTCCCGGCGACGGTGTCCGCCGAGACCTTGATCACGCCTTACTTCGCGTGAGTTTTGATGTAGTTGGTCGCGTCCTTGACCGTCTTGATCTGCTCCGTGTCTTCCTCGGGGATCGTGATCTTGAACTCCTGCTCGAACGCGAGCACGAGCTCGACGACCGCGAGCGAGTCCGCCTTCAGATCGTCGATGAACGACGCGTCGGGGCGCAGCTGATCAGCCGACACCTCGAGCTGATTGCAGATGATTTCCTTGACCTTGCTCTCGATCTCATCAGGCGACATGGGCATTCCTCTTCGAAGTAACGGGGGTCGGTAGCGCGAGATTGATAGTCCAGAACCGCATTTACATCAACATCCCGCCGTTGACTCGCAGTACCTGGCCGGTGATGTACGACGCTTCGGGGCCCGCCAGGAAGGCGACCGCGTTCGCGACGTCCTCGGAGCGACCGATCCGCCCGAGCGGGATCTGCTCCATCAGCTTGGCGCGAGCTGCCTCGGGGAGGTGCTCGGCCGTCATGTCGGTCTCGATGAAGCCGGGAGACACCGCATTGCAGGTCACACCGCGCGACGCGAGCTCGCGGGCCGTCGTCATCGTCATGCCGATCAGGCCGGCCTTGGACGCGGAGTACGCGAGCTGACCGCCGTTGCCCTGCTCGCCGACCACCGACGTGATGTTGATGATCCGGCCGGCGTCCTTCGCCTTCAGGATCAGCATCGAGGCCGCCCGCAGGCAGTGAAACGCGCCCGCGAGGTTCGTGTTCATCGTCTTGGCCCACGCCTCGTCGGTGAACCGCATCAGCATGCCGTTGACGGCGACGCCTGCGTTGTTGACGAGGATGTCGAGCCCGCCGTGGTCCTTGCCGATGGCCTTGATCGCCTCGGTGACCGCGGCCGAGTTGGCGACGTCGAACCCGGCGATCGCAGCCTGACCGCCGGCGGCCTCGACCTCGGCGGCACACTCGCGCGCAGCGTCTTCACGCGACGCGTAGTTGATGATGACCTTGGCGCCGCGCCGACCGAGCGCGACCGCGATCCCGCGGCCGATACCGCGCGATGCGCCGGTGACCAGCGCGACCCTACCTGCGAGTGCTTTATCGATGATCGCCATGGGAGCTCCTATGCCGTGAAGGCTTCGACCTCGTGCGGCTCGCCGATCGTCGTGACCTCGATCGTCGGGGCGATCCGCTTGATCAGACCCTTGAGGACCGCGCCCGAGCCAAGCTCGTACGCGCGCGTGACACCGACCTTCGCGATGCCCTGGATCGATTCTTCCCAGCGCACCGACGCCGTGACCTGCTGGACGAGCAGCTCCTTGATCCGCGCCGGATCCTGCGTCGGCTCGGCGGTCACGTTCGCAACGACCGGCACGCGCGGAGTCATGATCGCGATGTCGGTGAGCGCAGCCGCGAGCTGGTCGGCCGCAGGCTTCATCATCGAACAATGGAAAGGAGCGCTGACGGTGAGCTTCTTGGCGAGCTTGGCGCCCGCATCCTTGGCAGCGGCGATCGCTCGGTCGATCGCGTGGGTGTGCCCGGAGATCACGATCTGACCGCCGCCGTTGAGGTTCGCGGGCTCGACCGGCTCGCCGGGCTGTGCCGACGCCGTGCACAGCGCCTGCGTCTTCGCGAGATCGAGCCCCATCAGCGCGGCCATCGAGCCCTGCCCGACCGGCACGGCTTCCTGCATGTACATGCCGCGGAGGTGCGTCAGCTTGACGGCATCGCGCAGCAGCATCGCGTCCGCAGCGACCAGTGCGCTCCACTCGCCGAGCGAGTGACCGGCCACCACGTCGAACGTCAGCCCGCGCTCCATCAGCACGCGGAACACGGCGATCGACGTCGTCAGGATCGCCGGCTGCGTGTTGCGGGTCAGCGTCAGCTCGTCCTCGGGGCCCTCGAAGCAGATCTTCGACAGCGCAAACCCGAGCACGTCATCCGCTTCGTCGTACGTCCGCTTCGCGACGGGGAACGTCTGCGCGAGGTCGCGGCCCATGCCGACCCGCTGCGAGCCCTGACCGGGGAAGAGGAGCGCCGTCTTCATCGGGCTGGTTCTTCGCACGGCAGAATCCGGCTGTGAAGGGGTCACGGACGGATCTAGGTCCGCGAAACCCTTGATACAGATGCGCAGAAGCGTGCGCACCGTGCGACGGTCTTGTGAACCGTACGTCCGGAGCTTCATGCGCAGCATCTTGATCGCCCTGCCCTTTGTCCTGGCCGCAGCCGCCTGCGGGAAGACCGAGTGCGAGAAGTACGCGGAGATGGAGTGGAAGTGCGGCAACTACCCCGCCTCCGAGGAGACCATCACGCGCCAGGCGGCCCAGGGCATGTGCATGGGCGCGAAGGAGATGGAGGACGACAAGTCCGGCGTCGCCGATCACTTCCGCAAGGAAGCGGAATGCGCGGCCAAGCACTCCGACTGCGTCGCCTACAAGGCGTGCACCGACGCGGCTAAATGAACCACAGCCGGTACATTGCGTAAAAGAACGCAGCTGCGCCGGTCGCGGCGACCAGACCGAGCCCGATCTTCCCGACCACGTGGAGCTCGCTCCACCACCGCTTCAGCGCGCGCGCGCCGCGGCGAACCTTCGGCTCCATCCGATCCATCAGCGCGGCGAGCTTGTTCGACAGTCCCGCGATCAGCGCGAGACCGAACACGATGAACAGGAGCCCCGGCCCCGGGATGAACAGCAACAGCACGCCGCCGCTCACGAGCAGTACGCCGAGCGCGACCTGCGCCACCATCAGCGCCTTCGACCCATTCTTCATCCGTCGCCGCTGATTGCAGAACCGCTCTCCGGGCCGGTCGTGCTTGAACTCGCGCCACTGCATCTTCATCTCGGCGAGTGCGGCCATGTTCGAACCGTAGCGCTCGTCGACGATGTGGCCACCGATCGGACTGCCAAGGGTTACGCGAGACTTGCCCAACGTGGCGCGCGCGCACGCCGCACACCTCGGCGATCCGCGAAGCGACGCGTCCCCGCACAGCTTGGTGAGCCCTAGTTCCCGCTCTCGCCCTCGACCTCGACGTGGCTCGCGTCGGCATGCCCAGCGATCTGCTCGTGGATCTTCGACACATCGAACCGGTACGCGCCATCGTGCTCGCGGCGCCAGTAGCCCTCGAGCCACAGCGCGCAGGTCGTCGCCGTGGGGCACAACGTGCGTGCGCGGTCCGCAACGCCGATACCGAGCGACGCATCGTTGACATAGATCGCGAGCGCGTCGGGTTCGCGGCCGATCCGCGCGCCGCGCAGCAAGAAGCCCGCGTCGCCAAGGTGGAGAACGATCGGAAGCCGGAGCAACCGCGGCTCTCCGTTGAGCGTCTGCGCGTCCAGCCACGCGATCAGCACATCGACGGGACTGACCGCTGCGCCTCGCACGAACACCACCTGGCTCGTGCGCGTCTCGATCCGGTCGCTCATGCGACACGGTAGCGCTTCCCGGCAGCCCACGGAGATCTGGCCAGCGGTCATCTGCCGCTGTTCCAGCTCGGATCCGGGTCAGCGCAAGCCCAGTTGCTGCCGCATAGCCTGGGTGGAATCGACCGCGCTCAGTGGGCCGAATACTTCGAGAGTACGAGCATCGAGTCGCGACACGTCTAAGGTTTCAACTCCCATGTCGGAGTGCACCCAGAACGAGCCTAGCGCGGCGCTCGGAGGGGCCACTTCACGAACGCCCCCGGCCAGGTGTAGTTCCACCGCGCCGGTCATATCGCCGGTCGTCCCGTCGAATCTGACGACAGTTGGGCGGAAGGCGTTCGTTACCCAGAACCAGGCTGTGTCGACACGAAACACGGACCCAGAGTTCTCGACATCGTCGGCGCGCCAGGCGACCGCTCCTGTCTCCAGATCCAGCATTGCTAGCGTGTTGCGCGAATCTCGAGTGACCGCAGTCTCGAGAACGAAGCGCGGGAGGTCGCCCGAATACGAGGCGTTGTCCGGAAACCGACGCCGCTGGTGCTCGCCCGAAAAAGCATGGCCAGGAACGCTGATGACATGACGGAGCGAACCGTCCTTCCGAAACACAAGCACCCTGTGCTCTCGCTCCATATTGAAGGCGACCAGGAGAACCAGAGATCCATCGTAGTCCCCACAACTCAACACCCGTCCGTACCGTGAGTCATCCGGCCATTCGAGATCCCGAACATGCCCCCGCCCTAGCGCCGTGATGCGATGTGGTCCCTCCCAACCTGCAGACACCGACACGAGTCGATCGTCGACCTTGCAGATCAAGTCGCCACTCAATCGTGTCGGAGCTGCAGGAAACCCGCGCCATTCGAGTGAGGTCTCGAACGTACTGGCGACGATGCGCCCTCCTCCCCGCTGCAGCGCGTGGGCATACGGAAGCACATCGACGGAGACCACAGCGCCTGTATGGCTATCCAAGGTGACGATCGTGTCCTCCAGCGCGGCGAGCACTTGATGCCCCCCGGTGGCAATGCCGAGGTACATGCTGAACGACGCCCGGTGCTCGCCTTCTTGGCGCTCGATCTCTGTATCCCAGAGCAGTGCCCCACTTGATTTGGACAGGGCCCTGACCGCCATCACATGCCCTTCGTCACGCGAGTAGCGAACCAGGATCCGTTCGTCATCCATGGCGATTCCCTTCTCAGGGCCGTGTGTGTCGATCTCGCCGGGAAGCTCGACTCTCCAGAGGAAACCGGCTGGACCACGACGTCCAACCCATTGCTGAAATCCATGCCGTGTCTCGACATCCCAGATCATGGTGAAGGTGCCTTCGTCCGCGTCGACACGAAGCGCGCGCATCCGCTGCGACAGCACTTGCTCGCTCCCGCGATGCGCGGTTGCCGCTTCGATCGCGTTGGAGTTGCCCGCCACGAGGAGCATCACGAAGATAAGCAGCACACCGCCCGCACGAAGCGCCCATGCATCGATCGCGCGAGCATCGACCGGTGACACGACAAACCGTTTCCTCATGGCCCTCGTATCGGACGGGGGCGCTGCCGGTTGCGTCAGGCCGCGATCTTTCCGAGACCCTCGTACTCGACGCGTGCTGCGCGCTCGAGGTGGGCTGCCGTGATCTCGCTGTCCTCGTCCGCCGCGAGGAACGCAGCGCGCAGGGCTGCGTTGCGGATGTAGCCGCCGCTCATGGCATAGCGCCGCGCCAGCGACT
>JAQBQE010000045.1 GCA_028287135.1 Myxococcales bacterium
CGTCGCAGATCTTCTTGCACTCGCCGGAGACGCACGCAGCGCCCGCGACGCAGTCGTCGTAGCCCATCGCGCCCGCGGGGCCGATGGTGCACGCGCCGCCGATGGCGACCGTGCCGACCACCGCGCAGCCGATGTGGCCGATGCGCGGGTTGGTCGAGTCCTCGATCCACGTGCACTTCTGGCCGGGGTCGCAGCCGCCCTGCGTGAGGGGGTTACAGACGCTCGGGCCGGTGTCGCCCATCGACGCGTCGACGAGGTTGATCGGGTTGTCGGATCCACCACCGCATGCGGTGAGCCCAGCGAACAGGGCTCCCAAAGCTAGCTTCTTCATACCGTCGACTCCTTGGAAGTTCGTGCCGCTGGGAATGCCCCAAAAACTACGGCGGTTCAAAATTTGCTCGCGGACCCTACTTTTCTTGCTCCCGGGGGTCAAGCGTATTTCTCGCTCTGGATCCGAGGGCAATGTCCGGGCTCGCACACTAGAACTCCGTCGAGGAATCGCGACGATGACGTGGGTCACACGAAGGCCATCACGCGCCTAACACCAGCTACCGCTGAGTGAGGTGCGAGGTCGCAACCACTGCGTCAACCAGGTCGCAGGTGCTCGAAGATCCGGCCCGAAGCTCGCTCACGGGGAGACCGTGACCGATCCCGGCGGTAGCGATCCAGGGTCTGGCCCCCGCGTGGCGGCGACCGCGATACCCGTCACACCCGCTGCGACGACGGCGACGCCCGCATAGACGTACCAGCGCGTGTACCAGGCGCGCTTGCCCGCCTCGACGGAGCCCGCGGCGAGCGCGATCTCGAGCGGTGCGTCGGGGGCGGCGATCCGGGCGACGGCGGCGCCACCGGCGTCGCGCGCCTCGACGTAGTACTCGAGGACGTACGGCTTGCCCGACGGCTCGGCCGCCACCCGCGCCCGCCAGCGCGCGTCCCCGCGCGGGGCGGCGGTGACCAGGCGATAGCCGAGCTCGCCGCGCCGGCGGGTGGCGACCACGAGCTCGAACACCCGCTCCCCTCCTCGCGTGGCCCGCGCCTCGAGCTCGATCGTCCTGCCTGCGGTCCCCGCCGTTGGCACCGCATGCTCGAGGTCGGCGCCTGCCTCCGGATCGAAGCCGGGGATCAGCTGCTTCTTCATGTCATCGAAGAACGCGCGGATCTTCGGCGACCCGGTCGTGTCGCGCAGCTGATAACCCGGATCGATATCGAGGATGCGCTCGAACGTGACGCGCGCCGCGCCCTCGTCGCCACGGATGAAGTGCGCGAGTGCGATCAGCTCGAGCGCACGCAGCCGCTGGGCCCGGGTGGCGCGGGCATCGCGGGTCACCGGCGACAGCGCCTGGATCGCGGCCGCGTACTCCTGCTCGTCGTACATCACCTGGCCGCGCGCGAGATAGGTCTCGATCGCCTGCGGCCCGACGTCGGCGTGCGCGACGACGCCGACGGTCAGCAGGATCGCGATCAGCGCGCGAGCCATGTCACTCCGTCCGCGCCGGCGAGCAGCGCATCGAGATCGCCGTCGTCGTCGACGTCCGCCGTCACGACATCCGACGCCGGGGGCGCCGGTGCCTCGATCATCAGCACCCCGTTGGGCGCACCGCGGAGCACCGGGCCACCTGCCGTGCTCGCGATCACCGCGTCGGGCTCGCAGCCATCGTCCCAGCCGGCGAACGCGATCGCACTCGCGATCGGCGCGGGCTGCGGCAACCGCACGAACGATTGATCCTCGAGCCGGCCCTCGCGATCAACGTAGAGCCGCATCGGCTGTCCACGCACCGCGACCGCGAGATCGGGATCGAAGTCCGCGTCCGCATCGGTGAGTGCGAGCCGCGCGACGTCGAGCGCGACCGCCGGCAACACCGCCTCCGCGGCGACGAAGCTGCCCGAGGTTCCGAGCCACGCGCGCAGCGGGCCCGGGCTCTGGCCGACGACGAGGTCCGCGCTGCCATCGCCGTCGAGGTCACCGAGCGCGAGCGCGCTGATCGCGGCGACCCGCCCGCCCGCCGACAGCGCCGCAGGCTCGCGTGTGAAGTTACCCGCCGCATCGTTCAGCCACAGCGACAGCGTGCCGCCGCCACCGGTGACGAGATCGAGATCACCGTCGCGCTCGACATCCGCGACCGCGACCGCTGCGATCGGTGCCGGGCCCAGCGCGCCGACCTCGGTGAACGTCATGCCATCGCGGCGCCACAGCACGGGTGCGTCGCCGTCGGTCGCGATCACGAGGTCGTCATCGCAGTCGCCATCGAGATCCGCGGCGAGGATCGCGACGACCGCCCCCGCGCGGAGCGCCGGTGCTTCGGATTCGATCAGCGCGCCACTGCGGGCGTCGAGGACGACCACGGTCGCGCCCGCCGCGACGACCAGTGTGCCGCCGGCTCCCTGCGACGCGGCGAGCCGCGCATTCGCCGGACCCGCAGGATCGCCGATCACCGATGGCGCGCCGCCGGGACCTCGCACGCAGCGGTCGAAGCTCAGCGTGACGTCGCGCGAGAAGTCGATCGCCGCACCGGCCGTCGCGATCGGGACGCCACCGCGATCCGCACGCACCCAGGCCCACGCGGCATCGGCGCCGCCTGCTTCGATCCGCAGGCTCTGCGGCAGGGTCGCGAGGTTGCCCTCGAGCCGGTACGCGCGACCGAATGCGCCACCACCAGCGTCTGCATCCGCGACGCCGACGCAGATCGAATCGATCGCGGTCGGGATCGGGCGATCGCCTGCGATCTCGAGCGTGATCGCGTCGCTACAGCCGGCGACGGCGATCAGCCCGACGGCGGCGACGACCAGCGACTGCACCGAGGAGCAGCATGGCACACGCCGTACCGCCGGAACCAGCCCCGCCGGCTGCGCTGCAACCACCCGCCTCGGGCTCGAGCTTTGGCATCACCTGCACCATGACGTGGGCCTCGGGGCCGAACCAGGTGACGTCCTCCTGCACGAGCTGGAACGCCTCGTCGTAGAGCGTCGCCTCGCGCACCGTCGGTGCCACGATCTCGAACGTGAACGTCCCGGTCTCGCCGGGCTCGACGCGAGCGTCCGCGCCGGTCGCGCGGCTCGGGCTCATCCAGTCGCCATCGGCGAAGAACGCCGACTCGCGATTCGCGGGCGACGTCGTGCCGAGGCGCGTGAGGTCGAGGTCCCACGCGACGTTGCCGTTGTTGGTGACCTGGATCGTGACGGTCGCGCGATCGCCCGACGTCATCGACTCGGGTGCATCGACCACCACATCGCCGGCGCCGAACATCTGCGCGCCGCCCGTGTTGACGAGGTCGAGGTACGTGTCCCAGTTCCAGCCCGGGCCCGGATCGGTGTGCGTCGAGCAATCCGGTGCGTCGCCGTGACCGAGGATGAACTCGTGCGTCTTGGGCACGTTGTACTTGTCCGCGAGGTACGCCGACAGCTTCGCCGACTCCGCGTACATCGCTTCGGTGTACCAGACGGTCGGATTCTCGACGAAACCCTCGTGCTCGATGCCGACCGTGTTCGCGTTGAAACACTTGTCGTGCCACGCGACGTCCTTCTCCTTCACCATCTGCGTGATCTCGCCGTTGGACGACTTGATCACGTAGTGGGCGGAGACCTTCGCCGCGGGATCCTTGAACCAGCTGATCGTGCCGTTGTACGCGCCCTGCGTGGTGTGGACGACGATGTGCGAGATATCGGTGAGCCCGCGGTTGCCGACCGCGAAGTTCGAGGTCGACGCGGACACCCACTTCGCCGGAGCGTAGTCGGCGGCGCCGAGCGCCTGGGTCGTGGTGCCAAAGCCCGCGTTGCGATCGAGCGACGGACGCGCCGCGATCACGACGGACTCGCCGAGCACATCCTGTCCCGACACGCCGCGCGCCAGCGTGGTGACGAGCTCGCGACGCAGCGACGGCTCGAGCACGGCGAGGAACTCCTCGAGCGTGCGCGCGGCCGGTGCCTGCTCGCGGATCAAGGCAGCGCCGGCGCGAAGCGAGGCTTCGGCATCCGTCCGCGCAGCCATGTCGGTGACGCCTGCCAGCCGAGCACCGCGGGCGAGATCCTCCGCGGACAGACCGAGCAGACCGATCGTGCTCTGCCCGTGCTCCTCGCTATCGACCACGCGAAGGCGGGTCTCGACGTAGGACAGGGTCGCGAGCAGCTCGGGCGGAATCCCGGTCTCGTCGCCGACGCGCGTGAACATGTCAACGAGCGGTGAGCTACCGCCGACCGTGATCCGCGGAGACGGCGTCTCGAGCGGTGTAGCGCACGCGCCGATGACACCCGAGACGAGTGACGCAAGAGCGAAGCCGGCAAGCCGGGACCCCATTCGCATGCGCGCATCCTAGAACATCTGGGGTCGTTCCCGCGATCATAGAAAACGACATCTTCGGCCACCCGCGGCCGTCGGCCGCGCGTCGGTTCCACCTCACCGGATGCAAACACCCGTGCGCACCTCGTCGGGAACGACCGGGCTAGCTAAGATGCCGTGGTGTCTGCGTCCGCCGAGGGCGGTATCCGCTTCGGGCAGTACGTCCTGCTGCGGCGCCTCGCGCGCGGGGGAATGGCCGAGGTGTTCCTCGCCCAGCAGAAGGGGCTCGAGGGGTTCGACCGCCGGGTCGCGGTCAAGCGGATCCTCCCGCACCTGGCCGATGCTCCCGACTTCGTGAAGATGTTCCTCAGCGAGGCGCGGCTCGCCGCCCAGCTGTCGCACCCGAACGTCGTCCACATCTACGATTTCGGAAAGCACGAGGGCGACTACTTCATCGCGATGGAGTTTGTCGACGGTGTGCACGCCGGCCAGCTGTTCAAGCACATCGAGAAGGAGCGGCTGCCCCCGACGATGATCGCGCGGATCGGGGCCGATGCCGCGACAGCGCTGCACTACGCGCACGAGCTCAAGGCACCCAGCGGTCAGCCGTTTGGCCTCGTCCACCGCGACGTGTCGCCGGCGAACATCATGGTCTCGTACGACGGCGTGGTGAAGCTGTGCGACTTCGGGATCGCCAAGGCCGCGGCACTCACCGACCAGCTGACCAACCCAGGACAGGTCAAAGGCAAGTACGCCTACATGTCACCGGAGCAGACGATCGCGGGGCCGCTCGATGGCCGCAGCGACGTGTTCTCGCTCGCGATCGTCCTGTGGGAGCTGCTGACGGGCAAGACGATCGTCGGCCGCGGCGATGCGGTCGAGGCGATGCGCGCGATCCGCGACGGCAAGCTGCCTCCGATCACCCAGGCCGCGCCGCAGACGCCCCCTGCCCTCGCCAAGGCGATCACCTGGGCGCTGCAGACCCGGCGCGAGGACCGGGCCACCGCGATGGACTTCGCGCAGGCACTCGAGGCGTTCATCAAGTCGTCGCCGGAGCTCGCCGGACCGATGCAGCTCGGGTCGTGGGTCCGCCAGCGCTTCGAACGCGCTAAGAGCGGGCAGCACGACGCGGTCGCCGGCCGCGACACACCGAGATCGCTCGGCACCGCCGCGTCCCCCGGAACGCTGGCGGCCCCCGGCACCGCGGCCGGGGCGCTGACCTCCGCCCCCGAAAAGCTGCCGCCGAGCGAGAAGATGCTGGCGAAGCGGCGGCCGACGCCCAAGCCGATCCCGGTCCCGGTCCCGCCTGTGAGCGACCTCGCGGCCGACGATCTCGATGGCGCCGAGACGATCGAGCTACCGGCGAACGAACCGACGATGATCGATCCCGGTGACCTGATCCACGAGACGGTCGACGAGACGATCGAGCGCAGCGGGCCGGTCCTGCCGCGGGTCTCCGGTGGTCCCGCCGCCTTGCCCACGATGATCGAGCCGCGTCCGATCCCGCGCCACCGGACGCCCGTCCCGGCGATGAGCACGATGGTGACCGAGCGGACCAGGGGTCCTGGACCGCGCCGGCAGATCCCGCGGCGCGTGATGGTGGTCGGGATCCTGATCGCGATCGCGTTCGTCAGCTTCCTGATCGCGCTCGCGGCGCGGTCGCGCGGCACGTCGGCCGATCGCGATGCGGTCATCGCGGTCACGGCCGACGCGCAGATGCCCGCCGATGCGCAGATGCCCGCCGATGCGGCGGTCGCGGAGGTGAGCGCGCTCGATGCGCCAGCGCCGACCATCCCGGTCGATGCACCGGACGAGATCGTCGTCCTCGAGGTGCGGACCAAGCCCGCTGGCGGCACGGTCCGGGTCGGTGGCGAAGCGCGCGCCGATCCGGCCAAGTTCGCGCTGATGCCGGGCACCTTCACGATCGTCGCGCAGCTCGACGGCTACCAGGACGAGAAGCGCGACATCGAGCTGACGCGCGGTGTGGACCTCGTGCAGGAGATCGCGTTCACGCGCAAGAAGCTCGCGACCGGTCGTCCCGCGCCGGCGGTCGGCAAGCTCACGGTGCGAACGACGCCGTACAGCGTCGTGTTCCACAACGGCAAGCGCCTCGGCGAGACGCCGTTCGCGGAGCTCGAGCTCCCCGTCGGGTCCTACGCGCTCGTGTTCCGTAACCCGGAGCGCGACACCGTGACCCGGAAGGTCACGATCAGCGCCGGCAAGGTCACGAAGCTCAGCTTCAACCTGCCGTGACGATCACGGCTCCAGGCCGGTGGCCCACGAGTTCTTCGGCTTCGTATTGAAGTGATGGGTCGCGTTGATCACGCGGACCGTTCCCGACTTCGAGCGCATCACGATCGACTCGGTCTTCGCGCTGTCGCCGAAGAACCGCACGCCCTCGAGCAGGTAGCCCTTGGTGACGCCGGTCGCCGCGAACATGACGTCGCCCTGCGCCAGCTCCTCGGTCGAGTAGATCGTGTCCTCGCCCTTGACGCCCATCCGCTTGGCGCGTGCGCGCTCCTCGTCGTTGCGGAACCGCAGGCGACCCTGGAGCTCACCACCGACGCACTTGAGTGCGGCGGCAGCGATCACGCCCTCGGGCGCGCCCCCGGTGCCGAACAGGACGTCGATACCGGAGTCGGGGTTCGCCGTCATCACGGCGCCGGAGACGTCGCCATCGCCGATCAGGCGGATGCGTGCTCCGGCCTGGCGGACCTCGGCGATCAGGTCGGCGTGACGATCACGCTCGAGGATGACCGCGGTGCAGTCGGTGACCTTCTTGCCCTTCGCCTTCGCGATCCGCTCGAGGTTCCATGTCGGGGACTCGCGGAGGTCGATCACGTGGCGGGCCTCGGGGCCGACCGCGATCTTCTGCATGTACGTGTCGGGGGCGTTGAGGAACTGACCCTCGTTGGCGATCGCGATCACGCAGATCGCATCGGGGGCGCCGGTCGCGCACAGGTTCGTGCCCTCGAGCGGGTCGACGGCGATGTCGACCTTTGGCGAGGACTCGCCGGTCTGCCAGCCCATGCCGACGGTCTCGCCGATGAACAGCATCGGCGCCTCGTCGCGCTCACCTTCGCCGATGACGACCGTGCCGCGGATGTCGATCGTGTCGAATGCGCGCCGCATCGCTTCGACGGCGACGTGATCGGCGAGCTTGCGATCGCCGCGACCCATGAGCCGCGCGGACGCCAGCGCCGCGGCCTCCGTGATGCGAACCACTTCGAGGGCGAGATTGCGGTCTTGCATGGCCGCAGGTGTACCGCCGGGACGTGTCCGGAGGCAACGCGAGAGACGCTGCACTCACGCAGCCCTACTCGTCCGTGCGCAGACCTACGTGTTCCTCGATACGGGACAACCGGGTCTCGACGTCCTCGAGGCGCACGAACCGCCGATCGATCCTCTCGAAGTTTCGCTGGATCCGCTCGAAGTTGGCCTGGGTCTGCAGCATGAATGCATCCAGGCAGGAGTTCGTCTGGTCTATGCGTTGAGAAACACCGTCGACCCGATCGCCGAGCGCGTCGATGCGGCCATCGAGCCGGTCGCCGAGCGCGTCGATGCGCCCGGACAACGTGGTTCGAGTCGCCGCGAGCTCCTTCCAGATCTCGCGAAGGAGCTCGGTCTGCACGTCGCTGCTCGCATCCATGGCGGACTCCTGAAGTGTGCCCGACACCTCGAGCAGTGACCATGCCGAACCCCGGACCCCGGGATTTCGATGAGTTGACGACCGCGCTGTCCGGCCATCGAATGCTGGCGAGCTCGGTCGCCGGTCAGCGCGCAAGGATCGGAGGGATGGCGGTCCGCAGCGCCTCCGGAAGCGCCTTCGGGCGACCGTCCGTCCCGATCACGGCGTGCCGGGTGTAGCCATCCGCGAGCAGCGTGTCTCCGCGTACCACGCGGTAGGTGAACCGCATCGATGCGCCGCGGAGCTCGCTGACATCGACGTCGATCTCGAGCAGATCCTCGTAGCGGGCCGGGCGCTTGTAGTTGCAGTGCGCCTCGACGACAGGGAGCGCGATGCCCCAGTCATCGAGGTCCTTGTAGCTCCGACCGAGGGCGCGCCAGTACGCGGCACGCGCGCTCTCGAAGAACCGCAGGTAGTTGGCGTAGTACACGACACCCATCTGGTCGGTGTCTCCGAAGATCACTCTGATCTCGTGCCGCATCGCGTTCAGCCGGCGATCCGGATGACGCGGACCGGCTCGCGGACGATCGAGAGCCGCTCGATCTCCGAGAGCGCCTCGCGAACATGGCCCTCGCGCGCGATGTGCGTGAGCACGACGACCCACACCGGGCCTGCGATCTCGCCACGCGCGCCGTCCTGCACGACCTGCGCGATCGAGACGCCGTGAGCACCGAGGATGGTCATCAGCTGGCCGAGCACGCCCGGCTGATCCGCGACACCGAACCGCAGGTAGTACTGCGTACGGATCTCGGCGAGCGGAACGAGCGGCCGTGCAACGGCGGGCCGCGGGCGCGGAGCCGCCTGCGAGCCGGCGCGCGCGAACATGTTGCGGCTGATCTCGATCATGTCCGAGACCACCGCCATCGCGGTCGGCAGCATGCCCGCGCCGGCGCCGTAGTACATCGACGGACCGAGCGCGTAGCTCTGGACGTACACCGCGTTCTTGGCCCCGGCGACATCGGCGAGCAGCCAGTTGTTCGGGATCAGCGCGGCATGGACGCGGGCCTCGATCGGGCTGCCGGGCTCCTCGCCGTGCGCGCGTGCGATGACGAGCGGCTTGATCACGTAGCCGAACTTCTCGGCGTACGCGAGATCGATCGGATCGACGACGTCGATGCCCTCCTTGGGAATCGCGTGGACGTCGACAGTCGTGCCGAAGCAGAGGTTCACGAGGATCGCGAGCTTGTGCGCCGCATCGCCGCCGCCGACATCGAGCGTCGGATCCGCCTCCGCGTACCCGAGCTCCTGCGCCTCGCGGAGGACGTCCGCGAACGCGCGCTTGGTCTCGGTCATCGTCGACAGGATGTAGTTCGACGTGCCGTTGACGATGCCGTGGATGCCCTCGATGCGATCCGACGCGAGGCCCTCGCGCAGCACGCGGATGATCGGCACGCCGCCGCACACCGCCGCCTCGTAGTAGACATCGACTCCCGCGGCTTCCGCGGCGGTGAACACCTCGGCGCCGTGCTCGGCGAGCAGCGCCTTGTTCGCGGTGACGACGTGGCGCTTTGCTTCGATCGCGGCGAGCACGGCCGTACGCGCGAGCGTGGTCCCGCCCATCAGCTCGCACACGATGTCCACGTCGTCGCGGCGCAGCGCGGCATCGAGGTCGGTGGTCAGCAGCGAGCGGTCGACATCGACGACGCGATTGCCCTTGTCCGGATCGCGGACGACGATCGTGCGGACCTCGAGCCGCGCACCGAGCCGGGCTTCGATCGCGGCGGCGTTCGCCTCGAGCAGCTTGACCACCCCGCCTCCGACGTTTCCGAGACCGAGGAGGGCAACTCCGATCGTGCGTGTCTGTGTCATGTCAGGACCGCTTGTACGAGTAGTGCTCGGACGTGATCAGCCATGCCGTGCCTTGCTTGCGCAAGACGAGCGTGAGGGTCCCGGTCTCCGTCACCGTCGTGACGTTGTCGCCGAGCTCGCGGGTCATCGTGGCCACCGCGTACGCGACATCGGGAGCGAGCAGGAGGACCTGCATGTCCTTGAGCCGCACGCGGATCGTATCTGCCCGCGACAGCCGGTCCTTGAGCATCGCCTGCACCGAGCTCCAGCCGAGATAGGCAGTGCCCTCCTGGACCACGACGAGATCGACGTCTTTTGCGTAGAGCTCGGACAGCGCATCGACGCTCCGGATCTCGTACGCCTGCCGCCACTTCTCGATCGTCCCCTTCGCGGCGGCGACCACGTCCTTCGGAGTGACTGCGCTTGGCCCGACGACTTCCGCGGACTTGCCCTTGGTACAGCCGCCGAGGAGGACAGAGACAGTGAGGACAGCAATCGCTGTGATCGCGATGCTTCGCATGAGGGGTGTGTAACACAGGCACTCGAACGTGATCGGGATGGGCTGTTCGGTTAGTGTCCGCGCATGACCGAGATCGTTTGGCTGCACGCTCGCGAGGTCCTTGATTCCCGTGGCAATCCAACCGTCGAAGCGGAGGTCGGCCTTGATGGCGGCGCGCTTGGACGCGCGATCGTCCCGTCCGGCGCATCGACCGGCGAGCACGAGGCCCTCGAGCTTCGCGACGGTGATGGCGCACGCTTCCTCGGCAAGGGAGTGCTCAAGGCCGTCGATCACGTCCGCGACGTGATCGCACCGACCCTGATCGGCATGGACGCGACCGATCAGGCGGCGGTGGACGCCGCGCTGCTCGCGCTCGACGGCACGCCGACCAAGTCGCACCTCGGCGCCAATGCGATCCTCGCGGTGTCGATGGCCACGGCGCGCGCTGCGGCGCTCGGCCATGACCTGCCGCTCTATCGCTATCTCGGCGGCGTCGGCGCGGTGACCCTGCCGGTGCCACTGATGAACGTCATCAACGGCGGCGCGCACGCCGACAACAACCTCGACATCCAGGAGTTCATGATCGTCCCGTCGGGATTCGATCAGTTCGAGGATGCGCTGCGCGCAGGTGTCGAGACCTTCCATCACCTGAAGAAGCTGCTCGCCGCCAAGGGCAAGGCGACCAACGTCGGTGACGAGGGCGGCTTCGCGCCGAGCCTCGACAATGCGGACGAGGCACTCACGCTGCTGCTCGAGGCGATCGGCAAGGCCGGCTACAAGGCGGGCGAGCAGATCTTCCTCGCGCTCGACGTCGCCGCGTCGGAGTTCTACGACAAGGCGAAGAAGACCTACGACTACGAGGGCAAGGCCCGGTCGGCCGCCGAGATGGTCGATCTGTACGCGGGCTGGACGAAGAAGTACCCGCTGGTCTCGATCGAGGACGGCCTCGATCAGGATGACTGGGACGGCTGGAAGCTGCTGACGGACAAGCTCGGCGCGACGACGCAGCTCGTCGGCGATGATCTGTTCGTGACGCAGACGGCGCGGCTCAAGAAGGGCATCGCGGGCGGCATCGCGAACTCGATCCTCGTCAAGGTCAACCAGATCGGCACGCTGACCGAGACCCTCGATGCCGTGCGCACCGCGCAGCACGCGCGCTACACGGCCGTGATCTCGCATCGCTCCGGCGAGAGCGAGGACTCGTTCATCGCGGACCTCGCGGTCGCGACCAACGCCGGCCAGATCAAGACCGGCTCGGCATCGCGCTCGGATCGGATCGCCAAGTACAACCAGCTGCTCCGCATCTGCGACCAGCTCGGTGACGAGGCGCGGTTCGCGGGTTCGTCGGTGTTCCGCCGATGATCCAGTACGGACTGCTCGCAGCGGTCACGGGCGTGCTCGCTCTCGGCTGCGGCTCGTCGAAGGCGCCGGCGACGACCGGTGCTGGCCCGGGCTCCGCGACCCCGCTGACCGGCGAGCTGCCGGACACCTGCACCGCGTCCGAGGACTGCGAGCTCGTCCAGGCGTGCTGCGGCTGCAACGCCGGTGGCAAGCAGATCGCGATCCGCAAGGACGCGGTCGCTGCGTTCGAGGGCTCACGCGAGCAGCGCTGCAGCGAGACCATGTGCGCGGAGATGATCAGCACCGATCCGAGCTGCAGCGCAGAAGCGATCTGCGGACAGAATGGTCGGTGCGAGGTCGCCCCGCACATGCAGCATCAGTAGCGAGGGTCCATCGTGCACGTGCACGTGCACGTTCAACGGCACATACGGCTCAGCATCCCGACGACTCGGACCAGAAGTTGTTTGGCGCCGTCGAGCTCAGGCCCTGACACGACATCGAGGAAGCGGACGACCGTCGATGATCGCGGCGTATTCCATCGCCTCCCCCCGAACGATCGCGTACCGATTGCTTCGATCCGCTGCGCTCGTCTTGCCGACGGCCTCCGCGATGTTGAGCGGCACTGACATCGCCGCGCGGCGCCACTGGACTGCAAGCGCCGAATATCCACGGGGAATCTTCGGGATCGCAGCGAACACGAACGCCAGGTGCTGGATGGCGCACGGATAGACGTCCAGCCTCTCGTAGTCGAGCATCCAGCCTCTATCGGACGCATGCGACCCGGGTTGCGTCCTTCGTTCGTCGTGTACGTGCACGTGCACGTGGCACGTGCACGGATCATCAGCGCGCGGGATCGAACGCGGTCACGCGCCGCAGGAACGACGCATCGAGGTACTCGCGCTTGATCACCTCGGCCATCTCCTCGGCCGTGGCGAACCGCTCGTAGTCGATCCGGATCACCGGGATCACCTTCGAGATGCTCTCGATGAACTCCTGATAGCCGTCGTGCAGCGCCTGCAGGTAGCCGAGCTCGATCTTCGACTCGACGTCGCGGCTGCGCGAGCGGATCCGATCCGCCGACGCCTTCGGCGAGACATCGAGGAACACGATCACGCTCGGCTTGCACATGAAGTTGCTCATGTTGCGGAACAGCTGGACGTACGTGCGGTAGTCGCGGTCGGCCATCAGGCCGGTCTTGGCGAGCATCTTCGCGAAGATCGAGTCCTCGTAGATCGTGCGGTCCTGCACGGCAGAGCGACCGCGCCAGATGATCTCCTGGTGCTGCTGGAACCGGCGGTTCAGCAGGTACACCTGCATCGCGAACGAGTGCCGCGCGGTGTCTGCGTAGAAGTCGGCGAGGTACTCGTTGTCGGCGACCGGCTCGTAATACGTGTCGATGCCGAGGTGATCGCCGAGCGCCTTCGCGAGCGTGGACTTGCCCGCGCCGATCATCCCGGCGATGCCGATGAAGATGTTGCCCCACCCGCCCTCGAGAGGGCGGGTCGAACTGACGTCCGGCGCCACCGCGCCACGCGCATTCGTCGGTCCCGAGCCATCGGCGAGCGGGTGGCGTCCAGCAGGACGCGCGATCGGTTCGACGAGCTCGGATGCAGGGGTCATCAACGGGTCGGGCAGCACGTCGCGCAGCCTGCCAGAGCGCTATGACATCAACCGCGTCGCAGGTCCGGAGTGGTCAGCGTCGGCCCTTGAAGCCCATCATGCCCTGCATCACGCTCTCGCTGGCCTCGGCGATCTCGCCCGCCTCGCGCAGGCGGTCGGCGCAGTCCGCACACATCTTGCGCGCCTTGCCCCCGACCTTGACGGACACGAGCTTGTCGACCTCGTCCTTGCATTCACGGCATGCCGGCATGGGTCGATTCTAGACCAGCTACTTGCCGCCGAGCACGTTGCGAGCGATCACGACGCGCTGGATCTGCGACGTCCCCTCGTAGATCTGCAGCAGCTTCGCGTCCCGCATCAGCTTCTCGACCGGGTACTCCTTCGTGTAGCCGTAACCACCGAAGATCTGGACCGCGTCGGTCGACGCCCGCATCGCCGCATCCGCGCCGTACGCCTTGGCGTACGCCGACGTGATCGCCGAGAGGTCCCCCTTGTCGACCTGCCACGCAGCCTTGTGGGTCAGCAGGCGGGTCGCCTCGTACGAGATCGCCATCTCGGCGAGCATGAACTGGATCGCCTGGTGCTGCGCGATCGGGACGCCGAACGTCTTGCGCTCGAGGGCATACGCACGGCTCTCCTCGAGGGAGCGCCGGATCACGCCTGCCGCGGTCGCCGCGATCCACGGACGCGAGCGATCGAACGTCTTCATCGCGACCTTGAAGCCGGAGTCCTCGGTGCCGACGAGCGCGCTCTTCGGGATCTTGCAGTCCTCGAAGATCACGTCGGTCGTGTTCGAGGCACGCTGCCCCATCTTGTCTTCCTTGCGACCGGCCTTGACGCCCGGGTTGTTCGCATCGACGACGAAGCACGCGATGCCCTTGTGCTTCATCGCCGGATCGAACGTCGCGAACACGGTGTAGAAGCCAGCGACGCCGCCGTTCGTGATCCAGCGCTTCTGGCCGTTGAGCACGTAGTCGTCACCATGGCGGGTGACGCGCGTCCGCATACCTGCGACATCGGAGCCCGCATCGGGCTCGGAGCAGCAGTACGCGCAGAACGTGAGCTCCGAGGTCAGGCGCGACAGGTACTGCTTCTTCTGCTCCTCGCTACCGGCGACCAGCAGCGGCGTGGCACCGAGCGAGTTCGCGGCCATCGAGGTGTTGATCCCCGAGCAGCCGAACGAGACCTCCTCCTGCACGAGGCAGTTGTCGAGGCAGCTTCCGCCGAGACCACCGTAGGCCTCGGGGATCTCGATGTTCATCAACCCGGTCTCCCAGGCCCGCTTCAGGATCTCCCTGGGGAACTCGCCCGTCTCGTCATGATGCGAAGCGCGCGGGATGATCTCCTTGCGCGTGAACTCGCGTGCAGTGGAGACGAGGGCGTCCTGCTCTTCCGTGAAGCTCATGTCCATGGCGCTCGGATGCTATCACCTGGTGGGGCACACGGCTGCTGGTGCTAGGCTTCGGTCGATGGAGGCGTTCGGCGACTGGCAGCTCGACTCGCTGATCGCCGTCGGCGGCCTCGGCGAGGTATGGCGTGCGAGGAAGACCGGGGACGTCCACGCCCTCAAGCGGCTCCACACGCACCTTGCTCGCAACGAGGAGGGTCGAACGCAGTTCGCCGTCGAGCAATTGCTGACCACCACCCTGCCCCGCCACCCGGGTGTCGTGCACGCCGTCGAGGCCGGTGAGGTCGAGGGCCGGCCCTACATCGCGCTCGACCTCGCCCCGGGCGAGGACCTCCGGCGAATCATCGCGCCGGCCGCGACCAAGCAGACCGCGACGCCACCGAAGGTGATGGTGCCGCGTGCGCGCGCGGTCGCGATCGTCGCCCGGGCCTGCGAGGCGGTCGCCCACCTTCACGACCACGGCTGGGTCCACGGCGACGTCAATCCGGGCAACCTCGTCGTCGACGACGACGATCGGGTCATGCTCGTCGACCTCGGTATCGCCCGGGCGATCGGCGAGGCCGGCGCGGTGCGCGGCACGCACGCGTACATGGCGCCCGAGCAGGTCCGCGGCGAGGCCTGGACACGCGCGACCGACGTGTTCGCACTCGGCGTCGTGCTCTGGGAGCTCGCCGCCAGTGCTCGCCTGTTCCATCGCGGCCCGCCGTGGTTGTCGATGGCCGCGGTCGTCGAGGCGCCCGCACCGGCACTGCCGGATCGGGCGCTCGATGCGATCGTGCAGGCCGCGCTGGCCAAGGATCCGGCGCAGCGGATCGCGACGGCCTCCGAGCTCGCTGCCCGGTTACGCGGCTAACGGTTCAGTTCGCGCCGGCAGGGCCGGAACCGCCGCTCGTCGGTGCCGGAGGCGGCGGACCGCCCGCGGACATCGTGAGCGCGATCAGCACGAACATCGCGGTGCGCTTGAGGCCCGGGTTCGTGGCGCCCTCGACGCGCAGCTTCGGCGCATCGGGGTTGCCCCCGACGAGCATGCCGCCGTCGTCGAGCGAGACCGTCTTGCCGTCGATCGTGAACGAGCCGTCCGCGGCGATGGTGACGCCGACCGGCTTGCCCTGCGCCGTCACCGAGCCGTCCGGCTCGAGCTGCGCGACGACCGTGCCGTTGTCGGTCGTGACGATCTTGCCGTCGGCCTGGACCTTCGCAGGCGTCTTGCCCTCGACCTCGATCGATCCATCCGCGTGGATCATCAACGCCTCGTTCTTGTTCACGTCGACGAGCTTCATCTCGGCGAGCTCGAGCTTGGTGCCCGCCTCGGCCGTGACGGCGACCGGCGCGGTCGTCGTCGGTGCGGTGTCCTTCTTGGAGCCACCGCATGCAGCGGCGAACAGTACGAGAGCGATCGTGAGCTTGCGCATGGAAGTCCTTTGGTGAGCGCGGACCCTAACAGGTCCCCGGACGCCACGGTCACTGGAACGAGATTGCGTAGATGCCGGTAGCGGGGCCGCTCGGTGGTTTCGGAAACCGCCATCCGCGCACGGTGGTGAGGATGCAGCTCGAGACCGCGGGCTTGCCGAGAGCGGCATGTGCGTCCGCTCCAGCCTGCGACGATCGCATGCCTACATATCGGTACGGGACGACGCCTGGGCCTTCTTGGCGGCGCGCGCTTCACGTGCGGCCTCGCGCTCGGCATCCCGCTTCTGCTGGAGGTCGAACTGATTGCGAGCCGCGCGAGCGCCGAGGATGAACCCGAGGAACATGCCGATCATCAGCACGCCCGGAATGAACAGGACGTGGCTCGAGGTCACTTCGCGGCTGCCTCGAGATCGCGCCGGAGGTTCGCGATCTCGGTCTTGAGGAGCTGCTGCCGGCGCCACAGGAACAGCACGAACAGCGCGGCGATGATCCACATCGCGGCATAGGAGATCACGACGTGCCGCGAGTTCTCCTTGATCTGCGCGTCCGCATCCGTGTGCGCCTTGAGCGTGTCGGCATCGCGCTTCTTCTGCGCGGCCTGATCCGCGGTCTCGACGATCGACGCCGCGAACGTGGGATCGCTGTTCATCGCATCGACGCAGGTCTTGCGCAGATCGATGGCGCCCGAGGTGGGTGCCGCGGGAACCGGATCGACGGCAGCCGGCGCGGTGGCCGCGGAACCTGCCGCAGGCGCGGCCGAACCGGTGTCCGCGGCCGAGCCCGTGGCCGAGCCCGTGGGTTGCGCGGACGCGATGCCCACGAGCAGGAGCATCGTGGTGGCGAGGATCGAGATCGATTTCATGACAGCACTCCTAGATCGAGCCCGCGCTCGCGCAGCTCCCGTAGCTCGCGCTCGGCTCGCGCACTCTGCACGCGCGCGACGACGAGCGCCACGAACCAGCACAGGAACGCGGCGACGCTGATCCAGAACGCGGCGCGCATGCCGGGTCCCAGGGTGGCGACGACACCTTCGCGACCTGCGGCCGGGTGCGAGTCCTGACCGACCATCTTGTAGATGAACGGCACGCCGACCATCCCGAAGATCGCCATGCCTGCCGCGATCCGATCCGCGCTCGGGCCCGCGAACCGGCGCACGAGCACGTAGCCGAGCAGCACGAGCCACAACAGGAGGGACATCGTCAGGCGCGGTTCCCAGTTCCACCAGACATCCCACGCAGCCTTCGCCCACACCGAGCCGGTGACGAGCACGACCGCACCGAACGCCACGGCAACCTCGGTCGCGGCCATCGCGACGTCGTCCCACTTCGGCTTGCGCGTCTTCAAGAACGCGATCGAGCAGACGCCCGAGACGAACACCGCCGCGAACAGCATGAACGCGTGCGCGACGTGGAAGTAGAAGATCTTCTGGTTGTAGAACAGGCTCGAGCCGTTGAGCGCACCGTCGGGGTGGAACCCGTACTGCAGGGGCGCCTGCATGAACACGAGCCACACCGCGACCGCGATGCCGACCGCGGCGAGGACGCCGAACACAGGGACGACGAGTTTGTTCATTCGATCACCAGGGACTCGAAAGTCCACACGGACAGTACCAGGAACACCGCGTCGTAGATTCCAAGGAACTGGATCCAGTACCAGACGGCGTGGAAGTCCGCCGGGGTGCTGATCAGGGCCATCGTGGTCTTGGTCCCTGCGACGAACAGCGGGATCAGAAGCGGATACAGGATCACCGGTAGGAGAACGTCGCGCGAGCGGACCTTGAGCAAGGTCGCGGCGAACACCGAGCCGACGACCGAGAACCCGATCACCCCGAGGAGGATGACCAGGACGAGCGGCCCGGGGTGGGTGAACAGCGGCGCACCGAGGAACAGCACGAGCAGCGGCGTGCAGACCGCCGCGACGGCGAGCACGAGGAGCGCGATCGAGATCGCCTTGCCGAGGAACACCGCGAGCCGCGGCACGGGCGCGAGCAACAGCGCGCGCATCGTGTCGTTCTCGCGCTCCCGATCGAAGGCGCGACCGAGGCCGATCGTGCCCGCGAACGCGATCGCGACCCACAGCATCCCCGGAGCCGCGCCACGGACCGCGCGCTCGTCACGGGGGAACGCGAACGCGTAGACGACGACGAGCAGCCCGGCGAAGAACGCCATCGTGTAGAGGATCTCGCGGCTGCGCAGCTCGATGCGCAGGTCCTTCCACGCGACCCGAGCGGCTTGGCGGAGGACAGACACGAGGGGCCGTTGTACCAGTCAGTTCGCGTGGCTGTGGTAGAGGTCCTTGAGTTTCTCGTACGAGTACGAGCCGCGGTCCTCGAACACGAGCTGACCGCGCCGCAGGATCGCCACGTGATCCGTGCGGTCGGCGATCGCCTCGAGATCATGGGTGACGACGACGACGATCGCCCCGCCATCGCGGAGCACCCCGAGCTGCTCACCGAGTGCGAGTGCGCCATCGCGGTCGAGGCCGGTGAACGGCTCGTCGAGCAGGAGCAGCGACGGCCGGGTCAGCAGCGCGCGAGCGAGGGCGAGCCGCTGGAGCATGCCGCGCGAGTACGTGCGGGCCACGCGATCGCGGGCCTTGGCATCGAGGCCGACGCGGTCGAGCAGCGTGGCCAACGCGGCCTTGCTGCCATCGACGCCGTAGAGCCCGGCCACCAGCTCGAGGTTCTCGTGTGCCGTGAGCTCGCCGTAGCAGAGCGAGGCGTGAGCGAGCATCCCGATCTCGCGGCGGACCGCCTCTCCCGTGACCTCGTTACCGTTCGAGCGGTAGCTGACGACACCGTCGTTCTGCCGGACGAGCGTCGAGAGGATGCCGAGCAAGGTCGTCTTGCCGGCGCCGTTGTGGCCGAGCAGGGCGCACATCTTGCCCGCCGTGAGCTCGAGGCTGACGCCGCCGAGTGCGCGCTCGCTGCCGTAGCGCTTGGTGAGCTTCTTGATCTGGACCTGATCGAGCGCAGCCACGCTTACGCGCCCCACAGCCGTTCAAGATCGTCGACGAGCTGTTCACGGCGCTGCCGCTCCTTGTTCGTCGTCGCCCCGCGCTTCTCGAGCTCGACCAGCTCGTCGAGCAGCTTCGCGCGCCGGGCCTCGCGCTCGACCGCGGGCGCCGCCTGCTGGCGATTGAACGCGAACGCGATGCCACCGAGGACCATCAGCAGCACGAGCACACCGATAATCCGCGGAGCCCACACGCGCCACGCGGCCTCGCTCGGGAAGCCGGAGATCGTGATCGCAAGCGACTTGCCGCGATCGACGGTGATGTTCGTCATCACGAACCACGGCTCGCCGGTCTGCGCCATCTGGGTCTCGCCCTTGATGTCGGGTGGCAGCTTGACGGTCATCCCCGGCGTCTGCCGGATCTTCATCTCGCTCTGCCACGTTCCGTTCGGCAGCTCGAAGGTCCACTCGACCTCGCCGTCCTCGATCGGCATCGAGTACCCCGCGCGGAACTTGCGACCACCCGGCGGAATCGGCCGCAGGATCCTGAAGCCTTCACCCTGGGCGACCGCGACCTCGGGCTGATCGACCGCGGCGACGATCGCACCCTTGTGATGCTTCGGCAGCTTGATCAGCAGGCCGTCCTGGCCCTTCGGTGCATACGGTGCCCACGAGTAGTTCGTGATCTCGAACGTGCCCTGCACGGCGAGCAGCTGGTCCTCGACGAACGAGTGGGTGTCGAACGAGAACAGCGTGCGCGGGTAGACGTAGACATTCGCGTGCACGCCGGTCTCGGGGACCGCGGTGAACGGGATCGACCGGAACGTCTGCCCGCTGAGCACGGCCTGCGCGAACAGCACCTGGTCGCGGCCGGCGGTGAGCTCGAACATCGCCTCGGGCCGACCCTTCGACGGCCACTGCGCGGTGATGTCGAGCTTGCCGCCCGACGCCTGCAGCTCCATGCCCGACGACGCCATCTCCTTGCCGTTGATGACGAGGATCGCCTTGACCGCGGGATCGGGCGCGATCGTGAGCTTGAGGATGCCGTCGGGGCCGGTCTTGCCGACCCCGTTGGCGATCGGCTGATCGTCGTCGGCGCCGACGAGGCGAACCTCGATGTCGCCGAGCGGCTTGACGTCGGTGCCCATGCCGCCGCTGATCGCGATCTCGAGCGTGCCGGGCGCGAGGTCCGCGCGCGGTGCGTAGTTCGCGGAGCCGCGAACCTGGGTCGGATCGGGGGCGCCCTGCTTCGCCTCGGCGACCCCGAGCGGCTTCATCGTCGCCGCGTCGTAGATCGTGACCTGCGATCCGGCTTCGGCGACACCATCGAGCGTGATCCGGACCTTGCCCGCGGGGATCGCGGTTCCGTCCTTCGGGATCAGCTTGCCGAAGTCGTCGATCGGCGGAGACGTCGCATCGCGCTTGTCGCCCGAGAGCACCACGCGCGCGCCGCCCTGCGTGTCGAGGACGGTCGGCACGGAGATCAGGCGATCGTGAGCGCCGTTGCGCGGCAGGGACGCGAGCGCGAAGTACGAGGTCGATCCGGTCGTGTCGAGGCCGGTGAACGCCGCGTGCCCTTCGGCATCGGTCTTCACGGTGAGGACCTTGATCGTGTCATCGGCGCGATAGCCGACGAGCATCACCGGCTCGCCGACCGGGGGCGACGAATCGGTCGGCTTGCCGTCCTTCATCGCGAGGTTGTTGTAGGTCAGGCGAACGGTGAACGTGCCCGCCGGATCGTTGCGCTCCGGGCGCGGCTGACCGCTCATCTGGCGGGCTTCGGGCATCGCGCCCCCGCCCCCCATCGCCGGTCCGCCGAGGGACGCGGGCGGCAAGCCGCCGGTGCCCTGGAACGGCTTGGTCGACAGCATCACGCGGACGCCGCCCTGATCGGGCACCGGGAACGGCTCGGACAGGATGTCCTTCTTGTTCTCGTCGGTGATCCGCGCCTGGACCGCGGCACCTGCCGGCAGACCGCCGAACGTGGCGCGACCCGACGCGTCGGTGCGCGCCACGCGGGACTCGCCGTTGACCAGCATCGTGACGTCGGTGCCCACCACCGGAGACGACGGGCTGCCGGCGACCACGCGCACCGAGATCGTGCCGGTCGGGAGGTTGCCGTCGGGGAGCGGCCGGCCGATCGCGGCAGCCGGCTGCGCGGCGACAGGAGCGACCGTCGCGATCGTGGTGACCGCGGTGACGCCGATGAGGACGGAGACGAGGATCGATGCGAGCTTCACGTCGCCTCCTGGGGGGTTCGCGACGGGGCGTGTGACCGAGGGATGAACCGCAGAGACACAGAGGACGCAGAGCAGAGAGAGTTGTGGGCTACGCCCATCGGGGCGTGTGCCGCAGAGATGAACCGCAGAGACACAGAGGACGCAGAGCAGAGAAGCTTTCGGGATTCGCCCGTCGGGGCGTGTGCCACAGAGCTGAGCCGCAAAGGCGCAAAGGCCGCAAAGCAGAGAAGGGTTCGAGCTTCGCCCGTCGCGGCGTGTGCCACGGAGGTGAGCCGCAGAGACGCAGAGGAGAGAGGGTTTCGGATCACGAGGTCGCCTCCTTGAGGGCGGCCACGTCGTTGTCGTCAGTCACCGCATCGGGCGTGGCGATCACATCGTCGGTGGTCTTCACCGCGTCCGTCGTCTTCACCGAGTCGGTGGTCTTCACGTCCTCGGTGGTCGAGACCGAGGCGGCGGCGTCCCTGGCGGCGTTCGCAGCGAACCGCGCCTCGGACGCAGCGGAGGCGGCATCATCGGCCGCGGCGTCGGCGGCAGCATCCGCACCTGCCGCATCGAGATCACGAGACGGGCTGGCTGCGGCGGTAGCGGCGGCGGCCGCCCTCTCGGCGGCGCTGGCGGCCTTGTCGGCAGCGGTCGCGGCCTTGTTCGCGGCGGCGACCGGATCGGGCTTAGCGCCCTTCTTGCCCGCCTTGACGTTCTTCTTCGCGGCCGCGTCCTCGGCGACCTTCTTGGTCTTGGCCTCGATCTCGATGCGCGCCTTGACCTCGCGCTCGATCTGCTCGCGGATCGTACCGGTGGTGCCGACCTCGAGCTTGTCGAGCTCCTTGATCACCTCGATCGCACGCGCGCGATAGATCGCGATCATCTGCTCGGCATCGGCCGTCGAGAGCTTGCCCATCTCGCGATCGAACTCGGCTTCCTTGATCGCCTTCAGCAGCGTCTTCTTCTCGCGCTCGAGCTCACCGCGGGCGCCGAGCGGCCGGCCCCACGTCGAGTCGGTGGCGTCGTCCTCGTCGCTGACCGCGACGACACCGGTGCGCCACAGCGCGTACACCGTCGACACCACGGCGAGATAACCGAGGCACACGAACACGGCGGGCGCCGAGATGTAGAACTTGTTCTGCCACAGGATGAACAGCCATCCGATGACGAGCATCGCGAGGTAGCCGATCCGGCGGATCCAGCGCAGCGGATCCGGAGCCTGCCCGGCACGCGGATCGAGATCCACGACCGTCACCGTCTGGGGTGGTTCGTCAGCGGCCATCGCTAGTCGGTCTTTGCGAGCTCGTCGTCGAGCTTGTCAGCGTAATCGTCGTTCTCGGGGGCCTTGGCCGCGATCGCGCTGGCGGCGACCGTCTCCTGCCCGCGATGGACCCAGCGCCGCCCGACCGCGAACAGCAGGCCGAGCCCACCGAGCACACCGAGCGAGGGGAACAGCCACGAAAACTTGCTGCGCGGCGTGGCGAGCACCTGCTCACCACCGTACTGGCTGACGAAGTCGGACAGCACCGCGTCGTACGCCTGGGTGCGCCCGGTCTCCGTCTTGAGGTCGAACTTCGGCTTTCCGTCGGCGTCCGTCTGGTTGATGAACGCCATCACCTGAGCGCGGAGATCCGACGCCGTCTTGCACTTGCAGTCGAAGATGCTCTCGCGCGGACAGCCGCAGACGCAGAGGATCTCCTTGGTCGCTCGTTCGCTGGTCGTGGAGTCGGGCCGGTTCATCGCCGCGTAGCCGACGCCGTCGTTGCCCATCCCTCCTCCCGCCGTGATGTGCTCGCCGGCGCCCTGCGCGTGCGCCTGCGTGGCGAGACCTGCGAGCAGCCCACCGATCACGACGATCAGGATGCCGATGTCGGCGGCGCGCCCGATGCGGGTGGCGCGTGGCCGCGAGCTCATGCGATCGACGACCGACTGCGGGATCAGACAGATCAGCGTGCCGAACGCGAGCATCAGGAACCCGATCCACACCCAGCTGATCAGCGGGTTGATGAACACGCGGAAGTTCGCCATCTGGCTGTCGAGGTCGTAGCCGGTGAGGACGACGTAGACGTCCTCGTTCATGCGCACGCGGATCGCGACCTCCGTCGTCGCCTCGTCGCTACCCTTGTGATAGTCCCACTTCGCCGGATAGACCGTGCCGATGTTCTCGCCCTCGTGCCAGATGCTGACCTGGGCGGTGACGGAATCCTTGTGGTCATCCGAGGTGTGGATGATCCGCTCGTACATGAACGTGTAGGCGCCGAAGCCGAACGCGCTCGGGGTGTTCGGAGGCAGGTTGGTCGCGGTGCCGTCGGTACCGAACGTCACCCGCGCATCGCTGATCGCCGGCCGCTCGATCGTGCGATCGACCATCCGGTCGTACGCCTTGCCGCCGAAGCCGATGAACATCACCGCGACGCCGAGGTGGACGACGTAGCCGCCGTACTTGCGCCGCTTCGAGATCACGAGACCGACCAGCGACGTGAACGGATCCGATCCGGTCTGGCGGCGACGTACGAGCATGCCGCGGACGAACTCCTGGCTGATCGAGGCGATCACGAACGCACAGATGCTGAAGTTGACCAGCGAGACCGGTAGCGGGAAGCGCTGCACGAAGATGTAGCTGCCGTGCTTGGTCTGCGGGAAGAAGATCAGCAGTACGACGATCGTCAGCGCCATCGCGCCGACGGGAATCGCGAACTGCTGCCACAGGCGTTCGCGGGTCGTCCGGCGCCACGCGAGGAGCGGTGCCGCGCCGCACAGGAACACCAGGATCAGCGCCAGCGGCGTCATCCAGCGGTTGAAGAACTCGATGCCGACGGACACGCGGGTGCCGTCGAGCGCCTCGGAGATCGTGGGGAACATCGTCGCGAACAGCACGAAGAACGCGCACGCGAGGAGGATCCAGTTGTTGAGGAGGAACGCGAACTCGCGCGAGTAGAACGACTCGAACTCGCTCTTGGTCGCGAGCTTGTTCGAGCGGAACACGATCAGGCCGATCGACACGATGCCGATCGCAGCCATGAACACGATGAACTGCAGCGCGAGCACGTTGTCCTCGCCGAACGCGTGCACCGACTGCACGACGCCCGAGCGGGTCATGAACGTGCCGAAGATCGTCAGGAAGAACGTGGCGCAGACGAGCACCAGGTTCCACCGCTTCATCATCCCGCGCTGTTCCTGGATGATCGCGGAGTGGAGGAAGGCCGTGGCTGTGAACCACGGCATCATCCCGGCGTTCTCCACCGGATCCCATGCCCAGTAGCCGCCCCACCCGAGCTCCTCATACGCCCAGCGACCACCGAGGATCAGGCCCAGCGAGAGGAAGCCAAAGCAGATCAGCATCCACACGCGGACCGAGCCGATCCACATGTCGTCGAGGCGACCCGACGCGAGCGCGCCGATGCCGAAGGCGAACGGGATCGTCGCGGCGACAAAGCCGATGTAGAGCGACGGCGGATGGATGACCATCCAGTAGTTCTGGAGCAGCGGGTTCAGGCCCTGGCCATCGGCGGGCGCTGCGGTCAGCGAGACGGCAAACGGGTTCTTCGTGAAGATCAGGAGCGACAGGAAGAACACCTGCACGACCATGATCGTGGCGACGACGTAACCGATCATGTCGCGATGGCGCTTGGCATTCAGGACGATCGCGACCGTCGAGAACAGGCCGAGCACGAGCACCCAGAACAGCAGCGATCCGTCGAGGGCGCCCCAGAACGCGGTGACCTTGTACCAGGTGCTCATCGACACATCGCTCGTGTGCGCGACGTACTTGATCGAGAAGTCGTGCGTGACGAACGCGTAGATCAGCAGCGCGGAAGCGAGACCGATCAGAGCGGTGAACCCGTACAGCCCGTAGACCGACGACGTCACCAGGCGCCGACTCTTGCGCGCGTTACCTGCGATGCCGGACGCGATCGCCCATGCACCGACCACGTACGCAGCGAGCAGGGAGATCGAGCCGACCAGAGCGATCGGAGAGAAGGGAGTGGCTGCCTCGTTCACTTGAACTTCACTGCGCTGCCGCTATCGAGATCCTTGTTCGCGTTGGCGCCGTCGTACTTCGACGGGCACTTCGCCATCAGCTCGGACGAGTCGACGACGTACGCCATGTCCGAGTCGATGTTGACGCCGAGCGACTCGGCCATCGCGACCATCTGGGCCGACGGGACGACGAGCCCCGTGGCGACCACCTCGGATTGATCCTTGAACGTGTCCGGCTTGGGACCCTTACTGAACACCCGGATCTTCTTGCCCTCGTTCTCGAGCACGAACGTCCGCATCGTCTCCTGGGCGACGACCTTCTCCTTGATCGAGCCGGCAACGACCTTGCCGTGGACCTTGAGCTGGGTGTCCTTCCACTGGCTCAGGTCGGTCGCGAGCAGCTTTTCGACCTTGTAGTAGTGCTGCGTGCTCGTCTGTGCCGACTTGGCGAAGAACGCAACGCCGGCAACCAGGACGGCTGCGGACAGAGCAAGCTTCGCGATGGTGCTGTTCTGCATGGGAAAAGACCTCGCCGGAAGGGGTGAGCATGGCGCCCGGAGATGAGGGCAACCGTAGCACGCATCCCGTGCATTCCGGTGAATGCCAGAGTGTCACGTCGCCGCACCTCGTCCTCCCGATCTGGCTGAGAGATCGAGGAGATGGGGTCAGCCGCCGATCGCGATCATGTGCTTCTGCGGACCGCCGCCCCCGGTGCGCTCGAACACGTGCCCGGCACGCTTTCCGGTGACCGACGCAGCGATCGCGCGAATCACGTCGTCGTCACTGCCACCACCGCGGACCACGTCGCGCAGGCTGACCGCGTCATCGTGGCCGAGGCACGCGTGAAGCGCGCCGGTCGCGGTCAGGCGCAGCCGGTTGCAGTCGTCGCAGAAGTGGTCGGTCATCGCCGAGATGATCCCGACCTCGCGGCCGTCGCGATCGCGCCAGTGCCGCGCAGGTCCCGGATCGGCTCCCGGACGCTCGCCGGCGGTCAGCGGCCCGAGGACGGCCTCGAGCGCGGCGCGGATCTGGGCCGACGACAGCTCGGCATCGGTCGCGTAGAGCTGGCCCTCGGACATCGGCATGTGCTCGATGAACCTCGGCACCGCCCCGCGACTCCAGGCGTACTCGCACAGGGCCAGGAGCTCGCCGTCGTTGACCCCGCGCAGCGCGACCGCGTTGGTCTTGACCCGGAGCCCGGCAGCGACCGCGGCATCGATGCCACGCATCACGCGCGCCAGATCCCCGCGGCTCGTCAACGTGTGGAACTTGTCGGGATCGAGCGTGTCGATCGAGACGTTGACCGCCGCGAGCCCCGCCGTCCGGAGCGGTTCCGCGAGCTCGTCGAGCAGGTGACCGTTGGTCGTCATCACGACCTGCTCGATCCCCGGGACCGCGGCGATCCGCCCCACGAGATCGACGATGCCCTTGCGGACGGTGGGTTCACCGCCCGTCAACCGGATCTTGCGGACCCCGAGCCCGGCAAACACGGTCACAAGGCGGGTGATCTCCTCGAAGGTCAGGACGGTGGAGCGCGACGCGAACGTCAGCTGATCCCCGAGATCTTCTGGCATGCAGTACGAGCATCGGTAATTACAGCGGTCGGTGACCGACACGCGCAGGTACCGGATCCGACGGGCAAATGCGTCGAGGAGCGGGTCCGCGGGGACGCTGCCGGGCAGTCCGCTCGGAGCCTGGAGCAGCGCTCCCAGGACAGGCAGATGGACCCGGCTCATCACCATCGCCTGGAGACTACGCCACAAGACCTTCCGGCGTTACAAACATCCTTGACAGACTGAAGGAAAACCAGCATCTATCCCCCGCTCCCTCCAGGAGCAGGAGAACAAAGAAATTTGATGCAGCAATCGACGATCGACGCACCACCCATCGGGGGCCTTTGGGTCCTCCTGGTGCAGAACGACGGGGAGCTCTCGACCCAGGACAACGACGGCCGCGTCCCCGTGATGGCCCGTGCTGGAAACGACCAGACCTACTTGCTCGTGTTCAAGAACGTCGCGAAGGCCCGGCAGTTCGTCACAGCGTCCGCGCTGGACGGCGCAGAGCCCCGCATGGTCGTCCGCGGCAACCGTGACGACATCGTCCGGATCGCGAAGTCGGCTGGCGTGGTCGGCACGCTCGTGGACTACGACCCGACGACCCAGAAGTACGCCGCTGCCGGCGCGCTCGCGTGATCTAGCGATCACGCACGCCGCGGCCTAATAGCCGCCTGTGACGATCACTTCGTCGACGTCGCCACGCTTGGCGGCGTTCGAATTGATCGCTCGCGAGCACTTCACGCGATCGATCGTGAAGCCCTTGTAGAGCGATCGGATGAACGGCGTATCGCTGTTCGACAGCATGACCTGACAGCCGCGCGCGACGAGCTTGCGCGCCGTGTCGGCCAGCTCCTCCTGATCCTCGGGGCCAAACCCGTCCTTGCTGTAGCTCGTGAAGCTCGCGGTCGGCGTCACCGGATCGTACGGCGGATCGAAGTACACGAAGTCTCCGCGGCCCGCGTCCGTGACCGTCTCCTGATAGCCACCGTGGCGGAGCTCGGTGTCTGCGAGCACCGAATGCGCAGCGCGCAGCGTGTCGGGCACGCAGATCGGCGGATCCGTGTAGCGGCCGATCGGGACGTTGAATCCGCCCGCTCGGTTCACCCGCCACAGGCCGTTGAAGCAGGTCTTGTTGAGGTAGATGAAGGCCGCCGCGCGTTCCGCGTTGCTCCACTGCTCGTGGTGCTGGTTCCACTTCTCGCGCATCGCGTAGTAGTGCTTCTCGTCGTGCGCGGCGCGATGGTGTTGCAGCCGGCGGATCACCGCGGCCACGTCGCCGGCGATCGCGGTGTACAGCGCGATCAGATCCGCGTTCGCATCGGCGAGCACGGCGTTCTTCGGGGCGAGCCGGAAGAACAGCGCAGCGCCTCCGACGAACGGCTCGTAGTAGCGCGCCATCCGGTCGGGGAGCCGCGCGATCAGCTCGGGCAGCAGCTTCGTCTTGCCGCCGACCCACTTGATCACGGGGGACGCGACCGGTTCAGGAAGGATGAAGGGTGCGCGGCGAGCTACCCGGCTCGCGGCGCTCGTCGTCAAACGAGGAGCCATGAAAATGATCGTCGAATCCCGAGATCTCGCGGGCCAGTTTCCGCACCATTTCGAGAAGAGCTGCACGCAGTTCGATAAGCGCGTCGATACGTGCAGCTGGTTCGCGAACCGCGCGGATCCCCGCTCGCGCGCAGAACCGCCCGCTCGGCGGCATCGTCACGATCGACGTACCGCGTGCGCCGACGATCGGACGCGCGGCCGCACGAGTGCACCGTGACCGCGACGTTCGAGGCGCCGCTCGATCAGGTCTGCAGCGTGTCGTACGCGTGGAACTGCATCGAGAACGTTGCGCGTCCCTCGGTCAAGCTGCGCACGCGCGTCGAGTAGCCGAACATGTTGCGGAGCGCGACGTGGGCCGAGACGACGCGCTTGACGCCGCGGGTGCCGACGTCCTGGACGTTACCCTTGCGCTGGGTCAGGTCGCCGATCACCGCGCCGAGGAACTCGTCGTCGACGGTGACCTCGACGGCCATGATCGGTTCGAGCCGCGACGGCTTCGCTGCCGCGACCGCACGACGGAACGCTTCCGCCGCCGCAGCGCGCGACCCGATCTCGCCGTTCGAGCCTTCCTTGAGCACGATCTTGGTCAGCGTGACCTCGACGTCTTCGAGCGGATAGCCCTCGGGACCACTCGAGGCGGCGTCCTTGAGACCTTGCTCCGCGGCCGCGACGATGTTCGGCGGCAGGATCGCCGAGGCCGGTAGCGCCTTGTTGAACTCCATGCCCGTGCCGCGCGGACGCGCGCGGACATGGCACGACGCCTCGCCGTAGATCATCTGCTCCGAGCCCGAGGCCGAGATCGAGCGCTCGAACACCGCCTGACCATCACCCTCGCCGAGGATCGTCTCGCGGTACACGACCTGCGGCTTGCCGGCGCGCGCCTGCACGCCGTACTCGCGCTTCATGCGGTCGACGATGATCTCGAGGTGGAGCTCGCCCATGCCGCGGATCAGCGTCTGCCCGGTATCGGCGTCGTCGTTGAACCGGAACGTCGGATCCTCGTCGGCCATCTTGCCGAGCGCGAAGTCGAGCCGCTCCTTGGCGGACTGGTTCTCGGCCTCGATCGCCTGCGAGATCACGGGCTCGTAGGTATCGATCCGCTCGAGCAGGATCGGCGCCTTCGGATCGCACACGGTATCGCCGGTCGTTGCGTCCTTGAGCCCCGCGACCGCGACGATCTCGCCGGCGACCGCCTTGTCGAGCCGCTCGCGCTTGTTCGCGTGGAGCTGGAACAGCCGTGCGATCTTCTCCTTCTTGCCGGTGCGGACGTTGAGCACCTCGTGCCCGGCCTCGATCGTTCCGGAGAACACGCGCATGAAGACGACCTTGCGGCCCTCGTCCATGGCGATCTTGAATGCCAGCGCCGCGAACGGCTCGCTGTTCTTGGGCGCGCGCGTCAGCCGTTCGCTGGTGTTGCGCGGATCGACGCCGCTCACCGGTGGGACGTCGGCCGGCGACGGCAGGTAGGCGATCACGGCATCGAGGAGCGGGTGGATTCCCTTGTTCCGCAGCGCGGTGCCGCCGAGCACGGGCACCATCTTCACGCCGATCGTGGCCTTCCGGATCGCGGCGTCGAGCTCGGCGACCGTCAGCTCCTGGCCCTCGAGGTACTTCACGGCGAGCGCATCATCGAGGTCCGCGAGTGCCTGGATCATCTGGTCGCGCGCGTCCGCCGCCGACGCCTGCAGCTCGCTCGGGATCTCCGTGATCTCCGGCGTGTCGGTCACGTCGCCGGTGAACATGTGCGCCTTCATGCGCACGAGGTCGATCGCACCGGAGAACGCATCCTCGGTGCCGATCGGGATCTGGATCGCGACCGCGTTCGCGCCGAGCCGCTCGCGGATGTCCGCGATCGTCGCAGTGAACGACGCGCCGATGCGGTCGAGCTTGTTGATGAATGCGATCCGCGGAACCTTGAACTTGTCGGCCTGGTGCCAGACGGTCTCGGACTGCGGCTGCACGCCGGCGACACCGCAGAACACGACGACCGCACCGTCGAGCACGCGCAGGCTGCGCTCGACCTCGATCGTGAAGTCGACGTGACCGGGCGTGTCGATCAGGTGAATCTCGTGCTTCTTCCACTCGAACGTGGTCGCGGCGGCGGTGATCGTGATCCCGCGCTCGCGCTCTTGCTCCATCCAGTCCATCTCGGTCTCACCGTCGTGGACCTCGCCGACCTTGTGGATCTTTCCGGAATGGAACAGGAACCGTTCCGAGACGGTCGTCTTCCCCGCGTCGATGTGTGCGACGACTCCGAGGTTGCGGACCATGTCGATCTTCGCCATGAGTCCCGTCGTATAGCGCAGAACGGGTGGATCGGGGGGCCGGCGCGGGCACCGTGGACCTCTGTTGGGTTAGGCTCATGGAATGCGTGCAGCTCCGTTTCTTCTGACCGGCGTCCTGGTCAGCGGGGCCCTGGGGACGTCACCGGCGGCTGCGCAGCCTGCGCCGGCCGCGGACGTGGTGCGCGCCAAGGAACTCTACCTCGCGGGTGAGCTGGCAATGAAGGAGCAGCGCTACGCCGATGCCGTACGCGACTACGGGGCGACCTTCGACCTCACGCGGGACCCGGTGCTGTTCTTCAAGATCGCGTCGGCCAACGAGCGCGCCGGCAACTGCAACGTCGCGCTGATCTACTACGGGCGCTACGTGAAGGAAGCGCGCCCGAGCCCGACTCATGTGGAGCTGACGCGCGAACGGATCGTCGCGTGCGGCGGGGATCCACGAAATGCCACGATGGGTGGCAGCGCTGCGGCCAGCGCATCAGGAGCCCCCGGCGCGAGCGAGGGTACGGCCGCGGCGGTCACCACCGATACCGCCCCTACGGCGGAGGATCCCGGCACCGCCACGACCGCCACGACCGACACCACGGGCCCGGGCTCGACCGCCGCCGGCCCGACGATCATGCCTGCTCCCGCCCCGGCGCCGCCCCTGAGCCTGGTGACGATGCCGGCGCGTAACAGGGGCGCATGGCTGCTCGTCTCCGGCTCGATCGCGTTCGTCACCATCGGCTCGGTGCTCGCGTACTCGGCGAACTCCGCGGAGGCCGACGTCGACGACCTCTACCAGGGCTTCGGCGGGCAGCCGGTGCAGTTCGACGAGCGTACGCAGGAGACCTACCAGGCACTGCTCGACGAGGGCCGGCGCTACGAGAAGCTATCGTGGGTCTCGTTCGGCCTCGCGGGAATCACGGCGGTCGGCGCGGCGGTGCTGTTCGCGACCGCTCCCGATGCCAAGGAGAAGGCAGTCACGGTGACTCCGGCGGTCGGCCCGTCCGGCGGCAGCGTCAGCGCGACGCTCCGCTGGTAGTCGTCCTCGACGTGGACGATCGACCGGTCCCTCTCAGCCGGCGATCGGCGTCGGGGCGACGTCGTCGAACTGCGGCGGCAGTCGGAGATCACGGAGCTCGGTCTCGACCCAGCGCGCGATGTCCTTGTCGCTGGCGCTCAGGTTGTGCGCCTTCATCACGATCTCGAGCTGGCTCTCGAGCGCCGCGCAATCCGCGGGGCGACGCTCGCGATCGAACTTCATGGCGCCGAGCACGATCTCATCGAGCTCGGGCGGCAGCTCCGCACGCAGGCTCGACGGTGGCGGCAGGTGCGGCCAGTTGTCCACGCCGAGGTGCGCGAGCGCCGCGAGGTCGAGGTTGACGCCCTGGCCGGTGAGCACCTCGAAGCTGACGGCGGCGACCGAGTAGACATCGGCGCGGACGTCGACCTTCTCGCCGACGCGCTGCTCGGGAGCCATCATCGACGGCGTCCCCTTGGTCTCGCCCGCGACCGTCATGTGCGACTGGGCGGTCGCCTTCGCGATCCCGAAGTCGACGACCTTGACCCCACCCTGCTTCGAGACGAGGACGTTCGCGCTCTTGACGTCGCGATGGATGATGCCGAGCGGCGTGCCATCGGGCGCGGTCGCCTTGTGCGCCGCGTGGAGGCCGTCGCAGATCCGGCACAGGATGCCGAGCGCCACGTTGACCGGCACCGGGCGCTGCGCGATCCGCGCCGACGCGAGCAAGCGCTCGAGATCGACGCCATCGACGTAGTCCATGACGATCACGTAGTCGTTGCCGATCTTGCCGAGATCCTGGATCTGCACGACGTTGGGGTGACTGACGCGCGCTGCGAGGCGCGCCTCGTCGAGGAAGTGCTCGACCGCGCGCACGTTGCGAGCGAGGTGGCTGTGCATGACCTTGATCGCGACGAGCTTCTCGAACCCGGCCTCACCGCGCGCCTGGGCGAGATAGACGTCGGCCATGCCGCCGGATCCGAGCCGGCGCACGACCTCCCAGCGGCCGACCAGCGAGCCCGGTCCGAGATCGTTCGGATTGAAGGACGCACTCATGTCGAGACCCACCGGTGATGGGGTCCCCGCCGCGATCTGCTGTGCCGACAGCTGCGTCGCCGCGTTGTACGGCTGGGCCGCGCCCATGCCGGCCTGTGTGCTACCCGCGAACGACGCGCCCGACTTGTCCTTGCCGCCCATCATCCCGATCAGCACGAGGATCAGACCGAGCGCCGCGGCCCCCGCTCCTGCCCCGACCACCGGCACCGGCATCCCACCCGTCTTCGGAGGCACCGCGGCGACGAGCTGAGCGCCAGGCTGCGAGGGAATCGGCATCGGCTGCCACGCACCGACACCCGGCGCCGGCGGCGAGCCGAACGTGCGTTGCTTGTCACCGACCTCGATCCGACCCGCGAGACCGGCCGTGGTCAGCCGATCGAACGCAGGCTTGAGATCCAGCGGCCGCGACACCGTGACAAAGCCCGACGTCGTCTTCGCGAGCTCGACGTCGGCCGGGACGACCTCGACGGTCTGCGTGATCAGCAGCTGGTCGCCGACCAGCTCGGCGAAGGCGCCGATCTTGCCGCTCAGCGACGAGCGCACGCCGTCCTTGGGCAGCACCGCGAACGAGACCGGCGCAGCGCCCCTGGGGATCTGGCCGAGCTCGATCACCTCGCCCGCCTCGGGCTTGAACGCGATCTCCTTGCCGATCATGTCCATCGCCGTCGTCGCATCGGTACCCACCGCCGCGCGCACGCTGGTGACCTCGGCGAGCGTCTTCGCGCGCGACTCGACCGAGGCGCGAGCTCCCTTGACGTCGCCATCGAGGCTCGACACCGCCGCGGCCATCGCGGCCGCATTGTCCTGCGTCATGCCGCCGACCGCCTTGCGCGTGACGCCGTAGCCGAGCGCGGCTCCGCCGAGCGCGATCAGCACGGCACCGGCGACCATCGCCCCTCTACCCACGCTTGCCTCCGAACTTGTCGGGCATCGGGCCGGCAGGAGCATCGCCGCTGACACCGACGGTGACCTCGTTCTTGCCGACCTTGATCGTGATGTCCTGCGTGATCGGCGCCTTGCTCTTCTCGCTCCACGCGCGGAGCTTGTACTTGCCGGGCGCGAGGCGCTTGAACGCGAACGAGCCCTTGTCGTCGGTGACCACGTACGACGGCGCGGAGACCACGGCGATGTACGCGCTCATGTTCGCGTGCAGGTTGCAGCCGAGCCGGATGATGCCTTCCTTCGTGAACGTGTACTCGCGCGCCTCGCCGACCTTGTAGATGCCGAGGTCGAACATCGCTGCGGTCGATGTCGAGAACACGTTGTGGAAGACGGTGTCGAAGTTCGGGAACGAGAGCGTCGAGCCGACCGAGATCGCGGCGACGCGCGGCAAGAACTCGCGACCGCGCTGCTCGATCACGCCGCGCTTGGGCGTGCGGGGCTTCCACTTGCCGCTGGCGGGCTCGAGGGTCACGAGCCCGAAGCCACCGCCGGCCTTGCCGTCGATCTGCATCGTCCCGGTCAGGCTACCGACCTGCGGAGGAGGCGCGACCTTGGCCGCTTCATCCTCGGCTTCCGAGTTGCCGGCGACCTTGGGCTGCGGCGGCGCGCTGGTGTCGATCTTCTGCGTCGGCGCGGTCACCCGCGGAGGTGCGCCTTCGCGGAACAGCGGCGCGATCGTCGCGACCGCCTCGGGTCCGGTCAGGATCTCGGCGGTCGAGAACAGCTGCTCGGCGAGATTCTGGTTGCCGTTGTCGAGCGCGGCGCCGGCCTTGTACAGCTGGTCGGCCGCTTCGCGAAACAGCTGCGCCTTCTCCTGCACCGGTCCGAGCTTTGCGGACAGCTTGGGATCAGTCGGCTTGCTCGCGACGACCTCGGTGGGCCCGGTCTTCACCGGGTCTGCGCCACCACCACCGCCCGAAGGCGACTTCTTGGCCGATGCTGAGCAAGCCACGAGGGCCGACAGCACGGCCATCCCGACGAAAGGGATCCGGAGCTTCATCGCCGCAGATTGTACGCGGGCCCGGGCGCGGAGGATCAATTCCAGGCACGTGAAGGCCTTGCCCTGTCCCCGGAGACGACCTACCAGTGTGCTAGCGTCCCCCGCCCGTCTGGAGCCTCATTTCATGGTGTTTGGTCTGTTCTCCAAGGAAAAGTCGCTTTCGAAGACGATCGAGCGCGCGACGAACAAGCTCTCGCAGCAGCCCGATCGCTGGGCGGCGCTCGAGAAGCTCAAGGAAGACGGTAGTGATGCCGCGCTGTTCGGCCTCTGTCGCCGGTTCAGCGTCACCAGCATGAAGGGTGTCGAGGACGAGCAGGAGAAGCACTGGGTCGTCGACGCGCTCGTCGCCAATGGCGGTGGCTCCCTCGAGCCCCTCACCCGCTACATGAAGTCCGCAGACCAGCTCTCGTTCCCGCTGCGCGTGCTCGAGCGCATCGGCAGCCGCGAGCAGGTGCTCGGGACCGCCGACACGCTGTTCGCGAGCGAGCCCCCGGGCTACGTGCGGATGCCCGATCGCCGGATCGACCTCATCCGGTGGTTCTCGGAGTGGCAGCCCGCCACCGACGACGAGATCGTCACGCACCTGTCTCCGTACGTCACCGACTTCGACGAGAACGTGCGGTTCGCCGCGATCGAGGGCATGGCCGGCCGCGACCCCGCGAAGATCGCGCCGCCCCTGATCAGCGCGTTCCTGCGCGCCGAGGAGGAGTCCGGGCGAATCCGCCGCACGATCCTCGAGGTGCTCGAGCGCTCCAAGGCCCCGCTCGGGGAGCACGCAGCAGCGATCACCGCCCAGCTCTCCCCACCGCTGTCGGGCGACTTCCGCGTCGACGGCGGCGTGATCAAGAAGCGATAAACGTCCCGCTCGGGCTCGACCACAATCGCTCCGAGGCGGAACATCAGGGTCGATGTCCGCCACCATCGAAGCTCTCTCCGAGGTGCCACTGTTCGCTGGCCTCGACGACAAGGAGCGCGCGATCCTCGCGGAGCGCGTCGACATCTGTCCGATCACCGCAGGGGAATGCCTGTGGGAGTACGGCGACCCCGGCGACTGGATGATGATCATCAAGACCGGCCGGGTCGAGATCACGGTGAAGACCAAGACCGGCGACAAGGTGTTCCTCGAGAACGCCGAGCCGGGCGACTTCTTCGGAGAGATCTCGCTGCTCGATGTCGGGCCGCGCACGGCGAGTGCTCACGTCGTCGAATCGGGCGAGGCGATCGTCGTCGATCGCGATGACCTCGACGAGCTGCTCCGGCTGCGCCCCACGGCCGCGCTGCACCTGCTCGCCGCGACCGGCAAGCGCCTGCGCGTCAACGCGGCGATTCTGCGCAACACGGCCACGCGAAACGTCAACGAGGAGGTCGCCGCCGAGACCAACCTCGTGCTCCGGGTGGCGGACTGGGTCGCGAACGCGTCGGGCAGCATCACGTTTCTCCTCATCCACGTCGTGATCTTTGCGGCCTGGATCACGCTCAACATCGGCGTCGTGTCGTGGGGTGACTTCGATCCGTTTCCGTTCGGCCTGCTGACGATGGCGGTCTCGCTCGAGGCGATCATCCTGTCGACGCTGCTGCTGTTCAGCTCGAACCGCGAGGGCGCACGTGAGCGGGTCCGGAGCGACATCGAGTACGAGGTCAACCTGAAGGCCGAGCTCCAGATCCAGCACCTGCACGAGAAGATGGACCAGCTGAGCGGCAAGCTCCTGACGCGGCTCGATGCGCTCGATGCCAACCGGCACCCGCCGGGCTGGACGCCGCCGGCCGTCGCCCCCGTCGACCGCACCGGCTAGGAGCTGATGTCAAGCCACCCCGACCGACGCGAAGCAGAGGTTGATGCGGGCCGATGACGTCTATGAGCCAGCGGTCACCGACGGGCTCGAGTGGATCACGCGTACCGAATGGCGACGACGACGGTCTGCGTCAGCTTGACCGGGACGCCAAGCGGAGGCAGCCCGGATCCTGAGCGTCGGTCGACCGTGCCGAGTTCGGCAACTCGCTCGCGCGGGTGGGCGTAACGGTGCGCTGCTGCTGCGGTGCGAGCTGCCACCTAGCGCGACACGCTTCGAAAGACTGTCGTCAGTCGCAAGAATTGGCTGTTATCCGGGCGGCGATATGCATGTCGAGGCGGCAGCGGCGATCCTCAGCACAAACGCGACCTATCGGCTGCACGCCATCGACCCGTTCGTGAGCTTCGACGACGTACTGCGAGTGCCGCCGTACTGCCCGCATGGTCGTCTCCGAGCTCGCGCGTTAGCCCGTCTTAATCCTGGCTCGCAGCCGCGCGGGGATCGATCCGAGTGAGTTCGCTGGGCCGCTGTCCCACACAGCAGGTGCCTGGGCTTAAACTGCAGCACGCCTCGTCGGCAGTCAGGAAGGGGCAGCACGGAGGGACCTCACGATTCCTCGGCGCCGCCAGGTCGGGCCGCACCCGTAATCGCTTAGGTGGCCCTGCACCCGCCGCGCAAAACTGCGGATGAGGGGCTGCCAACCGGGGTGGTGATGCAAACTGCGCCATTGACGCCTCAACACTCGCATGGTCGATGGACGATCAGCGTGCCGCTGCGTGCATACGCGAGGACGCGGGAGAGGGAGTAGCGAGATGTTGATGTCGAGATGCCGAGCCTGGCTACTGTTTCTTATTTGCTTGCCGGGATGCTCGCAGGACGAAACTCCCAACGAATCCCAAGTAGCTCTTGCAGAGACTGCCGTCACGAAGTCGCGGACGCCTGCAGAGATCGACGAACACATGGCGCAACAAGTACGCGCCAGGGAAGAGTCGGAAATTCTAGAAAGAGACCTCCTCTCCGTAATTCGGCGAAACGACACCGCCGTCAGGGTAAATTTGGTGCTCCAAGTGTGACTGCAAACGAAATGGGAGGGGCTCAGTCCTCCTACCCTCTGGAAGCCCTGGAAGTCATCGCCACAGTTAGTCACCAGCCATTTGTGGCTACGACTTTTACAGCGCGATACGGCACATTAGGCAGTGACACTAGCATCTCACCCCATGAACCGGTCGTAGACGAAGGCAAAGAATATGTTCTCTTGATCGTCTCACGTGGACAAACGGAACTAACTATGTTGTCGCGCCGACAATTGATCACGGTCGAGAGCGGATCTGTTCGCGACGAGGATTCACACCAAGTTCTTGCGTGGGCCGAGTTTGTCATGCGGCTGGATGAGCTCGGGGCAGACGTGGGAGCGGCTCAATGATCGGCCTACTGGGAATCGTTATTGTCTTGTTACTCGGCATCACTGGGTCCGCATCGGCTCACGCAATGCAAGCAGACGGAACTCGATACTCGGATGCGCTGTGTAGCGGACAGACGTACAATACTCACTGGGAACATGGAGAGGTAGTCGTCTACATCAACATTAGCGCTCTTAACGGCGTTCAGCTTTTGCACACCCCGAACGGGTTGTGGAGCAGCAGCGAAATCGCCGGGCAGGTTCAGTCCGTAGTGAACGACTTCAACACCCAAGTCGGCGCGAGTGTGAGACTTCGGTATGCCGGCACAACAACCGCCCTCACTATCGCGGGTGCCATCGTGATCCGCAGCAATCCGACTGCAGCCAGTCCACTTGCTGTCGCGGGGGTCACGTACAACTGCGTGTTGAATTTCCGCGGTCAGATCCTCTCAGCCTACATCGACTTTATGAGAACGACGTCAAGTGGCGCAGATCGCGTGTTTGCGTCCCATCCAGACTATTCCTCTTCTCCAGATTTCTCGTCGGTCTTGGCTCATGAATTGGGACACGCTCTCGGACTGGCCCATTCGAACGACGCTGTTTTGCAGGACACTGGAGGATTTGTGTACCCATCAAGCACACAAACCACAATGTATTCCGGGTATCGCGCGAGCCGAGACTGGACGAGATATGAGAAGGACACGCTCAAGAACTTATACTTCGTTCGAACATCAGCCATGAAGTTCTTCTACTCGGGCCAGAGTAAGGGGCACGGAGCATCTTGGGCTACGCGCGCGGATGCGTTGTCAGATGTAATGATAGCGGGGGGAAGGGCCTCAGAAGGCGCAACGCACATAGTATTTGGGTATTCGGGGCCGGCGTGGCCGCAGGTGAGAGGCATAGTATGGCAGAAGCCTCGCACCCTAAATCAGTTCTCGTTTCCCAATTCATTCGAAACACTGAGTGCTCCATCATTCGCATATGGCAATGGCGAATTCCGAGCATATTGGCTCGAAGCGGATCCTCCCGTGTTGGTACATCCACCGTACCTGGCGTGGTATGGCACAAAAAGCGGCAAGGATTTCCGGCAGAAACGGATACACTGGATGTCGTCCGTTGATGCGCAGACTTGGACCTACCAAGGGGTGTTATCCGACCCTGCTACCGGCCTAACGATATATACGGTGAAAGATGATGTGAGCGTCGCTTACGATTCCCAGAGGAAGATTTTCGCCGTCATCTGGTTAGACGCAAATTACAATGCTCGGTTGATGACAATGCCTGGGCCCGGAAGCCTGCAGGCTGGCAATGTGTACACGGTTCTACCTTTCTCGTACTGGAGAACGCCTGCAATGAGCTGTGCCTCAACTAGTAGTGGATGCCAAATGGTTGCGCCCTATAAGGGTACTCCGAGCGGAGATGCGGCGAATGCTCCATTTCTGGTGACTATGCATGGAGCCTTTGCGACTAATGGTACTTTGAGTATTTCTTCTACTTGGTTCAACACCACGATTGCGACCAGCCAAGTTGCATCTGTTGCGTATGCGCCGTCCGATGACGGGTGGGTGCTTGGCTATCTAGGGATAGATGGCTACTCCATTTATACAAGCCGTAAAACGGTGGAATCGGCGGCATGGCCGGTGCCGACAGGTCCGATCTACGGTAATGGATCGCGCGCGTTGTCCTCTCCGAGTCTCGGCTATTCGACGGAGAGCTTCGGTAGGATTGGACTCTCGGTGGTGGCATATGGCCCGTAAGTGTCTTGAACATTTGCTTCCCGTTCTGCTGGTGGTCTGCCTCGGCTGCGATGGTCCCTCCACCACCTTGTTGGATGCTTACTCGGAAGGTCATCAGCCATCGTCGTGCAACGTAGTTACACAGCAAGGATGCAATTATGGCGACCGCTGCATCAGGTCCGAGGGAACCTCGATGTGTGTGGCGGGGGGAAGCATCCCAGTGGGCAGCGCTTGTGACATGGAAGCCGACGATTGCGTAAATGGCAGCCAGTGCATAGACCTTATATGTCGAGCTTACTGCTTGCCCAGCATCGGCCCCGAAAGCTCGTGTCAAAGCGGTTTGTGCGTCCCCGCAGATACTATGACCTGCTCCATGGCCTGCGACGCGGCCTCTCCCGTTTGCCCGGCGGGCACTGAATGTTATTTTCCCGTCTTTGACAACGCAGACACTCCAGGATGTGTTTCGGTGGGAGTACTCCCGCTCGGAAGCCGTTGCAGCTATGCGAACGACTGTGGCTCAGGCCTGACATGTGCCGGCGAGACCTTTGACGCCGAGAATCCAGCTACTTGCCGGAAACGATGCATAGCCGGCGACAACAGCTGTGATTCCGGAACTACATGTCGTTCCCGCCCGTCCGGCGATGGCTATGGAGTTTGCTTGTGATGGTTCGCGGGTTCTCCGGACTAGTCCTTCGACCGACGCTTGGTGATCACGTAGGGCTTGAAGCGGGGATCCTCTTCTGATCTAAGAGGAGGGTGAAAGCCCCCAAGCGTTTCGCCGGCCTGACGCTCACCAAGAAGGATCGGACCGCGCTCGCGGCGATGCAGCGGAAGGGCAAGCTGTCGGCCCGCACGTGGCGCCGAATCCGGGTGCTCGAGCTCCTCGATTCGGGACAGTCAGTACGCGCGACCGCAAAGGCCGCAGGGACTATCCGAGGGAGGTGTCGCGGGTCGGTAAACTACATCGCGCGAGGCCTGCAAGCCGCGCTGACCGATGATCCACGGGGCAAACCAGAGCCGTGCCTCGACAGTGTGCGGCGCGCGGCGGTCGTCGCGATGGTGTGCGGGCCGGCGCCGGAGGGGCGCGCACGCTGGACGTTCCGATGGTGACGGAACACGCTGTCCGACGAGGAATCGTGCCCGAGGTCGGGCGAGAGACTATCCGCATCTTCCTCGCGACCCACGACCTCAAGCCGTGGCGGGAAAAAAAAGTGGTGCGTGCCGCGCCTCGATCACGAGTTCATCGTGCGGATGGAGGACGTGCTGCGCCTCTACGCGCGGCCCCTTGATCTCAGGCAGCCGGTCGTCTGCCTTGACGAGAAGCCGATCGTGCTGCATGGCTCGAAGCGTGATGGCCGCAGCCCGCGGCCGGGCCAGGTCGCGCGCCGCGACTACGAGTACCGACGGCTCGGAACCGCCAACGTGTACTGCATCGTCGAGCCGCTGACCGGTCGCCGACTCACGCATGCGACTCCGCGCTGAGGCTACCGCGAGTTTGCCCAGGCACTAACCCGCATCGCCCGACGCTATAAGCGCGCCAAGGTCATCCATCTCGTCGTCGACAATCTGAGTGTGCACTGTGAACAATCCTGCACCGTTACGTACGGACGAACGCGTGGGCGAGCACTGTGGCGGCGCTTCCGGGTCCACTTCACCCCCAAGCACGGCAGCTGGCTCAATGCCGCCGAGATGGAGGTCAGCCTGCTGTCGCGCGAGTGCCTCGGCCGCCGCCGGCTCCTGCGCTCGACGTCGTCACGCACGAGGTCCACGCGTGGTCGTCGGAAGAGTCACGCCGGACGGGATCCTGTCGCCGCACTTTCGCCAGACGGCGCGGCGCGCTGCCGCCGGTCGAAACGTCGTGGTCATCCACGACACGACGCAGTTCGAATTTCCCGGCGCAACGGCTTGGCCCGGGCTCGGTCGGCTCATCCGCCCCGGCCAAGGCTTCTTCGGGCACTTTGCTCTGGCGATCAGTGCCGACGGAGCTCGCGAACCGCTCGGGCTCCTCAACCTCGAGACGATGTTCCGGCGCGACAAGGTCAGCTCGAAACCCCGGAAGCAGCGCCCCAACCGAGGAATCTGCCCGGTGGGTGCACTCGATCGAAGAGGCCAACGCGGTGCTCGATGGTGCCGTGCATCCGATTCACGTGATGGATCGCGAGGCAGACTCGTATGCGATCTTGGCCGCGCTCGAGAAAGCCGACAGCTCCTTTGTGATTCGCTCGTTTCAAAACCGGGTGCTCGCGAACGAGGAGGGGCGTCTTCGCGAGACCGCCAGGTCAGCGAAGCGGTCCTTCAACCGGGACGTCCTATTGTCCCGCCGGCCACCGATCAAGGGACCGAAGGGGCTGCGCCACCTAACTCGTCGTGAACGCGTCGCGCGACTCAGCTTCGCAGCCGCGGCGATCGAAATCCCGAGGACGACCAAGGCCAAGGATGCCGCTGCTTCGGCATTGAAGCTGAACGTCATCTACGTCTTCGAGAAGAAGCCGCCCGCGGGCGAACCTGCCGTCGAGTGGTTTCTCCTCACAAACCTCGCGCTCTCGACGGACAAGGAGATCGCGTTCGCCGTCGACTGCTACCGCGGCCGCTGGACGATCGAGGAGTACTTCAAAGCACTCAAGACCGGCTGCCAGTACGAGAAGCGTCAGCTTGAGAGCGCACATAGCCTGTTGAACGCGCTGGCCGTCCTCGCACCTGTGGCCTGGCGCCTGCTTCTTTTCAGACACCTGAGCCGCCACGCTCCCGATCGCCCCGCCCTCGATGCACTCACAGCGTCACAGCTGCCGAAGAACCCGACGGTGCGGGAGGCCATGCTTGCGATCGCTGGCCTCGGCGGTCACTTGCCGCACAACGGAGACCCTTGCTGGCTGGTGCTCGGTCGCGGCATGCACGACCTCTTACTCCCCTAACTCGGCTTTGCCGCCGGACGAGCGAAGATGTGATCAATCGAGAGAGCGTCGGCTAGTGTGCTTGTCACGACCAATCTCTCGTTCGCAGAGTGGCTAAAATTTCGGCGGCGACGAAAAGCTCAACACCGCGCTCCTGGCGAACCCGCGCATCATGCGGTCGCCATCACCACCAAGGCAGGAGCTTCCGCATTCGGCCACTGAAGAAGCCTGCAACAGAGGATTTCACTCAGGGAACGAAGTCAGGTAAGACCCGCTGCCCCAGTCACGACTGAACCAACGGGTGGGTCAGTCGCGGAACGCTAAACAGGGTCAGTTCTAGAACGCCGTAAGCACACGGTTCGGTTTCCAGACTGAGAATCTCGTTCAGCGCGCAGGAGACTTGAGCATGCCCGGCTCTGACTGGAGAGCTCGATGGCCTAGCCGTCCGGGGTGAAAACGATTGTCGGGCTCGGGCTCGGGCTCGGGCTCGGCCCGCGGCTCGGGTGGGCCTCGGAGATCGACCGGGAGCGCGGGGGGCCTTCCTTCGACGAGGAAAGCGGGGTACACGCATCTCCCAGATGCCACGCCGCAAGGATCTGGAGTCGGTGTTGATCATCGGGTCGGGGCCGATCGTGATCGGACAGGCCTCGGAGTTCGACTACTCGGGAACGCAGGCGTGCAAGGCGCTGCGCGAAGAGGGTCTCAGGGTGATCCTGATCAACTCCAACCCGGCGACGATCATGACGGACCCCGAGCTCGCGGACGCGACGTACGTCGAGCCGCTGACGGTCGAGGTCCTCGACAAGGTGCTCGCGCGCGAGAAGCCGAGTGCCGTGCTGCCAACGCTCGGCGGTCAGACCGGCCTCAACCTCGCGATGGCCGCGCACAAGGCCGGGCTGTTCGAGAAGCACAACACCGAGCTGCTCGGCGCGAACATCCATTCGATCGAGATGGCCGAGGATCGCGAGCTGTTCAAGCAGGCGATGGCCCGGATCGGGCTGTCGTGCCCGCGCTCGAAGCTGGTGTCCTCGGTCGAGGAGGCGCGCGCGTGCCTCGACGAGATCGGCTTCCCCGCGATCCTGCGCCCGAGCTTCACCCTCGGCGGCTCGGGTGGCGGCATCGCGTACAACCGCGGCGAGTACGATCGGATGGTCCAGTTCGGCCTCGATCAGTCCCCGGTCCACTCGATCCTGATCGAGGAGAGCGTGCTCGGCTGGAAGGAGTTCGAGCTCGAGGTCGTTCGCGACGCGAAGGACAACGCGGTGATCGTCTGCTCGATCGAGAACCTCGATCCGATGGGCGTGCA
>JAQBQE010000050.1 GCA_028287135.1 Myxococcales bacterium
ACCCGTACGTCCTGTCGAAGCCGCACGCCGAACGCGTGCGCGCGCAAGGCCGCGCCCAGGGCACGCAGCGCGAGCGCTTCGATCGTCAGATCGAGGCCGCCGACGAGATGATCGGCAACGTGCTCGCGGCACTCCAGAAGCGGGGCCTCGCGGACACCACGCTCGTCGTCGTCGTCGGCGACCATGGCGAGGGCTTCGGCGACAAGGGCGTCAAGCAGCACGACATCAACTTCTACGAGGAGGGACTCCACGTCCCCTGGGTGATCGCCGGACCGAGGGTTCCCGTGCGCGTCATCGAGCCCGCCGCGAGCCTCGCCGACCTCGCGCCCACCGTCCTCGATCTCCTCGGCGTGTCGCTGTCTTCCGATGCGCTCGCCGGCACGTTTGCACGCAGCATCCTGCGCGAGCAGCCGACCAATCGCGTCCTGCCGTTCGGCTGCTACTACGACCGCAGCTGCCGCGGGTTCGTCGTCGGTCGCACCAAGGTCGTGTACGTACCGGAGACCGGCGAGGCGTTCCGGTTCAACCTCGCGACGGATCCCGAGGAGCGACAGCCGCTCACGCTGCCCGACGAGCTCGCCACCACGCTCGCGCACGTCCTCGCCGTGATCGAGGCGCATCGAATGAGCACGGCGCCGCAGAGCCATCCCGCGATCACACGCTATCCGCAGTGGACCTGCCCGGCCGGGCGGCCGTGTCAGCCCGCCCCGTAGCTCAGGGCGGGATCCGGGCGAGGAGCGACCGCGCACTGGCAGCGAGTCGCGGATCGGCGAGCGCGGCCTCGAGGTGGACCCTCGCTTCCGCGGGTCGCTTGAGCTCGATCAGCGCGAGCCCGAGGTTGACCCGGTTGACCAGGTTCATCGGCTCGAGGGCATAGGCACGCTCGAAGGCTGCGAGCGCTTCCTCGCGGCCCCGCAGGATCAGCGCGAGCTTGCCGTGGATCCGGTGCGCATTCGCGTCGAGCGGCAACTGGACCACGGCGCGCCGGACCAGCTGCAGCCCCGGCCAGCTCTGACGCTGGTCAGCGAGCAACACGGCGTAGTTGATCATCGCCTTCGGCTCGCCGGCATCGGACGCCTGCCGCATCAGCTCCATCCCCCGTGGTCGATCCGTGCGCAGCACCAGCAGCGCCTCGTGCATCAGCAGCCGCGCCGAGGGCGCACGCTCTCGCCCGCGAGCGACTGCGTCCGCGGCGCGCTCGTCATCCCCCGACGCGACGAGTGCCTCGACGTACATGCTCCACGCGTTGGAGTCCGCGGGATTCGAGGCCACGGCCCGTTCCCACAGCGTCACCGGATCGCGCCACGTCGCCTGCGCGTCGATCGTGCGCAGCGATGCAGCGAGCACGATCACGGCCCCGAGCAGCAGCCGCATCCGCCCCGGAGTCACCGAGCAAACCCCGACCGCGACCGCGAGCGCGAGACCGAGCGAGGGAAACATCAGATAGCGATCCGCGACGACGACGGCCTTGACCGGCAGCACGAGCCGGCTGACCGGGAACCAGCCGAGGAGCCAGATCAGCGACGCCGCCCGGACCACCGGCGATGGTTGCCAGCGTCCACGGCGCGGGACGATCACGACGCCGATCGCCGCGAGCAGGCCCGCGATGCCGAGCACGAGATCGATCGCCGACGGGCCATCACTCGCGATCGGATACGACACCGCGTTCGGCAGGGTCATCGCACCGAGCTGGACGTAGAACCCGAAGGTGCCGAGCACCATCGCAAGCCAGCTCGCGGGCGCGTCATCGCTCGGCGCGATCACCGACATTCTCGACGCGACGGTCAGCACTGGCACGAACGCCGCAGCGGCGACGATCGCGATCGCGCCGAGCCCGGTCAGCGCGCGCCGCACCGAATGCCGGCGCTCGGGGAGCATCAGCTCGAGGGCAGCCAGTGCGGCGAGCGCGAACGCCGACGGCGCCTTGCTCCAGACCGCGGCGACCGCCGCGAGCATCGCGAGCACGAGCCACCCGGCCCGGCGTCCGCTGCGAAAGCGGCTGTAGCCAAGGGCGGCGAGCCCCGCGAACATCGCAGCGAGCAGCCCCTTGCGCTCGGAGATCCAGGCGACCGACTCGGCGTGGCTCGGATGAACGGCCCACACGAGGATCGCGAGCCCGACGACGCGCCGATCGATGCCGAACCCGGTGAGTGCCGCGAACCAGAGGACGATCGCGGCGAGGTACAGCACCAGGTTGGTCAGATGAAACCCCTGATACCCGTCGCCCCACACCGCGAAATCGACGAGGATCGACAGATCACGCACCGGCAGGTACTCGGCCCCGAGCACCGCCCGCGTGTCACGACCGAGATCGAACAGGATCGCGTGCACCGAGGTCGATGACGGCTGCTGGACGATCCAGTTGCTCTGGACGAGCCAGGGGTCGTCGAAGTTGACGAGGCCACGACCGAGCGTCGGGGCGTAGAGCGCGATCACCGCGAGGATCGCGAGGGCGAGCAAGGCGCCGCCCGGATCCCGGCGCACTCGCTCGGCGATACCCGTCATCGATCCACATGATAGCGTGCGAGGACCGAGGGATGCTGGCACGCGTGCGCAAGCAGCTCCTGGCGTCGCACAGCGCGGCCGACGCCGGGCGACTTCTCGAGGCGGCCCTCGTGATCGTCGTGACGTGGGTTCTGCTCGGCTGGCTGTTCAACCGCACGATCACCCAGGCCGACGGCACCTGGCTCGTGGTGCCCTACACCGACAGCGCCCTGCACGCCGGTCGTGACTGGACCGATCACCTGTATCGGTTCGGTGTCGTCGGCGGCAGCGAGATGCACCCGTTCGCCGGCACGACGCCGCTGCTCCAGCTGTGCAGCGTGCTCGGGCTATCGACCACCACCACCGTCAACGTGTCGACACTCTTCCTCCAGCTGTGCTTTGGCTTCTTCGGGATGCAGCTCGCGCGCGCGGTCGCGATCGCGTGGTCGGGCGACCACGCTCGGTCACCGTCGCGCCTCCAGCGGATCGTCGCGACCTGGCTGTGTGCGTTCGCTCCGGTGCTCGGCTGGCGACTCGCCCTCGGCCACGAGAACCTGCTGCTCGGCCTGGTACCGCTGCTCACGGCGGTAAGCCTGCTGTGGTGCGCCCGCGCCGGCACCCTGTCCGTGACGGTGCTGGCATTCGCCGCCTTCGCGGTGAGCAACGGTGTCAGCGGGCTCGGGCCCCAGTCGCTGGTCTACAGCGCCGTGTTCGGCGCTCCGCTCCTCGTAGCCACGATCCTCGGTGCACCGGCAGGCGAGCGCTGGAGGCGCCCGCAGTGGATCGTCGTCGGGGTGCTCGCAGGGGCGGTGCTCGTGATGCTGCCGCGGCTCGCGGGGATGATCGCGCACGCGCTCGGCAGTGATGCGACGCGCAGCCTCCACGAGACCGTGACCTACTCCGCGGGGGTCGCGACGGCGGGTGACTGGCTCGCATCGATCCCGTGGACCGCGGCCGGGCAGACCGGAGCGAGCGTGCACGAGCAGAATTTCCCGATCGGCCCGCTGATCGCGCTCCTGATCGTCGGATGGCCGCGGGGCGTGGCGCGCAGCCTGCGCTGGACGGCGATCGCCACCACGACCGTCGCGGTCCTGTTCGCCTGCAACGTCGCCCCGGTCTCGACGGCGCTGCTCGAGCTGGTGCCACCCCTGGGCGCGTTCCGCGTCCCCGCTCGCGCGGTCCTGCCCATCCTGATCTTCGTTCCGAGCTTCGCGCTCGCGACCTGCTGGTTCCACGTGCGGACGGCGACTCCACCCTCGCGACGGGTCGATGCCGGCGTGCTCGTGGTTGCGGCCATCGTGATCCTCGTGGTGCACGGCTCGCTGCCGTGGTTGCGCGAGGTGATCGCGTGGCTCGGTTGTCTCGCGATCGCGTTCGCGATCCGCTGGCGACCCGCGATCCTCGAGCGGCGCCCCGGGCTCGTACCGGTGGCGCTCGTGATGGTCGCCGCGCTCGGCGTCCTCGCCTTCGACGAGCGGTTCCCCCGCACCGTCCCGTTCGATCGGATCGAGCACGGGCCCGCGGAGCTGCGCACCGCCGTCCGGACCGCGGCGCCCGCCCTGACGACGGCCCTCGATCGCATCCAGATCCTCGACGCACCGCCGCCGTACGAGATGAGCACCGCGTTCGCCGCGCGCCTGCCCTCACTGGACGGCATCTGGTATCCATCACGGCGGTTCCTCGATCTGCTCTCCGCGATCCAGGGCGAGCCGCTGCCTGCGACGACGGCCGTGTTCGCGTTCGGCAAGAGCCCGACGTTCCGGATCCTCCAGCAGCTCTACAACGTGCGCCTCCGGTTCACCGGACTCGGCACCGATCACCCATCGCTCGATCCCCTGCCCCGCACACCCGGCGCTGCGTGGTTCCCCGCACGCATCGAGGTGATCGATCGCCCCGCGCAGATGGTCGATGCGCTGCGCGGTCCCGATCTTCGAACGACGCTCGCCACCACGGCGTGGGTCCTGCGTAGCGAGCTCGCGGCCTCGACACCGGCGAGCTGCACCGGGGCTCGTGTCTTCGGGCTCGCGACCGACGAGCTCGGGCAGACCGCCACGATCACCACCTACGCCACCGAGCCATGCACGCTCGTCCTTGCCACGAGCTACGTCGCGGCGTTGCGTGCGACCGCGATCTCCGCGGGCCGCGCATCGGCCGTCCCCACCCTGCCGATCGATCTCGCGTTGACCGGCATCATCGTCCCCGCAGGTCTCTCGACGATCGTCCTGTCTCCCGTCGCGTGGATCCCGTGGTGGTCACGCATCGCGCAGCTTCTCGGCCTCGCGCTGCTCGTGGCAGGGCTCGCCGCGTTCGCGCGTCGTCAGGGCCGCGGACCGAGCTGACGCGCGGTCTCGAACGACCAGGCGGCGTCCTCGTGCTTGCCTTCCCGCGCGAGGGCGGTCCCGATCATCTGCCAGATCCCCGCGTAGCGGCGGTGGACCACCGTCGCGTACTCGTCGTCGGGGCCGGGCTGGGGCTCGTCGAGCACGAACGCGGCGTACAGCTGCTGGTTGATCGTGAACACCTCGGGGACGCTCGGCATCGGCGCGCCGGGCGGCAGGACGCGGATCACGATCCCGTACGGGTGCGTGGGGAAGCTCGCGATGACCTCGGTCTGCAAGCGATCGACGAACACCGGCCGGCCCTTCGCCAGCAGCGTCGCGACGACCCGCACGAGCGGCGAGCCCGGGCCCGGCGCCGCGACGATCCCTCGCTTCGCCATCCGCGCGCGATACCAGTCGAGGGTCATGATCGTCCACGTGACGATGGTGACGTCCTGCCGCACGCCGAGCGCGGTCTGGACATAGCCGGTCGCTGCATGGAGCTCGTCCTGCGATGCGATCACGACCGCATCCTTGGGCAGCGAACCGAGCAAGTTGTGGGCGCTGTTCTCGACCGCGGGTCCATGAACGACGGAGATCGCCGGCAGCGAGGTCGCGGCCACCACGGCGAGGCCGAGTGTCGAAGCGACCACCGACGCCAGCACCGCGCGACGCGATCCGATCCGTCGCTCGAGCAGGTCGCCGAGCTCGCTGATCGCGACGGAGATCGGGATCGCAGCGAGCAGCATCGGCAGCAGGTAGAACCGCCGACACACGTAGAGCCCGAGCCCCTCGGGCGGCACGTTGAACCGGGACACCAGCACGGGCCCCGCGAGCAGGAGCGAGGTCGCGAGCATGCTCCAGCCCCACCGATCTTCCGGCGCCTTCGGTCGCACGATGCGCCACCCGAACGTCACCAGGCCGGCCGTCAGCGGAACCCACAACCAGCCGCGCGCCATGTCGGTCCCCAGCGAGGCGATGCTGGTCCACGGCGAGACCTCGGGTCCGGTGCTGCGAAATGCACCAGGACCGCCGTAGTCCTGGCGGAGCACCATCGCGATCAGCTCCTCGACGTCATGCACCTTGCCCCACGACAGCGGGGTGTCGGGGGCGGCCAGGAGATACGCATACGGGGTGAGGCCCGCGAGAACCGCGAGCACCGTCGCGCCGATCACCGCGACTCCCGAACGCGACGCCCGCGATGCCTCTCGCACGCCCCGCACGACGCCGAGCAAGCCGACCGGCGCGAGCAGCGCGCACGTCATGTGGTTCGACAGACCGAGCCCGGCGATCAGCCCCAGTGCGATCGCCCGGCGCGCGCCGCGCAGAGGTCCCTGCTCCGCCGCGAGCCAGAGAACCGTCGCGACCACGACACCGTTGAGTGCGAACACCTCGGCCTCGGTGTAGGTCCGCAGCACGATCGGCCCACCGGCGAACACGGCGCACGCGATCGTCGCCGCCAGCGGCCGAGCGCCCCACGCCCGACACGCCGCGTGGAGGATGAGGATCGACACCGCGGCGAGGATCGCCGTGGCGATCGCGGCGGTGTGGGCGGGGCTGGCCCCGGGCAGCCACGACATCGCCCGCAGCCACAGCACGAACAGCGGATACCCCGACGGGTGAGCCGTGCCGCCCGTGACGCTCAGCGTGGAGAATTCAGAGTTGTCGCCGTCGACCACGTGGGACGGCGCCAGCCACACGAACAGGGCGAGCGTCGCGATGCCCAGCAGTCCGCCTCGACGTAGCAGGATGTGGGTCAAGCGTTCACGTGGGAGGAGACCAACGCATACGGAGCCGCGCGTGAATTGGCCAGACGGGTGCCGAGAATTGTCACTCCAGGCCGCCGTTTCCAGGCGCGGCTAACCATCATCAGCACTTGAAGGCCGTTTTCTTGTGGCACGTACGTTGCTCAGGCTACCGTCACCAAAAGGGGGACCTCGCATGTTCAAGAAGTTCAAGCAACGCGGATTCACACTGATCGAGCTCATGATCGTCGTCGCGATCATCGGCATCCTGGCGGCCGTCGCCATCCCGGCCTTCATGGAGTACATGAAGAAGTCGAAGGCCAGCGAGGCTTCGCTGAACCTGAACAAGATCGGCAAGAACCTCAAGACGAAGTTCCAGACCGAGTCGACGTTCGTCACGGACGATGGCGCCGATCTGCCGACGCACGCCACGAACGGCTGCTGCGGCATCACCGCGGACAACCGCTGCGCGCCCCTGCCGGCTCTGTTCCAGGCCGATCCGGGCTGGAAGGAGCTCGAGTTCTCGATGGATGAGCCGAGCCAGTTCTACTACTCGTACGTCGGCGGCACGTCGTCGGCGACCGCGTACGCCATCGGCGATCTGGACTGCGACAAGAAAGAGTCGACCTGGACGATGAACGCTGTCGCGGTCTCGAACGGCTCGACCTACGTCGGCGCCTCGGCGATCCTCGTCCCGCCGCCCAAGGGCACGTACTAACCAACACTCCACCTCTGTGGTCGTGAACGCCGCCTCCGGGCGGCGTTTTCGTTTTCGGTGTTATGGTCAGCCCGCTCGTGACATGGCTGCGTAAGCCCGTCGTCCTCGCGATCCTGGCCGGCGTGATCGCGGCGGTCGTCTTCTCCCCGTCGTTCTCGGGCGGGTGGATCTATGACGACCACACGCTGATCGCGAAGAACGCGTTCATCCGATCGGGCGCGCACTGGCCTCGCTGGTTCGTCACCGACTTCTGGAACGTCTACGGCGACGCCGAGCCGTCCGCACCGCGGCTCGTGTACTGGCGACCGCTGGTCACCGCGACCTACGCGTTTGACTGGCACAGCGGCGGCGGCTCGTCCTGGGTGTTCCACCTGACGAATCTGCTCCTGCACGCTGCCGTCGGAGCCCTCGCCTTCGTCGCGTTGCGGCGATGGATCGACGCGACGGGACCTGCTTTCGCGGCGGCCGTGCTGTTCGCGGTGCACCCGACCAAGGCCGAGAGCGTCGCGTGGATCTCCGGCCGCACCGACGTCCTGTGCATGCTCGCGGTGCTGGTCGCGACCCAGGGCATGGCGAGGCGGCTCCGCGGTCAGCGAGGCGGCCTGGCCCTCGAGGTGTTCGGCACGATCGCGGCGTACACGTGCAAGGAGCAGGCGATCGTCCTGCCCGTGTTCCTCGCGGTGGAGGCGTGGGTCTACGCGGGGCGGCCGGCGATCGACCGGTCGGTGGTCGTCCGCATGATCCGCAGCGCGCTACCGCAGGCGGTCGTCGCGATCGGGTACCTGACGCTGCGCCGGTTCGCGTTACCGCTGCGGAGCGCGAACTTCGAAGGCGGTATCGGGTTCACCGCCCACGTGCAGTCGGTGCTCGAGTCGTTCGGGCGGTTCGTGTCCCTCACGTTCGCGCCACACGATCTATCGACGCAGCAGGGGCTGGTCCGGATGTCGGGCGGCGATATCGCGCATTCGATGCCGTACGTCGTGCTCGGGGTGCTCGCTCTGACGGTCCTGATCGGGGCCGCGGTCGTCGCGCATCGGCGCCTCACGTTCGTCACGATCGGGTTTGGCTTCTTCCTGATCACGCTGCTGCCGACGTCGAACATCGTCTACACGCACCTCGACACGCTCGTCTCCGAGCGGTTCCTGTATCTCCCGATGTTCGGGATGGCCTTCGCCGCCGGCTGCGCACTCGCGCGCTGGCCGCGGCGCTCGGCGTACGCGCTCGTCGTCGCGGTGGCCCTCGCGATGGCCGCCCTCGGAGCGAAGCGCTCGGCCGACTTCGTCGACGAACGCAGGTTCTGGGCGCACGAGCTCGAGCTCCACCCCGAGAGCCCCACCGCACGACGGTCGGTGATCAACACGGCGGTCGAGGAGAAACGCTATCGCCAGGCGGTCGTGTTGCTCCTCGAGCTCACGCGCAACCGGGTCTCGTACCAGGACGTCGCCGTCGCCTTTCAGCTCGCCCAGTTGATCTCGGACCTGACCCCCGACCATGACCGCGCGGGTCTCGAGACGCTGGACGCGTTCTGCAAGGATCTCCTGACGAGCAAGCAGCCCGCGGCGACCCTGGCGATCGGCAACATCCAGTTCACGATCCCGACCGATACGAAGCTGTTCGAGAAGCACCTCCGCAACTATCACCTCCGGTTGACGCTGCACCGCGCGAGCCTCCGCAGCCGGCTCGGCGATGATACCGGCGCGGTCGCGCTGGCGTCGGAGGCCGTTCGCGAATGCCCGACGTGCACCAATGTCCTGAGCGTTGGCATCCTCGTGTTTGCCCGCGCGGGGATGTACGACGACGCCATGGCCCTGCTCGAGAGCCCCGGTGGCCACGCCTCCGATGCGCTGCTCGACAAGCTGCGAGCGCAGATCGAGAAGGCACGGAGCGCACGCGAGCGCAGCCTGCAGCTGCAGGGACCGGCACAGATCCAGGCCAGCGTGGCCGAGCTCACCGCCCTCGAGCTCTGGGGCCGCGCGTATGACCTGCTCGCGCCCTACAAGACCGAGATCAAGCAATCCCCGAAGTCGACAGCGCTGTTCGCGGAGCTCGCGTTTCGCGCGGGGGAGCAGGCCGTCGCGCGGGAGGCCCTCGCGGGCACCCTGTCACCCGCGGAGATCGAGGAGCGCATTGCGGCGTGGGCGTACACGATGGGCTGGGCCGAGTAGCCGACCCACGTCGGCCGTCGATCTGTCATAGTTTCGTCGTGGGAAAGATCCTGGTCGTCGACGACGAACAGTCGATGCGCGAGTTCCTGGCGATCTGCCTGCGCCGGGCCGGCCATCAGCCCACGATCGTGCAGAGCGGGCGTGCGGCGCTCGACAAGCTCCGCGACGAACCGTTCGATCTCGTGCTGACGGATCTCAAGATGCCGGGCGATCTCGATGGGCTCGGGATCCTCAAGGCGATCAAGGGCGGCGGCGTGCGGCGCGCGGAGCGCCACGGTCTGACACCCGCCCCGATCGATCCCGAAGTGATCCTGATGACCGCGTTCGCGTCGACCGAGACCGCGCTCGCCGCGATGAAGCATGGCGCCTACGACTACCTGACCAAGCCGTTCAACGTCGACGAGATCAATGCCGTCATCGAGCGCGCGCTCGAGAAGCGGGCCCTCGTCGAGGAGAACCTCGCGCTCCGCGATCGGATCGCCGGTCGCGCGCGCCTTGGCAACCTGCTCGGCAAGAGCAAGGGCATGCAGAACGTGTTCGAGCTGATCGGCAAGATCCACTCGGCTCGAACCAGCGTGCTGATCACGGGCGAGAGCGGCACGGGCAAGGAGCTCGTCGCGCGAGCACTGCACACGGAGGGCTCGCGGTCGAAGCAGTCGTTCGTGGCGATCAACTGCGGCGCGATTCCCGACGAGCTGCTCGAGTCGGAGCTGTTCGGCCACACCAAGGGCTCGTTCACCGGCGCGATCGCCGACAAGCCGGGCCTGTTCCAGCAAGCCGACGGCGGCACGCTGCTGCTCGACGAGATCGGCGAGATGTCGACCGGGCTCCAGGTCAAGCTGCTGCGCGCGCTGCAGGAGCGCAAGGTCAAGCCCGTCGGTGCCACCGAGGAGGTCGAGGTCGACGTCCGCGTGATCGCGGCGACCAACCGGGATCTCCCGACCGAGGTGTCACGCGGCGCGTTCCGCGCGGATCTCTACTACCGGCTCGCCGTGATCGAGATCCGGATCCCGCCGCTGCGTCACCGCCGCGAGGATATCCCGCTGCTGGCCGAGCACTTCCTGCGCCGGTTCGGTGCCGAGCAAGACCGCACCCTCCGGCTCACCGCGGAGGCGATGCGCAAGCTGCAGAGCCATGACTTCCCGGGCAACGTGCGCGAGCTCGAGAACATGCTCGAGCGCGCCGTCGCGCTGTCGTCGGGGCACATGATCGGGGTGACGGACCTTCCGGAGGTCAAGCAGCCGCCTCCGGCCGAGGTCCCGAGTGAGTTCCCGTCGGACGGCATCGACCTCGACCGCGTGCTGGCGGACGTCGAGCGCGGCTGGGTCCTGCGCGCCCTCGAGCTGTCGGGCGGCGTTCGCAAGCGTGCCGCCGTACTGCTCGGAATCAGCTTCCGGTCGCTGCGCTACCGGCTCGACAAGCTCGGCCTCGAGAAGGGTACCGATGACCCGACCGACGAGCCCGCGGGCGACTGACGCGCGGACGAGGTATCCTCCGGTCGTGAACGTCGTGGCGACCAGCCTGCTCGCGATCGGCTCGATCGTCGGCGCGCACTTCGCCCGCGAGAGCGTGAAGGCCGACCGCCGCGCCGGCGAGGTCCTCCAGGCGCCGTACGCGCCCTCGCCCACCGCGGCTCCGTTCGTGGCCCTCGGGTACCGCGAGGTGGCGGCCGACGTGCTGATGGTGCGGCTGATCGGGTACTTCGGCGCGTACTACGACACCGAGGCCGAGGCGATCGCGTCGCTATCGGAAGCGATCGTCGCGCTCGATCCGACGTTCCGCAAGGTCTACGACATCGGCCCGAACGCGATGACGATCGCCGAACGGGGTGTCAACCAGAGCATCTATCTGCGCTCGCTCGCGCTGCTCGAGCGCGGCATGAAGGAGTTCCCGGCGAGCTGGCAGCTGCCGATGCTCGCCGGCCAGATCTACATCCAGGATCTACAGACCAAGGACGAGGCGGAGCAGCGTGCGTGGGTCGAGCGCGGCGTGCTGCTCGTCGAGTCCGCCATCCGCAAGCCGAACGCCCCGATCGAGTCCGCCGAGTTCGCATCGTTCATCCGCACCAAGCTCGGCCAGCGCGACCGCGCGATCCAGGGACTGCGCGAGCTGCTGCTCGTCACCGACGATCCGCGCGCGCGTGAGGGCCTGATGAAGCGACTCCTCCAGATCGAGGACGGAGATGCCGGCGAGATCGCCTCCGAGCTGATCCAGGCCAAGGCCCGGTTCGAGAAGGAGTGGCTGCGCGACCGGCCCGCGGTGAAGCCGTCGATGTACCTCCTGATCGGTCCGCGGATCGAGCGTGGCTTCGACCTGACGGATCTCGCGACCGGAGGTCAGGATCTGATCAGTGTTGATGCGTTCGAGCCGCTCGAGGCGCTGACCGATCCGCCAGCCGCGCCAGCGCCACCTGCATCGCCCGCGACTCGCTGATCGATCTGCGGCGAGCGCCGCGACCGATCACTTCGGCAGGCGGTCGCTGAAGTCCTTGATCGCCTTCTCCGTCGCATCCGGCTTGATGTCGACGACGAAGGTCTCCTTGATCCCGAACTCGTTGTTGATCAGCGTGATCCGGTGCTTGCCGGCCGACAGCTTCATCGTGCGCTGCGGCGTGTGCAGGCCGGTGTTCGAGCCGTCGACGTAGATCTCGCACGACGGCTTGGAGCCGAGCATCAGCATGCCGGAACCGCTCGCGGCGACCTTGGTGTCAGGATCCGGCTTCGGATCCGGCTTCTCGATCTTCGTATCTGGCTTGACGTCGGGCTTCGTGACCGGCTTCTCGATCTTGGTCACCGGCTTCTCGATCTTTGTATCCGGCTTGGTGACCGGCTTCTCGATCGCCACGCTGTCTGGCTTCGTGACCGGCGGAGTCACCGCTGCGACCGCGCTCGTCTTCTCGAGCGCGACCACGACCTTCTCCTGGACGCCACCGGACAGCACGATCGGTCGGTTGACCGACACGTACCCCGGCTTCTCGAACAGCACCTGGTAGGTCATCCGCGGATCGAGCGGCGCCTTCGCCGGCGACGGACCGAGCGTCGAGCGCTTGCCGTCGATGATCAGCGAGACCGTCGCGCCAGGCGGCGTGCTCTCGAACACGCCGTGGATGCCGTCGACGGGCGACAGCACGATCTCGACCTTGGGCGCCTTGCCCATCTCGACGTTGACCTGCTGGCTATGGCTCATGAAGCCGGGCGGCGGATCGATCGCGACCGAGTGCGTGCCCGGCGAGATCCCGCGGATCCGCGACGGCAGGCGATCGGTGCGCGACTCGCCGTCGAGCTTCCACTGCGTGACGCCCGCGGGCGAGACATAGAGATCGAAGCCCGTGTTCTGGTCGCCGCCGACGGTGGTCTGCGGATCAGGGACGACGGTCGGCTTGACCGCAACCGTCGGGGTCTCGGTGGTCGGCTTGGCCGTCTCCTCGTCACCCGACATCGCGATCACGACGACGACCGCGATCGCGGCCACGACGGCACCACCGACGGCCATCAGCATCAGGCCGCGGCGATCGCCCTTCTGGCGCAGCATCCCCGACCCGAACGACGCCATCGGGTCGAACGGAGCGGACCGGTCGATCCGGTGCTGCGAGTCGAACAGCGGCTGGCGGGCATCCGGAGGCAGCGCCACCGCGGCGCCGTTCGATCCGGTCCCGAGCGCACCGTTGGCGCCGATGCCGTTGAGCGTGGCAGCAGGCGATGGCCCCTGGCCCGACGCCCAGCCTTTCGACGTCGCCGAGACCAGCGACGACAGATCGGGCGCCGCGCCGGTCATCGTCGGCGATGCGGTCGCGGAGCTCGCGGAGGCAAGCGACGGGATGTCGGGGGTCGCGGACATCCCGCGCGTCGTCATCCTCGGCGACTCGTCCAGCGCGTCCATCGCCTCGGGCGACGGCGTCGGCGCAGCGACGAGTGGCAGGTTCTTGGCCGGCGCCTTGCCGATCTGGATCGGGCCCCGGTTCTTCGGATCGTCCTCGGGGTTGTCGTAGATCTGGGTCTCGAGCTCGTCGTCGTCCCACGTCAGCGGGCCCGACTCGTGCGTCTTGCGCCGCTTGGACGCGGGCACCGCGGCGCTGGCTGCGATCGCGGGCATCTGCTGCGAGACGCGGCCGTTCGCCGGTGGCGGCGGCGGCTTGGTGCCCTGGACAGCGTCCATGCCGGCCTTCGACGACCGACGGACCGGCGGCGGCGGGCTCGCGGCCTGCCCCGTCGAGCGCTGACCGGTGATCGTGCGAGGGGTGGCGGGGGCTTCGGCCGGAGGTGGCTTGAGCTGGCGGTAGCTCTCGAGCTTCGCCGTCTCCTCCTCGATCTCCTTGCCGAACGTCTTCTTCATCCAGCCCGCGAGATCCTTGCGCGAGTAGAACTCGCCGGCGGTGTAGACGAAGGCCTGCAGCTCGTCGTGGAGATCGATCGCGTTCTGGTAGCGATCCTCGGTGTCCTTCGCGAGCGCCTTGAGCACGATGCGCTCGAGCTCGTCGGGGATCTTGCGGTTGTAGGTCGACGGCGGAAGGATCTCGACGTTGCGCACCTTCTCGAGCGTCGAGAAGTCGCTCTCGCCGACGAACAGCCGCTCACCGGTGAGCAGCTCGTAGAGGACGATGCCGCACGAGAACACGTCACTGCGCCGATCGATCGGCAGCCCGCGCACCTGCTCGGGCGACATGTACCCGAACTTGCCCTTGAGGATGCCGGCCTGGGTCTTCGAGCCCTTGCCGGCCGCCTTCGCGATGCCGAAGTCGATCAGCTTGACCTCGCCCTCGAACGACACGAGGACGTTCTGCGGGGAGACGTCGCGATGGACGAGCGAGATCTCGCGCCCGGACTGGTCACGCTTGTTGTGCGCGTAGTCGAGGCCCTCGCAGACCTTCATCACGATGAAGCACGCCTGCGCGACCGGCATCGCCTCGCCCTGCTGGCGGCAGCGATCGAACGTGCCGCGGAGGTCGCGACCGTGAACATGCTCGAGCGCGATGTAGTACGCGCCGTCGACGACACCGAGGTCGAAGATCTGCGCGATGTTCGCGTGGTTCAGCTGGACGGCGAGCTTCGCCTCCTCGATGAACATGCGGATGAACTCTTTGTCCTCCGCGATGTTCGGGAGGATGCGCTTCACGGCGACGAGCCGCTCGAAGCCTTCCACGCCGAACGCCTTCGCGCGGAACACCTCGGCCATGCCGCCGACGTTGATCCGCTCGAGCAGGAAATATTTGCCGAAGGGCGCCGGCTTCTTCACGCGTGATTGCCTTGGAGCGACGCTCTGGGAAATCGCGCCGCCATGAGGTGGGACCCTATCCGCATCTGATTCCTTGGGCCACAAGCAGGTTACTACCCCCGTGGGGGCAGGTCGTACCTCGAAGCTCCCGGCAGCTCAAAGGAAATCGGATGACCGCCGTAGTTTTTGAATGGCGGTCACTACGCAGCACCGCGGCCGTCCGGGGCGCCACTCAGTTCGCAGCCAGTGCCTGCGCCGGCTCCATCTTGGCGGCGCGACGTGCCGGCAGATAGCCGCCGAGGATACAGAACACGGTCGAAAACCCGAGGGCGGAGCCCCAGATCCACGGCTTGAAGTCGAACCAGGACGAGGGTTTGAACGGGAACCGCGGGATGTTGGCGGCGGCAAATGCGTTCCACCCCGCGCCGATGGCGAGCGCCAGGCCGATCCCCAGGAGCCCCCCGACGATCCCGATCACGGCTGCCTCCCCGAGGACGATCAGCTGAACATCGGTCTCGGTCGCCCCGACCGCCCGCATGATCCCGATCTCGCGTCGCCGCTCCGAAACCTGGATGAAGAAGTTGTGGCCAATGTTGATGATCGCGACCACGAGGATCGCGACCGAGATGATCAGGAACAGCAGCCGGATCACGAAGATCACGGTCGCGAACCGCTCGCCGATGTTGTCCTCGAGCCGGAGTCCCTGCTTGTCGACCAGCCACTGGCTGAACGGCGCGAGCTGGTTGCGGTCCCGCAGCTTGACGATGATCGAGGAGTACGCGGTCGCAGCTTCCTGACCGAGGTACTCCTTGTTCCAGCGCTCGATGTACTGGATCGGCATCGTCACGCCGATCGGCATCGCCCGCTTGCTGACACCGACGACGACGGCCTCGACGCGGCGCGGTCGCTTGTTCGTGACGCCGCCGGATCCTGCGACCGTCGTGTTCGCGAGACCGATCGAGAACCGCATCGCGGACAGGCCGCGCGACTGGATCAGGAAGTTCACGAGGTCCTTGTCCGCGATCGGCATGCCGTGCGACTTCGCGAACTGGTTGTTGTAGAGCTCGACCACCGTCGCCGAGAGGACGACCGGGACGCGGTGCTTGCACATGCGCTCGGTGTCGTCGCAGTAGTAGCGCTCGGGCTCCGGGCACGGGTTGCGATAGTCGTCCCACCTGGCGCCGGTCTGCGCGATCACGGTCGCGCTGCCCGTGCCGCTACCGGCGCCCGACCCTGCGGCGCTGCCCGCACTGCCCACGGCAACAGCGCTGCCCGAACCGGCGGCGCTACCCGCGCTACCGACCGCGATCGCGCTGCCCGAACCAGCGGCGCTGCCCGCACTGCCGGTCGACGCGGCGGGGTCGCCCCACGCGGCTCCTGCCGGCTTCGGCAACGTCGGCTTCTTCGCGGCGCGCGGCGACTGGCGAACGGCATCATCCGGATCCGGGGGCGGTGGCTCGCACGCGACCCGGTTCGTATCGTTCTGCACCGCGTCCCAGTCCTTGAACAGCTCGCGGATCCGCTCGTCGTCCTGGACAAAGCCACCGTCCACACCGTCGGCGAACCCGCCGACCTCGAACTTGAGATCCGTCCCCTCGAACGAGCCGCGACCCGCCGCCGGGAAGGCGAGGTTCATGCGCGGCACCGCGCTCTCGACCTCGGGCCGCGTCAGGATCGTCTTGACCGTGGAGTCGTCGAGCCGCTTGCTCGTGTCCTTGCCGAGCAGCGACACGCTCGGTGCCACGACCTGGACCTCGTCGAGCGGGAACACCTTCTCGAGCACCGTGCCTGCGCGCTGGGTCAGCGCGAGGAACAGCACGAACGCACCGATGCCGATCACGATGCCGAACGCCGACAGGATGAAGTGGCGTGGGCTGCGCACCGTGTTCGCCACGACCATGCGCACGAGCTTCCCGGCGGGCATCATGCGGGACCTCCACCGAACGCGGCGTTCCTGTCAGCAAGCTCCTGATCCGTCGTCTCGATGATCATGCCGTCCTTCATCGCGACCACGCGCTTGGCCACGCTCGAGATCCGGCGCTCGTGCGTGACGATCACCAGCGTGACCCCGTCCTTGGCGTTGAGCTCGCGGAAGAAGTCGATGACTTCCTTGCCGGTCTCGGAATCGAGGTTGCCGGTTGGCTCGTCGCAGAGCAGCAGCGTCGGAGAGCCAAACAGCGCGCGCGCGATCGCCACCCGCTGCTTCTGACCGCCGGAGAGCTCGCTCGGGTGGCGCCTGGCGAAGTCCGACAGACCGACCCGGCGCAGGGCTTCCCGCCCGCGCTCCTCGATCTCCTTCGAGTCGTGCGCGAACGCCGACGGGATGATCACGTTGCCGAGGCAGGTCAGGTGATCCATCAGGTTGAACGCCTGGAACACGAACCCGATCGACTGATTGCGGAGCCGTGCACGCTTGGTGTCGCCGGCCTTGATCGTGTCGATGCCGAGCACCTCGACCTCGCCGGTATCCGGCTGATCGAGACCACCGACGATGTTGAGCAGCGTCGACTTGCCAGAGCCCGACTGCCCGACCAGCGCGACGAGCTCGCCCGCCTCGATGTCGATGCTGACGCCGCGCAGGACCTGGGTCCGCGCCGCACCGTTGCCATAGCTCTTGGTGACGTCGCGCAGCCGGACGACAGGGGCAGCCACGGCCGGGTCATAGCACGGCTGGGGATTCAACGACGCGTGCCGGCGGCGCTGAGCATCAGCGAGGTCCCCTCGATCGTCACCGCCACGTGACCCTCTCGCCACCGCATCAAGCGCTCGACGAACACCGCGGCGTTGCGACGATCGATCGCGCCCACGATCGTCTTCCAGGCCTGAACCGACATCGCCGCCGGCACGACGTCGATCGCCGCGAGCGGCCCCCGGGTGCCACCTCCGCCACCGACGACCCTGGCGAGCAGCCCATCCCCGACCGCCGCGAGCGCGAGCGTGTCGGTCAGGACGTAATCGACGGTCGCGACGAACGGGATCGACAGGGAATGCCCGGCGTGCGGCCCGTACGTCCGGCTTCGCTCGAGCGTCGAGCGCATCGGGACGTCGTCGAGCTGGCTCGCGAAGAACTTCTTGTGCGCGAGGTCGAGGGCGATCGCGCCGGACCCGCTCTTGTCATCGGGGTCGAAGCTGAGGAGCACCGCCCGCCCGCTGCGCACGCCGTAGCGATCGAGCCAGCCGAGATCCTCGCGCATCGCCGACATGCACGGCTGCACCCACGCGCGAACTGCGAGCAGATCGAGGTTCCACTGCGCAGACAGCGGCGCTCCGGCGGCCTGCGCGGCAAAGCCCTCGGGCACCGGCAGGATCGCCGCCGACACCGAGGCCGCCGCCGGCCCGAGATCGAATGCGAGCTGACCACCTGCCCGCGTGCCGTCGCCCTCGATCGCGATCGCGACGCGGCTCACCGGCTCGAGCAGCTTCACGCACGAGACTGCTTGCGGGATCCGCGACGAGACCAGCGCGAGGAGATCCTTGGCGTCGACGAACCCGGTCAACGTCGGATGCGCGGTCTTGACGGCGTCCTGCGCCCATTGCCAGTCGCGCGCCCAGCCCGGGCCCTGCGGCTTCTGGCTGTTCGAGAACCAGGTGGTCCCGGTATCCCTGGCAAACGGGAGCGTGAAGTGGACCCACAGCCAGTCGTCCGCGATCGCCCAGCTGATGCGGACCGGCGCCGGAAGCTGGGCCGAGAACACCTCGGTCCCGTTGACGATCACGGACTGCGTGACGAGACCGCGTTCGCGCTGCTGGTCGAAGAACGCCTGGGTCTGCTCCGGCGCACCGAGGCGGACCACGATCGTGGGTGACAGATCCTCCGAGAACGCCGCGAAGCCGCCCTCGATGTCGATCCCCATCGCGGCGAGCGCGTCCGGGTTCATCGGATCGACGGCGAGCAGCCGCGTCAGCCCTGTGGCGATCTCGGCGGACTCGACCCCGACGATCATGCCGAACGAGTCGATCACGTCGCGCAGGCTGCGCTGTGCCTCGCGAACGGTCGGAGCGGTGAGCACGAAGGTCGGATTCGCTGGCACCCAGCGGGTGGCGGAGAAGCCTGCGACCTCCGCAGGTGGGCCGGAGTGCGATGCGGACCGAGAACCACCACAGCCAAGCGCCGCTACCGCGGCGAGGAGCACGAGCCTCATCGGTTGAACTTGCCACGCAACCGCTGCCGTTGCCGGTCGATAGGCGGCAGAACCATGTATCCCTTCGTGCGCGTCGCCATGCCTCCCCGTCGGCTCCCTGGTATTCTGTGCCGGAGATTGGCATGAGCATCGGCGGACCTTCTGGCATCGGCGGACCCAAGGGACCCTCTGGCCCGAGTGGGCCGGAAGGACCCGACGGTCCCGAGGGGCCCGACGGTCCCGAGGGTCCCGAGGGGCCCGAGGGCGCCGATGCGCTCGACAAGGCCGGTGGCGCGGATGCCGTGGCCCACGCAGAGAACACGGCCGACATCGACCGGCTCGCCGCCGACGTCGCCGCGGGCAAGCTGACGCCTCGCGAGGCGATCGATCAGCTGGTCGAGGCCACCGCGACGCCGGATCTGTCGCCGGCCGAGCGTGCCGAGCTCCGCGAGGTCCTCGCGGACATCGTCGCGAACGATCCGTACTTCGGCAGCCTGACGAACCGCGTCTGACAGGCGGCGCGCGACGGGGCTGTCGGGCGTGTGCCCTGAGCTTCACCGCCGCCGAGGGCGCAAAGCAGAGACCTGTTCGCGCTGCGCGCGTGTGGCGTGTGCTCGGATCTTGAACCGCCAAGGCGCCGCGGACGCCAGCGGAGGCGCAGAGCAGAACCTTTCGGCTCTCAGAGAAGACCATCTCCTCTCCTTTTCTTTTCTTCTGGCGTCCGCGGCGCCTTGGCGGTTGATCTCCCTGCGCCCACCCTGCGGCGGAGGCTCCGGAGATCGCAGCGTCAGGTCCAGATCTCAGCGTCAGGGCCAGATCTCAGCGTCAGGTCCAGCCCAGGCGATCCGGGCGAGAAGGGTTCCGGGCGAAGCCCGAGCTTTTTCTGCTCCTCTTCCTCCGCGATCTCTGCGGCTAGATCCTCCGAGCACACGCCCTGCGGGCGAAGCCCGACCTTTTTCTGCTCCTCTTCCTCGGCGACCTCTGCGGTTAGATCCTCCGAGCACACGCCCTGCGGGCGAAGCCTGAAAGGTTTTCCGCTTTGAGGCCTTTGCGCCTTTGCGGCTCAGCTCGTTGCTCAGGGCTCAGCCCAGCTCAGCTCAGCTCAGCTCAGCTCGCCTCAGCTCGCCTCAGCGGTCCACCGCGGCACCGTCAGTACACGACATCGCCGACGAAGATCGTTCCGGTCTTCGAGCCCTGCGGCCCGACGAACTGGACCGGACGCGTCTGCTTGCGATCGATCTGGATCATCTGGAACGGACGCGTCATCGGGCGCCCGTCCGCATCGTGGAACGCGGCAATCACCATGATCTGTCCGAGCCGGTCGGCGTCGTTCACGAGGTTCGCCTGGACGACCGACTTGCCGTAGTCGTCGAACACGTGGAGCTGCTCGATCCGAGCGCGCGGGGGCTCGTCGGGGATCAGCGCCCCGCGGACCACGATCCGCGCCGAGGTCGACGCAGGGCGCGCCACCCGCTCGGTGTCGACCAGCGCGAACGTGCGGCGCTCCCCGCCGGGGACCCACAGCGACTGCGGCTTGAGCACGCCGACCGTACCGCCCGTGCTGTCGGTCAGCTCGCCTGCCAGCGTGACGTACGCGCCGGTGCTCGACGCGTTCTCCGCGTCGACGAGGACGAAGGTCGAGGTGCTCGCGAACCCGCCCTCGCCGACCGTGTCGGTGCGCATGCGCGCGTCCCCGGTCACCCGGATCGCATCGAGGTCCAGGGATCGGCTCGCCGTGGTGTTCTTGCAGGCAGAGCCCGCGAACAGGGCGATCAGGAGGACCACAGCGCGCATCTCGCAGGGAGCATAGCGCTTCGCGGCGTGCGCCGCAGGTCCGCAGGGTCTCAGGCAGCAGCGATGCGCTTGGTCTTGGTCGAGCCGGTGTGCAGCCGCAGCACCTCGCGCAGCTTCGCGGACAGCTCGAGCTCGCTCGTGTCGAACGTCGCAACCGCGGTCGCCAGGGTCGTGACGCGCTCCTCGGTGGTCGCGCGCTTGTCGATGATCACCCGGTACTCGCCCTTCACCTTGCAGAGGCCGCCGTGCCACGAGCCCATGCCGGTGGACGCAAGCGCCTCGTAGCTCACCTTGATCCCGAGCTGGTCGGCCGCGCCTTCCAGGAGCTCGAGCACTACTTCTGGCTTCATGACGGGACTCACACTACCAGTCACGATCCAGGGCGCAACCTTATTGTCCGCTTCCCGGACGACCCGAGATCGTCGGGGAGATCGCTAAGCGATCGGAAGGACGACGCGAAACGACGCGCCGCCGAGATCGGATCGGGTCACGCTGATCTCGCCACGATGCTGGTCGACGATGTTGCGAACGATCGGCAAACCGAGGCCGGTCCCCTTGCCATCCGGCTTGGTCGTGAAGAACGGCTCGAAGATTCTCTGACGATCCTCTTCGGGCACGCCGGGCCCCGAGTCGGCGACCTCGATCAGGACCGACGCTGGCCCCTCGATCTGCGCCCGCACGGAGACCTTGCCGCCGCTCTCGACCGCGTGCACCGCGTTCGTGATCAGGTTGATCAGGACCTGCTCGAGCTGGCCCTGGACCGCATGGATCATCGGCAGCTCGGGATCGACGTCGATGCTGAGGTCGATCCCGCCGCGCTCGACCAGGTGCTCGCAGATCGAGACCGACTGGCGGACCACGCCAGCGAGATCGACCGGCTCGAGATCGCGTCCTGACGGTCGCGCGTACTGCACGAGGTCGCGCGAGAACCGCAGGATGCGCTGCGCGCTGCCACCGATCCGGCGCAGCTTCTCGAGGTCCGACGCCTCCGAGCCCTGGGCCTCGAGCTTGCGCACGAGGTACTCGGCGTACACGGTGATCGAGGTCAGCGGGTTGTTGAGCTCGTGGACGACGCCCGCCGCGAGCTCGCCCAGCGTCGCGAGCCGCTCCGCACGCACGACCTGCTGCTGCAGCGCCTCGATCTTCGACTGGTCCTGACCGATCGCGACCACGGCCTCGATCGAGCCACCGGGGGCACCGGCCCGGCCGACGGGCGCGATGCTCCACACGGTGCGCACCTGCCCCTGCGATCGCGTCGGCAACGCGACGGTCACGGCTGCGTGGTGCTGGCCGACCAGGGCCGCGGCGAAGGCCGAGGTCAGGTACTGCCGCTGATCGCTGCTGATGAAGTCGCGAACGTCGCGACCGAGGACCTCGTCACGGTTGAACCCGGTGAGATCGAGCATCGCGCGATTGCACACCGTGATCCGCCACGACCGATCGATGCCGAGGATCAGCGCGTTCGCACTCTCGAGCAGGCGCGCCTGGTAATCGCGAAGCCCTAGAGCGTCGTCCTGCAGCTTGACGATGCGGAGCGCGACGGCGAGGTGGTTCGCGAGCGGGATGAGGGTGGACTCGTCGGTGATCCGCGCGTCGGTGCCGGGCGCGTAGCCGACGTCGAGGATCCCGTACATCTCGCCGCCCGCAGCGAGCGGCATCGCGAACCCGGTCGCCATGCCGGTGAACGGCGAGTCCCACCGATCGCGGAGGTTCAGCCGGGCGCTCGCCGCGACGGCGCTCTTCACATGGGCGCGGGTCAGCGCGGCCTCGTTGATCGTCACCGGGTCGTGCTCGATGCCGTCGCGCAGCGGCGCGCCGCGAACGTAGGTCCTCGCGGGCTCGCGCGTCCGGACGTCGACGACGCGGACGCACAGTCCCCGGCCCGGCAGCAGGTTCGAGAAGATGTCGAGGGACCGGTCGACCAGCGCACGCTCGCTGCTCGCGATCGGGAGCTCGGCTGCGAGGTCGCGAAGGGCTGCGAGCTGCGCCTCGGAGCTCGGTGCTGCGAGGGTCACCGCGGACCGCCCTTCTCGATGCCCGCGTCGAGATCGACGAGGTCCGAGAGGCTCGGGTGCTGGAGGTCGGTCTCGGTGGCGGGCGTCACGGCGTTGAACTCACCGGTCTGGCTGTCGTCGGTCATCATGACGGGGATCGCCGTGTCACTGCTCTCGGGAGCAGCGCGATCGAGGTCGAGCATGCGAGCGCTTCCAACATAGTCCGTTGTCTCGTACTTGGTGATCTTTCCGATCTTCTTCACGATGCCCGCCATCCGCTCGGCCTCCGAGAGGATCACGCCGACCGCGCGAAGGTGCTGGGCTTCCTTCTCGCTCTGGCGCTGGATCAGCTGGGCGTAGCCCATGATCGAGGTCAACGGCTGGTTCAGCTCGTGAGCGGCGGCTCCCGCGAGCTCGGCGACGAGCGCCTGCTTCTCGGAGAGCTGGAGCTTCTGCTGCGCGTCGAGGAGGCGCTGCTCCATCCGGATCCGCTCGCGGAGATCCGTGAGGATCCCGACGGTCGCGACCTCGCGTTCGCCCTCGTAGACGACCGATGCGGTCATGCTGACCGGCACGATCTCGCCCGATGCCAGCCGCACCTCGCGCCGGGTCTGCTCGAGCCGGCCGACGCCTCCGTACGAGGTCGACCGCAGCATCTTCATGATCTGGTTCGAGGCGCCCTCCTCGTAGAGCTCCCACACCGGGAGCTTGCCGATCGCATCGCGCTGGCGGTACCCGAACAGCCGCTCGGCGCCCTGGTTGAACAGGATGATCTGACCGCGCATGTCGGCGGCGATGATCGCGTCGACCGTCGAATCGATCAGCCGCTCGAGGAACTCCTTGGTCGATCGCAGCTCGTGCTCGAGAGCGCGCTCGGCGGTGACATCGCGGAACGCGAGGATGACCGCACCGGTACCGGCGAGCACGGTCGACGTCGAGACCGAGACCCAGACCGGCGAGCCCGACGTCGTCGAGAGCTGGAGATCGAACGAATCGACGTTGGCGCCGGCCAGCACGCGCGACACGGTGTCGCCGATCTGCGCTCGCTGCTCGTGCGCGACGAGATCGACGAGCTCCGACCCGAGCAGGCCATCGCGCGCAAAGCCGGTGATTCGCTCGGCCGCGCGGTTGACGAACAGGATCCGGCCCGCATCGTCGAGCACGACCACGCCGTCGGCACCGGCCTCGAAGTGCTCCTTGAGCGAGTCGATCCCGCGGAGCCGTCGCTCGGCCTCGTAGCGAGCACGCGAGATCCGATGGGTCTGGTCGCGCAGGCTCTCGAGCACGGCGCCGTGGCGAAGGTGCGCCGCCGTGAGGCTCGCGATCAGCTTCCCGAGCTCGAGGCCGCGCGGCACCACGTGCTGCGCACCGGGCTTCTCCTTGCGCAGCAGGATCGCGCCGAGCGGACGCCCGCGCCACTGCACCGGGAACACCGCGATCGCGCGGACCCGACGCTCCGACAGGATGTCGGCGAGCGGCGCCATCATCGGATGATCCTGGACGTCGTCGATCAGCACCGGGGTGAGCGTCCGGATCGACTCCACGATCTCGGGATACTCCGCGATCGCCAGCGTGAACCGCTGCAGCGGCTCGGCATCCGTCGCGGCGATCACGAACGCGTGATCGGAGCCTTCGATGTGAGCGACCAGCGATGCGCGCTCGAAGCCGAGCACGTTGGCGGTGATCGACAGCATCTGGGCGAGCGCCTCGGCGTCGTCCCCGCTGGAGGTCAGGATCTCGTTGATCTTGACCAGCGCGGGTGCCGCGGCACCGTCCTTCTTCACGAGCCGGATCAGATTCCGGCAGCGGACGGCGAGCATCGCTCCGGGCAGCGGATGGCGGGCGACATCGGAGGCACCGGCAGCCAGCGCCTCGGTCACCGCGGTCGGTGGAATCCCTGCGACCACCGCGAGGATCGGGATCTCGGCGAGTGCGGGAACATCGCGGGCCTCAGCCACCAGATGAGCGGCATCCGCGCCGGTGACCACGATCAGGTTCGGCAAGCCCTCGGCGACCGAGAGCTGGGTCTCGGCGCGTGCGGCAAGCCCACTCGCCGCGAGCTGGTTCACCAGCGTTGCCCGCTCGGGCTCGCTCCCACCGAGGACGACGATCGATGGGGCCTCCACGCCGACGCTGACCGTACCACGCGCCTCGTCCCTCCGTCGCTGCGTGGCCCGCGAGGGATCGATGCCAACTGTGCGGATTCGCTCGGCTCGAACGACCGGTCAGCGGGTGCTGTCGAACGCGGCGAGCGCCGCGGCGAACACGAGCTTGACCGGAACGCCGTGGAGCTTCGCGGCGGCAGCACACGCCTCGTACTCGGGCGCGGCATTCGCGATGACCGCGCCATCGCGCGCGACCTTGATCGGGATCGCGCCGTAGCGGGTCGCCACCTCGACCGAGTGACGCGAGAGGACCGTCCGCTCGCGCGGCGCGTAGCGCACCCCGATGGTCGTGGTCTCGCGCAGGATCGCGCCGATCACCGCGTCGCGGGTCGCGCGGTCCGCGAGCGCGGAGAGCTGGAACGCCGGGCGCCCCTTCTTCATCGTGATCGGGGTCCACCACACGTCGAGCGCGCCGGCGGCGAACAGCGCATCGCTCGCGGGCCCACACAGCTCGGGGCTCATGTCATCGAGGTTCGCGTCGATCTGCCAGACCGCATCCGCCGCGGTGGCCTCGTCGATCACGGTGACCCGGAGCACGTTCGCGCGATCGGAGAGGTCCGCGTCCCCGGCGCCCCACCCCACCGCGAGCGGGCGCCCGGTCGGAGCAGGCCCCCAGTGGGTAACCGTCGATGCGAGGATCGCCGCACCGGTCGGGGTGCACAGCTCGCGCGCGACGCCGCCATCGGCCATCACGCCGCCGGCCTCGCGCAGCACCTCGAGCGCGGCCGGCGCCGGCACCGGTAACACGCCGTGCGAGCACGTGATCGTCCCGTGTCCCATCGCGACGCTCACGCAGGTCACGGTCGCCGGCGATAGCCAGTCGAGCGCCGCCGCGGTGCCGACGATGTCGACCACCGAATCGATCGCGCCGACCTCGTGGAAGGCGACGTCCTCGACGGTGGTCCCGTGCATCTTCGATTCGGCCCGCGCGATCCGATCGAAGATGTCGAGCGCGCGGCGCTTCGTCCCGTCGGTCAGCCCCGCCGCGACGATCCGCGCGCGGATGTCGGCGTAGTGATAGTGCGCGTGCGGCCGCTTGGGTCCATGCGCGTGCACGTGGCCCACCGGCGAGGACGCGCCGTGCGGATGCGAATGCCCGATCTGCGCGGGTCCGTGGGCATGGGTGTGCGCGTGCGCGTGATCGCCGTGCGAGTGCACGTGCGGCTCCTCGTGCAGCACCGGCGGGTGGCCGGTGTGGACGTGGCCTGCGTGCTCGTGGCGCTGGGCGCCCTCGATCTGTCCGCCGGTGTCGACCTTGATGTCGACCGCGGCAATCCCCGACTTGGTCACCCTGGAGACGCGGAGCCGCTCGCGACCGGCGCCGATCCGATCGAGCGCCTCGCCGATCACGTCCTCGGGTACGCCGAGATCGATCAACGCGCCGAGCATCATGTCGCCGGCCGCGCCACTGGCGCAGTCGACGTGGAGGTGCAGGCCCTTCATCGGTTCTCCTGGGCCACGAGAGGAAGCCGGGCGATGCGCACCGCCGCGATCGCCGCGCCGACACCATTGTCGATATTCACGACCGTGATCCCGGGCGCGCACGAGGTCAGCATCGCGCCGAGCGCGACCAGGCCGTCGATGGAGACGCCGTACCCGACGCTGGTCGGGATCGCGATCAACGGGCGATCGATCAACCCGCCGAGCACCGAGGGCAGCGCGGCCTCCATGCCCGCGACGGCGATCACGACCGTCGCCGCGCGGATGTCGTCGACGCGCGCGAGCAAGCGGTGCACTCCGGCGACACCGACATCGGAGATCCGGACCACCGGTGCGCCGAGATATTCCGCGACCAGCGCCGCCTCCTCCGCGACCGGCAGGTCACTGGTTCCCGCGCACACGATCGCGATCGGTGCCGCGGCCGGACGTGCCGTGCTCGGACCCGTCTGCAACGTCACGATCCGCGCCAGCTCGTGCACCGTCGCCTCGGGCAACAGGGCACGCACCGCGGCTGCCTTCGCGGCGTCGACCCGGGTCGCGATCGCACGGCCCGCGACCCGCGCGAGCTCGCGCAGCGCCCCGACGATCTGCTCGGGGGTCTTCGACGCGCCGTACACGATCTCGGGCACGCCGGTGCGCAGCTCGCGATGATGATCGATCAACGTCGACCCCACCGCGTGAGCAACCTCCGCATACGGCAATTCGCCGATCTGCGTCGCCGCCTCGCCAGGGCTGAGCGCACCCGCGCGAACCTGGTCGAGCACCTCGAGCAACTGCGTACGATCCACGCCTGTGCTTACCACTAGTTCTCATGCCTGCGTGACAGCGACCGCGGATCCCCTATGGTCAGGTGATGTGCCGGAACATCCGCCCCCTGTTCAACTTCGAGCCGCCCGCGACGGATGACGAGATCCACGACGCGGCCTTGCAGTACGTCCGCAAGATCAGCGGGACCCGCAAGCCGACGAAGGACAACGAGGATGCATTCGAGCGCGCGGTCGAGGCGATCGCGAAGGCGACTCGCAAGCTCGTCGATTCGCTCGAGACCTCGGCACCACCGAAGAATCGCGCGGTCGAGGCTGCCAAGGCGCGGGCACGCAACGCCGAGAGGTTCGGCGGCGGCGAGTCGTCGCCGTATCCCCGCCGCTAGACCGCCGCTAGACCCAATGCCACTCGGTTAAGGTCGTTCATGCACGTGCACGTGCCACGTGCTCGTTCACGTCCACGATCATCGGCAGAGCTTGCTCAGCATTCCGACCACGCGGACCAAGAGCTGCTTGCCCGCCGACAGGTCCGACTCAGGCACAGTGCCGACCAGCCGGACGACGTCGATGATTGCGCCGCATTCCATCGCCTCGCCCCGTGCGATCGCGTACCGGTTGTTTCGATCGGCTTCGCTCGTTTTCCCGACAGCTTCCGCGATGTTTAACGGCACCGACATCGCGGCTCGCCGCCACTGATCGACCAGCGCCGAGTACCCACGCGGCAGGTTTGGGATGGACCTGAACACGAACGCCAGGTGTTCGATCGCACATGGATAGACGTCAAGCTTCT
>JAQBQE010000007.1 GCA_028287135.1 Myxococcales bacterium
AGATGCAGAGCCCGGATGCCATCGCGGAGCTGGCTTCGATCTGGAAGCGCTACGAAGGGGATCAGGACGGCGCGCTGCGCGCGATCACCGAGACCGCTGCGAAGGCCCTGAAGACCGCGCGGGCCAGCGTGTGGCTGCTCAACGAGGAGCAGACCGAGATCACGTGCGTGGATCTCTACGAGATGGCGGAGCACCGGCACACGAGCGGCGTCGTGCTGCGAGCGGTGGAGTTCCCGGAGTACTTCAAGGCGCTCCTGACCGAGGAGACGATCGCGGCGGATGACGCGCACAGGGATCCGCGGACCTCGGAGTTCTCCGCGTCGTACCTCGGACCGCTGAGCATCGGCTCGCTGCTCGATGCGCCGATCCGCACCGGCTTGCGACTGGTCGGCGTGCTGTGTCACGAGCACATCGGCAACGCTCGCGCGTGGAGCGTGGGCGAACAGAAGGACGCCGCCTTTCTCGCGAGCCTCGCCAGCCTGACGCTCGAGCTGCGCAACCGCGCCAAGCGCGAGGCGTTGCTCGAGGCCACGTTGCAATCGACCGGCGAAGGCATCCTTGCGTGGGATGACGAGCGTGTGCTCGCGTTCAATCAGCGGTTCCTCGACATGTGGCAGCTCGATGCCAAGTCGATGCGGTCGTTCCCGGCGGTCCGGAACTACATCACGAGCAAGACCGGGCTCAGCGGCATGATCGGCGCGGCGAACGAGGCGTTTCAGGCAGCCGACTCGGAGAGCATCGAGGTGCTCGAGCTCGACGACGGCCGCGTGTTCGAGCGCTCGAACCGACCGCAGCTGATGGGCAAGGAGGTCGTCGGCCGCGTGTGGTGCTTCCGCGACATCACGGCGCAGCGTCGTCTGATGGCCGGGCTCCAGGCGAGCGAGGAGAAGATGCGGGACCTCGCGATCCGTGACGGGCTGACCGGCCTGTTCAATCGCCGGCACATCCTCGAGCTGCTCGCGGATGCGATCACGCGCTCCGTCGCGGCGGGAGAGCGGCTGTGCATCGGGCTCGTGGATCTCGACTTCTTCAAGAAGGTCAACGACGAGCTCGGGCACCTGGTCGGCGACGCGGTCCTCCGCGACTTCGCGAAGCAGCTGACCCAGCGGTTCCGCTCGAGCGACTACCTCGGGCGCTACGGCGGCGAGGAGTTCCTCATCGTGTTGCGCAATGCCAACTCCGAGGCGGCGCACCGGATCTTCGAGGGCTTCCGTGCCGGGTTTCGCGATCGCGAGTTCGGCGACCTGCCGAAGTACACGTTCAGTGCCGGGATCGCGGAGCTCGGGCTCGACGGTAGCGATCCGATCGAGCTGTTATCGCGCGCCGATGTGCGGCTCTACGAGGCCAAGCGACAAGGCCGCGATCGCACGGTCTCCGGGGCGAGTGAAGCTCCGGCCTAGCGCTGCTTCTCGACGAAGTTCGTCAGGTCGACGTCGGTCGCTTCGAGCAACGTGTCGCCCGGGATCTCGGCGCCGCCGCTCGCGCCGTCACGGGCGAACACGAGGATCGGCATCTCGTCGAGCTCCTTGGCGGAGCGCAGGTCACGGACGACGTCGTTGACACCATCGGACTTGAGATCGAGCAGGATCGCCCGTGGCCGGAGCGCACGCGCGAGTCGCGAGATCTGGACCAGGGCGCGCGTCATCGACACCACGGTGTACCCGCGCGCGGACAGCAGCATGTCGAGCTGCTGCAGGCGTCCGCGATCGTGCTCGACGATCAGCACGACGCCGCGATCGGGCTCGAGGGCCGTGACCGGCGGGGTCGAGACGAACGGCAGCGGTTGCGTGATGCTCCGGTTCGCGTCGCGCGACCGGTACACGGCGAGCGCGACCTTGTTGAGCAGCTCGTCGACGTTGAACGGCTTCTCGACCACCTCGCTGGCTCCGAGGGTGGCGAGGTTGACGTTGAGGCCGTGGACGGCCGTCATGATCAGCACGGGTACGTGCGCGAACGCAGGGACCTCGCGGAGTGCCTGGAGGAACTGCCGACCGTTCATCCCCGGCATCATCAGGTCGAGGAGAATCGCGTCGGGGCGCGCGGCCTGAACGCGCTCGAGCGCACTCTCGCCGTCCACCGCGAGGTCGACGACATACCCCTCGTCGGTGAGTACCTGCCCGAGGGTCTCGCGGACCATGGGCTCATCGTCGACGACGAGAACACGTCCTTCTTTCGCAGCCGCCATTGCTGCGCGGAGCGTAGCATCCCCACCGAGACGGGGTTACCATCGGAGCCGATGTCGACGACGCCGCCGCTGGCGAAGGCCTACGAGGGGCTGCGTCCCAAGGTCTTGATGCGCTTGCTGGAGCTACGCTCGACCCTGGATCCCTCGCTGGGCCGGCTCGACGATGCGACCGCTCGTGCCCAGATCGGCGCCGTGCTCGACCACCTCGGTAACTTCATCGCTACCGGTGATCTCGGCCTGCATCGCGCGTTTCTCCATACGTTCCTTGCCATGCGCGCCGCGGAGGCCCAGAGCCCGGCCTCCGTGCTGGGGATGCTGGTGGCGATCGGTGATACGGCGGCGCAGGTCGCCCAGGACGAGGGCGCCGGGACCACGCTCGGCGCGGAGCTCACGCTGCTGCTGACCCGGGTCACGGCGAGCACCGCACGGGCGGTCAACGATCTGATCGCCGACGAGCTCGCGCGTCGCCTCGGTCAGTGGAACCAGCTCTCGGATCGAGAGCACGCGGACAAGCGCACGTGAGCACGGCGACGCCGCCCACGGGCGTTCGCGTCGCCGGCGACACCAACGTCGGCAAGGTACGCACGTCCAACGAGGATTCGATGATCGTCGACGCGGCGCGCGGGCTCTACGTCGTGCTCGACGGCATGGGCGGCGCGAATGCCGGTGACATCGCATCGCAGACCGCGCGGGACGCGATCCTCAGCTTCGTCGCGCACAAGCGCACCACAATGGAGCCGACGTCGCTGATGGAGGCGGCGATCCAGTCCGGTTCGGCCGCGGTGTTCGGTGCGGCGCAAGCGCACAAGGAACGCCACGGCATGGGGACCACCGTCGTCGCCTGCCTGGTCGTCGACGCCAAGCGCGCGGTGGTGGCGCACGTCGGTGACAGCCGCGCGTACTTGCTCCGTCAGGGTCGGCTGCAGACCCTGACGCGCGACCACACGATCGTCGAGGAGCTCGTCGATCGCGGGTTGTTGTCCCCCGACGAGGCCGAGCGTCATCCGTACAAGAACGTGCTGTCGCGCAACCTCGGCTCACGCGCGGAGACGCGCGTCGACGTCCTCGAGATCGAGCTCAAGCCAGGCGACCGCGTGCTGCTGTGCTCCGATGGCCTGTACGGCTATGCGTCTGCCGAGGGCATCCAGTACATCCTGGGCTCGGGCGACGCCCCGGAGCACGTGGCGCGCGATCTGATCGAGCTCGCGCTGCGCGGTGGCGGCGGCGACAACGTCACGACGATCGTGATCGAGGCACCGCAGCCGGTCGCGACCACGACGCAGCTCGTGAAGACCAGTGGTGCGGTCGCGTGGTGGCAGCATCGCCAGCGCTTCCTCCACGTCGCGAAGGAGCGCGGGATCGCGCGCAATCCGATCGTCCGCGGTCTCGAGCCGAACGAGGCGCTCGAGCTCGTCGGGCTGAGCCTGTGTCAGGCGATCTTCCATGACCTCGAGAAGTCGACGGGCGTGAACGTGTGGACGTTCGCGCAGAACCTCGCCGGCGGCTGGTTCGAGCGAGGTGGTGAGTGGGCCCCGCTGCGCGGGATGATGGACATCCTCGGTGAGAGCTCGCGGGTCGTGGTCGACGAGATCCGGACCTCCGACTCCGAGCTCGGCTTCCTGCTCGACGTCGCGGTCAGCCGCGCCCTGGTGGTCGCCGAGCTCGCGCTCGGAGGCTTGCTCGCGGAGCGCCTCCGCCAGGTCGATAGCGACCTGATCGAGCTCCACACCGCCCAGCAGACAGCGATCGAGGCGTCCTCGTCGGACTCGCTCGAGGACACCGGCGAGCGCTGGATCGATCGGCCGACGATCCCGTTCATGCGCCCCGATCGTCCGGTCACCAACCCCGGCGAGTCCGCCGAGGTGATGAGCGCGCTCGAGAAGACGCTGACGATCGCGCGTGCACGTACGGCACCGCGCGCCGAGCTCGTGAAGCAGGTGCTGACCTCGCTCGAGGCGATCGTCGCGGACAGTGCCGGCAACTTCGCTGCCTCGGTGCTCACGGCGCGCGAGCTCTACGGGGTCCGCACGGTCGACGATGCCGGGATCATGCCGCTGTTCGACGCGCTCGATCATGCACGCATCCTGACTGCATCCAGCGTCCATCAGATCCAGGCGACGGACGCGGTCCGCGCGCGCGTGCTGCGCGTGATCAGCGCGGCGCACCAGCGCCTGGTCGGCGCGTCGACGGGACTCGTGCTCGAGGCCGCCGCGCCGCACAGCGACAAGCTGCGCGAGGCACAGGCCGTCACGTCCGAGCTCCGCGATCAGGTCGCGAAGGCCGAGCGCAAGCGCGCCGACCTCGAGCGGCGGTTCGCGACGAACGCAGACCCGAGCCTGCCGTGGGGATCCCGCGGCACGACGGAGTGGTGAGCATGGGCGAAGAGACCGATCTCGTCGAAGCTGTCAGCGTCCTGCGCGACGAGGTCCTCGAGACCGCGGAGCATGGGGATCGCGAACCGCCGGGCACCGAGGTGTTCGACGCGCTGCTGCGTGCCCTCTCGATCGGGGGCGAGTCCGTGCCCGGCCTCGATGCGACCCTTCACGAGTCGGTCTCCCGCCGGCTCGCGTGGGGCGACAGCGAGGAGGTCGTGCTGTCGGACGCGGAGATGGTGTTCGATCGGCTGATGATCGCCGTCGAGCGCGCGTTCCGCGATCCCACCGACCAGATGGTCGTGATCGAGGCAGCGACCCAGGTCGCGGTCACCGTCGCGCGCGTCGTCTCGCTCGCCGCGGTCTCGCGCGCCACCCGCGATCGTGCGGCGCGGATGCGCGAGGAGATGTCACAGCGTCAGCTCCAGGACGTGCTGGAGAAGCAGAAGGCGAACATCGCCCACCTCGAGCACGATCTGAAGTCCGGCGGCTTTCGCTGACTCAGTACTTCGGCGGCGGGAACGCGTAGCGACCGCTGGCCATCGCGGTGTTCACCTCGGGCAGCACCTCGTGCCGCGCGCGAACGATCGTGCTCTCGACCTCGCTCTTGTAGAGGAACACGCGCACGAAGCAGCCGACCGCGAGCAGCGCCATGATGAACGGGATCACCGGAAACCCGTCGCCGGTGAGCCCGAGGACGAAGCCACCGCCGGCGGCCATCAGCGCGAGCTTGCCCTTGCCGATCAGGGCGCCCCAGCGCGCGGCGATCGCCGTCCCCGTCCCGTCATACGACGGCACGGTCATCGAGCTCAGGATCGCCGGATCCGTGGTCCCGCCCATCGCGCCCATCTTCATCGCCGCGCCGATCGCCTCGCCGAACGTCCCCTCCATGCCCTTGGCGACCATCTCCGCCTGGTTGGGATTGGTGCGCAGGAGGTTGATCAGCGACAGCCGCGCCGCCGGGTACGACAGCCCGCCGAACGTCTTGGTCACCGAGATCAGCAGGAGACCGAGGCCGACCGCGCCGAGCACGTAGCTGCCCACGGTCTTCAGCGTGCTGCCGGTGGACTCCGGCTTCTTCTCGACCGGGGCGCCTTCCTCGGTGGTGTCCTCGGCCTGCGCTGAGGCGAGCTCGACGGTGGCGAACAGCGTCGCGATGCCGAACACGAGTGCTGCGGCGTGGATCCGTCTCATGGCGCCCCTGGGGCTGGGATATCTGCGGTGATCGCGTCGAGCAGTGCTGCGAGTCCGTCGTCGCGCTCGACGAACCGGTGGACCAGCGGGTTCGCGCCCTTGCCGATGCCGCGGACGATCCGGCGAGCGAGGGGCTGTGCCTTGCGGATGCCTTCCATGATCGGGGTCAGGCGGGGATCGGCGGCATCGAGCTCGGCGATCACCGCATCGAGCTCGATCTTGTGGCTGATCACTTCCTGGACACTGTCGCTGTCGGTCGCGAACAGCACGTCCCAGCCGCTGGTGACGTAGAGCGCCATCGCCCCGCGCTGGCGGTGGTCATCACCGACGACGAGCACCCGGAACCGTTTGCCGGGCTTCTCCGACGGCAACGCCTCGCGCGCGGCGGCGGCGACCAGCGCGCGCCACTCGAGCGGCGGTTCGATGAGCAGGATGCCCAGCGTCCAGCTCGGCGCCATCGCTTCGCGCACGACGTCGCCGATCACCTCGAGGGCGGTGCCGCTCGCGGGATCGAACACCGAGACCGAGATCCGCGTCCCGAGCGGAAACCACGCGGCGGTGTCGAGGCACAGCCCGACCTCGGAGACATCGCGCGTCCGGCAGACAGCCGTCTCGCCGCCGAGCAGAGCCTGGGCCCTGACGGCGATGTCGAAGCGATACCGAGGAGCGCGGCGCGACAATCGAGTCTCATCTTGCCACAGCCGTCCACGTCCGTGGGCGTGACCGGTACGTCGTGGTTGACCACGTACCCGTCCCCGCGCCACCCTTCGGCACATGAGCATCGCTGCCCGGTCGGTCGCCTGCGCACTCGTCTTCGTGTGCTCGTCGCGGGTGGCCTCGGCGGACAAGGACATCTCGTTCGAGAGCAAGGGCGAACGCTCGACGACCACGCGGATCCTGCTCGGTAGTCTGCTCGGTGCAGGTGTGATCGCGGGCGGGTTGGGGGTGTACTGGCACCTCGATTCGAAGTCCGCGTCGGACGACGTCGGAGCGGTCACGTTCACCGGCAAGGCGTGGACCGCCGAGGATGTCGCGCTCGTCGACCAGGCGGATCGCTCGCGGACCCGCGCGGCGGTCGCGTACGGGATCGGCGGCGCGCTCGTGCTCGGCGCGATCATCGCCTTCATCGCGACCGACCCACCGACCGAGACCGTCGTGATCACGCCGAGACGGGGGACCCCGACGCTGACTCCCACCGACGGCGGCGCGACCCTCGGCGGGACGTGGAGCTTCTGATGCGGCTCGCAGGCCTCCTCGCCGTCGTGCTCGCCGCCTGTACCCCCGAGATCGCGCCCGGCGCGTACCTGTGCGGTCCGGACCAGGCGTGCCCCGATGACCTCGCGTGCGATGGGGCGAGCCACATCTGCGTGCTGCCGAGCCAGGTCACTGCGTTCGCGTGCGCAGCGGGGACCGAGGCCGAGCCGAACAACGGCCTCGCGACGGCGCAGCCACTGCGCACGTTCGAGTGTGTCTCTCAGCCCGTCGAGCTGGTCGGCTGCGCGGAAGGTGCCGATTCCGAGGACTGGTACCAGTTCGATGTCCCGGCGACGTGCACGACGGTCGGCGTCGGCGCTCGCCTGACATTCCCGCTCGCGTTCGAGGTGCTCGGGCTCGAGCTCGTCGGCAACGACGGTGCGACGATCGCGACCGGCACCGCGTGCCCCAACCAGAGCGCGGAGGATGGCGACGAACAGCGCTGCCTCGAGCAGGCACTCGTCCCCGGCGGCCACTACGCGGTGCGCGTGCTCCGCTCGGGCGAAGGCTCGTGCGACGGGGCGTGTTCGTACAACCGATACACGCTGAGCGTGCGGCTCGAGACGCCGTAGCCGATTCGCGTTAGCGTCCTCGTCGGGTGTTCGAGCTGACGTGGAGCTGGCTGGCTGCGCCGTACGTCGCGTGCGCGCTGACGATGCTCGTCGTGATCGTGCTGGGGGCGCTGGTTCGTGGCGATCGCGTGATGCGGCTCGGTGTGGTCGGAGCTGCGACCACGACGCTTCCGTGGGCCGTGTGCTCAGCGCTCGCGGCGTGCTCGCAGGATCCCGATACCGCGACGCGCCTGCTGCGGGTCGGCCAGGGCCCGCTCGCGCTGGTCGGGCCGAACCTGTTGCTCGTGCTGCTCGGGGTCAGCGGTCAGCTCGAGCGCCATCGCTGGGTCGCGCGTGTCGCCGGCATCGTTGGCGTCGGGCTCCTCGCCCTGTGCTGGGGGACGACCTGGACCGTGCCCGGCGTGCAGCGTCTGCCGTCGGGTCTGCTGTTCATCACCGCGGGTCCGTTGACCGACCTCCATTTCTCGCAGCTCGCGTTGTGGATGATGCTCGGCATCTTCATCGTGCGGCGATCTTCGACGGTGGGAGAGAAGCGCCGGCTCGTGCGCTACCTGATCGCCGTGCTCGCGCTCGGCACGGTCGGAGCGATCGACATGCTGACCGTGCACGGCGTCTGGGGCGCCTATCCGATCGCGTGGCTGCCCGCCCTCGTCGCCGGTGTGATCGCGATCTATCTCGTGCACTACACCGATCTCCTCCGTCCGCGCGGCTACGACCGCGGCGTGATGATCGAAGCCGTGGGCTTCGCGATCGCGGTCGTCGTGATCGGCGTGGCCTCGTTGCTGTTCCGCGGTGCCGATCCGCTGAGCTTCATCCTCATCGCGGGTGTCGTGTGGGGCGGTTCGCTCGCCGGGAGCTGGGCGATCGCCGAGCAACGCCCGGTGCGCGTCGCCGGTGAGCGTGCGCTCGAGGAGCTCGTCTCCCGGCTCGCCGACGTTGACGACGAGCGCATCGTTGGAACGCGACTCGCCGAGCTGTGGACCGGCATCGGCGTTCACGTTCGCTCGACCTGGCGCACCGACGGTGATCTGCTCGTCGACGTCGCGAGTGGCGCGACCCGGCCGCTCGAGCCTGCCGTCGCAAGCTGGCTGGTCGAGCACGCACAACCGATCGCGCCCACCGATCTCGCGACGATCAAGCTCGGCCCGGTCCGGCCTGCGCTCGAGCGGCTGGTCACCGCCAACGGCGCATCGCTGATCGTTCCGCTCGTCGACCGTGCGGCGCTGGTCGGGATCGTGGAGGCGGAGCACGGAGACGCGCTGCGTGAGGAGGAGCGCGGGCTGGTCGTGGAGTCCGCACGCGCCGCGGCACGCGCGTTGACCTATGCGGCGCTCGCGCGCGAAGCGGCGAAGGAAGGCGCGACCGCCCGCGAGGTCGAGGTCGCTGAGGCGATGCGCTTGCAGGCCTCGGCGAGCCGCGATGACGAGCTCGGTCGATGGACGGTCGCCGCCGAGTACAAGACGGCACCGCGGACGACCGGGGCCGGATGGTCGGCGACGCTGCTCCCCGACGGCCGGCTCGCCGTGATGGTGACCGAAGCGCAGGCTCATGGGGTCGCGGCGGCGCTCGCCACCGCAGCGCTCACCGGGGCGTTCGCTGCAGCGACCACCGGCTCGGCAACGCTACAGCTCGACGATCTGGTGGCGAGCCTGCGGGCGAGCACGCAAGGCGTGATGCGTGGCGGTGAGCCGATCGCCGCGTTCGTCGCGCTGCTCGATGCCGATCGCCAGACGGTGGCGTGGGCGTGCGCCGGTCACCCGGGTGCGCACATCGTCGGACCGATCGCCTACGATCTCGCCCAGTTTCCGCAAGGCTCGATCTCGGGACCGCGACCGACATCGATCGCGCTCGGGGGCGGTGGCGCCGCGCTCGGCGCGTTCCTCCCCCAGGCGACGCGCGGTGAGAGTCCCTTGCCTCACGATTCGCTCCTCGTGATCGCGTCGACCGCCGTGCGAGGCGAGGACGATGCCCGCTGGCAGACCTCGCTGCGCGAGCAAGCGCCCGCCGGGCCGCGGCTGGCGACGGTCCTCGTCGACGTCGCCATCCGCCGCGGCGACCTTCACGAGGATTTCTTGGCGGTCGTCATCCGTCAGCGACCGGATCGACGCAGTGGCCCCATCGTCTCGCGGTAACCTGCGCGCGGAGGGTCCATGGCCGAAATATCGGGTGCGAAGCGCATCCTGAGCTTCTTGACGCGTGCAGGAGCAGAGCCGTCGCGGCTGTGGCTCGTTGCCGCAGCGCTCGTTCTCGTGATCGCATCGTTCCGGTCGTGTGCGTCCGTCGACGCCGGTCAGGTCGCGGTGCGGATCAACAACATCACGGGATCGACGGAGGTGATCACGCAACCCGGCTTGATCCTCAAGCTCCCGTTCGGGATCCACAACGTGTACCTGCTCGACGCGAGCCCGCAGACGTTCCACCTCCGTGGGGCCGCCAACAAGAGCGCGCTCGAAGGCAGGGAGCTCAGCGTTCGTGCCTCGGACGGCTCGAGCTTCGCGTTCAACGACACGACGCTGCTGTTCCGCGCGATCCCCGCGCGCGCCGACACGACCCTGCGCGACGCCGGCCTTGGCCACGCCTACTACACCTGGATGCTGCCGTACGCGCGGTCGATCCTGCGTGACGAGTTCGGTCGCGAGTCGACGATCAGCGTGTCGAATCCGACGAGCTTCGCGCAGGCGGAGGAGCGCGCTCGCAAGCGGCTCAACCTGGTGCTCAACATGCACGGGATCGAGGTCACGAGCATCGTCACGCCCCGACCGCGGTTCTCGAAGGAGTACGAGGATCTGATCGAGTCGCGTAACCAGACCGAGAACCAGCTCGCGGTGATCGATTCCGAGCTGTCGCGCGCCGCGACCGAGCGAGATCGCAAGCTCGCCGAGGTCGAGCGCGATCAGAACAAGGTGATCCAGACCAAGCGAGCCGAGCTCGAAGCCCAGCTCGCGACCGCGGTCACCGAGCAGACCCAGACCCACCGCATCGTCGATACCTACAAGATCGAGAAGCTCGCGATCGGTCAGGCGGCTCGCTCGGCCTCGAAGAGCACCGCCGATCAGCTCAAGGGACAGCTCGACGCCCAGTTCCAGTCGAAGAAGGCGGAGATCGATGCGTTCCGCAACCAGCCGGTCGAGCGCGTCATGGAGCGCCTCGGCGAGCGGCTCAAGGGCGTGACCATCGAGATCACGCCGATCCGCAGCGACGGTGCGCCGCAGCGGATCCAGCTCGAGAACGTGGGAGGTCGCCCGTGAATACCCTCGTCAAGATCGCCAAGGGCATCGTGATCGCGGCGGTGATCCTGTGGATCTTCCCTTCGCTGTTCACGCTGCGCGTCGAGCCGAGTGGGATCGGCGTGCGGCAGAGCGCCACGAGCGGCGTGCTCGCCGAGGATCTGGGACCGGGATGGCACTGGCGGGTTCCCGGTGTGCACAAGCTGATCGTGCTGCCGAGCTCGTACTTCATGCTCGACTACACGTCCGACAGCGGCGGCCCGCAGAAGCCGCTGGTGATTCGCACCAAGGACAACAACACCGTCGAGCTCGACGTCTACGTGCCGCTGCGGATCAAGCCGGGCCACGCGCACGAGCTGGTCGCCGAAGGTAACCACGTCCAGGATCCGGATGGCCGGTTCCGCTATCAGCGGCTCGCCGAGGAGACCGCGACCAGCGTGCTGCGCGAGGAGCTCGCTGCCCTCGACTCCGTCGGCTTCTACTCGACCGAGCGCCGGCTCGCCGCGAGTGCGTCCGCGCTCAAGTTGCTGAACAAGCAGCTCGAGCCGATGCACCTCGAGGCGGAGTCGGTCCTCGTGCGCACGGTGACGTTCCGCTCCGAGTACGAGAAGCAGCTCCAGCAGATCCAGCTCAACGAGCAGAACAAGCTGCTCGATGCTGCTGCGCAGAAGCTCGCGGGCGTGCAGCAGACCCTCGACAACTACGTCCAGGGCACGAGCGCGCAGATCTCGTCGCACACGCAGGACTGGATCAAGCGCCAGGCCGAGCTCGAGCGCGCCTACCAGGTCGGCCTGCTCCCCGTCGAGGAATCGACGCCAGGCACGGTGCGCGCACTGCTGTCGGTGATGCCCGCCGACCAGGTCGAGGCCAAGCGCGCCGAGGCTGCAAAGCTGTTCGGCCTCGATGTCGCGTCGGTCACCGATGCGTACCTGATCGGGATCAAGAACATCCAGGCCGAGACGCTCGACTACAAGAGCCGGATCACCGCGGAGGCCGATGCGACGGGTGGTCGCCTCGGTGCCGAGGGCAACGCGATGGTCTCCAAGGTCCAGGGCGAGTACGAGATCAAGCTGAACACGCTGCTCGGCTCGCCCGCCGGCAAGGCGTACGTCGCGTACAAGACGGCCGAGTACGTGAAGTTTGCCGACGTGCTGTCGTTCAGCTCCGCCGAGGGAATTCCGTCGGTGCTGCGCCTGCGTCAGTTCGCAGAGCAGTTCATGGGAACGCGCTGACCCTTGACCCGCGAGGCGCGCAGCCCCTACCCTGAGTGAGTGGGGGCGCGGGTCGGTCGTGGAACGACCGGGACTTTGATCGGTCTCCTCGGGGACCTGCACGATCTCGCGCACACGCCCGCGGATGCGATCGCCGAGCTCGGCAAGGGGCTGTTGCGGAACATCGGTGGTGACGCGATCGGCATCGGCGAGGTCCCCGATTTCTCGCCGGGCGTTTCGGCGCCGCTCGTCAACGCGATCGCGATCGGTCTGAAGACGGCGCGTGAGCTCGAGGTCGCGATCGGCCGCCCGATGACCCAATCGATCGACTGCGATCCGGCGATGGTGCCGCTGCGGAGGCTCACGGCTCGGGCCCGTGGCCGCGCGACGACGGCCCGCCAGTCCGATCTGATCTCGGCCGCGACGGTCCGGCGCAGCTCCTACCTCGACGAGCTCACACGGATCACCGGGATCCAGGACGTCATGTACTCGGCCATCCCGGTCGGTTCGAACGCGCGTGTGGTCAGCGTCGCCCTGTGGCGCGAGCGGGCCCGATCGTTTCGGCTTCGCGATCGCGAGGCGATGAACACGTTCCATCGCGCGGCCGGCAGTCTGTATCCTCGCCTCGTCGCACGCGTTGGCGAGGTCGTGCATGTCGTGCACGACCTGCGGCCAAGCTTGCGGAAGACCCTCGACGCCTTGCTCGCGGGCTTGACCGAGAAGGAGATCGCGCACCGGCGCCAGCTCAGCACGCACACCGTGCACGAGTACGTGAAGCTGCTCTACACGCGGCTCGGGGTCTCGAGTCGCGCCGAGCTGCTCGCGCTGTTCGTCAAAGCCCCCTGAACAGGGGGCTTTCGGGGGCCGGGCGCGGCTTGTAGCTTGCCGCCGCGCGCATGGGGTGGAAGGACTATCGAGGTCGCGCCGTGTTGATCACGGGCGGCACGAAGGGCATTGGCCTGGCGATCGGCCTGGCCTTCGCGCGGCGTGGTGCTGCCGTGACGTTGACGCAGAAATGGGGCTCCGCGGATGCCGATGCGATCCGCGCGACCTTCGCCGCGGTCGACGCTCCCCAGCCGATGATCGTCGATGCCGACGTCGCTCACGACGACGATGCCCGCGCGGTGCTCGCCCAGATCCGCGAGCGGCATGATCGTCTCGATGTGTTCGTCTCGAACGTCGCGTTCGCGCCGGTGGTGAAGAGTCTCGAGGACTACACGCGCCGCGGGCTCGCGACAGCGATCGACTACAGCACGTGGCCGATCGTGGCGTACACGACGGCGACCAAGGCGATCTTCGGTCACTACCCGCGTTACGTGGTCGGGTTGTCGTCGGAAGGCGCCGATAGCTATCACGTGCACTACGACGTCATCGGTGCCGCCAAGGCCGCCCTCGAGACCGTGTGCAGGTATCTCAATCACCGCCTGCGCGGAGAGGGAACCCGGGTCAACGCGGTTCGTACCCGGTTCACGAGCACGGACTCGCTGCGGGCAACGTTCGGTGACGAGTTCGAGAGCTTCGTCGAGAAGCACGCGCCCGGCACGTTCACCACCCCCGACGAGGTCGCCGAGGCCGTGTTCGGGCTGTGCTCGGGCCTGATGGATGGGGTCGCCGGGCAGGTCGTCACCGTCGATCGCGGCGGAAACCTGTTCGATAACTTCAGCCGGCTCTACGACACCCGTCAGCGCGGCACGCTCGGATGAAGCCACCTGGTCTGTACGACGGTCGGGTGGTGCTCGTCACCGGCGGGACGAAGGGCATCGGCCTCGCCACGGCGCTCGCGTTCGCGCAGCACGGCGCGCGCGCCGTGCTCACGCACAAGTGGGGCAGCGCCGATGAAGACGAGCTCCGCGCCCAGTTCCGCGCGCTCGGTGCCCCCGAGCCGCTGATCCTCGAGGCGGACATCTCGCGCAGCGAGGACACCGACCGCCTGTTCGCACAGATCGCCGAGCGCTGCGGCCGGATCGATGCGTTCATCAGCAACGCGTCCGCCGCCGTCACCGTGCAGTCGCTCGACGATCTCACGGAGCGGGCGTTCGCAAAGAGCATGCGAGCCACCGCGTGGCCGACCGTGGAGTACACGCTCGCGGCCAAGAAGCATCTCGGCGCGTTTCCCCGTTACGTGGTGCTGATGTCGTCGGATGGGCCGGATCGGTTCACGCCGGCGTACGACTTCGTCGCGTGTGGCAAGGCCGCCGCTGAGAGCCTGTGCCGTTATCTCGCGTACCGGCTTCGCGACGAGGACGTCCGCGTCAACGTGATCCGCTCGCGCGCGATCAAGACCGACGCCTTCACCGATACGTTCGGGTCGGAGTTCTACGGCTTCCTGCGCAAGCTCGTCCCGGACGAGTGGTTCATGACCGTTGAGGAAGTCGCCGATGCCACGTTTGGCCTGTGTAGCGGGATGTTCGACGCGATGACCGGGCAGGTCGTGATGGTCGATCGCGGCAACACGTTCGCGGATGGGATCTCCGTGATCTACGAGCAGCGCGCGGAGCTCGGGTTGTGAGCACCGCCGTTCTGATGTTCCCCGGGCAGAGCTCGAAGTGTCCGGACATGATCGAGAAGCTCGCCTCGACCTCGCCCGAGAGTGCGGCGCTCGTTGCGCGGGCGTCGGAGATCCTCGGGCGCGACCTCCTGGCGCACTACGGCGCGACCAACACGGCGATGTTCGCGAGCAACCGCGATGTCCAGGTCGGCGTGTTCCTCGCCAATCATCTGCACCTCGCCGCGCTCACGCGCGCGGGTGTCGAGGCGGCGTGGTCGGTCGGGCTCAGCCTCGGCGAGTACAACCACCTCGTCCACATCGGCGCGCTGACGTTCGAGGATGCGCTACCGCTGATCGACGCGCGCGGCCGGCTCTACGAGGACGCGGCGAGCACCGAGGCCGAGAGCGGCGTCATGGTGTCGGTGTTCCCGGTCGAGGCCGGGCTCGTCGAGCACACGATCACCGCGCTCGGCCTCGGCGGACGCGCGGTGATCGGGCTCTACAACTCCCCGCGCCAGCAGGTGCTGTCGGGGGAACGCGCAGCGGTCGATCAGGTCATCGCCGCGCTCGAGGCCGAGGTGTTCGTCGATGCCACCGTGATCGAGCCCCGGATCCCGATGCACGCACCGAGGTTCGCCCCGGTCGGCGAGCGGCTCGGTGCCGTCCTCGCGGATACGCGGCTCACCGTGCCGCGCCTTCCGTACGTGCCGAACGTGCTCGGAACGGTGCTCGAGGCGGCGACGGTCGGCGACGTCCGGTCGTGCCTGGTGGCTCACGCCTCGCAGTCGGTGCGCTGGCAGGCGAGCATCGAGGCGCTCGCCGCGCGCGTGTCGGACCCGGTGTTCGTCGAGGTCGGGCCGCGTGCGGTCCTCTACAACATGATCGGCCGCGGATGGACGCCAGGACGCCGGGCCAAGACCGACGGCCCCGACCTCGGGGCCATCGCAGCGGAGCTCGAGTATGCAGGCTGACGAGATGGAAGCGATCATGCGGTCGGCGCGCAAGCGGCCGCTGTTCGTGCCGGCGGCCGACCACCGCGTCGAGCTCGGTCGTCCGGACATCGAGAAGTTGATCCAGCACCGCGATCCGTTCCTGTTCGTCGATCAGATCACCGCATTCGACCCGGTGGACCTGAAGATCGAGGGCCGGCGACGCGTCGATCCCGCCGATCCGGTGTTCCGCGGCCACTTCCCCGGCAACCCGATCTATCCCGGCGTGCTCCAGGTCGAGACCATGGGCCAGCTCGGGCTGTGCATCTTCGGGCTCGCGCACGCCGCGCGCGGGACCTCCAGCGATCAGCCGCAAGCGATCCTCGGGCTCAAGATCCATCACGCGGCATTCCTCGCTCCGGTCCGCGCCGGTGACGAGCTGGTGTCGCTGGCGACCGTCCTCGACTGGAACGAGTACACCGGCCTGTGCGCCGGCCAGCTCTACTGCAACGACATCGTCTGCTGCACCGCGATCATGGAGGTCTACTTTGTCGACGCCTGAACGGATCGTCATCACGGGAATGTCGATCAACACGCCGCTGGGCGATACGCTCGGAGGCTTCCTCGACAACCTGCTCGTCGGCAAGTCTGCGCTGTCGCGGTGGAAGAAGATCGATGTCTCCCGCTGCTACTCGAAGGTCGGCGCGGATCTCTCCGACTACGACGTCGATGCGAAGCTGCGCAGGCTCGAGGGCCTGCTGCCGCCCGAGATCTGGAAGCGCGCGCGCAAGCTGATCTCGAAGAGCCCGTGGACGACGAAGCTGACGATCCTGATGAGCCTCGACGCGTACATGGACGCGCAGATCGCTCCCGGGACCATCGACATGGACAGCGTCGCGGCGATCGTCGCCGGCCACAACATCAACTTCAACCACCAGTACGAGAACCGGATCCAGTACGTCGAAGAGCCGGACTACATGGACTCGTTGCTCGCGCTGACCGGGCTCGACACCGACCACGCTGGCTGCGTCTCCGATGCGCTCGGGATCCGGGGCCCGATCTACACGGTCGGTGCGGCGTGCGCGAGCGGCAACACGGCGCTGCGCTGCGCGATCGACGAGCTGCGCTACCACGACGTCGAGATGGCGATCGTCGTCGGTGCGGTCCTCGATTTCTCGCCGGTCGAGCTCCACGCGATGGCGCTGATGGGCGCGATCACGTTCCAGAGCTTCAACGATGATCCGGAACAGGCGTGCCGTCCCTACGACACGGCACGCGAGGGCTTCGTGCCTGCGCACGGTGGCGGCGCGATGGTGCTCGAGACCCTCGCGTCGGCGAAGAAGCGTGGTGCGCGGATCTATGCCGAGATCCTCGGGGTGGAGGCGGGCTCCGACGCCAATCACCTGCCGCAGCCGTCGGAAGACGGGCAGGCGAGGGTGATGAAGAAGCTGCTCGACAAGTGCGGCATCGCGCCCGAGCAGATCGACTACATCAACGCCCACGCGACCTCGACCCCGCTCGGCGACCTCACCGAGCTGCGCTCGATCAAGCGCGTGTTCGGCGACCATGCGTACAAGCTCAAGCTCAACGCGACCAAGTCCATGCTCGGTCACACGTGCTGGGCGGCCCCGGTCGTCGAGACCATCGCCTCGGTGTTGCAGATGCGCGCCGGCAAGCTGCACCCATCGATCAACATCGCCAACCTCGACCCCGAGGTCGATCTCGATATCTGCCGCGGCACCACCGCGGTCGACTGGCCGGTCAAGATGCTGATGAAGAACTCGTTCGGCTTCGGTGGCATCAACTGCGTGAGCATCCTCGCGCGCTACGAGGACTAGCGCGTGGTGTTCTTTGTCACCGGAGGTTCGCGCGGGATCGGCGCCGCGATCGTGCTCGCTGCCGCGCGTGCCGGCCACAGCGTCGCGTTCACCTATGCGACCAACGAGGGCGCAGCCGCCGAGGTTGCACGGCAGGCACGCGAGATCGCTCCGACCCAGAAGTTCGTTGCCTACCGGCTCGACGTGCGGCGCTCTGCCGAGGTCGAGGCGGTCGGTGACCGCGTGCTCGATGACTTCGAGACCGTCGACGTCCTCGTCGCGAACGCGGGCATCAACAAGAACAACCTCGTCGCCTCGATGTCGGATGAGGAGTGGTCGTCGGTGATCGAGACCAACCTCAGCGGCGCGTTCTACGTGTGCCGCCAGTTCCTGCCGACGTTCCTCGCCAATCGTTCGGGCCGGATCATCCTGATCTCGTCGCTCGGCGCCACCGGCGTCTCGGGCCAGGCGAACTACTGCGCGAGCAAGGCGGGGCTGCTCGGCCTGTCAGCGACGCTCGCCAAGGAGTACGGGCGCAAGGGCATCACGAGCAACGTGATCTCCCCCGGCTTCTTCGAGACCGACATGACCCGCGAGGGAATGTCGGCAGCCAACCGCGAGTTCTGGATCAAGTACTGCCCGCTCGGCCGGCTCGGCGAGCTGCCCGAGATTGCCGAGCTGGTGACGTTCCTCGCGTCGCCGGGCGCCGGCTACATCAACGGCCAGGAGCTCCGGGTCAACGGCGGCCTCGGGTGGGCTCCGTGACGATCCGCGTCGGGATCGAGAAGCTGCGCGCGTATCCCGGCAGCCTGTCGCTCGCGATGACGGCCCTGTGCGAGGCGCGTGGTCACGATCTCGCCGACATCCGCGACGTGATGATGATCGACGAGCGCTCGCTCAACGTGCCGTGGGAGGACCCGGTCACGATGGCGGTCAACGCCGCCGCGCCGATGCTGACCGACCGCGACCGCGAGCAGATCGGGCTGTTGATCGTCGCGAGCGAGAGTGGCGTCGACCAGGAGAAGCCGATGAGCACCTGGGTCCAGCGCTATCTCGGGCTGCCGTCGCGGGTGCGCAACATCGAGGTCAAGCACGCGTGCTACGGCGCGACGGCCGCGCTCCAGCTCGCAGCGAGCTGGGTCGCCTCCGGTGTTGCACCCGGCGAGAAGGCACTGATCATCAATACCGACGAGAGCCGGATGCACCTCGGCAAGCCGTGGGAGTTCGTCATGGGCGCCGCGGCGGTCGCGGTGCTCGTGTCGGCGACGCCGCAGGTGCTCGAGCTCGAGCTCGGTGCGACCGGCGTGTTCACCCACGAGGTCTCGGATCTGACCCGCCCGACGTCGCGGGTCGAGACCGGCAACAGCGAGACCAGCCTGCTGTCCTATCTCGAGGCGCTCGACGGCGCCTACGACGATTACGTGCGCCGGCGACCGGAGGCGAACGAGCCGGGATACTTCGCGCGCAGCATCTATCACCTGCCGTTCGGCGGGATGGGCCTCGTCGCGCACCGCGCGGTGCTCCGCCGGTCGGGCGCGTTCACCCGGCAGGCCGCGCTCGCCGACTTCACGACCAAGACCCTGCCGTCCCTCGCGTACGTGCGGCGGATGGGCGGCACCTACGGCTCGAGCACGTTCCTCGCGCTGATGTCGCTGATCGACCACGATCCAGCGCTCCGCGCCGGCGACCGGATCGGCATGTTCTCCTACGGCTCGGGCTCGTGTGCGGAGCTGTGGAGCGGCCGGCTCTGCGCCGAGGCGCGCGATGTGGTGCGCGCCGCCGAGCTCCCCGCGCTCCTCGATGCCCGCCGACCTGTCTCGGTACCGGAGTACGAGGCGGTCGAGACCGCGCGCACCGATGCCGTCGACCAGGGTGAGCTCACCACCGATCGCCGCGCCCTCGGTGACTGGTACGAGCGCTTCTACGCGGGCCAGAAGCGGCTCGTGTTCGACGGCGTGCACGAGTTCTACCGCCGCTACGAGTGGAGCTGATGGCGAGCCCGACCGTGATCCCGATCGGCACCCGGCTCGACGAGGCCACCGTGTGTACGATCGCCAGGGGCCTCGCCGCGGGAACGACCGCGAGCGTGATCGTGATCGAGGGCGAGCCCGAGCGGTTCTGCCTCGGCATGGACTTCGCGCAGGCGATCGCCGGACAACCCGCACAGCTCGAGCCGTTCGCGCGGTTGATCGGTTCGCTGCTCCGCTCGCCACGACCGACGCTGGCGGTGATCGACGGTCCCACCCTCGGTGGTGGCCTCGGGGTCGCGGCCGCGTGCGACTTCGTGCTCGCGACGGAGCGCGCGACGTTCGGGCTTCCCGAGGGGCTGTATGGCCTCGCACCGGCGATCATTCGCCCGGCGCTGCTGACCCGGCTGTCCCCGCAGCAGCTGCGGCTGCTCGTGATGACGTGCCACTCGCGTTCGGCCTCCCAGGCCGCTGCGCTCGGGCTCGTGGACGAGGTCGTCGCGGTCGGTGATCTCGAGCGAGCGCGCCGCAGCGCGATCCGCCGGCTCGCCCGCGTGCGCACCGAGACCGTCGTTGCCTGCCGCCGGCTCGAACATGGCGAGCTCGACCACCAGCTGAACGCCGGCGTGACCGAGACGGCAGCCGCACTCGCGACCGAGACGGTGGTCGAGGCGCTCCGGGCGTTCACCGCCGAGGAGCAGCTGCCATGGGTTTGACGGATCGCCCCGGGCTGCTCCGTGCGCAGCTCGACGACGGGGTCGCCCTCCTGACGATGGATGACCCGACGGATCACAACGCGCTGTCGCACGCGATGGTGAACGCGCTCGGCGATGCGTTCTCGGCGATCGCGCGGGCCGACGACATCGGTGCCGTCGTGCTCGCGGGCTCATCCGAGATGTTCTCGAGCGGGGCGAGCCGTGGGGTGATCGACGATCTCACGTCGGGGCGGCGCGATTCCTCGGAGCTGCTGTTGCCGCGCTTGCTGCTCGACTGCCCGGTTCCCTGCCTCGCCGCGATGGCGGGTCATGCGGTGGGCGGCGGGCTCGCGCTCGGCCTCGCCGCGGACTTCGTGCTGCTCGGGCTCGAGAGCCGGTATTGCCTCAACTTCGTCGACCTCGGCTTCACGCCGGGCATGGGGACGACGCGGCTCCTCGAGCACGTGCTGTCGCCCGCGATCGCCCACGAGCTGCTGTTCTCGGGCGAAGCGCGCCTCGGTCGCGACTTCGTCGGCAAGAGCGGCATCAACTACATCCTCCCGCGCGCCGAGGTGATGCCGAAGGCACTCGACCTGGCGGCCCGGATCGCCGAGAAGCCGCGCGCGGTGCTGACCGCGCTCAAGCGGACGCTGTCGATCCGTCGCCGCGAGGCCTTTGAATCCGCGCGCACCCTCGAAACCCTGATGCACACGATCTCGTTCGCCCGATGGAACCAGCAGGCACGAAAGCAGGAGTCATGAGCAAGGAACACGTCTTTTCGGTCGTGAAGAAGCACCTGATGCAGACCGTCGATGGTCTCTCTGAGTCCCAGATCACTCTCGACAAGTCGATGAAGGACCTCGGTGCGAACTCGCTCGATATCGTCGAGATCGTCTCGGTCTCGATGCGCGAGCTCAAGGTCAAGGTCCCGCGCTCCGAGCTCTCGAAGCTCGCGGACATCGGCGGCCTCGTCGACCTGCTGCATCTGATCTCGACGCAGGCGGTGCCGGCCTCCGGTGACGCCAAGCCCACGTGAGCCCAGCTCTCGAACCAGGACAGATCCGCCTCGTCTGCGCGCGGATCGATGACGTCGTTCGCGGTGCGCTCGTCCTCGACGCCGGTGAACGTGCGCGGGCGGCCGCGATCACGCGTGCCGACGATGCGCGGGCCTTCGTGGCCGCGCGCACGGTGCTGCGGCGCCTGCTCGGTCACGAGCTCGCGTGCGATGGGGAGTCGATCGAGATCGTCGAGACGGCGTCGGGGAAACCTCGGCTCGCGGGAGTCGGTGATCTCGAATTCAACGTGTCCCATGGCGGCGAGCTCGTGGTCGTCGCGCTGGCGCGCGGGCGAGCCGTGGGCGTCGACGTCGAGCCGATGATCGCGAGCCGGCGTCGGATCGATGACATCTCGGAGCTCTCGCTCGGGCCTCGCGCGCTCGAGCACCTGCGCAGCGTGCCCGCGTCCGAGCGTGGCGCGATGTTCACGCGGTGGTGGGTGCGTTGCGAGGCGGTGTGCAAGGCAACCGGCGTGGGTCTGATCGTCCCGCTCGAGGACGATGTGCCAGACGGCATCCACGTCGAGGAAATCAGCGTCGGTCCAGGTCACGCAGCGGCGGTGGCCTGGAGTGGTGGCGCGGCGACGATCGAGATCGAGGACCAAGGAGCCGGATCATGAAACCGCGGCCTGAGTACTACGACTACACGTACGACATGTTCATCGCCAGCATCGATGGCGAGCAGTCCGAGGCGTCTCGCTTCTCGGACTGGATCGACGCCGCCGAGCGCGATGGCGTCTATGCGTTCGAGGCACCGCGCCTCGAAGGGCAGAAGACGATGGTCCACGCGCGCCGCAACGATGGCACGCCGCTCCATCTCCTCAACTTCTCCTCGTACAACTACCTCGGCTACGGCATGCACCGCGAGGTGATCGACGCTGCCAAGGCCGCGCTCGATCAGTACGGGCTCGGTGCCTGTAGCTCGCCGGTCCAGGCCGGCACGAACGAGCTGCACAAGGCGCTCGAGCAGCAGCTGATCGAGTTCGTCGGGCTGCCGGGTCGTGGCGTCTCGTTGTTCTCGTCGGGGTACGCGGTCAATACCGGCACGATCTCCGCGCTGATGAAGCGCCGGCACCACATCGTGATCGACAAGTCGGCGCACATGTCGATCCTCGAGGGCGCGCAGCTCGCGCGATCCAAGGTCCACTACTTCGAGCACAACGACGCGGACCACCTGAAGAAGATCCTCGAGGAGATCGCACCGACCGCGTCGCGGATCCTGGTGTGCACCGAGGGCGTGTTCAGCGCCGACGGTGACTATGGCGCTCTCGACAAGATCGTCCCGCTCGCGAAGTCGTATGGCGCGCAGGTGCTCGTCGACGAGGCGCACTCGTTTGGACTGTGCGGCAAGCAGGGTCGCGGTGTCGCCGAGGAGCTCGGCGTCCTCGATCAGGTCGACTACCTGGTCGTGACGTTCTCGAAGGCGCTCGGTGGGATCGGCGGTGCCGTGATCACGCGCCACGAGATCGCCCGCTACATCAACTGGTACGCGCGCTGCCGGATGTTCTCGTGCGCTCTCGATCCGGCGGTCACCGCAGGCGTCACGAAGGCGCTGGAGCTCGCCGGTGGCAGCGATGGCGCGGCTCGGCGCACCCGGCTCCAGCACAACGCCGCCGTCTTGCGCGGTGCGCTCGAGGGCCACGTGAACACGGGACGGAGCCGGAGCTGGATCGTCCCGGTTATCTACGGCCCCGAGAATCTGAGCATCCCGCTCGCCGACTGGCTGCAGCGCCACGGCCTCGACGGCAGCGTGATGTCGTTCCCTGCGGTGCCCGTCAACGAGGCCCGGATCCGTCTGTTCGTCACGTCGGAGCACGACGAGACGCAGCTGCAGCAGTGCGCGGACATCGTGCGCGGTGCCGCGGTCGAGCTCGAGTTCACGATCACCAAGAAAGGCACACCATGACGACCGCGCTGGATCACGTTGGCAAAGCAAAGCTCACCCTCAGCTGGCGCGTTCGCAAGCAGGTGATGTTCCTGTACGAGATCGATTCCGATGCGATCGCGGCCCACGTGCCGCCCTCGCTCGAGGCGATGGAGGTCCGTCCCGGCGTGTCGCTGATCGCGATCGAGTGTCTGCACTACTACAGCGATCACTTCCGCGAGGGCTATCGCGAGTTTCTCGAGATGGTGCTCACCGTCGCCGTGCAGCCTGATCTGTCGATCGACATGCCGGTGCCGCGGTTCTGCATGCACGCGATCAGCGTCATCTCGGACTCCCCGGAGTTCGTCGAGCAGGAGGGCCACTTGCTGTACACGCCCACCGAGCTGGTCCCCGGGCTCCGCATGGAATTCAGCGAGGACGGCGGCGGCGTCGACATCTACGACGGCACCACGCCGATGGTGATGTGCCGCAACACGCACCCGAACCCGCCGTACGACCACAAGGTGCTGTGGGGCCAGTACTACACGAACACCAACGGCCTCCAGCAAGGCATCTGGCGCTGGGAAGGCCAGATGTTCGAGCACATGAAGGCCGGCGACTGGGGCTCGTTTCATCCCCATCCGGTGTTCAAGGGCATCGACCTCAGCCGGATCCGCGGGTGCTACCGGCAGATGATGGCGAAGCCGGAGACCGTCACCGACGTCCGCTTCTATCACCTCGGGCTGGTCTCCGACCGCGCGGGCAGTCGGCGCGGCGAGTAGTCAGCGAAGTAGACGTTCGAACGTCGCGCTCACGCCATGTGCGAGCCCCGCGACCAGCTCGGCCTCGAGCGGCTGGAACGCGGTCGCGCGGCGGAGCGCGAGGACCGCACGCGCGGGTGCAGGTCCGATCGGGACGAGCAGTGCATTGCCGAGCAGCGCGCGGCGACCGCTGCCGGCGACCTGCGCGACCAGCTCGGTGACGTGCTCCGAGCCGATGATGCCGGTCACCGTTCGGGCGAGGCGGCGGGGCCAGTCGAACGCGACGCACAGCGCCTCGGTCGCGCCGGTGAGGCGGGAAACCTCGCGCTGGAGCCGGAGCGCGGCACCGTCGAACGTGGTCTCCGCGGCGATCGAGACGGCGATCGCCGTCAGCTCGTGCATTGGCGGCATCGCGGGCATCGGCTGCTTTGCAGGCAGCGGTGCGAGCGGCCGGACGGGCACGGCGGAGGTCGTGGTTCCAGAGGCGAGCACCCCCGGCCGCGCGGGAAGCGGGCGGAGAGCAGGCGGCACGGTCCAGATCAGCTCGACGGAGGTCACTGCCTCGGGACGCTGCCGCTTGATCGCGCTCGTCGTTGCCATGCTCCGAAGGAGTGCGACCGGTGTGCCAGTGCGCTGACCGCGTCGATCTCCAGGCATGGCGCGATCGGCGACCGCGGTGGCGCGATCGAGCACACGAGTCGTGCACACGCTTGCACGACCCGGGCATCGGTCCACCGTCCGGGCCCAGTCCCCCTGGGTGAAGGCCGGGGAACGCGCCCCCTGGCTCCCAGGGTGACCTGCCCGGGGCGGTGCCCGGCGGGCGCCTCATTCCAACAGGCTGTGTGATGGCCGGGGGGCTTGTCCCGGCGCCGGGATCACGGAAAGGTCTGGACGATGTGGAAGTTGCTCGGAATCGCAGGGTTTGCCGTGGCCGCCGGTGCCTGCGGAGACAACATCGAGGTCCCGCCGGATGCCCAGGTCGTCCCGCTGGTCAGCCCGCGCTGTGACGAGGTCCCGGCGCCGGCCTCGCTGTTTGCGACCGCCGCCGACTTCGGTCCGATCACTCCCGGGACGCTCGCGGGCTGGGACCCGGACGGCCGGTGGTTTCTGACCGGCGTCCGCGTCGGCGGCGTCTCGAGCTTTCACTTCGAGCGCCGCGGCGACGGCGTGATCGTCGACCGGATCGCGGAGCTTCCCGGGACGATCGACGACGACGCGCTGTTCCACCGGCTCCAGTTCGACACCCCGGATGGACCGCTCGTGCTGGCGCGACGTGTCTCCGATCGCCAGCCCGACGGCAGCCTGCGGGCCGATCGCGCGGTCTGCGAAGGCGCCACCTGCCGCGTGTGCACTGCGCAGCTCGTGCGCGCGACGCGCAACGAGGGCGAGAGCGAGAGCCACAACCTGACGCTGGTCGGCGAGCTGCTCGGTTCGACCTGGAACGACGGATTCACGTTCAACGTTCGCGTGCTCGGCACGCTCGCGTATCTGATCCGCGAGGACGGCCTTCACATCATCGAGACCGCGGATCCCGCGCATCCCGTCGAGGTCGGATCCTGGCGGCGGACCGGCGATGGCTACAGCAACGACGTCAAGCTCGTCGAGGCCAACGGCAAGCGCTACGCGCTGATCGCGGACTATCCGACCGACATCGTCGACGTCACCGACCCGACGATGCCGCGCCTGGTCGCGCAGATCCCGGTCGAGGCACACACGCTGTTCACCGAGACCCGCGGCGGCAAGCACTACGCGTACTTCGGTGCGTACGACGCCACGACCCCGGTCTATGACGTCACCAATCCCGAGGCACCGGTGCGCGTCGGCAAGTTCACCACGCCGGCATCGATCGTCCACGACCTGATGATCGACAACGGCATCGCGTACCTCAACGCGTGGGAAGAGGGGCTCTACGTCGTCGACTTCACGACGCCGGCCACGCCGGTCGAGATCGGTCGCTGGCAGAACACCACCGCGGAGTCGAGCCACTCGAGCTGGGCGACCGTCGCAGGTGGCCGCAAGGTCGCGCTCCATGGTGGCGAGAACTACGGCGCGCATCTCGACATCGTCGATGCCGATCCCGCGTCGGCGACGTTCATGACGCCGATCGGCAGCTACAAGACGCGCGATCACGTCTCGATCCACAACGTGATGGCGTTCGGCGATCGCGCGTACGTCGCGTACTACCAGGATGGCATCCGCGTCCTCGATCTCGCCGATCCGACGCGGCCGACCCAGCTCGGCTACTACAACAGCTGGGATCCGCAGGGGGCGGCGTCGGGCAGCGGCTTCTTCGAGGGAGCGGTCGGGCTCGACGTCGATCGCGCGCGCAAGCTGATCTTCGTCGCGGACTCGCCGCGCGGCCTGCTGATCCTGCGCGACGAGACCCCTTAGGTCGCGTCGTCGTCGGCGCGGTCGTCGTCGATCACGAGCTTGAGACCGGCGGGCAGCGTGTCGCCGAGCGCGACGCGTTCCTCGCGGGCCTCGAGCGCGACGACCTGCTCGATCAGGACGACCGCGCGATCGCCGCCGGGCATCGCACGCACGGCGTCGGCGAGCTTGGCGCGCGTCGCATCATCGAGATCGCGGGTGCGATCGCCGGTGCGACGAGCGAGCTGCGCGAGCGGGAACGCGACCTTGTCGGGCTCGGGCCAGTCCCACGCGAGCATCTGACCGAGCCACTCCTTGACCTTGCTCGGCGGCACGATCAGGTTGAGCGGTCCGTACAGCGGCACGCGCGCGCCGACGCGCGACAGCGCCCACAGGTGCGTCGGATCCTCACGACCCTTGCGGGTCTCCATCCGGCGGATCAGCTCGTCGCCGAGCTTGAGCTTGTGCTGGACCGCGAGGCGCTCGAGGCTGGCGACCACGCGCCAGATCTCCTGGAGCTCCTGCTTGCTCGCCTTGGCATCGGCGAGCTTCTTCGCCTGGAGCGGGTTGGGCAGCAGCAGCTTGGCGAGCCGATCGTAGAACTGATCCTGCTGGCCCTTGGACAGCCCACCGGCGATCCGACGCCACACGATCCACCACGCGAGCTTGCCGGGCTCGCTCTTCGGGAACGCGAGGCCCTCGTTGAACACGCCCCACATCACGCGCGCACGCCAGGTATCGAGCGGTGCACCGGTGCCCGGGCGGAGCAGGAAGCCGGCGAGGTTGAGCCAGCGCTGCTCGTGATCGGCGGTCTTCTTGCGCTCGGGCGCGACCTCGACGAGAGCATCGAACAGCGCGCGCGCCGTCATCATCGACCACTCGTCACGCCGGGTCTCGAAAAGTGTCTCGAGATCGCGGGTCAAGGTGGCCATGCCCTCGCCGGTCTTGAAGGCCTTGTGGACGCGCGCCTTGGCGACATCGATCGCAGGGTGGGGCGCTGCGTCGGCGGTGTCCTCGGCCGCGGGCGCCGTTCCACCGGAGCGCATGTCGAACGCGAGCTTCCAGGTTTCATTCGGCGGCTCGCGATCGACCGCGAGGATCTCGAGCGCACCGAGCTCGGTGATGTGGATCTCGAGGCGGACGGTGACCTCGCCGCGCCCGCGCGCGCGCAGCACGGTCACGATCGGCGGCAGCTCGAGCAGATCGCTGCCGTCGTCCAGGGTCTCGGCCTTGCCGTCGCCGATCGGCACCAGCGCACCGGGGAGATCCTCGCGCGTGCTCGACGAGTACAGCCGGAAGCTGACCGGGCGGTTGGTGACGAGCTTGAAGTCGCGCTCGAGCTGGACGCGCGCGCCATCCTCGAGACCCGGCGGCGCGAGGCAGACCGCGAACCGCGCGGGCTCGGCGGCGGCGCTCGCACCGGCTTCCATCGTCGGGACCCGGCGGCGCGAGCCCGTGGCGTCGACACCGACGTAGAACGCGCGGGGGGTGCCGCCCTTGATCCGGGTGGCGAGCCCGCGACGCACGAGGCCGTAGTACGCGGCACCCTGCGCGACCGCCATCTCGGGCATCGCGGCGGGCAGCTCGCGCGGAGCCTCGCCTTGCCACTGACCGATCTGCTCGAGCACGCGAGCGCGCAACGACGTCGGGGTCATCGCGCCGCCGTTGAACAGCACGGCGTGGACGCGCGACGCCTCGTGACGCTGGAGGAACGTCGCGAGGTGACGCGTCACCGCCGGATCGTTGGCGTACGGCAACCCGAACTCCTGGAGACCGCCACGCATCTTGGTCAGCGGTGCACCCTTGGCGACGAGCGGGAAGAACCCGTCGAACAGCACCGCATGGAGCTCGGCCCGGGTGACGTCGTCGCGCAGCGTTCCGCCGATCAGCTTGGCACCGCGGCTCTGCACGACGATCGGCGCCGTCTCCGGCGGGTCATCCCCGAGCAGCGTCTCCTTCGCGAGCCTGCACGCGTGGACGAGGCCATGCCACTGCAGGGCGTCGAGCTTCTTGGTGCTGCGCGCGACGACGCGCTGCTCGACGATCTTCGCGAGCGTCAGATCGAGGTTGTCACCGCCGAGCAGCAGGTGATCGCCGACCGCGGTGCGGGTGAAGCCGTCGCCGTTCGCATCGACCTCGATCAGCGTGAAGTCGGTGGTGCCGCCGCCGACATCGAACACGAGCACGCGCTCGCCGGCCGCGAGGCCCTTGCCGCCCTTGACCTGATCGATCCAGGCGTAGAACGCGGCCTGCGGTTCCTCGAGCAAGACGACCGGCGGGTAGCCCGCCTTCGCGGCAGCCTGCAGGGTGAGCTCGCGCGCTGCTTCGTCGAACGACGCCGGGACGGTGACGAGGACTTCCTGCTCGCTGAACGGCGCATCGGGGTGCGTGTGATCCCACGCCGCGCGGATGTGACCGAGCACGAGCGCCTGCGCCGCGACCGGCGACAGCTTGGGTCCATCGCTGTCGCCCCATGGCAGGATCGGTGCCTGGCGGTCGACGCCGGGGTGGCACAACCACGACTTCGCGGATGCGACCATCCGCGACGCCATGCGCGCTCCCTGGTTGCGCGCGAGCTCGCCGACGACCGGGCGAACCTCCGACGACGTCGCAGCCTGCGGATCCTTGATCTCGACGGCGACCGGGCGCCACGGCAGCGCCGTCTCGTGGGGTGCGAGATCGATCTCGCCGGCGAGATACACGAACGATGGGAGCTGGCGGCGCGGTGTGACCTCGCCGGGAGCCACGAGCTGCGGCACCTCGAACACGCGGACCCTCGGATCCGCCGCCGCCGTATCGACGTACGCCACCGCGGAATTCGTGGTTCCGAGGTCGATGCCGATCAGGTAGCGCGCCTGCACTGAGTTGCGTTCCTACCGCATCCGGAGGGTAGGTGCATCCTCAGCCGGGAGCGAAGGTCCCGTGGAACGTGATCGGGACGTGGTGGTCGAGCCAGACCTTCGCGACCGGCCCGTCGGGGATCCGCGCCGCATCGTAGACCGCGACGAAGGCTCGGTCCCTCATGTGACACAGCGAGACCACGTACCCGTCGACGTACAGCGGCTCGGTGGCTCGCTGATCGGCAGGTAGCTCATGCGCGACGATCTGGCCGCGCGCATCGATCGAGCCGATCGCGGTCAGCTCGTCGAACACGGCGTAGCTGACGGCATGCTCGCGGCCTTCCTGACCGGGCTGGATCGTGGGGAACTCGCAGGTGCGCTCGACCACCGGCTCCGAGCGGAGCGTCTTCGCCGCCAGATCGATCGTCGCGCGATGGTAGATGCCTCGATCGAGCACGGCCTGCGTGCTGCCCGAGAGCTGCGCGCCGATGTCGTGGAACGAATCGAACGTCGGGTAGCGGACGTAATCGACGACCAGCTCGCCGCCACGGGTGAACGCGTTGGCGAAGTGCCACTGGTAGAACGCGTCGACGGTGAACCGCACCGGCTCGTCGGGGCGATCGATCGGCACGCAGATCACCTCGGTGCCGTGCTCGGGCCTCCAGCGGAACATCTTCTCGAAGCCGCCGACCTGCAGCAGCATCCGCGGCACGTCGATCCGCACGGGTGAGACGAAGAAGATCAGGTGCGTGTCGGTGGCGATGAAGTCGTGGAGCATCGGCGGACCGGCGAGCTCGATCGCTCCGAGCTGACGAGCGGAGCCGACGTCGGGCAGCTCGTAGATGTGGATCCGCGTCGTGCGGCCGTACGACAGCCCGAAGTTGTAGATCGCCTTGCGCGACGCGACGCGGTGCGGGTGCGCCGAGAAGAACGACGTGATCGCGCCGAGGTCGGCCTCGCCGAGCACGGACAGATCCGCGGGATCGAGCTCCGTGGGCTTGCCCGCCTCCATCAGCGCGAACAGCCGGCCCTGCCAGGTGAAGATGCTCGTGTTCGCGGTGTTCTTGCTGCGACCGCGCAGCGAGCTCGCGAGCCGGCGTGGCCACGGTGCCGACAGCCCGTACAGCAGCTTGCCAGCGGCACGTTCCTCGACGAGCCCCGTGGTCGCGTGGATCCGAGAAGCACCGACGGCGGTGCCTCCGGAGATCCGGATCGCGGTCGTCGCGCCATCGGCCTCGAACGGATGCGAGTACCGCTGGCCGAACTGGCCGAACTGACCAGGACCGTTGCGGTACAGCGTGCCGTGCAGCGAGGCGGGCAGGGTGCCCTCGACCTCGAGCGGCTCGAAGCCGTGCTCGCGCGCCAGGTCCTGCGACCACAGCAGGTGGACAAGGGATGGCTGGGACACCGGGGCGTTGCGTGCTGCGACCATGTGAACGTTGTAAACATAGACCGCTTGACCGGCAAGCAAAAAAGTGAACAATGTAAACATTGGCGACCAAGGCCGCGTACCACCACGGGAACCTCAAGGCTGCGCTGATCACCGCAGCGCTCCGGGAGCTCGCGCACGAGGGTCCCGAGGGGATCTCGCTCCGCGGCGTTGCCCGGCGGGCGGGTGTGTCGGCGCCTGCGGTGTACCGCCACTTCGAAGACAAGGAAGACCTGCTCGGTGCCGTCGCCGCCGAGTGCGCCGATCGACTCGCCGATGCGATGGTCGCGGCGGTCGCTGCGGCGCCGGCCGATCCACTCGAGAAGTTCCGGGCCGTCGGTGTCGCGCTCGTGCGATTTGCGGTCGCACACCCCGAGCACTTCCGCGCGCTATCGATGCCCGGCCTCGCGGACAAGACGCCGCCGGAGCAGCGCGCGAAGCAGCAAGCGTGGGAGCGCGCCCAGATGCAGGGGCTCGCCGCGGCGCAGGCGGCCGGGATGATCGCGGCGTTCCCGCTCGACGCGCTGATGCTCGCCGCGAACTCGACGATCATGGGACTCGCTCACGCGATCATCGAAGGCCGGCTCGGGGAGGTCGACGACGCGCGTGCGACCGAGCTCGCGATCGCGGTGACCGGCGTCCTTGGGCACGGCCTGATGCCGCGCGAGACGCCGGTCACCGATCCGCGCAAGCCCGACTGCGAACCGACGCCGCCCAGACCGCGCCCACGCAAGCGCTGAGCGGTGTGGTCGATGACGTGCTCAGGCCTGGACGGTCTTCGCGCGCTTGCCCGTGGTCTTCCGCTTCCGCTTGCGAGCAGGGGCGGCCTTGGCTGGTTCCTCGGCCTGAGCGAGGACGGGCGCAGGCGCGTCCGGCACGGCAGCCTCGAGAGGGGCCGACTCCAGCACCGGTTCTGCCTTGGCCTTGGTCTTGGCCTTGGATCCCTTGGCAGCGTAGTAGCCGATCACGGCGACGGTTCCAGCAACGAGCTTGTTGATCAGGGACATGAATTCTTTCCTTCGCTCGCAGGTCTTTGCGCGTGGCGTGCCACGCCGACGAGCGAGTGGAACCGCGGGCATCGATCGAACGCCGCCGTCCCTCCGCGCGCACGTTCCACACGCGAGCGCTTCACGAGCGAGCGGTCCCGCCCATCGGCTCGCACGCTGAAGGAACCTCGGGTCGTCGACGAGCGAGCTAGCGGGTTGCCATGTGGATCACCGTGTTGACTCCGGTCCCGCTGGTCCGCGTGATGTACATCGTGCGGCCATCGGGCGAGACCCACGGATCCGCGTCGTAGCTGGTGGTCGAGATGAATTCCAGCCGCACCGGCACCCCGAACGCGCCGGTCGGGCTCGAGCGATGCGCCTCGTAGATATCGTAGCTGACGCCACCCTGGAACGGCCGATCGGAGTGGAAGTAGATCGTGAGCGTGTCGGGCGACAGGATCGGATGGCCGTCGATCGACGGCGTGTTGAGCTCGAGGATCGGCTGCGGCCGTCCCCAGGTGGCCGTCGTCGTCGCTCGCGTCGAGACGTAGAGGTCGTTGTTGATCGTCCCCGCATCGCGGTTCGATCCGAGCACCGCCATCAACCCATCAGCGGAGACGCTGATGCCGACTTCGTTCCCTGGCGAGTTGAGCTCGACCACGTTGATCGGATCCGACCACGGTGCGGTGCGCGAGGTCCGGGTCGACATCCAGACGTCGTTCTCGCCGAGCCCGAAGGGACGGGTGCTGACGAAGTAGATCGTGAGGCCATCCGCGGTCAGGTAGGGCGCTTCGTCGATGACGCCGGGATCGCCCGAGTTGAGGAGATCGGCGGGCATCAAGCCGGACCACGTTGCGCTCGGGCTGGTCCTCGTCGCAAACGCGAGCACGTTCCCGAGGTTCACGTAGAGCTCGAGCATGTCGCCGGTCAGCGACGGCTCGTCGGCGCTGCCCGGCTGCAACGGAACCGCGACGGGCGTGGACCACGTTGTCATCGGGTGCGGCGGGATCACGCTCGCGTCGATCTCCGCGGTGCCGTCCATCGACGCATCGATCGTGGTGCACGGGCCGGTCATCCCGATCGGACGGCAGACGCCCTGGGTGGCGCACTCGAACCCGTCCGGGCACGCCCCGCCGGCGCTGCACACCAGCTCGCAGTCGCGAAAGCTCGGCGAGTAGCAACCGGCTCCCAGTGCGAGCGCGACGACCGCGCCCCAGCCGATCACCACGAGCGATCTTTCTTCTCGGTGACCTTGGTCGGGATCATCAGCTCCATGAACGCGTCGATGAATGCGATCGCGTCGGTCTCGACGTTGCCCGTGAGCTTGGGACCGTCGAAGTGCTTCGTGTGCTTGGTCCCGGCGCGCTCGCACACCAGCGTGCGGTCCTCCTTCTTCGCCAGCACGTAGTCATGCTCGAGCGTGAAGTAGCGCCCGAGCTGCGGGTCGGTCTTGTTCGCAACGATCCCGACGAAGAACGATTCGCCCATGTCCTTGGGCGCCGGCAGGTTCAGCACTCCGATCCGGTACGACCCGCGGTCCTGCGAGTACAGAAAGGGCGCGTGCTCGATGTGAGCCTGGGCCCAGACCGCGTCGAAGAAGAACTTCTCCTTGCGCTCGATCACGCCGACCACCGTCGCCGCGCCCTTGAGCTTGACGAGGTTCGGCAGGAACACACTGGCCAGGGCGTAGTTCGGAGTCATCGCCATGACCCCATCGTATCGCTTAGTGGGCCAGATCGCGTATCTCGACGCGCTCTCCGTGCGCACGGGTCCGCCCGTCCTCGAGGAGTGACTTCATGCGGACCAGGTCCTCGTTCATGCGGGCCTTGGGGTCAGAGTGGAGGAGCCGGGCGACGCCGTGGGAGATCAGGCCGCCCGGCGGCCGGTAGGTCATCCGAAGCTGGACCCGGGTCCCCTCGGGAACGGACTCGAACTTCACGACGCCGGTGTGCTCGATCGGCTGGTTCGGCACGGTCGCCCACGCGATCACCTTGAGCCGATCGACGTGCGTCGTGATCGCCTCGAACGTGACCGGCATCCGCCACGGGCCGTCGACGACCCACCGGGACCGCAGCGGATCGTGGTCGATGTCGACCTCGACCTCGCGGACGTGCTCCATGAACTTCGGGAAGTTCTCGAACCGCTCCCACAGGTCGAACACGTTCTCGACCGGCGCATGCACCGTGATCGTCTTCTCGATCTCGATGCCTTCGCGCCCGATCAGGCGCCGGCCCACCGTGCGCAGCGGCTTGTTGACCCCGGCACGCAGCAGGAGCCCGACCCCGGTCGCCGCGAGCAGGCTCCCGAGCAGACCGCGACGCTCGAAGCCCCAGCCGACCAGCGCCGAGCCGCCGACGATCGCGACGCCCTGGATCGCGGGTGCCCACTGTTCGCCGCGCCGCCGCGTCAGCTCGCTCTGCAGAGCCGGCGTGTCGGCGGTGGCGTGACGCTCGAGCTGATCGACGACGTCACGGACCCCAGGAATCGCGCGCACGCAGCGCATGACCTCGGAGACCTCGCTCTCGAGGACGGGGCCGCTCAGCGTGACCACGTGATCTTCGACGCGGATGTCGATCGCCGATGCATAGCCGATGACGTGACCGAGGTGCGCTCGGACGCGCTCGGCGATCACGTGATCGCCGGCGTCGGTGCGTGCGGTGCCCTCGAACCGCTCGACGGCGCCGTGGATCCGATGCTCGGCATCGCTCGTGGACTTGCCGAGGAATCGTCTGAGGACGCGCGTCAAGTGCGTGCCTTGATCGCGGACCTTCGAGCGACGGATCCGGCCGTGGCCCGGATCAAAGAAGTACGTGGCGAGGGCGCCTACGAGGACGCCTCGAGGAAAGGATGTGGACATGACGCCTCCATGCTCGAACCTGGCAAGCAGCGCGCCATGCACGACCCCGTCGCGACGCACGGCGCGGCACCCGCACGCACGACGCCAGGGAACGTCTTGGCCGGTGGGCGCGCGGTGCCTCGCGGGCGCGCGCTACTCGCGCTCGCGGACCGAGTACTCGAGCTTCCAGCGTCCGCGACCATCGCGCGCCACACACCACAGCTCGAGGGTTCCGACCTCGGTGACGTGCGCCTCGAGCCGGACCGGCACCAGGTCGCCGGTCTTGCGCTCACCATCCGCGGCGACCATCTTCTCGACCGGGTCGAGCTCGGTCAGCCCCGGTGCCGTCGCATCGATCAGCGTGCCGGCCCCGTCCTCCTTGCGCGTCGCGGCGGCGAAGAACCGAAAGTTCGAGGTCTCGCCGACGATCAGCCCGAGCTCGTCATCGGGGAGCTCGACGGTGGAGCCTTCCTCGAGACCCTGCGGCGCGACACACAGCGCCTTCACCGGAGGTGCGAAGCCCGGAATGGCCGGCATCGCGCTCTCGATCCCGATGTAGAACGAGCGCGCCGTGCCACCGCGGATCCGGACGCCCTTGCCGCGGCGGACCTGACCGTAGTGCGCAGCACCGAGCGCGACCGCGAGATCGAGATCCGCACCGCCGAGCACCTTGACGTCGCGGCCGGCCCACGCCCGCAGCAGCTCCGTGATCCGCTGCTGGAGCTTGGCCGCCTTCATCACGCCGCCGTTGAACAGCACCGCGGTCGGCATCCGACCGAACCGACCGAGGAACTCGGCGAGGTGGCGGGTCACCGCCGGATCGTGCGCGTACGGTAATCCCATCTCGCGGAGGCCGACGGTGCGCCGGCGCACGGCCTTGGCATCCGCCGGGACGGTCGGGAAGAAGCCGTCGATCAGCATCGCCTCGGCCTGCTCGCGCGTGACCTCGGCCTTCATCGTGCCGCCGATCAGCTTGCTGCCGCGCCCGAGGATCGAGATCGGCACCGACGTCGGCGGGTTGTCGTCGAGCAGCTGTTCCTTGGCGCGGCGACATGCGTGCACGAGCGCGCGCTGCTGCATCGCATCGAGCGTCTTGCCCGCGTCGGTGATCTGCTGACCCGCGATCGCGGCGAGTGCGAGATCCATGTTGTCGCCGCCGAGCAGGATGTGATCGCCGACCGCGATGCGCTCGAGCGACAGCGTGCCTTCTTCCTGCGCGACCTCGATCAGCGAGAAGTCGGTGGTGCCACCGCCGACGTCGCACACGAGCACGATGTCGCCGGGTGCGAGATCCTTGCGCCACGCGTCGCCGCGCGCGGCGAGGTACGCGTAGAACGCGGCCTGCGGCTCCTCGAGCAGCGTCACCTTGTCGAACCCGGCCTCGCGCGCAGCCACGACGGTGAGCTCGCGAGCGACCGGATCGAACGACGCGGGCACCGTGAGCAGCACTTCCTGCTCGTCGGCGGGGTCATCGGGATTCGCGTCGTCCCACGCGGCCCGCAGGTGCGCGAGATAGCGCGCGCTCGCGTTGACCGGCGACACGCGCTCGCCGCCTTCCATCTCCTGGTCGAGCTCGCGCTGCGCACCGCGGAACGGCAGGACCTGCGCGGTCCGATCGATGGACGGATTGCACAGCCACGACTTCGCCGACGACACGAGCCGGTGCGGAAGCTCCGCGCCACGCTCTCGCGCGAACGTGCCGACCGCGTAGCGCAGCGGACCCGACCACGGGAGCTGGAGCTGCACGGGTGGCACCTCGAGCTCGCTCGGGAGAAGGAGGAACGAGGGCAGGCTAGGGCGCTCGGCGAGCTCGCCGGGGCCAACGACCTGCATGATCGGCACGGAGCGCGCGGGAGCGTCATCCGCGACCGCGACGGCCGAGTTGGTGGTTCCGAGATCGATTCCGAGGATCTTCATGCGCCGAGCTCCACTTCCGCGGGAGCGATCACGTTGCGATCGATGCCGTCGGCTAGCGTGGGAAGCTTGGCGTCTACCACGCGCCATCCGTGATGGCGAAGCGTGCCGCGGAACGGGGGCTCGCCCTTGGCCTCGCCGATCAAGCGAATCTCCGCCGGATCGAAGCCCTTGGGTACCGAGACCTTCGCCTCCTCGGCGCCCGGCATCACCGGCTCGAGCGAGAGGTGCTGCTCGAGCACCTTGCGACACCCGCGGTGAACGTCACGTGCCGCGGCGCCGATGTCGCCATCGGAGAATCCGTCGAGCGGCTCGCGCAGGAAGTCGACGAGCCGGCCTTCACGCTGGAGCAGGGCGAGTAGCGCAAGCGCGCCGTCCTTGTGATGCGTCGCCGTCGACACCTTGTCGACGCGTGCGGGGCGCTCGACGATCTTCTCGACGACACGCTCGACGACCTTCTCGGTCGGCTTCTCGCTCTCCTGGGGCAGCTGCTTCGGAGGCGTCGTTCCTTCGGGCAGGAACTGCACGGCGTCGGCCGGGAGCTTCATGCCGAGCAACATCCGCCAGAAGTAGATGAAGGCGAGAAGGGGATGCATCGAGGCGGGTCTACCGCGAAAACCACCTGGATCACCCGGCGCGGCTCTCGAAAATCTGATGGATTGTCGCGCAAGTCCGCGTGGGTGCTCGTAGGTCTACGTGGCGCAACCCTTGCTCAGGTCCGACGCACCATGCGCCGATATGCCGCCATTCTCCTGTTACTCGCCGGATGCGACCTCTACTTCGGAGGGAGCGGCGATGACGCACCACCTTGCAAGGACATCTATCCCGACTACCCGGACGCCGGGGCCGCGTTCGAAGGCCGCGATCCCGAGACCGGCATCTGCTCGACGTTCGGTGGCGGCGGCTGGAACGGCTGCGGTGACTCCTGCGGACCGTGCGCTGCCACGGAAGGCGGCACCGTCGACGTCGCGCTCGCACCGCTCCCTGACTGGGGCGCTTGCTACAGCTCGTGCAACGAGCTCGACGAGCAGACGTGCCTCGCGAGCTCCGGATGCTTCGCGACCTATCTGGAGGACGGCTCGCTGCAAGATGCGCCGTCGATCCTCGCGTACAACGGCTGCTTCGCGACCCCGCCCTCGGGCCCGGTCCAGGGCGGAGGCTGCTACGGTCTTGGCGCGCAGGAATGCTCGCGCCACGACGACTGCTCGCTGCTCTACGACGCGAACAATAGCAACTTCCAGGGCTATGACTTCACGCGCTGCGCGCCGGAGCCGACGGCCGAGGGCTGCAACCTGGTCGACTGTGGACCGGGGTCGCACTGCGAGGATCAGTGCTACGCGTGCGACGGCCAGGACGGTCCGTGCCCCGCGGTCTGCACGCCGGTGTGCGTCCCCGACAGCAATGCGTGCGCGGCGACCGACTGTGCCCCTGGCTACGACTGTGTCGAGGTCTGCGATGCGATGGACCCGACGAACCCGATGAGCGGCGGCGGGCTGGTCCCCGGCCACTGCTACGGGCAGTGCGTGCCGTCCGGCGGTGGTGGCGGCAACCCCGGCTCGTGCACCGGTGAAATCGCCTGTGACGCGCTGCCACCCGCGTGCCCCGCGAACACCACGGCGGGTCGCGAGAATGGCTGCTGGACGGGCTACTGCATCCCGAACACCGCCTGCGGCCCGAACGATCCCGGCTCGTGCACCGGCACGGCGATCTGCGCGACGCCGCCGCCCGCGTGCCCGGCCGGAACGGTCGCAGGCCTCGGAAATGGCTGCTGGACGGGGTTCTGCATCCCGGCCGACTCGTGCCCCCAGGCCTCCTGCGAGGCGCTGACCACCGAGAATGCCTGCGCTAACCGCGCCGACTGCACCTCCGTCTACAGCGGTGGGGACTGCACCTGCACCCCCAACGGCTGTACCTGCAACGACCTCACGTTCGCCCGTTGTGAGACGTGGGGCACGGTGATGCCGTTCTGAGCACGCAACCCGCGCTATGATTTTGGTGTGGGTGACCGGGTCTTCGACGATGACCGGGCGACGGTCGACCTAGGCCCGCGTCCGCTCGAGAACCTCGCGCCCGCCGATGACCTCGGCGGTGACGATGGGGTCGAAGCCACGCATTCGCTCGACAGCGCGCAGCGACAGCCGCCAGTCGACCCGGTCCACGCGCTGCCGACCCAGCAGCTCGGCAAGCCGAAGTCGACGACGATGACGCGGCTGTCGGAGTCGCGCACGACGGCTTCTCCGATCGCCGCGATGAAGCTCGACGAGATCGAGCGCACGCGGGTGTTCCTCCGGGTCGCGCTCGCCTGCTGTGTGTTCGGCGCGCTGATCGCGTTGATGACGAGCGGCGACCCGGTCGCCCAGCGCGTCGTGGTGATCGGCTCGGCGCTCGGAGCGATCGGATCGCTGTGGATCCTCTCGATCACCCGCGATCACGAGAACTACGCCCAGCGTCGCGTCATCGTCCCGGGGATCATGCTCGTGGCGGGCGCGATGTCGGGCGTCTACTACTGGGGCACCGCCTCCCCGGTGGCGGCGATGCTGGTCTACGGCATCTACTTCTTCAGCCTCGGCGCGAGCCGGATGGCCACCGCCGGCATCTACCTGTTGATCGCGCTGATCCACGGGGTGCTCGGGTTCGGGATCGCGGCAGGTCTGCTCGTCGATCGCGGCATCATCAGCATGGGGGCGCTGCAGATCCGCGATCAGATGGCGATCGTCCTCATCATCGAGTTCCTCTACCTGATCGCATTCGTCACCGCGCGCCAGAGCCAGAAGGTCACGCTCGACGCGATGAGCAGCCTCGAGCTGGCGGTCCGCGGTGTCGCGAACCGCGAAGCGCTGCTCGCCGAGGCTCGCGCCGAGCTCGACCGCGCGCTCAAGGTCGGCGGGCCGGGCAGGTTCACCGAGCAGGTGGTCGGCACGTTCCGGCTCGGCGTGCTGATCGGGCGCGGCGGGATGGGCGAGGTCTACGAGGCGCATGGCGTCAGCGACCGGCGCGAGGCCGCGGTCAAGCTGCTGCACCACGGCACGCTCGCCGATCCGACCTCGGTGCAGAGGTTCATTCGCGAGGCGCAGACCACGGCAAAGCTCGACTGCCCGTACATCGTGCGGGTGCTCGAGGTCGGCACCACGAGCGGCGAGATCCCGTTCCTCGCGATGGAGCGGCTGCGCGGTCACGACCTCGCCCATCAGCTGCGCCGCCAGCGTCGGCTCCAGCTCCCCAACGCCCGCACCGTCTGCGAGCAAGTCGCACTGGGACTCGAAGCAGCGCGCTCCGCCGGCATCGTTCACCGCGATCTCAAGCCCCACAACGTCTTCCTCTCGGAAGTCGGCGGGGTGCATCGCTGGAAGATCCTCGACTTCGGCGTCAGCAAATCCGGTGGCTCGGGCACGCTGACCCAGGGCCACGTCATCGGCACGCCTGCCTACATGGCGCCCGAGCAAGCGCGCGGCGAGGACGTCGATCATCGCGCCGATGTGTACTCGCTCGCGGCGATCCTCTACCGATCGATCACGGGGCATCCCGCGTTCACCGGCAAGGATGTTCCGACGACCCTGTACGAGGTCGTGTACCGGATCCCGACGCAGCCGTCGGTGCTCGCGCCACTTCCGACCGACGTTGACCGCGTGCTCGCGATCGGACTCGCGAAGGATCCCAAGGATCGCTTCGAGACCGCGCTCGAGCTCGCGGAGTGGTTCGGACTTGCCGTCGAGAGCCGGCTGTCTCCCGAGCAGCGCGCGCGAGCCGACGAATTGATCGTGCGACAGCCATGGGGGACACGCCCCGCGATCTCGAAGTGACGCTCGCGATCGCAACTGTTCGAATCGACATTGCTCCCGCAGAGTGGTACCTGTGGATAAGCGTCTCGCATGCAACGTTCTCGGATCCTGATCCTTTGGAACCAGATCGACGACGATGTGTACGCACATTTCCGTCGGGATGGACGTCGGTCCCCTGATTGGGATCCGACGATCACGATCGAGCCGTGGGAGACCGTCGAGGAGGAGATGCAGCTGATCAAGCGCTCCCTCGAGTCGTTCGGGCACGAGGTCGCGATGGTCAACATCCGCGACAGCTTCGACACGATGCTCAACGCGCTGCGCGCCGAGAAGCCGGATGTCGTGATGAACCTCGTCGAGTTCTTCCGCGATGACGCGGAGCTCGAGCACGACGTGCCCGCGCTCTACGAGCTGCTCGGCCTCGAGTACACCGGCAACCGCCCGCTCTCGCTCTCGCTGTGCCAGAAGAAGCCGCAGGCCAAGGCGCTGCTCGCGGCCCACGGGCTGCCGGTCCCGAGGGGTGTCGTCGTCGACGCCGTCAACAAGGCGCACAACCTTGGCCTCACGTTTCCCTTGATGGTCAAGCCTGCGTACGACGACGCCTCCGGCGGCATCGATGCGGGCTCGGTCGTCCAGGACGAGGCACAGCTCCTCGTGCGCGTCGCGAAGATGGTCAACGACCACAAGCAGGCCGCCCTCGTCGAGGAGTACATCGACGGTCGCGAGATCCACTGCGCGATCCTCGGTGACACCGCGCTGCCGCTCTACGAGATGAGCTTCAAGGGCCACAACGACGACCACGGCAAGCCGCTGCCCCGGATCATCACCTACCGCGCGAAGTGGGATCCCTACAGCCGCGATCACCACGCCGTCGAAGGCGTGTGCCCGGTCCCCGACCTCGCGCCCGAGCTCGTCAAGAAGATCCAGGACATCGCGCTACGCGCCTACCGCGCGCTCAGCTGCCGCGACTACGCGCGCGTCGACATGCGGGTCGATCCGGTGACCCACGAGCCGTACATCCTCGAGGTCAACCCGAACCCCGACCTTGCCGAGAGCTGCGCGTTCACCGCGAGCGCCTATGCCTCCGGCCGGACCTACGCCCAGATGATCTGCGAGATCATCGAATTCGCCCTCGCTCGCAAGCGCGGCCCGAAGAAGGCGGTCACCGGCGTCGACGTTCTGCTGCGCGAGTACATGACCAAGAAACAAGCCTGAGCGTCCTCGGCCTCTCCGATCTCAATCGCGCCACGCTCGCCCGGCAGCTGCTCCTCGAGCGCTCGCCGCTCACGCCGCTGACCGCGATCGAACGCCTCGCGGGCATGCAGGCCCAGGTGCCGCGCCCGCCGTTCATCGGGCTGTGGACCCGGCTCGCCACGTTCGAACGCGCCGAGCTCCACCGCCTCCTCACGACCAAGCAGGTCGTCCGCGCGACGATGATGCGCGGCACCCTCCACCTCATCACCGGCCACGATCCGCGACGCGCAGGCCTGGTCCGCCCTCAAGAACCTCGCGCCGATCTTCGAGGAGCTCCGCTCCGAGCTCGTCACCTTCCGCGATGACGGCGGTCGCGAGCTGTTCGATCTACCCGATGCACCGCGGCCCGCGGGGGACAGGCCCGCGCCGATTCGCTTCCTCCCCGACTTCGACAACCTCGTCCTCGCCCACGACGATCGCCGCCGCATGATCGACGACGTCCACCGCCCGGCGCTGGTCTCGAAGAACGGCATCGTCTATCCGACGTTCCTCGTCGATGGCCGCGTCGCGGGGCTGTGGTCGATCACCCGGACCAAGACATCGGCCACCCTCGCACTGAAGCCCTTCCGCCCCGTCGCCCGGCGTCTCCACGCCGAGCTCTCGCACGAAGGCGAACGGCTCCTGCGGTTCGTGGAGGACGATGCGACCACCTTCGCGATCACCGGACTCGGGCGCACGTGATGCATGACCTCGAGGCATGCGTCGCGCTGTCGTCGGTCTGACTCTGACCTTGCTCACCCTCACCGCTGCCGCGGATCCGCGGCGCAGCCGGGACTACGATGAGGGCTATCCGCAGTGGGGCACGTTCCGCGTGCCGGCGGGCGACGGCTACTACCACTCCGATCGCCCGATCTACACCGGCGATCGCGACCGCTACCGCTACCCCGGGAATCCCTACGGCGATCGCGGACAGCTCGTCCAGATCAGCGGCAACACCCGCGCGTCGGGCCGCAAGCTGTTCGACGTTCGCCAGCCGCTCGACCGCATCATCATCGAAGCGACTGCAGGCTCGCCGGTGATCCATCGGGTCTCGGTCGAGTACGCCGATCGCAACGTCCAGGACTTCGATCTCCGCGAGCAGCTTCCACCCGGCGGGGCCACCGAGGTCGATCTTCCCGGGCATCCCATGGTCCACCGCATGGAAGTCGTCACCGACCGTCGCTACGGCGGTGCGTACGTCGTTCTCGGCGCGATCTAGGCGCGCGCGCGCCGCCGCGCATCAGGTCTCGGCTCGAAGTACTTCGTAGCCTCCGCGAACGGGCTCCAGACCCCCCAAAGGTTCCAGGGGGTGGCCCAGGCCCGCAAGGCATCGGGGTTCCTCGACGCTGGGCATTCGCGGAGCCTACCGCGGGCGATCCGCCGGGCGGCGCCTTGACGCCCACCGGGGGTCGATGGCATCTATCTGGCTCCCCATTCCGAAGTAGCTCAGGGGTAGAGCAGGCGGCTGTTAACCGCCGGGTCGGGGGTTCGAAGCCCTCCTTCGGAGCCAAGGACGATCGATGCCAGCCCTCACCGGCTGGCATCGTTCGTTTCGGCCGGCCGTGGGCAGGTCAGTACGTGCGCAGCACGATCTCCGCATGCACGTGCCGACCGAGCGCGCGGTAGATCCCCGCAAAGCACTCGCCGAATGCTCTGTCGGTCGCGCACGCTGCCAGGAGTCTCGGGCCACGGCAAGCGCGAGCCCCGGCACACCTGCTGCTAACCAGCGCTCGACAGCCGCATGACAGTCCTGCGGTGCCCAGGTCCGCAAGGCGCCGAGCCCCGGGCGCTCGCTGATCGGTTCGTCCGACGCCACGACTCCCATGGTGTCCGCCGTGTCGTAGCGGATCTGCGCGCGCCGACGAACGCTCGCCGCCTCGCTGGCACTCGAAAGCAGCGCCTCGTCCGCGTCGTCTTCGCCGTGACGCCAGAGCGCAGCCCCACCTCTGACCACGTCTAGGAAGGTGCGGACATCCGGCCCGACGAGCTGGACCGTTTCCGGCACTCCGTCCATCGGGTTGATAAACACGACGGGGGCCTCGCTGGCGCTCGCGGTGTCGTCGATCCAGAGCGCGTAGTGGCATCCATCGCAGCCAGCGTCGAGAACCGGAAACGCCTCGGGGGGAACATTGCCGTATCGCGGTTCCACCGACTCCCCGATCAGGAGCCCGGACCTCCGCCATGTTCCCACTCTCCGGCTTGCCGGAAATGCCTGGTCGAGAGCGCGCACGGCAGCGCGAACCTCAAGCGACCGATCGAACACATGATCTCGGAGGATCGTCGCTCGGTCCGAGTCGCACGGAGCGTGGCTGACCAGCGCCTTTCGGCTCTCGGGCGATGGTCCGACGTGACGCGCGTCGACGTCGGTGGAGCCTACGAGGACGCGGCCCTGGTGGCCGGCTCGACCTAGCGGACAGCCACCACGCGCACGCTCGGCACCTCGGACGTCTTGATCAACCCGTGCCGTCGCCAGCCCTCGTAGAGCAGCCACGTCTTGGGCAACCACACCACCATCGGCTCGTAGGTCTCCCGCCACTTCCACATCACCGGACAGTCCTCGAGCTCCTTCCACCCGTTGAACAGCACCCCGGTCGAGAACGGATCGACCTTCCACGTGCGCGCCTCACCAACCTGGTCCTCGCGATGCTTGCGCCAGTTGTTCAGCACATACGACAGCGCCCTGCGCGCTTGCCGCGGCGTCTCGATGATCTCCTGGTGATATCGGTCCTCGAAGACCTGACCCTTCCGCCGCACGCCTGAGCGCTTGGACACCGCCGCATTGATCAGCTTCGCCGCCGAGATCTCGAAGCTCTGCATCCCGCGCGACAGCGCCGTCTTGTCGTTCGCCTCGACCAGCAGATGCACGTGCGAGCGCTGGATGCTGACGTGAACGATGTGGAATGCATCGAACTTGGCCGCCGTGATCGTCGCCCAGCGCACGGCCTTGTAGATGTCGCGCTTGCGCAGGTTGCCGAGCTCGGCCTTCACGCGCAGCACGACGTGCACCGGAAACCGGCCCTTCAACGTCGGTCGCTTCTTGTGCGGAGATCCGGCTCGCTTGCCCTTCGGTGGCCGGCCCGCGCCCTTGCGCTTGCCGCCATGGCGGAACAGCTCCTGCTGGACGTGCTTTTTCAGCGGCTGGCGCACCATAGCCTTTTGGTAGCAACGGAGCGATCGCGAGTCAACTTGATTTCGCCGATATAATGAACAGGCAGCCGTGAAGACCAAGCCCGTCTCAAGACTGCAATGGGTCGCCGAAAGGCACCCGGGCGCCGGCACCAAGGACCGAACGGCAGGACGCACTCGCGTTGGCCTCAGAAGCAACTCGCCGCGTGAACGTTCCGTTTCTGGTGGTCGACCTCGCGCAGGACGCCGCCGGCACGTGGTTGGTCATCGAATGCAACGATGGTCAAGAGAGCGGTTATGCAGGAGTCTCCGCGATCGGCCTCTGGCAGACGATCATCGAGATCACGAAGCAACGCGATGCATCCTAGGAGGCCACCCATCAGTAACGCGGGTCCAAGATTTGTCGGAGGGTGATCGGTGAGAGCTGCGGATCAGCAGCCGTCTTCGTGTATCGAGTCGAACGAACGCGGTAGATCCGACGGATGGCACGCATCACCGGCATCGGCGGAGTGTTCTTCAAGGCGCGCGATCCGAAGGCGCTCGCGGCGTGGTACGCGAAACATCTGGGGCTCGTCGTCGAGGACTTCGGTGGAGCGATCCTGAAGTGGCCCGAGGACACCGCCGAGGATCGAGGGGTCACGGTGTGGAGTGTCGCGGCGAGCGACTCGACGTGGTTCGACGGACCGCAGATGATCAACTATCGCGTCGACGATCTCGACGGGATCATCGCGCAGGCGCGCGAGGGCGGAGCGACGGACGTCAAGGGACCCGAGACGCACGAGAACGGACGGTTCGCGTGGGTCCTGGATCCCGAGGGCAACAAGGTCGAGCTCTGGGAGCCGAAGCTGTGGCGCGAGAAGGCTTGATCGCCCACGGTCGTCCGAGGCAGGTTGACGATTCGAACGCGGTCGTTGGCGAGTCGGGACAAACGCCACGTGCGTTGCGTGGCGTTCGTTTGCCTTCGGCGTGCCTCTCGTCGGTTCAGCCCTCGCGATCCTCGACGAGAGTTCCGTTCGGGTGGTTTTTGAACGCGGTCAGGCAGTGCCGGCACCGCAGCCGCTCACCCGCCATGCTCCGGTACCACCGGACATAGACGGCGACCGGTCCCCTGCTCATGTCCTGATCCGGTGCACCGCAACGCGGACAAGCTCCAGGAAGCTGAGCGCCCAGCGAGTCGCGCAAGAGCGCGAGCGCCATCACCACGGTTCCGATGATGAACAGCACCAACCACACCGTCGTCACCTCGTCAGCGTACAGCGCGGGGCAGTCGCGGGGCTCGCGCTAGCTGGACTCTTCGCGGAGGAAGTGCTGCACGCTCTCGGTGACGATGCGGTGGCAATCCGCCTCGCGAGTGGGTGAGCTCGCCGGCGACCAGCGCCAAGTTCCGCACGGTGCAGTCGCTTGCGCCACTGCTCTTCAGTCCGCCGCGGTACGATCACGAGGGGGGATCCATGCGCGGCGACGGGAGCTTGCCGACTGTTCACTTCGACCTCCTCGTCGCGTACGAGGATCGTGACGGGGGCATCCGCCGCATTCCGTTCTCTGATCCCGACCTGGCTCCGCGCTACATGGCGGGTCACGCGCGCGCCTGGCTAGGTGACATCTTCTTCGACCATCACCGTCGCGTGGTGATCCCAGACCCGGCGGCGCACCTGGTGGACCCGCCATTTCTGGTGGTGCACTGCTGAGCGCCCCGGAGCTCAGGATCAGGTCCTGCACGATCACCGCGTTCAGCGACGCCCATGCGGCGATCGCAGCTGCGCAACAGATCATCGATGTCGAGAGCACCGGCGACGACGGCGCCGAATGGGAGGTCTACTGCGTGCGGGTGACGCAGTCGAGAACGCCGCGCGCGTCGAGCGGGCAAGATCCTCCCGCCTACCGGCGCCCCGACGACGATGTCAGCCGGGCGAAACCGGGTGACTACAAGGCAACTCGCAGAACAGACCGTTCCTGCGATGGCACGCACGTGGAATCGCCTTCCATGCGAGCGCCGAGAGGTAGCTCAGGTCCCGACCGCCTACTGGAACGATGCGTTCGACGTCGCGTGGTTGTAGGGCCGCCCTGCAGGCCGCAACTTGCACGCATGATCATCATCACTGGCGCCACCGGCCATCTCGGCAAGCACGTCGTCCAGCAGCTGCTCACCAAGGTTCCGGCTTCGCAGGTCGCGGTCGCGGTTCGCGACGTCGCGAAGGGACGCGCAACGTTCACGGGAACCGGCGTCGAGATTCGACACGCCGACTACTCGAAGCCGGAGACGCTCGAGGGCGCGTTCAAGGGTGCGGACAAGGTTCTCCTGATCTCGTCGAGCGAGGTCGGTCAGCGCGCGACGCAGCACCTCGCCGTCATCGCTGCTGCCCGGCGCGCCGGCGTGAAGCTGCTCGCGTACACCAGCATTCTCCACGCGGATCACGCGAAGATCTCCCTCGCGGCCGAGCACAAGGCGACGGAGGAGGCGATCCAGGCGTCCGGGATCCCATACGTGATTCTCCGCAACGGCTGGTACACGGAGAACTACACGGAGCATCTCGCGCCCGCGCTCGCACACGGCGCGATTGCGGGTTCAGCACAGGAAGGCAAGATCGCCGCCGCCACGCGCGCGGACTTTGCCGGTGCGGCGGTGGAGGTCCTCACGGGATCCGGCCACGAGAACAAGATCTACGAGCTGGTGGGCGACACCGCGTTCACCATGGCCGAGCTCGCCGGCGAGGTTGCCAGGCAATCCGGTAAGCCAGTCGTGTATCAGGACCTTCCTGCCGACGCTTACAAGTCGATGCTGATCTCGGTGGGACTGCCGGAGCCGGTCGCCGGAATGCTCGCCGATGCCGATCTCGCCATCGCCCGTGGCGAGCTCGTCGACAGCAGCAGCGATCTGCAGAAGCTCCTCGGCAGGCCAACGACGTCGCTCAAGGATGCTGTCGCCGCTGGACTTCGCGCCTGAACGCACGGCAGCCGGTACCAGTCACTTGCACGCGGTCTCGGTCACGAACTCTCCCGTGCCCGACGTGCCATTGAACAATGTGAGGTAGTAGCAGGTCTCCTCGTCCTGGTACTCCCACGACAAGATGCTCTGAGCGGAGCGGGTGCTGACGGGTTTGCCGAGGGTCTTGTCGAACAGCGTCTGCATGTCGGCGAAGGCGCGCGACGTCCCGGCCTTGGCGACGTCGACCTGCTTCCTGGTGAGCTTGACACCCTTGCACTCGGGCCCGGTGTAGACGGACGTGGAGACCACGCCATGCCCCTGGGGCGTCGGGATGAGAGTGATCGTGCTGCACGAGAACGTCTTGGAAAGAGGCTTGGTATCGAAGTACCACTCCTTGATCGTCCCGGTCGTCGTCTTCGGCGCGCCGAGCTTGGCCGTCACCGTCGCTTTGACCTCGTCGAAGAAGCCTTGCTCCCCGGAGGCTGCGTCGACTTGATCGCGCGTGAGCTTGGACTTCTTGGAAGCTGCCGGTTTCTTGTCCGCGGTGGCCAGGCCGGTGGCCGAGGTGACGAAACAGGTGGTGAGCAGGATGGTGGCAAGGGTATGGCGCAAGGGATCCTCGAGCGGGTCGGGTTTGGTTTGAGTTGGGAGGAACGAGTCGACGATGGGTCCGGACGGTGCAGATTGCTCGCAGTCGCATCATTTCGTGGCCGATCTGGCGAGCGTCGTCGTGTCGATGGTTCATCGTCGGAGATCGAACCTGCGCATACGCCCCGCACTGGAGTGCGGCGCGATCACATCGGGCGGCTTGTCGCGTGCCCCGGGCGACATTCGCGGCGTCTGCGGATCCACGGTCCGTCGACACGCGATGCGCGGCTGAGGGTTCGGTGCTTGCACGACGGCCGGCATGGCCAAGCCCAACCATGGTGTGGAGCGAGCGCGTTCTGGACGGTCCTCGACCCGAGCCCCCGTGACACCGCGAGGCGGAACGCAGAAGACCTCGTTCAACGTCAACGGGACGCCGCACGACCTCGACCTGGATACCCGCACGACATTACTCGACGCACTCCGCGAGCACCTCCATCTGACGGGCACCAAGAAGGGCTGCGATCACGGCCAGTGCGGCGCGTGCACCGTGCTGATCGGAGGGCGACGAATCGTTTCCTGCCTGACGCTCGCGGTCATGCACGAGGGCGACGACATCACGACGATCGAAGGCCTCGGCCGTCCGGACGCGCTGCATCCGATGCAGGCCGCGTTCGTCGAGCGCGATGGCTTTCAGTGCGGCTACTGCACCTCGGGGCAGATCTGCTCCGCGATCGGCATGCTCCGGGAAGCGCGCGCGGGCTGGCCGAGTCACGTGACCGAGGACGTGGCGGCTCCGACGATCGACCTCACCGACGAGGAGCTCCGCGAGCGCATGAGCGGCAACCTGTGCCGCTGCGCCGCGTACCCCAACATCATTGCCGCGATCCGCGATGCCTCGGGCGGAGATGGCGCATGAAGGCCTTCACCTACGAGCGAGCGACCGACCTCCGTGCCGCCGTGGCGGCGGCAGCGGCTCCCGGTGCGAAGTTCATCAGCGGGGGCACGAACCTGCTCGATCTGATGAAGCTCGAGATCGAGCAGCCCACGCACCTCGTCGACATCAGCCGGTTGCCGCTCCAGCGGATCGAGGCGGTCGGGGAGGGCTTGCGGATCGGCGCGCAGGCCGATAACGCGACGGTGGCGGCCGACGATCGTGTGCGCGCGCGGTATCCGCTGCTCTCGCAAGCGCTGCTCGCCGGCGCATCGGCGCAGCTCCGCAACATGGCCTCGATCGGCGGCAACCTGCTGCAGCGCACGCGTTGCACGTACTTCTACGACCCCAGCACGCCGTGCAACAAGCGCACGCCCGGTGCGGGCTGCTCGGCGCTGGGTGGGCTCAATCGATCGCACGCGATCCTCGGTGCGAGTCCATCGTGCATCGCGACGCATCCATCCGACATGGCGGTCGCGCTGGTCGCGCTCGACGCGAGGCTCGAGCTCCTCGGCGCGAGCGGCACGACCCGCGAGATCGCGCTGCGCGACTTCCACTTGTTGCCTGAGACCACGCCCCACATCGAGACCGTGCTGCTGCCGGGCGAGATGATCACGGCCGTCGTGTTGCCACCGCCGCCCTCGGGTCGACATCGCTATCGCAAGGTCCGCGATCGCGCGTCGTACGAATTCGCGCTGGTCTCGGTCGCCGCGATCCTCTCGGTGACCGGTTCGAAGATCGAGGGCGCACGGATCGCGTTTGGCGGCGTCGCGCACAAACCATGGCGATCTCTCGAAGCCGAGGCGGTGCTGCACGGGCGGCCGGCCACGCTCGACACCTATCAGGCCGCCGCCGATGCAGCGCTCGCGCAGGCCGTCGGCCGCGGCCACAACGACTTCAAGATCGAGCTCGCCAGGCGAGCTCTCGTGGCCACGCTCGTCGAGCTCGGAGGTGCGTCGTGATCGGCAAGCCGCTGAACCGCATCGACGGTCCGCTCAAGGTCACCGGGCGAGCGGTCTACACCTCCGAGGAATGGGGCGTCGGCCAGCCGCTCTACGGCGTCATGGTCGAGGCGACGATCGGGCGAGGTCGGATCACGAGGCTCGACACGTCCCGGGCGGAGGCCGCCCCGGGCGTCCGTGGGGTGATCACGCACCGCAATGCACCGCGCCAGCAGCCGCCCGATCCATCGGCGTCGACCTACTCGCGCGCGCTCCCCGTGCTCACCGGGCCCGAGATCCACTACTTCGCCGAGCCGATCGCACTCGTCGTCGCGACGACGTTCGAACAGGCGCGCGCGGCGGCAAGACTCGTCGAGGTTGCGTACGACGTGATCGAGGGCCGCTATGACCTCGCCGCGCGCGCGGACCAGACGTTCTCCCCGAAGGACATCCGGGGCTGGTGGCCGACCGACAGCATCATCGGCGACTTCGACGCCGAGCTCGGCAAGGCACCGCACCAGATCGACGTGACCTACACCGTGCCGTACGAGCTCAGTCTGCCGATGGAGCCGCACTGCTGCCTCGCGGTGTGGAAGCGCGATGCCGTCACGGTCTACACCAGCACGCAGATCGTCTCCGAGGCGCGGGCGCGGATCGCGGCGACGTTCGGCCTCTCGCTCGACAACGTCCGCGTGGTTGCGCGCTTCATCGGTGGCGGATTCGGATCCAAGCTCGCCGTTCACGCGGAGACCATGCTCGCGGTGATCGCGGCTCGTCAGCTCCGTCAGCCCGTCAAGGTCGTGGCGACCCGGCAGCAGGTGTTCCATCTCGCCGGCCACCGCCCCGCCTCGATCCAGCGCATGCGGCTCGGCGCCGCACCCGACGGCCGCCTGATCGCGTTCGGTCACGACACGACGCAGAAGGCGTGCCCGACCTCCGACTACATCGAACAGATCGGCGTCACCGGACGCGCCCTCTACGCCGCACCGTTCCGCCGCACCACCCACCGCGCTGTGGAGCTCGATCTCCCGCCCGCCGAAGACGTGCGCGCCCCCGGGGAGGCGCCCGGGCTCCTCGCGATCGAGTGCGGCATGGACGAGCTCGCCTACGCGCTCGACATGGATCCGGTCGACCTCCGTCTCACCAACGAACCGGCCACCCACCCCGAGAGCGGGCTTCCGTTCAGCGACCGTCATCTCGTCGAGTGCCTGCGCGAGGGCGCCAAGCAGTTCGGCTGGGACCGCCGCCCGCAGCGCCCCGCGACCCTGCGCGAGGGTCGCTGGTTGACCGGCTACGGCATGGCGGCCGCGATCCGCCCCCACTTCCAGGCGGCGAGCTCGGCGGAGGTGCAGCTGCACCCCGATGGCACGGCCACCGTCCGCGCCGACATGACCGATATCGGGACCGGCTCGTACACGATCCTCGCCCAGGTCGCGAGCGAGGCGCTCGGTATCCCTGTCGAGCGCGTGCGTGTCGAGCTCGGTGATTCCGCGTTCCCTGCCGGCGCCGGCTCCGGCGGCTCCTGGGGTGCGACCAACTCCTGCTCGGCGCTCTCGCGCGCGTGCGACGCGCTCCGCGACCAGGTCCTCGCCGCCGTCCCCGACGCCGACCGATCGGCCCCGGGCGGGCTCGTCGAGCTCGTCGCGAAGCACTTCCCGGCGGGCGCCTCCGCGACCGGCTCGATTCCGGACATGGACAAGGAACCGAGCTTCGCGGCGTACTCGCTGGCCAGCTACGGTGCCCACTTCGTCGAGCTCCAGGTCGACGCCGACACCGGCGAGATCCGGCTACGGCGCATGCTGGGTGTGTTCGATGCCGGCCGGATCTTCAACGCGAAGACCGCGCGCTCGCAGCTGATCGGCGGGATGATCTGGGGCGTCAGTAACGCGCTGTTCGAGGAAGGATCCATCGACACGCGCACCGGCGCCTTCATGAACCGCGACTTCGCGCAGTACCTGATGCCCGTGCACGCCGACATCCCCGCCATCGAGGCGGTGATCCTCGACGGCTTCGACACCCGCGCCAACGTGCTCGGAGGAAAGGGCATCGGCGAGCTCGGCATCTGCGGCTCCGGTGCCGCCGTCGCCAACGCGGTCTACAACGCCACCGGCATCCGCGTCCGCGACTTCCCGATCACCCTCGAGAAGCTTCTGCCGCACCTCCCCAGCCAGTAGGTAGTTGCTGATCCGCGAGCCACGACCTGTGCCCTGGCCCGCGTCGGCCAGCCCGTCCGGCCCCCTAGCGGACAGCTACGACGTGCGCGCTCGGTACTTCCGACGTCTTGATCAGTCCGAAGTTTCGCCAGCCCTCGTAGAGCAGCCACGTCTTGGGCAACCACACCACCATCGGCTCGTAGGTCTCGCGCCACTTCCACATCACGGGACTGTCCTCGAGCTCCTTCCACCCGTTGAACAGCACCCCGGTCGAGAACGGATCCACCTTCCACTCGCGGGCTACCCTGACCTGGTCTTCGCGGTGCTTGCGCCAGTTGTTCAGCACGTACGACAGCGCCCTGCGCGCCTGCCGCGGCGTCTCGATGATCTCCTGGTGATAGCGGTCCTCGAAGACCTGACCCTTCCGCCGCAAGCCTGAGCGCTTCGACACCGCCGCATTGATCAGCTTCGCCGCCGAGATCTCGAAGCTCTGCATCCCGCGCGACAGCGCCATCTTGTCCTTCGCCTCGACCAGCAGATGCAAATGCGAGCGCTGGATGCTGACGTGAACGATGTGGAACGCGTCGAACTTCGCCGCCGTGATCGTCGCCCACCGCACCGCCTTGTAGATGTCGCGCTTGCGAAGGTTGCCTAGCTCGGCCTTCACGCGCAGCACGACGTGCACTGGAAACCGGCTCTTCAACGTCGGTCGCCTCTTGTGCGGTGATCCGGCGCGCTTGCCCTTCGGTGGCCGGCCCGCGCCCTTGCGCCTGCCGCCATGCCGGAACAGCTCCTGCTGGACGTGCCTCTTGAGCGGCTTGCGACGCGCGGCCATGAACCTTTCGTAGCAAAAGCGATTGCGCGCGTCAACTTGATTTCGCCGATATAAGTCCATCTGGCGCGGCACGCAACTGCTGCGGTGCCGACCACGTCGCTGGCAACGTGCAGGATTGATCGACGAGTCGAGCGTTCTTGATCGGAGCAGGGATGGTCCTCTCCGTGATCGTTGGTTACGTTCCAAGAACAGGAACTCGAGGAAGAGGAGCGTAGGAATCGAACCCCACGCCGCTAAACTACGCGAGGGAGCGCGACGAGAAGGCGCTTCCAGCGTGGTTGGTGACGGGATAGAGGTCTACGACCCAGCGGTTGAATCGCGGCGCAGGAACGTCGAATCCGTTCTCTGTGATCGAACCAAGAGAACGCGAGCGAGATGGCTGACAACTGGCAGGGATGAGGGCTCGCCTGAGGACAACGGATTCCTCATTGCAATGCGGGTCTCCCGGGGTTCTATACGGCGGCGGATTGCAGTGCGATGAGGGGACGATCAGGAGCATCGAGCGCGACTCGCCTAGGCTGTCCGCAGCTGCGCGGCTCGGTGTGACGACCTATGTTTGCGAGACCATCGCCAATGGCAGTCCCAGCGGACACCGCATACGCGTCCGCTTATGAAGATCCTGCGGCGCTAACAACCTCGGCGCGCATTGCGAAGCCCCCTGCGTCGCATTCTCTCCGGTCAGATCGCCGCGCACGCCGACACGTCGTTCATCGCATCCGGGTCAGACACGACCTTGTTGTACTGCTTCTCGCATGCAGTGAATGTCGGATGGCAACTCTCGACGGCCACACCGTCAGGAGACTTGCCCTTGAAGCATACGGCGCCCTTGTGCTCAACGCACGGAGTCGCGTCACCGGCAAGAGCGACGATGTCCGCCTGGCGTTTGCTGCAGCCGGCTTGGCTGCGTGCGCAGGCCGAGAGATTGGCGTCAGCTGGGGCCTCGGTGCAGTAGAAGATTGGGGGCGCCGCCTGCTCCGCTTTCGCCGCCCTCTCCTGCTTCTTCGCCTTTCGCTTGTCGTTCGAGAACGCTCGCGAGTCGACCATGCGGTGGATGAAACCCTCTACGGTACCGTTCGTGGTGCAATCGACGACGTGGCTCTTACCGTCGAAGCTCCTGAGCTGTCGAAACGATGCATTCACCGCGACCTCGCTGCTGCCTTCGTCGCTCTTGACTCGAACGTTGAAGCGCACCGACGTTTGATCCGTCGTCAGCAAGGGTGCATTCCCGCAGTCGGCGTACTTGTCTTCGATGCGCATCCAGTCGGTAGTGACCAACCCCGAGTCTTTGTCGAGGTTCAGAATCGCCCAGTTGTTCTCCGCGAACAGGTCGAGCACCGCGGTCCAGGTTGCCTCATAGGAAGCTGCCACGGTGGCCGTCGTGTTCACCGCATGCGTGCTGGGGGCAGTTGCGCTCGCGGCCAGAGCGGTCGTCAGCACGAGCACCACCAACATTCGGACGTTGTTCATTTCTACCTCGACCTGACTATCGTTTCCGTGTCGGCTTCGTGCCCGAGTTGTCTTCGACGCACAATGCGGTCGCCTGCAACACGAAGATCAACAGTGCCCGACTTCTAGATGCCGTTCTGGTTGACGTCATCATATGCGCATCGCTTCTAGTAACGGCTCGGTTGAGCACGGTCACCGCGTCCACAGGCTGGAGCGAATTGCGCCAGCCCGAAGGCGTTGCTCGCCCGGGCGACAAGGCCGCCGCATGGGTCGGACGTTCGCCACAACGGGATACTCTGCATGGCATGCGCGTCTGCTTCATCGTCGTGCTGGCGATGATCGGAAAGCGACCCCGCGCTGCGACACCGCACGCCGGTCCCAGGTGAACTCCATGAACCCAAAGCGGCTCGTAGTCGTCGTTGCAGCGTCGGTACTGGTTGCTGGGCTGTTGCTGGTCCTCCGTCATGGACGCCGTACGCCTGCGCCCCGTGCGGACATCGTTCCAACGGCTGACGCACTACTCGCAGCTGTTGGCGGCTCGCCGTCTGATCCGCGCACGCGTGCGAGATCCGAGAAGGACGCCCGCCGAGCGGTCCTGCTCCAGGCGATACGCAAGCAGGCGGCCCGTCGGAGCGCCGGTAGTGCCGATACCCGACGAGTGGCCCCCGAGCGATCGAACGCTGCGCTGGAAGGGCAGGGCTCTTCGATCACCGACACCACCCGCGATGAGGCTGCACCGGATCAGGAGTACGTCGGCGAAACGATGCAGTCCCTCGTGCCGGATGTGATGGCCTGCTATCGCGAGGGCCTTCGTCGGACTCCTGGGCTAGCAGGCCGCGTGGTCGTGAAGTTCACGATCGAGGGAGAGCCCGGCGTGGGTGGTGTCATCACAGAGAACGCGATCGATACGACCGCGAGTGATCTGCCCGATGAGAGGGTCCGCGAATGCATCGCGGACGCGATGTATGCGCTCGAGATCGATCCGCCCTCCCAGGGCGGCGTCGTTCACATCGAATTTCCGTTCACGCTCGCGCCTCCAGAGCACTGATCTCACAGATCGCACCCTGATCCGCTGCGTTTCAGCGATCAGCATCAGCCCTGAAGGCAGCTGAGTTTGCCAGCTCGACGACTTCCTCGCGGAACACGGCGAGCTCGACGATGTGGGCCCGGATCGTCTGCATCGCCTGCACCTCTGCTTTCAATAGCCGGTGCATACCGTCCAGAATGATCAGCTGGTCGCGCCGCAGAACATGGATCGGGAAACGTAAGTCGGAGTCGCTGGTTCGTTGCCAGTGTCTCGCGAACCTTTCGGGCTGCTGTCTCACCTGGTTGGGGCTCAACGAGAAGTGCGGTTCTTCGGGGCCACTGCGCCAGCACGGCATATTTAGCTGCCACCGCAGCTCGTCGACCTCGATCGCGACTGCCGGCGACACCAGTGCGTGCATTCGCACCCGATCCCACGACACGTTCGGAACGACGGACCTCAGTGCGGGCGGAACCGCGTGCCACAGGGCGAACGGGTTGGCGTGGCGGAAGGCGTCCATCTCGTCGGCTTCGTCGCTCATTCGATCATGACCGTGGCGATCTTCACGCGCTGATACACGTCGTCACGAGCAGCTGCAGGCGCATCGGTGATCGGCATGTTCTTCCAGTTGGGTGCGAATCCTGTGAAGAACCCCGTCCACACGTCGTAGCGCCCGCTGGGCGAATAGTCGGTCTTCTCGATCCGGGCTGTGAAGCGGTCGGCCACGTACTGGCCCGGTCGCCACGTCGTCATCTGGCAGCGACCAGCGGTCGGCTCGTGGTCTGCGCGACCGGCTCGGGTCGCCCCATCGAAATGCACGAACACCTTCCACGGCTGATCGATCGGCGCCAGGACCCGGTAGTAGAGCGTCATGTCGAAGGCCGTTCCGAATGCGACGCGAGCGGGGATATCCCAACCGATCAGCTGCACACGCTGATCCCAGATCAGCGGGCGGTCAGAACGAGCGCGCATGGACGTCGGCTCGCTCGCGAGGATGGCCGTTCGGAGGGAATCACCCTCGGAGGTCAGTCGAGGATCGCGGCAGAGCGCTCGATCGACGACGAGGCGAAGGTTGCCGGCTCCCGCGCTGACACCCTGTTGAATCGTGCGAAAGCCATCGCCCGTGCGTGCCTCCAAGGAGTAGGTGCCCCGCGCGAGACCAGCGATTCGAAACCTTCCGTCGAGGTCTGTTGCCGTGCTCGGAGAAGCATCGAACCAGTTCGGCTCGTACGCGTCGTTCCCCCACGCACGCAGACGCGCGTCGGAGACCGGTACGCCAGACGCGTCCACGACGGTGCCTCTGATCTCCACACGCTCTGGGTTGACCACCAGGCGAACATTTTCGAGCCGGCTGTTGCCGTCGGTAAGCCTCAAGACCGGCGGCGGCTGTGAGAACTCAAACGGTACGGATTGTCCCGGTCCAGCAAACACCGCGACCTCGTAGGTGCCGTCGATCATGCTGGCGCACTCGAACCGTCCGTTCGCATCCGAGACGCACCTGCTCTGATTCGCGTATTTCGAGGACGAGAGCTCGATGTGAGCTGCCTCCACCGGGGTGCCCTTCGCGTCCACCACAACTCCGGCCACTCGTGCGCCCGATCGCAGTTCGATGTCGAGCTCGCGCGGTTCGCCTGGGGTGATCGTGAACTCGACGTCGTGGGCCGCTGCGCCGACGACAACATCATCCGCGAATGCACCGTAGGACCCTGGTTCCAGTCCATCGAGGACGTATCGGCCTGTGCTGTCCGCTGCCGTGCAGACGTTTGGCCCGCGATCACGTCCTGCACAGATGCGCGCAGCGGGCACGGCCGAACCTCGCCACCGCACCATGCCGCTGACTCGTCCGAGTTGTTCGACCTCGATCGTGACCTGGTTCTCGCCGGCGTTGACGACCAAGCTCTCAGGCGCGCGAACGCGATAGGGTCTCGCGACGAAGGAGATGGTGCCGAGCGGCACGCGATCAAGAATGAAGGTGCCGTCGCTCTGGCTACGTGCAGCATCCGCATCGCCCCTCGCGACACCGATGCGTGCGCCCGCCACGCCGACCCCGTTCTTCACGACCCGTCCACGGACAATCCCCGAGGGCACCATGAGCAGATCGATGGTTCGGGTCCCGCCCGACGCGACGGAGACGACAAGCGGTGATGCTGTGCTCGCATGGCCACCGCCGCCGATTCGATGCTGTCCACCGGCAACCCCCTCGAACCGAAAGCGCCCGTCGATGTCGGTGGCCACCATGAGGCGTGCAGTTTGCTCGGCCTCTCTCCGGGTATCGGTGTCGGCTCGCTCGATCCAGATGCGTGCGTTCGCGATCGGCTCACCGTTCGCGGTGTGAGCACGCCCGTCGACCACCGCCTCGGGCGTGAGCACGAAGTCATGGCGCTCTCGTCCAGCGAGTCCGACATCGATCATCAGCGAACCAAAGCCGGGCGCACGAAGGACGACCCGCAGTTGCTCTGGTGAGCTCCCGACCTGACGCATGCATACCTCGTACGATCCCGTGGCATCCGTCGTCGTGCCGATCACGTCTTCACGCAGCATCTCCGCGTTCGCGATCGGAGTGCCCGCCGCGTCGGTCACGGTGCCGTAGAGGGACGCCGTGCAGGGCCGCAACGTGAGCTCGAGCGCGTCCGGCTGTGCTGTGGGATCGCGAAGATCGATGTGTTCTACCGCCGCGAGCAGTCCCGGTGCTGCGGCGCCCACGTCGCTCTCTCGCGCAGGTTGAATACCGAAGTCGAACCGGCCGTCGTCGCCCGTGCGCCGCTCCAGCACGGGCGCCATGCCCGTGCGTGCAGCGTCGCTCGTGAGTCGAACCACCGATCCGGTGACTGGCTTGCCCGCCGCAACGACGATCCCCGCCACTCGTCGCGAGGGCGCTCCTGTCTGTGCAATCCAGCCCGTCCCGTCCTGGCTCGGGTGAAGCATGGCTTGAGCTGGCGGAGGGACTGAATCGGCTAGCAACGCGGCAGTGACTCTGGCGGCCGGCCGCTCTTCAGCTCGGCTCGACCCGTTAGCCGCGACAAGGAAGACCACCGCGAGCGCTATGAGCGCGAACACGACGAGCGGAACCGCAAGAGGTGGGGCGGGGCGGCGAGCGAGCGGTGCGAACGCCACGATCCACGATCGACGGTCGCCGCGATGGATGCTGTCGAGCCGAACCCGCAACCGGTCAAGACCTTCGTGAAGGCGTGAGCGAACGGTACCGGCCGGAATCCCGAGCCGTCGCGCGATCGCTGCAGGGGAGAGGCCTTCCTCGTATCTCAACAGGATCGTCGTTCGGTAGGATTCCTCCAGCTCGGCAACCAGGCGCGACAATAGGTGCTGCGTCTCGTGTCGTTCGAGAAGATCCTCCGGGGACGACGCCGTCTGCTCGGCAACGGCGGCCATCGACAGTTCGCGAGCGGCGCGATGCTTCTCCGTTCTCCAACGGAAGCGCGCGACGTTGGTGATCACGCGGCGGAGCCACGGACGGGCTGGTCTATTCAGGTCTGGCGGTTGCCGGAGGGCGGCGAGCCAGGTGTCTTGAACGAGCTCGTCGGCCGCAGCCTCATCGCGGACGAGGCTATAAGCCAGCCGCCTCAGCCAGGCTGCATGTTCAAGCAGCTTCTCAGGGTCATGCATCCGGTTCGGAGGAGCCATCGAACCTTACATGCAGCGGAGCGCACTTCGTTCGCACAAAGTTCGAAGATCAGCGTGTTGCTCGTCTCAGGGTGAAATCGACGCTCGAGCTCCGCGGTGCATCGATCGAGCAGAACGCTCCAGCGACATCGATCCTGAAGTCGGTAACTGCACCGCATCTCGCAGTTGTCGTCGCAGCTCTGGCCTGCGGTCGGCATCGGCTTCACATCTGCGCCATGATCTCGGCGTCGGTGCAGCACTGAAGGAGTGCGGTGGCGCGATCGCCTCACGCACTCTCACCGAGGGCGACCGCGCTTACACGGGTAGTTGCTGGATCCTCGAGCGTTCGATCTCGGCGAGCAGCAACTCGAAGTCACACGGCTTGCGAAGCGCGAACGCCAGGCCGTGCCGGAGCGCTTGCGACGTGCTCACCGGCGAGCCGCTCAGCAATCCCACGCGCGCCGGTCGCGCGTGCTCCACGAGCTGTGCGATGTCGCGCCAGCTTCGCTCGTGATCGGACGCGTTCTTGTGGAGGGTCAGGTCGGCGACCACGATCTCGAACTGCTCCGACGTCAGCTTTGCATGAGCTTCCTCGACCGATGTGGCCGTGCTCACCTCGAAGCCACGCATCCTCAACAGCAGCGTCACGGCGATCAGCGTGTCTGGATGATCTTCGACGAACAGCAATCGACGCATCACGGGCGAAACCTATCTTGCTTCGGCGTCACGACGGTGTGTTTTGGCGCCGTCGTGCCTGGTGCTTTTTGCGACACGACGCTCCGTAGATCACGGTATGGGCGGACGCGCGCCTGTCGTCTACGTTCGCCGTGATGGCACAAGAGGAGTGCTGCAGGCGGGAACAGCTATGCGCGCCGTGCCTCGAAGAGAGCTATGCGGATCTCGCTGGTCTCGCCGCGTCACTGGGGGCTCGATGGGCTGGGCAGCTGTCGCGTGTCTACAAGGGACCGCTGCCCTTCGAGCGGTTCACGGCGCTGGCGATTCTGAAAGCGGCCGTGCTCGCCGACGATCAGCGGTTGATCACGCGTCTTGCTCGCGACTTCCTCGAGGCAGCTCGCAGCGAATGGCGCCGAACCTACGAGAGCCCGCTCCGACGCAGGACCGCGTAGCTCAGGTCTCGCCGCCGAGCTCGATGACGAGGATGTCTGGATCTGCGTTGAGGCGGAGCGCCACCTCGGTGCCGCCGATGCCGCGACTCACGATCAGCGTGCGATCGTTTGTCAGATCATAGCGGCCGTGCGCGTGCTTGCGCGACAGCGGGCCGGGCACCAGGATCGGAATGCCGCCGGGGAGCGCGATGTGGCCGCCGTGGGTGTGACCGCACATCGCGAGCTCGAACGGCTGATCCCCGAGGTGGAGCATGGCCTCGGGCGCGTGCGTGAGGACGACGCGGACGCGATCGTCGGGGGTAAACACCGGCAGCGTGGGAACGAGCCCCGTCCATGGATCATCGAGGCCCGCGATCGTCACGTGGGCAAACGGAGCGGGTAGCACCACCCGCTCGTTGACGAGGATGCGAGCGCCGCCGCGACCGAGCGCGGTCACGATCGCGGCATCGTCCGCCCACAGATCGTGATTACCGAGGACACCGAACATCCCGAGCGGAGGCTTCAGGCGGCGCAGTCGCTGCTCGATCCACGGGATGTACTCGGCCGACAGGAACACGTAGTCCCCGCCCAGCAGGATCACGTCTGCGTGGGTCGTCGCGAGCAGGTCGAACGCCTCGTCGAGCAAGCTCGGGTGCGTCGTCGGCCCGGCGTGGAGGTCCGACGCGAACGCGATGCGCAGCGGCCGCACCGTCGATGGCCAGCGCGCGGTGGTGATCCGATGGTGACGGATCTGGACGCGCCGCTGCATGCCGAGTGCGCGAACCATCCGCGCGGGCCAGTGGCCGCGGTAGGCGAGGCCGAGCGCCCACTCGACGGCGTGCCGTGCCGAGCTGTAGTGCGTTCCACGTCCGGCGAGCGGCACCGGAACACCGTACACGATGCGGTCCCCCGAGCGGGGACTCGCGCTAGCGAAGCTCTTCGCGGAGAAAACGTCTGTGGCCTCTCGGTTCCGAGAGCTGTCCGCGCCCGGCTCGTCAGCATTGACGCGCTTCGATCCGTAAGCGCAGCGACGCGAATGAGGCTTACCAGCGATGCGGTTCGTATCGGCTGATACGCAGCACCACGTCGCATAACGTTGCGCGAAGACTCGCGTTGACTGCCTACACGGGACGCTGTTACCCGTGATCTCGAAACTCATCACCGAGGTACCAACGATGTCGACGCTTCGTGCGCATGACGTGACGGTGGGCGTGGAAGGTTCGATGCTGGTCGAGCTGCGCGTGCTCCGCGACGAGCACCCGCTGTGGCACAACCGCCTGTTTCAGGCGTTCGAGACGGGCAGTCTCGATCGACGCGACCTGCAATACATCTTCTCGCAGTATCAGGCCTACTCGCGAAGCTTCACTCGCTTCATCTCGGCGGTGATGGCGAACTGCGACAGCGACCTGTGGCGTGCGCGGCTGTCCGCGAACCTGTGGGAGGAAGGCGGCGGCTGCGAGCCCGCGCTCCGTCATGCAGAGATCTTCCGCCGCTTTCTGCGCGAGGCGCTCGACGTCCCAGCGCCCGAGGACACGGTGTTCGACGCGTTCACGCAGCACTTCGTGCGCGAGTACCTGGTCGCGTGCCTCGGCAACGACGCGCTCGCCGGCAGCGCGTTCCTGTCGCTCGGTACCGAAGGCATCGTTCCGCGGATGTACCAGGTGTTCGTCACCGGCCTCCGCAAGGCGGGGTTTCGCGACGATCAGCTCGAGTTCTTCCATCTCCACATCGCGTGCGATGACGACCACGCGGAGACTCTCGAGCAGATGATGCTGTCGTACTCCAGCGAGCCACGCTGGTTCGACGCCTGCAAGCGCGCGATGACGCACGCGCTCGACCTCCGGCTCGAGTTCTTCGAGCGCATGGTCGAGGAGCTGCAGCGGCGCCGGTTCGGCGCAACGGTCGCACGCATCAACGATGGGGTGTCGCTGTGCTCGCTGACGGCGAGCGCGACCGACCTCCGCCACCGAGCCGAGGACGCCACGCCCGCGCTGTACACGAACGCGGTCGAGTCGACGGGCGTCGACTTCACGGTCACGCGGATCCCGCTCCAGGCGGAGGTGCTCGATCCGCGGCGCGTCGTGATCCCGCCCGGCAAGTCCAACGAACGCCACCGCCACGCGCACGAGACGTTCATCCACATCCTCGCCGGCACCGGGAGGGTCGAGATCGATGCGCAGGCCGTGGAGGTGAAAACCGGCGACAGTGTCCTCGTACCGCGCTGGGCGCTGCACCAGACGACGAACACCGGGAGCTCGCAGCTCGAGTTTCTCGCGGTCACTGACTACCAGCTGACCAAGCGAGCGTATCTCGGCGATGCCAAGGCGTACCGGCTCGACGAGTCTGCGAATCTCCATCGCGGCGAGTGAGGCGAGCTCTGCTCGCCGCGTGTGGGGTAGCCTTCGACCGTGCCCCACGACCTGCTGGTCGCGTACGAAGATCGTCACGGACGAGGCGGCCGCCTCGTGTTCTCCGATCCCGAGCTGGCGTCCCGGTATCTGGAAGGTCACGCCAACGCCTGGCTCGGTGACATCGTCTTCGACCATCTCCGAGGCGTCGTGATCCCGAACCCCGAGGCGCGCGCGGTCGATCCGCCGTTTCTGGTCGTGTTCTGGCTACGAGACTTCGAGCTCTCCGTGAGCTCCTGCACGATCACCGCCTACCAGGATGCGGGGTCAGCGATCGCGGCCGCTCAGGAGATCGTCGAGCAGGAACGGAGCAGCCACGGAGCCGACTGGGAGGTCTACTGCCTGCGCGTCACGCAGGCGAGCGAGCGGTAATGGACCCGATCTATGCGGGCTCGCGCCGCGGGACGCCGAAGTCGCCACGACGATCGACGCGCACGTCATCGACGGTATGTCACTGCAAACCACCGTACGTGTACGGTGATCACCCGACGGCTCGATCCAGGAAGATTACCTTGCGATCAAACGTCGTCGGTGGCGGAGTGATCCCACTGACGCGGAGACGCACGCTTCGTGAGCTGCAGATTGTCTGAACTACACACGCACGTCAGCGGTCAGAGAGTTGCTTGGCGAGCGCTCATGCTCACCGCCGTGTTGATGTACGTGGAGCGACTCGCACTCGTCATGCGGCTTCACGCCGCCGTTCCGGAGCTGCCCATGCCGGACGTCATCGAACATGCGTCGGCGGCCGTCGAGGTCGCGACTCCGACCGTGCGGGTCGAGCTGTTGCTCGCGATCGCATACGTCGAGAGTCGCTACGATGTGACCGCGACATCGAGGATCGAGGACGGCAAGCGCAAGACCGGGCGTCATCCGTCGACCACGCCTCCACGCCGGCTCGATCGGAAGGGAACCCTGTACTGCGGTCCACTTCAGACCTACGCGCGATCGTGGGACGCGTGCCTGCAGATGCGAGACACACGGGTCGGCTATGCCGCAGCGGTGACGGAGCTGCAGACCTGGCTGCGCGATCCCCGGGTCCGCGGTGACATCCGACGCGCACTCGCGGGACACGGCTGCGGCAACCACGGTGTGACCACCGGACGATGCAATCGCTATCCCGAGCGCGTGCTCGCGATCGAGCGCCGGTTGCTCGAGCCGCGCGGCCCCCGCAAGGCGACCCGCGTTCCGGCCCGGCGAACCGCATCGTGAATCGCGGCGTCGCTCGGCGTCGTCGAATGCGTCGCGGCGACGGTCCTCGTGGCGCGGTCCTGAGCCATCATGGAACGACCGGGACGTTCGAAGGACGATGGACCTCTATCAGCTCAAGACGTTCGTCGCGGTTGCTCGCGAACGCAGCATCACGCGGGCGTCGGAGCTCCTGCATCTGAGCCAGCCCGCGGTCAGCGCGCACATCAAGGCCCTCGAGGACGCGCTCGGAGTGACGTTGTTCGAGCGCACGTCGCGCGGGATGAGCCTGACCCGCGACGGAGAACGACTCCTCGCCAAGGCAGAACGAACGCTCGCTGCCCATCAGGACCTGATGGACGAGGCAACCCGGATCAAGGGACGGCTCGCTGGAAAGCTCCGGCTTGGCGCAGGCAGCAACGCGAACAGCGACGCGATCGGCAGGCTGCTGACCAGCCTGTCGGAGCGCTGGCCGGATGTCGAGGTCGATCTCAAGCACGGCACGTCGGCGGAGATCCTCGCCGGCATCCGTAACGGCGGCCTCGACGCCGGGTTCTACAACGAGGCCGGCGAGCCCGATCCCGCGCTCGCCACCTTCGAGGTGTCCCGGTTCACCGCGTACCTCGCGGCACCTCCGGGCCTGGTGACGGTGGCTGATCCGCTGGACTGGCAGGCGCTCGCCGAGCTGCCGTGGATCTATCCCACCGCGAGCGCGTGCTGTGGGAGGACCGCGGAGAGCCTGTTCAAGCAGCATCGCATCCGCCCCCGACGAATCATCAGCGTCGATCGCGAGGACGTCACCCGGTCGCTGATCGCGGGCGGGACCGGCCTGGGGCTGCTCCACGCCGACACCGCCGAGGAGGCCCAGGCTCGCGGCGAGGTCGACCTGGTGT
>JAQBQE010000021.1 GCA_028287135.1 Myxococcales bacterium
ACGTGATGTGCGCGCCGGATCGCTGCGCATCACCGGCCCGCAACACGCGGGCAAGATGTTCGAGAGCAACTACTCTCCGGGAGCTCGTGCTCCCTGGTGCCGCCGCAACCGAGGTCGGGACACGGCGGCGGGTTCGAACCACGTAGGCTTTCGCCATTACCAGATAACCATCCCGCATCGGCTCGCACGGCGAGCAAGGCAGAACGAGACGGCAACGAGATGCGCGGCAGGGAACGTGCAGACAGGTGGATTCGAACCAGCGACCTTTCGAGTAAGAATCGAGAACCCTCGCCGACGGCCCGCGAACGGACAAAAGATGACGAGGGAAAAATGCTCTACCGCTGAGCTATGTCTGCATGCGTCTCGGCGGCAGGGATTGCACCTGCGCTTCGAGGTCCCGGACCTCGCTCTCTTCTACTGAGCTACACCAAGAAACTGGATCGACCGACGTGTCGTCTGGGCGACAGGGATCGCACCTGCGACTTCTCCGTCCCGAACGGAGCGCTCTACTCCTGAGCTACACCCAGAGAAATCTGCCGCGTCACATGGCTCGAGATGACTCGAGCGGCTTTCACACCACACGGCGGCCCGCTCGCTCGAGAGCGAACAGGCACAGGAGCTCGCACGCCGATCAGGAATCGAACCTGACGGTCAGCCGCATTTGGACTGCAGCTCGGTTACCCAGACCTCGACGTAAAACCAGGCACGTGAGTGACGCTGCGCAAGCGTTTTGATGGGTAACGCAGCGTGTTCGGCCCGAACATCAGTCGCGAGATCGGTTGGGTTCGAACCAACGTCCATCCGGTTAACAACCGGCCGCTCAACCAGCTGAGCTTCGATCTCAAATACCGGCGAGGACCACCGAGGTCGCCCTCACCGGCAGCGGTCGCGGGGCCGCGCCTTCACTCAGCTGCGTGATGGTTGATCAGACCACTACGCGCGAGCGAAGTCGGCAATGACCGGCGGGGTCGACGTGTCGAAGCCGACAACATCGATCATACCGGCGTCGTTCGGGTCAGCGATGCTGAATCCGTTCGACGTCATTCCGACCACGACCAGCTTGGCCGGAATTCCCCGTGCGTCTCGGTACGCCCGCAGAGCCTGCGCAGGGTGCACGCTACCTGCCCAGGTCTCGTTGTCGGTGTAGACACAGAACGTGTCCACATCGACGCGGTGCTTCTGCGCCCAGATCATCGGCAGGGCGCAGTCGGTTCCACCCATCGGCAGTGCTCCGACCGTCTTGACGACATCGTCCAGCCGCTGACGCGGCGAGATCGACAGCGTCGTGATGCCCGGAACACCCCCGCCCCACGTTCCACCGTGGCCACCCGACGCAGCGCTGAATGCGATGAACGTGTGATCACGCTCGGTCGCAGCCGTCACGAGCGCCATCGCCGCGCTCGCAACCCGCGGAGTCAGGTTCGGGACGCCGGCAACGGTGCCGGACTCCATCGAACCCGAGACATCGAGTGCGAGCAGCATGCGCTTACCCGCGGGCTCGATGACACCGAAGCTCGCGTAGAACGCGGCGTCGAGGGCGTCGACGATCGACGCCACCGGCTCCCACGTTGCCGAGCCACGCGCGCCACGCCCCGACTTGTACGTCATGAGCGCGGACAGCACGCCGATCGGATGGACACGCGCCTTCGCGAGCCGCTGCGGATCACGCAGCTGCGCCGCGATCTTGTTCGCTGCCGCCGACTGCGACGTCACCAGCCCCACGCGAGTCATCGTCGCGAGGTTCCGGATCATCGCCGTCATCGGCATCGAGTCGAGCAGCGCGTCCCAGACGTCCGGGAACGTCAGCCACTGCGTCGGCACGCACTCGCGGGGGATGCGCCGCTCACGAATGAGCTGTGCGCCCTTGAGCACGTCGTCCATCTTGTTGAGCTCGGTCATCGCGACGATCAGCGCGCACGCGGGATCCTCCGCGGCACCGTCGGGAAGCTCGCCCTTCACCGCCCACGCGAACAGCCGGTCGTGCGACGGCGACGCCGCGCGCGGGTGCGCGAGGCGGAGCAGATCGCGGTTCGACCAACCATCGCGAGCCTGGTACTTGGCGAGCTGGAACGCGAGGTCCGCGGCAGGCTTGCCGTTGAACCACGCCCCGACAGCCTTGCGCATGCCGCGACCCCAACCACCGAAGCCCTGCGCGAAGTCCGCGAAGTGCATCAGGTGCGTTCCGATGCGGCACACCTTGGGGAGTGCCGCGTAGGCCGCGCGCCGCGTGGGCTCGTCACCGAGCTTGGCAGCCATCGCGAGGGAAAAGATCGCCGGATCGTTCTTGGGCGCGCGTCCCGCATCAGAGATAGCAACGATCCGGTCGATGGTACGAACACCGTCCGCGGCGATGCACCGCTGGACGATCTTGGCGTTCTCGATGGTGAGCTCACGCTCGCCCACGTAGTAGGTGCCGCCCTCGCAGCCGAGGACAAGGAAGCGATCGAGGCGAGCCCAGTCGTCGAGCTGCCATGCGTGACCACCCGCCGAGTTGGGGACCTGGTGGGTTCCCGGGATCGGCTCCGACTGCGGCGTGGTCTTGGTCGAGAAGAACTTGGTGAACTTGAACATGACGCTTCCTTCCGGCCCACAACACGTGGACGGTGACGGGGCTCGCGCCCCTGGTTAGTAGATCGCCGGGTGGCGATCAGCCGCGCGGAATGCGCAGCTCGTCGCCGGGTGGCGACGGAGAAACAAGTGCGGACAAGTGATCGCTCGAGCGTGTTCTTTTACGAGGAGAACGCTCGCGCATCGGCCCGCGAACCAGAGCCCCCCGTCGGATTCGACCTCGAGGGAAGCGGCGCAAGCCGCGTTCCCCGAAGAGGCCACCACGGGCCACACGCGAAGCGTGTCGAGGTCGCGCAGCGAACGAGGTGCCCGAAGGGCACGGCCCGGGGAGAACCGACGTTCTGGCGGATCAAGAATCCGCTGCAAGGCCTGCGTTTGCTACCAACTCATTCCGCACGCAGATTGCGTGCGGCGGTCCCACCCTCTGGAATCGAACCAGAACCTCACGGGCTTCAGCCGAGCGCGCAGACCAACTACGCAAGAGTGGGATGTGACGCTGCGCGCCCCGAGGGCAGACGCAGCGTTCAGTCACGGGTGCCTGCCAGGGCACCCTTCATCGTCAATCGCTCTTCGGTTGTCAGAGATCGCAGATGCATCCGGTCGAGCCGCCGTGCGCAGGACGCACCTCGGGCCTCGCGGCACTCGCAGTCATTGCGAGTACACCTGTCGCGTCACGAGATCGGGACTACGCAGTCCAGATCACGAGTCGCAAAGTCAGTTGTAGAGTGACGCTCGAACCGGGCGAGCCCCGGAGCCCGAAACGTCAGAGGGCCGCCTGGTTTCCCGGGCGGCCCTCAGCGCGTAGCGACGTTGTTCACGTCACTCGCGAGGAGGTCCCCCGGTGGTACCCGTATCGAAACCGTTGGCGCCCGACGGCACCTGGACGGCATAGGACGGCTGAAGGAAGCGCCAAGCTGGCGTTTCGGCGGCGGTCCTTTTCGAACAGCTATGTAGGTGGATGGTCAGCACGGGGTCTTGCTCGGTCTGCCGTTCCGAAGAACGAAGCGGCATGGTGGATACGGATAACAGCGCTCCATCGATCTGTCAAAGAGATTCTCGACGAAGAAATGTATTTGATTGTCGTGCTCGGAGAGTACAACCGAGAACGTCAACAGTTTCGCGGACTGCACACGATCATCCGTCAGATCGGAATGTCGGCCAGCGAAACGAGGGTGACGGGAGCCGCCATGCCGAGCTCGAGCTTGCGCCGGCGACCGAGCAGCTCGCCTCCAGCCTCGATCGCGGTCTCCTGGTCGAGCTCGATCGCCACGCGATCGCAGAGGAAATCCGTGACGTGCTCCGAGAAGTACTCGCCCCGAAACGCGGCCGGTGCGCTGCGCATCATCTCGAACAACCCCGCGTCACCACAGCGCAAGTGGAACATTCCCGACTGCTGCTCTGCGAACGCGAACATCTTGAGTCCAAACCCGAAGAACGGAATCGTCGAGCCGGCGACCAGCGTGCACGCGCCCGACCACAGCACCTGCCCTGCCGGGATCGTCGTGCCGGTCGCACCACCGCGCGCCATCTCGACCGCAGGTGACCCGAGGTTCGTGACGACGACGTTCGGCCGTGTCCCGGTCGCGAAGCGCGGCAACGATCGCAACGCGACCGACAGCGCGTAACGCGTGGCACCACCGACGAACCGCCGCGCACCGGGAACGAGATCGACCACGCGACCGATCGCATCGTTGTCCTCGAGCAGCTGCGCATCGACGCCCATCCCGACGAACGGCGCGCGCACGCCGAGCACATCGAGCATCTGGATCTTGCGCCACGTCCCACGCCCGCGACCGAGCTGCGCCAGATCCTCGGGCGCGTCATCGGTCGCGCCGACGGTGTCCGCGATCGCATTGCCGGAGCCGAGGCGGAGCACACCGATCGCCGGCTCGGGGCGCCCCATGCCGCGACACGCCTCGGCGATCAGCGTCAGACCCATCACGATGGTTCCGTCGCCTCCGCCGAGGATCACGAGGTCGATCCCGCGCGCGATCTCCGCGCGCAGTACCGTGCGGGCATCGGCGAGCGACGTCGTGAATCGCACGCGCCCCGGCAGCGCTGCCTCGAGCTTGCGACGCACCCGACCGCGCGCACGACGCGCGTTGCCGTTCACGATCGCGACGGCTCTCACCTGCAAACGATACCCCGCCGGCGATCCACTGCCGATCGGCCCGCCCCCCTTTGAGGACGCGATCGTCGATCCGCACCCGCAAGTCCCGGTACCGCGGCCGCCGCTGCAGGGTTCGAGCGGGAATGGAGTCCTTCCCGTATGCTCGCGGGCATGGCCTCGTCCACCTCGCCGCACGTGCGCCGGTGGCCGCGGATCCTGGCGCGCGTCCTGGAGGGCGCGGTCATCGCACTCGCACTCGGTGCGCTCCTGCTGTGGTGCTCGGTTCCGAGTACGGCCCAGCTCGCGAAGCGCAACCCGACCTCGACCGCTTTCATCGACCTGCGTCGCGAGGAGGCCGCAGCGCACGGACGTCCGTTCGAGCTGACGTGGAGATGGCGCCCGATCAGTGAGATCTCGCGCTACTTGCGTGCCGCGATCATCTACTCCGAAGACTACAACTTCTATCGCCATGACGGCGTCGACTGGGCCGCGATCGAGAAGGCCGTCGACGCCAACTGGTCGCGTGGCTCGCTCACGATCGGTGGCAGCACGATCACCCAGCAGCTCGCGAAGAACCTCTACCTGTCACCGTCGCGAAGCTTCGTTCGCAAGCTGCGCGAGATGGTGATCTCGTTCGCGCTCGAGGATCACCTCTCCAAGCAGCGGATCCTCGAGCTCTACCTCAACGTCGTCGAATGGGGCGACGGCGTGTTCGGCGCCGAGGCCGCCGCCCAGCACTGGTACAAGCACTCCGCGCAGTCCCTCTCGCCTGCGGAAGCCGTCCGCCTCGCGATCGCGCTGCCCAATCCGTTCAAGCGCGCGCCGAACGTGCGCAGCCCCGAGCTCACGAAGAAGGCGGTGCGGTTGATCCGCCTCCTGCGCATGCAGGGCCTGATCGATGCCGAGCAAGAGCGTGAGGCTTACCGGTCCGTCGGTGCTCGCAGCGCCAAGGCGCTTCCGGCGAAGGGCGAGCGTGGCCATCTCCTCCTCGGTCTCGACGAGCTCGATCCCGATGCGCCTGCGGACCCGGCGAAGGACGAGGAGCTCGATCCGCCGGCAGTGGACGACATGCCGGTGACGCAGCCGGAGCCGTGACAGCGTCAGGCGAGAGGCGCGGTCGCACCGGGCTGACCAGCGTCGCTGGCGCGCAGCCGCATCGCGTAGCTCAGCGATCGCGCCCGCCGGCCACGAGGTGCGCCGCAACCAGCGGGGCCTTCCGGCCGCCGCAAGCGCGAGCGGCACGAGCACCGCGAGCACGCGTTGGTTGCCGCGATCTCGTGCGACCGCACCCGCTATCCGAGTGTCCGCAGAAAGCGGCCGACCACCGAGGCGAACGCATCCGGCTGATCGATGAACGGCCAGTGCCCCGCGGGCTCGATGCCGATCCACGGTACGCGATGAGCATCGAGCAGCGCTCGACTGGCCTCGCAGATCCCACGCGGCACGCCCGCCACGAACAGCGTCGGCACCCCGAGCGCTGCGAGCCGACCAGCGAGCGTCTCGGTCGAGCTCAGGCGCACGAGGTCGATCGCGTGACGATGAAACGCCGCCGGATCCGCGAGCGTCAGCGCAGCGTGATAGCCGCGCAGCGGCGGCTCGGCCGCGGCACGCTCGCCGACGCGCGCCCGCATCGCCGCGAAGCCGCTCGCGATGAAGTCCTCGAGGCTGTACGCGGCCGCCTCCGCGGAGAATGTGCAGTCGCCGCGCGTCAGGTTGCCATCGATGTTGATCACACCGCGGACCGGCATGCGCTCCGCGACCAGCGTCGCGAGCACGCCGCCGAGCGAGTGCCCGATCAGGATGGGTGGCGGGGCATTCGCTCGTGTCGCGTCCGCGAGCCAGGCGGCGAGCTGGTCCGCCGTCGCGTCGATCGAGTCGATGCCGGCCGCGGTGCTCGGCCCGGGCGCTGGCGATCGGCCGTACCCCGGGAGATCGGGGAGCACGTGCGTGACCTCAGCGAGCTGCCGCGCGATCCGCTCGAAGCTCGCCGACTGCTCGCCGAGGCCGTGGATCCACACGAGCTCCGGTCCGCCGCCGAACCTGCGTACCGCCATCGCGTGCTCCACCGTCGAGCGTTCGTCGTGGCTACTCATCGCCCGCGCTCAGCCGAAGATGCGACGGATCCGGCTGATCGCTTCGTCGATGTTCGCGCGCGAGTTGAAGCCGGAGAGCCGGAAGTAGCCCTCGCCACCGGGGCCGAACCCCGCGCCCGGCGTCCCGACGACCTGCGCCTCGGCGAGCAGCCGATCGAAGAACTCCCACGACGACGCGCCACCATGCGTACGCAGCCAGATGTACGGCGCGTGCACGCCACCGAACACCGTGAAGCCGCACGCGGTCAACCCCTCGCGGAGCAACCGGGCATTCTCCATGTAGAACGCGATCTGCGCCGTGGTCTGGGCGAGCCCCTCCGGCGAGTACGCGGCTGCTGCGCCGCGCTGCACGACGTACGACGCGCCGTTGAACTTCGTGGTGTGGCGACGTGCCCACAGCGCGTTGAGCGAGACCCGGGCACCGTCGGCACCGACGCCGGTCACCGTCTTCGGCACCACCATGAAAGCACAGCGCACGCCGGTGAAGCCCGCGCGCTTCGAGAAGCTGCGCAGCTCGAGTGCACACTCGCGTGCGCCCTCGATCTCGTAGATCGAACGAGGCAGCGATGGATCCGAGATGTACGACTCGTACGCAGCATCGAACAGGATGATCGAGTCGTTCTTGCGTGCCCACGCCACCCAGCGCTCGAGCTGCGCGCGGGTCGCCACGGTGCCGGTCGGGTTGTTCGGCGAGCACAGGTAGACGACGTCGACCGGCTCGGCCGGCGGCTCGGGCTGGAAGTTGTTGGCCTCGGTACCGACCAGGTACGTGAACCCGGGATAACGGCCGTCCGGTCCAGCGGCGGCGGTGCGCCCGGCCATCACGTTCGAGTCGACATAGACCGGGTAGACCGGATCCGTGACGGCGACCCGCGCGGCGAGCGCAAAGATCTCCTGCACGTTACCGCTGTCACACTTGCTGCCGTCGCTGACGAAGATCTCGTCCGCGGCGATCGAGACACCGCGCGAGGCATAGTCGTGCTCGCGGATCGCCTCGACGAGGAAGTCGTAGCCCTGCTCGGGGCCATACCCGCGGAAGGTCTCGCGCTTGCCCATCTCGTCGACGGCAGCATGCATCGCCTCCACGATCGCGGGTGCGAGCGGCTCGGTGACGTCGCCGATGCCGAGCCGGATCACCTTCGCATCGGGATGCGCGGCGGAGTAGGCGCGAACGCGGCGCCCGATCTCGGGGAACAGGTAACTCGCCGGAAGCTTGGCGTAGTGTTCGTTGATACGCGCCATGGGCGCGCAAGGTAGCGCAACCGCGGCGCGCTGGGGATGGTTGCCTCCCGCGAAGCGCGCGCCAGACGAGACACCGTGCAACCGGGATCGGAGCTGCACGGACCAAGCAGCATGCGTGTTGTTCCGATCCTGATCGCGCTCCTGATCACTGCGTGTGCGAAGGACGTCCACGTGCGCTACCCCGCCGCCCCCGACGATCCGACGGGGACTCTCGTGCTGCTGCTGTCGAAGCCGGCGAGCGGCGTCTCCGTGGCGATCAACGGGCTCCTGGTCGTGGAGGACGCCCACACGCAGCGGGTCGTGATCTCGGGCGCTCCGGTAGGCACCGAGGAGGTCGTGATGACCGCGAACGGATCCGACAAGGCGATGCGGATCTGGGTCGGGACCGAGCACGCGACCACCGTGCCGCTCGGCGTTCCTGACTCCTCGGGCGGGTTCCTCAAGACGCTGTTCGGCACGGTGGTCTCGATCGTCGCCTATTCACTCCTGCGGTGACGGCTGTCGCAGGGCCGGCTGTGAGGTAGAGTGCGCGACGAATGGCCGTCGAGAGAAACGACTTCATCCGCGACATCATCGACGACGATCTCGCCGCCGGCAGGCACACGACCGTCGCCACCCGATTTCCTCCCGAGCCGAACGGGTACCTCCACATCGGCCACGCGAAGGCGATCTGCGTCGACTTCGGGGTCGCCCGTGACTATCAGGGCACCTGCAACCTCCGCTACGACGACACCAACCCGGTCAAGGAAGACGTCGAGTACGTGAAGTCGATCGAGGCGGACGTGCGCTGGCTCGGCTTCGAACCGAGCGCCGTCCTGTTCTCGGCGGACTACTTTCCGAAGATGTACGAGCTCGCCGAGCGGCTCGTCACCGAGGGCAAGGCCTACGTCTGCGACCTGACCGACGAGCAGATCAAGGAGTACCGCGGAACCCTCAGCGAGCCGGGCCGCCCGAGCCCGTTCCGTGACCGGTCGGTCGAGGAGAACCTCGATCTCCTGCGCCGCATGCAGGCGGGTGAGTTCCCCGACGGCGCCCGTGTGCTGCGCGCGAAGATCGACATGGCGTCCGCGAACATGAAGATGCGCGATCCGCTGCTCTACCGGATCCGCCACGCGCACCATCACCGCAGCGGGGATCGCTGGAAGATCTACCCGATGTACGACTACGCCCATCCGCTCGAGGATGGCATCGAGGGGATCACGCACTCGATCTGCACGCTCGAGTTCGAGAACAACCGCGAGCTCTACGACTGGGTCCTCGACAACACGGGGCCGTGGGCAACGCGCCCGCATCAGTACGAGATGGCGCGCCTCGTCCTCGATTACACGGTGATGAGCAAGCGCAAGCTGCTGACGCTCGTCCAGCAGAAGCTCGTCAACGGCTGGGACGATCCGCGGATGCCAACGATCGCAGCGATGCGCCGGCGCGGCTACAGCGCCGCGGCGATCCGAGCGTTCTGCGACATGATCGGCATCGCCAAGGCGAACTCGTCGGTCGACATCGGCAAGCTCGAGTACTGCATCCGCGACGACCTCAACCACACCGCGCCCCGCGTGCTCGGCGTGCTGCGCCCGATCGAGGTCGAGCTCGTCGGCTGGACGGGCGAGACCGAGATGCTCGAGGCACCGTTGTTCCCGCCCGACGTCGGCAAGCCCGGCTCGCGCCAGGTGCCGTTCAGCGGTCGCGTGCTGATCGATCGCGACGACTGGCGCGATGATCCGCCGAAGGACTATCAGCGCCTCGCGCCCGGTCGCACGGTGCGCCTGCGCTACGGCTACTGCATCAGCGGCGCCGAGGTGGTCGAGCGCGATCCCGCCGGCAACGTGACCAGGCTCCGCGCGAAGGTCGACCTCGACACCACGGGCGGCAAGAACCCCGCCGACGGTCGCAAGGTCTCCGGCGTGATCCACTGGGTCGATGCGGCGAGCTCGTTGCCCGTGGAGGTCCGGCTCTACGACCGGCTGTTCAAGGTTCCCTCGCCCGAGGAGGGTGGCGGTGACTTCCTCGAACACCTCGATCCGAGCTCGCTCGAGATCGTAACGGGCGCACGCGTCGAGGCGAGCCTGGCGACCGCCGAGATCGGATCGCGCTGGCAGCTCGAGCGCGTCGGCTACTTCATCGTCGACCAGGACACGAAGCCCGGCGCGATCGTGATGAACCGGATCATCACGCTGCGCGACCAGCGCACGGTGGCGACCACGGCGAAGACGCCGGCCGCGCCCGAGACCGAGCGCAAGATCAACGCGAAGGCGCAGACCCGCCCCAAGGGGAAGTCCCCGGCGGAATATCGCGCCGAAGCACGTGCGCGCGATCCCGAGCTCGCGACCGCTCACACCCGGCTGTCCGCGTTGCCCGGGATCACCGCGGACCATGCCGATCTGCTCGCCGGCGATCGGGACACCGCGGCGCTGTTCGTCGCGGTCGCCGAGACCGTCGCGCCCGAGCTCGCGGCCAAGTGGATCATCAACGAGCTGCCGCGTGCGCTCGGCGACACCCCGATCGGGACCGTCGCCGCCGATCAGCTCGCCCAGCTCCTCCGGGCCGTCGCCGATGGCAGCCTCAATCCGAGCGCCGCCAAGGGCGTCCTCGCGGAGCTCGTACGTACTGGTAAACCGTTCAGCGAGCTGCGCGCTGCGCAGACCGCCCCGGCCCTCGATCTGGTGCCTGCGATCGATGCCGTGATCGCCGCAAACCCCGAGAAAGCCGCGCAATACAAGGCAGGCAAGACCGGGCTGCTCGGGTTCTTTGTCGGTCAGGTCATGAAGTCGGCACCGGGAGCCGACGCCGCCGCGGTCAACCGCGCGGTCCGCGACCGGCTGGGCTGACCGACCTGGGGCGCCCTTCCCCACCCGGGGCGTGCCCTCCCAGTTGTGGTGGCGGCAGCTTGGCGTCACTATGATCGCATGCGCTCGGTCCTTGTCGCTCTGCTGGTGTGCGCCTCGGCGTGCGGTGCAGAGCTCGACAATCCGGGTCTCGGCGGCAATGGCGGCATCGACGCCGGTGGCGGCGGCACGACCGACAGCGGCGGTGGCGGAACGATCGATGCGGCCATCGATGCTCCGACGGTCGCAGCGTGCTCGAACGGACGCATCGTCTATCTCAACTTCGGCGGCGTGGCGCTGACGCAGGGCGTGAGCGATGCGACGCTCAATCGCGCGAGCTGGTTGCAGCTGCCGTCGAGCAGCGCACCTCCGTACCGCCAGGGTGTCGCCACACGCGCGGCCGACATCCAGGCGATCACCGATGGCGTCCGTGCTCGGCTCTCGAGCTTTCCGGTCGAGGTCGTCACCACGCGCCCCGCTGCCGGTCAGTACGTGATGATCGTGTTCGGCGGAACCGCAAATCAGGTCGCGTCGCGATTCGGCGGCGCCGTCAACCAGCTCGACTGCGGCGACCTCCAGCGCAACGACGTCGCGTGGATCGCCGACAACGTCACACCGACCACGCGGGTCGTGAACTTTGCGATCGGCGCCATCGGCTTCGGCCTCGGGCTCACGGCGACGCAGAACCCCACCGATTGCATGTGCGGGTGGGACAACACGTGCACGCCGAACAACGCCGTCGACTGCGTACTCAACGACAACATCGCGCGTGATCCCGCCGCCAATCAGCGGTGCGCGGGACTGACGATGCAGAACGAGACGCAGGCGTTCTCCCAGGCCTTCTGCCAGTAAGGCGGGGTCACACGTGTAGGCTCGATCCTTCGACGAGGGATCGGTTTGACACGTGGTGATGCGCCCGGGATGATCCCGGCGGTCGGCGCGACCGGCCGGTTGTGAGCTAGCTCTGCGTCGTCGCGCGCTCGACGCGCGTGTCGAGCGCACAGTGGTGATGCTGGACCAGTGGATCGAACGACAGCAGGAGTGCTCGCGCCTCGGGCTCGATTACCGCGCGGTCAGGGTCCGGCGAGAACGCACTGATCGATTCGTACGAGTCCCACATCGTCAAGACGGTGATCTCGACGAGCACCTCGTCGGCGCGGGTCAGCACGAGGGCACCCTTGTGGCCCGCGAGCTTGCTCATCTCGGGACGCAGTGTGCGGTGAAAGAAGGCGACGTAGGACCGGGCGTTCTGCGCGGTGGCGCGCGCTCTCCAGGTCCGGACGATCACGACTCGAGTACCGGCAGCCGCACCTTGCCGCCGGCCAGCACCGGCAGCGCGGCCGCATGTGCGCGGCGCGGCGTCGTGAGCGTCGTCGGTCGCACGTCGGGTGCACGCTCGGCCCACGCTCGCGCGACGTCACGGTCGAGCAGATGCGTCGGCCGCACGTTGCGCAGCGCATTGGCCATGATCGCGCGGAGGTGCGGATGATCCTGCTCGAGCTGGGACAGCAGCGCGGTCATCGCATCGCGCTTGAGCCCGTCCTGCGAGCCGCACAGGTTGCACGGGATGATCGGAAACTTGAGATGCGACGCGAACGTCGCGATGTCGACCTCGGCACACTCGATCAGGGGGCGGATGACGTCGAACCGACCGTCGTCGGTCCGATAGGTCGCCGGCATCGCCTGCAGCTTGCCGCTGTAGAACAGGTTCAGCAGGAACGTCTCGAGCGTGTCATCGCGGTGGTGGCCGAGCGCGATCTTGTTGCAACCGAGCCGCTCGGCGGCCGTGTACAGGATCCCGCGGCGCAGCCGCGAGCACAGCGAGCAATAGGTCGCGGTCTCGGGCAGGTGCGAGGTGACGACCGAGTAGGTGTCCTCGCGCAGGATCTCGAACCGCTGGCCGGAGGCCTCGAGGTACGCGCGCAGACCGGCCCCGTCGTAGCCGGGCTGGGCCTGGTCGAGGTGGACCGCGATCAGCTCTACCTCGAACGGCAGCCGGGGGACGAGGCGCGTCAGCAGGTGGAACAGCGTGTAGCTGTCCTTGCCACCCGACATCGCGACCATGATCCGATCACCTGGCGCGAGCAGCTGGTAGCGCTCGCAGGTGTCCTTCACGTCGCGATAGAGTCGGGTCTCGAGCCGACGAACGACATCGCTCATGGTCCTGTTCCTACTCGATATCCCCTGCCCCGTCATCGATAAATGACCGTGACTCTCGTCGCCCTCGCTGCGATCGCCCTCGTCGCGTTCGCCACGGAGGGTGCCATCGGCTTCGGGGGAACCGTGATCGCCGCCAGCATCGGCGCGCAGGTCCTACCGATCGAGGCCCTGCTGCCTGCGTTCGTGCCCTTGAATCTCGCACTGTCGAGCTGGCTGGTGACCCGGGGCGCCCCCTCGGTGGCCTGGCGGATGCTGGCGGTCGAGATCGCGCTGCCGGTCGGGGTCGGAGCCGCGGGAGGCCTCGTCCTGTTCCACCTGCCTGCCAAGACCCTCCTCGCCCTCGCGTTCGGTGTGTTCGTCGCCGGGCTTGCCGTCCTCCAGCTCGTGCGCCCGGCGGATCGCCCGCTCGCCCGGCCGTGGCAGATCGCACTGCTCGTGCTCGGCGGAGTTGCGCACGGCCTGTTCGGGACCGGTGGCCCGATGATCGTCTATGTCGTTCGGCGCAAGCTGCCCGACAAGCTCGCGTTCCGGTCCACGCTCGCCGTGCTCTGGCTCGTGCTCAACACGGCGCTGCTGCTCAACTTCCTCTCGCTCGATCTCTACCAGCGACACACGCTCGATCTCGGCATCGTGCTCGCGATCGTGATCGTGCCGGCGCTGTGGATCGGTGAGCGCGTGCACCATGCCCTCGAGCCTGCACGGTTCGAGCGCGTGGTGTGGCTGATGCTGCTCGTCGCGGGCCTCGCACTCGTGGTCCGCAACGCGATCGCGCTGCTCTAGCTCCCGCGCGACACGAGCGGCGACCACTCATCGGGAGTCAGCAGCCACAGCCAGTCCCGGGCGCGGGTCGCCGCGACGTAGAGGGACCGCGCGAGCTCCGGCGTCACCGGATAGAACGCGGGCGTGAGATCGGGGATCACCACGACGTCGAATTCGAGACCGGAGACCGCGGCCCCCGTGGTCACGAGGATGCCCGGCTCGAACCGGAAGTCACCGTCGAGCACGAGGGTTGGATCGAGCCCGCGGGACAGCTCGGCGTGGAGCCGGCGCGCGTGCTCCGGGGTTCGGGCGATCACCGCGATCTGCCGCCACGGATCGCGCGTGATCAGGGCGTCGAGGTGCCAGCACAGCGCTGCGGCCTGCCCGACCGCGGTCCCGCACGCACTCGCCCACACCGCGGGATCCTCCGGTGGCTCGGGTGGAAGCCGCGCCGTGCCCTGCGTGATCGAGCGCCCGAGATCGCTGATCGCCGGCACCGACCGATACGTGATCGCGAGGGTGGTCTCGACCCAGGTCGGGCGGCGAAGCTCCGCACGCGCCGCATCCCAGCCGGTGAACCACGCGGTCTCGTCGGTCGCCTGGCGGTGGTCGCCGGCGAGCGTGACCGTCGCATGCGGCGCGAGTGCATCCGCGATCGCGGCGAGCTCCATCGGCGCGCGCAGCTGCGCTTCATCGATGACGATGTGATCGTACTGGTTGAGCTTCGCATCGCGCGACATCGACAGCGCCCCGCGGCGAACCAGCTCGAACAGCACCGGGACGTCCTCGGCATCGAACGTGTTGGCATCCTGCATCGGCGTACCGGCATCAAGGCGACGACCATCGAGCGCGATCAACCGATCCGCATCGACGTGCTTGTGCGACTTCTCGGTCGTGGTCTGGAACTGCTCGCGCGTGTGCTTCTGCACCGCGTCGATCGCGCGCGACGGTAACGCGCCTCCACTCGCGGCGATCACCGGCTCGAGCCGGTCGCGATCGCCGAACAGATAGAGCAAGCGGGCGCGAGACTTCGGCAGGTTGTCGTCGTTGTCGGGTGGTGGCTTCCAGCCAACGAACGCATCGAATGCGACCCGCAGCGCGGGATGCCGCTTGAGCGCGATCACCTGGGCACGCGCACCTTCGCTGAGCCGCTTCGGCAGACCCGGGAACGCGGCGTGGGCGCGCTCGATCAACCAGTCATCGGTCACGGCGATCTCGAGCCTCGTGATCCGCAGCCGGTCCGCGAGCAGGCGGACGAGCCGGCGCAGACCTTCGGTCGGTACGAGCAGGAGCGCGCGAAACCTCCGATCGTGTGCCCGCGCGCGTTGCTCGAGCGAGGCGACGCGATAGAGCGCGACCAGCGTCTTGCCGACGCCGGCCTCCCCGTCGAGCACGAGCGAGGTGTCGGCCGACAGGTCCACCGCGCGCTGCTGCTCGGGGTCGAGGACGATCACCGCATCGCGGTCGCGCGCCGGCCCTGCCGCCGGGGCGGGCCGCGGCCGCGGCTGTTCGCCGTCGGGCGTGATCACGCGATCGTCGCCGATCAGCGCCTTGCCCCGGCCGCCGATCAGCCAGCGCTCGACGACCCGGCCCTCTGTGGTCCGCTCCCCGGTCTCGATCTCGTAGCTCTCGCCGGGCCCATGGCGGAAGAACGCGCCGGCCAGCGGGGCGGTCCGCCAGTCGAGCATCGGGACCTCGCGATCGAGCTGGGTGCTCGGTGCGAGGGCGTACGTCCGCTGGCCGCGTTCCGTGACCACGGTCAGGACGCCCTGCGCAGCTGGCGCTGCGGTGATCAGCCGCTCGAGCTCGTCAAAAGTCACGACGCCACTCTGCGCAGCTGGCGCAGGATCGCAAGACTGTTCAGGTTCGATTGTCTGCGCTACGATCGTCGGGTCGCTAGGCGCGGAGCTCTCGTACCGTGGGCGCCTGCTCGCTGATCGATCCGCCGTCCAGCCCGCGCCGCATCCGATCGCGCGGGTGCCAGTCCTCGATCGAGTCGCGCGGATGCATCGGCCCGTCGAACCGGAGCTGGAACGCAGCGTCGAAGTCGGTCGTGCCCTGCGTGCGAACGAAGATCGTCTTGCGGTTGTACGGCAGGAAGAACATCAGGAACGGGAAGAAGTTCTTCACGACCACGATGTCGGCCTTCCACGGAGACAGCCCGACCTCGGTATAGAACGACGGCCGCATGACCATCGCCGGTCCCTCGGTGATCACGACCCGAAGGTGCTCGACCGAGAACACGATGGTCCGGCCAAAGCCATGGCGCGCGTGCTTGCTGACGATCGTTCCCTTGACCGGCAGCGGCGTCGATCGCGCGGGATCGAGCGTGCCGCCGATCGCGAGGGCGACCTCCTCACCGTCCGCGCGAGACCACAGCGCATCGATCGCGTGCGGATCGCGCACCGCGCAGTAGGTCAGCAGGCCCGACGCCTCGCCGAGCAGCGCGCGGATCAGGTGCGTCGAGTCGCCCGGTGCACCGGCGGTGACGACGTCGGAGGCATCCGCCATCATCACGCAGCCGATCTTCCGCCGCAGGCGGACCGAGCGCGCGGTCGCGATCGCCTCGCTCGCCGACGGGAACGCGGGGGGCTGCTCATGACGTCGCTCCCAGCACATCTCGGCGAGCTGCTCCGCGAGCCGCTCGGCGCCAGCGATGTCGTTGTTCGTGACGGTGACCGTCGACCAGCCGAGCGCGGGGTCGTCGTTCCACGGGTGACACATCAGCGTCGACGCAGCGAGCACCTCGCCGCTCTTCTCCGCGCGCCGCATGTGGCGAAACACCGCCCGCATCGGTGCCAGGAAGTCGATCGTCCTGCCGCCGCCGAGGATCATCGGCAGCGTGCGCCACGCCATCGTCGGCTTGATCTCGCCGAGCACCGTCCCGATCACGATCGATCCGGCCTTCTTGCCGATCTTTGCGTGATCCCGATGCGGGTTGGTCTGATACGCGACGATCGCGTCTGCGGCAGTGACCCGCGCACGCGTCACGTTGCCGTGCAGGTCGTGGGAGATCACGAGCGGCGCGCCACCGATCACCGAGCGCGCGCTGCGGAGCAACCGGGCCTCGGGATCGGGGACCCCGATCACGCCCATCGCACCATGCAGACAGAAGTACATGCCGTCGACCGGCCCCGCCGCACGCAGGCCTTCGATGATCTTCGCCTCGAGGATCTCGAAGCACTCCTTGGTCAACGGGCCACCCGACGACGCCCACGCGGACAGCAGCGGCACTGGCTCGATCTCGGCCTTGCGCTCCGCCGCGGCGAGCATGAAGCCGCCGAGCTCTGCGCGCTTGAAGAAGCCCGCGACCTCGGGCCCGGAGGTCGCGGCCTTCATCAGCGCTGCGCCCTCGAGGAAGTGGCTGCCCTCGAAGTCGGCGAGCGTCGTGGCGACCGGCGACAGCGAGTTGCTCTCCTGCGCGATGCGCGCGAATGCGATCCGCTTCACGACGGCGCTCCCTTCGAGTACATCTCGGCCATCACCTTGCGGACCTGCGAGGCCACGAAGCCGCGAAGCGGCATCTTCGCCGCCATCCCGTACATCGGCGCGGTGCCGCTCTTCGCGAGCGATGGATCCTGGCGAACCTCCGCGACCGACATCGCGAGATCGCGCAGGTACTCATCGACGACCGACGCGTGGTTGGCCGTGACGGTCAGGTGGATCGAGGCGGGCTTCTGCTGACGATCGATCGTCCAGCCGCGCGCCTCCATGCGATCCGCGATCGCATAGATCTCCTCACCGCCCGTTCCGCGGACCTTTCGCATGAGCGATGGGATCAGCGACGTATCCGCGGCAGCCTCGACCGACTCGGTCGTGCCGTAGGTGACGATGGTGGCGTCACCCTTGCCGATCAGCGACAGCCCCGGAATGGCCTCGATCCCGAGCCGGAGGCGGTCCGCTGCATCGATCGCGGTCTTCGCGAGCGCGATGTAGCCATCCTCGCCAAACGAGCTCAGCGCAGCCCATGCGGCAGCGATCGGACCACCCGGCCGCGTGCCGAGCAGCGTCGGCGACGCGTACAGCCCACCGGGGAAGTCGGTGGCGACGAAGATCTGGTGGCGCATTGCATCGATCGACCGCCAGATCAGCACGGACGCACCCTTGGCGGCGTACCCGAACTTGTGGAGGTCGGCGCTGATCGAGGTGACACCCGGCACCCGGAAGTCCCACAGCGGCAGCCGGCGACCGAGCCGCTCGATCCACGGCAACACGAAGCCACCGACGCACGCATCGACGTGCAGTGGGATCTTCTTCTTCTGCGCGAGCTCACCGAGCTCCGCGATCGGATCGATCACACCGTGCGGATACTGCGGTGCGGATCCGACGAGCCCGATCGTGTTGCGGTTGATCTTGGCTGCGACCGCCCGAACATCGACCCGAAAATCTGCACCGACCGCGACCTTGATCAGCTTGATGCCGAAGTAGTGCGCCGCCTTGTCGAACGCGGGATGCACGGTCTGCGGAACGATCAGCTCGGGGCTGCGGATCCACGGCTTGGTCCGCCGCGCACGATCGCGATACGCGGCGACCGCGCACAGGATCGACTCCGTGCCTCCCGACGTCACCGTCCCGACCGCGCCCGCGCAATGAAACAGCCGGCCCGTCATCTCGATGATGTCGCTCTCGAGCTGCTTGAGGCTGCCGAACGCCATCGGGTTGAGGAGGTTCGTGCTCGCGTACAGCGCATGGGCGCGCTGCATCAGCTTCTCGTGCTCTTCACCGGCCGTGCCGGGCACGTGATAGACGAGCGAGAACACGCGGCCCTCGCGCCACTTCGTGTCGTGGGTCTTGCGCTGCTCGAGCTCGGACAGGAGCTCGGCGGAGGAGCGGCCGTGCTTGGGGATGCTGGTCATAGCTGAGCCTCGACGGAAAGCGTGATGATGTTGTTCGATCCGTGGCCACGGATGTTCGACGGCGGCGAGGTCGTCGAGTCCGTGATCGTCGGGATCAGGTACCAGTAGTGGATGTAGCTGAGGCCGAGCCGGAAGTTGCCGACCGTGTAGCGCACGCCGGCGTGCACGCCGGGATGCGAGAAGCTCGGTTGATCGAGCGTGACGGTCTGCTTCGGCGCAGGCGTCTTGTCGTATTGCACGCCCGCCATCAGGTCGAGCTTCGGTGCGGCAGCGAGGTCATGGACCCGCACGCCACCCGAGATCTCCCACGAGTCGTTGTAGTTCTTGATCGTCTCGAGCTTGTCGACGATCGCGATGCCGCTGACGTCGGTCAGCTGCTTCTTGTACTGGCGGTACAGCCAGTAGCGAAACTCACCAGCGATCTCGACGTTGGGCGAGACATCGACGCTGGTTCCCGCCATGAACGCCCACGGCAGGAGCTGTGTCGTCGTCTGGTTTCCGATCAGCATGTCACCGGGAACCGACGCGTCCTCGCTGAACGTGATCTGCACCGGGCCTTTGAGCTCGGCATCGACACGGCCGGTGATCGTCGCGCCCCATGTGACACGCGGGTGTGGCTTGCCGAACGCGGCGACCATCCAGGTTGGCGCCCAGCCCTCGCCATCGAGGATCAGCTCCGGCTTGGTCCCCGCGTAGTTGCTGAGGTCGGTGCCGTTGATGATCGGGAACACGTAGCGCTTGCCGTGAACGCGCAGGTTGATCAGGCCGGCGGTCGCGCCGATGCTGATCTGGTCGTTGATCCGATACGCCGCGGCGAGCACGGCCTGTGGCGCGATCACGTAGCCATCGATCAGGTGATAGCGAGTGACCTCGCTCTCCTCGAACGCGGCGCCCTGCGCGTTGCCGACGTACACGGCGGCACCCATCACGAGCTTGCCCGGCAGGATCTCGCCGGTGACCGCGATCATCGGGATCACGCCCATCGCGCGGCTCGGCTTCACCGGATCGTAGTAGCCATCGCCGTTCGCGGTGACGCCGAGGAACCGGTCGCTCTGATCCCAGGGCTGGAGCTCGAACTCGGTATCGAGCAGCGAGACGCCCATCGACAGGTAGACGCCCCAGCCGTGCTGGAGCACGAGGCCGGCCGGGTTGTGATAGATCGCCGACGCGTCATCGGGGCGGCCGATGACCGATGCCATCCCGGTCCGGCGAACCCCGATCTCGGGGATGCCGAACCCGCCTGCGGATGCCCGGGGCGTGCCCGGGGCGACGGCGGCCGCCGCGGCGAGCACGAGTGCGAGGCGGTACGACATGACCGTCAATCTCCACGATGCCCGTCGAGGGTTCCAGCACGAACGCTCGGGTGGCAGAAAGTATCCCCGTAAGCCCTCGTCCCGACGATAGAACCTGCCGTCCTGCCGGGTTTGCTACCCTGCGCGGATGTCTGATGAGGATCTCGCCTGGCGCCTCGGTGCGCGGGTGCCCGGCCACGATTACAGGATCTTCACCACGCACTTTCGCGAGGCGGTGCACCCCGGCACCGGCAAGGCGATGCGGTTCTCGCTGATCGAGGCGCCGGACTGGGTCAACGTGATCGCGCTGACGCCCGACGATCAGGTCGTCCTGATCCGGCAGTACCGACCCGGCGTCGATCGGGTGTGTCTCGAGATCCCCGGCGGCATGGTCGACGAGGGTGAGGACGCCTTGACCGCCGCCGCCCGTGAGCTGCTCGAAGAGACCGGCTACACGGCGCCGACCTGGCGGTTGCTCGGCAAGGTCGCGCCGAACCCGGCGATCCAGAACAACCTGCTGCACTGCTACCTCGCGCTCGATGCGGTCGCCACCAGCTCGCCGCGCCTCGAGGGAAACGAGGTGATCTCGCTCGAGACCCGCCCGCTCAGAGAGGTGCAGCACCTGCTGCGCTCGGGTGCGATCGAGCATGCTCTCGTCGTCGCTGCATTCGGTCATCTCGCGATGCACAGCGCACCGCTCTGCCGACCGTGACCCGTGATCAGGGACTGACGCGCGCCAGCACGTAGGCATCCGTCGCGGCGATCGTCAGCGGTGCGGTGACCGTGCGTCCGTCGTTGTGCACGGGATCCTGCGTGCCATGCAGCTTCGTGAATCCCGGCGGTGCGCTGAACGTGGCCGCCGTGGTGCCGGTGTTGACGATCGCGAGACCGTGCTCGAACTCGCGCCAGCGGATCGCACCGTCGAGCTGGACGTCGCCGAGCGCACGCCCGAGCCAGTGCCGACCGCGGCCGGCGCCGTCGTACTCGTCGTACCACCACGTCACGTAGTGGCCGAACACGCCATTGTCGAACGTGTAATAGCCGTCGCCCATCAGCGCGTTCGCGAGCCCGAACCGCATTGCGCGGTAATCGGTGCGCGCGATCTCGTCCTGGCCTTCCGCGATCGTGCCGAACCCGATCTTCGGCGAGAACGCATTGGCGATCGTCAGCTGTCGGCCACGCTCCGACCAGGTCGTGTAGCGATCCTCGCCAGTCGAGAATGCGAGGTACGCGGGCGGCATCCCGATCGGCCAGCCCTCCATCAGGATCCCGTCGAGGTTCGCGTGCGGGCAATCCTGCGCACCGGGATTGGAGACGATCGGCACGCTGGGTCCGAGCCTGGCGCGCAGGGTGTCGACCAGCATCCCCATGCCGGCTGACCACTGCGCGGAGATCGCCGCCTTGTCGTCGGCGACACCATTGCGATCGAGGTCGAGCAGCCCACCGTTGAGCCACGAGATATCGGAGAAGCAGACATCGAGGAAGACGCCGTTCCACGGCCCACGCGCGACCAGCGAGGCCGCCTCGTCCGCGAGCTCCTCGCGCCAGGTCCGACCGTTGACCGCCGGCGCGCTCGAGGCGATGTCGAGCATCCACGTGCCCGCGAAGAACACGACGTGGCTCGCGACGCGTGCACCGGCCGGGTGAGCGACGGCGGTCGAGCGATACCCGCGCTCGACCGTCAGCAGGGAGCCTTCGCTCGCGACGAGGCGCATGTGCTCGCCGCCGATCAGCAGATAGGTCGGTTCGTCCTCCTCATAGAAGTCCGAGGCCGGGCGCTCGATCGTGAACGCGCCAGGATCCGCGACCTCGATCTGCGTCGCGGTGGGGGAGATCGCCCTGGTCACCGTCGAGCCGGGCTCGAGCAACCACGCCTGCGGAGGGATCCGCGCGAACCGCGCCTGGGCCAGCGGTTGCTCGGCCGAGGGCGTCCGCGCGATCTCCTCCGACGTCAGGTACGCGAGCACGTGGGTCTCGGGGCGCGCGGCCCGGATCGCATCGAGCGGAGCGCGGTCGAGCGCGGCGGCTTCCGCGTCGACGACGAGCAGATCGGTCTTGGCCATCACGTCGCGTGCGTCCTCGGAGACGTAACTCTCGATCAGATAGCTCGCGAGTCGGGGGTAGACGAGGTCGCTGTGGGGCTGGGCATCGGGGGCCACAGGCGCAACGGGCGACGAGCACGCTGCCAGCGCGAGCGCTGCAGCGACCAGGCGGCGAGACATCGGGACGAATTGGCACGATCCGTCCCACGTGTCGACGGCTGTTCGACCGCGCCACGGTAGACGCTGCCCCCGTTTCTGGTGAAACTCCGCGGTACATGCCTCCCAAGACTTCGTGTCCCGTCACTGCCGCCCAGTTCGCGGAGAAGGCCGAGCCGCTTAGAATCTCGATCAACGGCCAGGAGATGCTCGCAGAGGTCAAAGCGTTCTCGACCGGTAGCTTTGGCTGGTACCTGAACGGCAAGACCGTGATCACGGTGGACGGCAAGGCAGTCTCGGTGCAGATCGGGATGAACATGACGGTGGTGGGGAGCAAGGAAGCCGCCCGCGAATGAGTGCATCCACACGTATTGCAGAGGTCCTCGCCGGCAGCGTGCCGGTCGGCACCAAGGCCACGATCGAAGGTTGGGTCCGGACCCGCCGCGATTCCAAGGCGGGACTTTCGTTCGTCGCGATCCACGATGGCAGCTGCTTCGATGCGCTGCAGGTGGTCGCCCCGGCGGAGCTCCCGAACTACCAGACCGACGTCGTGCGGATCACGACCGGCTGTGCCGTCCGTGCGATCGGCGAGATCGTCGCATCCCAAGGCAAGGGCCAGTCCGTCGAGCTGCGGGCCGATTCGATCGAGGTCGTCGGCTGGGTCGACGACCCCGACACCTATCCGATGCAGCCGAAGCGTCACACGCCGGAGTTCCTCCGCGAGGTGGCGCATCTGCGGTCGCGCACCAACATCGTCGGTGCGACCACGCGCGTGCGCCACACGCTCGCGCAAGCCGTGCACCGGTTCTTCCACGAGCGTGGCTTCTTCTGGATCCACACGCCGATCATCACGGCGTCGGATGCGGAGGGTGCGGGCCAGATGTTCCGCGTCTCGACGCTCGATGCCGCGAACCCGCCGCGCCTGCCCGATGGCAAGGTCGACTGGGACAAGGACTTCTTCGGCAAGGAAGCTCGCCTGACGGTGTCAGGTCAGCTCAACGTCGAGAGCTACTGCCTCGCGATGTCGAAGGTCTACACGTTCGGACCCACGTTCCGTGCGGAGAACTCGAACACGCGCAGGCATCTCGCCGAGTTCTGGATGATCGAGCCCGAGATCGCCTTCGCGGATCTCGCGGCCGACGCACAGCTCGCCGAGGACTTCCTGAAGTTCATCTTCCGCGTGCTGCTCGACGAGCGGAAGGACGACATGGCGTTCTTCGAGAAGTTCGTCGACCCCGAGTGTGTGAAGCGACTGACCGCGATGATCGAGACGAAGTTCACGCGGATGGATTACGGCGAGGCGATCAAGATTCTCGAGAAGTCCGGCGAGAAGTTCGAGTTCCCCGTGAAGTGGGGCATCGACATGCAGAGCGAGCACGAGCGCTATCTGACCGAGAAGGTCGTGAAGGGCCCGATCGCCGTCGTGAACTACCCGAAGGACATCAAGGCGTTCTACATGCGGCTCAACGACGACGGAAAGACCGTCGCCGCGATGGACGTACTCGCGCCGGGCATCGGCGAGATCATCGGTGGCAGCCAGCGCGAGGAGCGCCTCGAGGTCCTCGACGCGCGGATCACCGAGATGGGCCTGCATCCGAAGGACTACTGGTGGTATCGCGATCTGCGGCGCTACGGCACGGTGCCGCACGCGGGGTTCGGCCTCGGCTTCGAGCGCGCGATCCAGTATGCGACGGGCATCGAGAACATCCGCGACGTGATCCCGTTCCCGCGCGCGCCTCGTCAGGCAGAGTTCTAGCCCGTGGCCGACTGGGTCCTCGCGACCGAGCGTGCGTACGTCGCGGCGGCGACCGGTGGTGCGGTTCCGACCGGTGGCGGCGAGGAGCACCTCGGTCGGGCCCGCGCGGCGCTCGGCGCCGTGGCGTCGCGCTACCTCGCGGTCGGAACGCCGCGCAGCCTCGGTCTCGTCGTCGATAGCGAGCCGAGTGCGGCGGAGGCGGCGCTGTCGGTGTTCGCGCATCGCACGTGGTTCCAGCCGTCGGATCTGCGGTGCGCAGGCGAGCACGCGGAGGAGCTGGCGCGCGGCATCGGCGGTCGCGTCACCTCGCTCGCCGAGGCGATGGCGTGCGACATCGTGTGCCTGCACGCGCCGATCAGCGTCGAGTGCAAGCTGCTGCGCCGGGGTACCCACGTCAACGTGTTGACGCCGCTGTGCTCGTTCGAGGCGGACCTCGCGCACATCGCCACGATCACGCACGAAGCACCGGGCCTCGCCGAGCTCGCGGCCGGCCTCGTCGATGGTCGTCAGCTCGACGAGATCACGGTGTTCGTGCTCGGCGATGCGCAGATCGCGCTCGCCGCCGTTCAGGTCCCGTAGACGACTACCAGCTCGCCTGCGTCGCCTGGATGAATGCGTACGGATAGCCGAGGTCGAACGCCGAGGCCTGGTCGAGAACCTGCACGTGCTTGGCGGACAGCTCGAGATCCGCCGCCGCGAGGTTCGCATCGAGCTGCTCGATCGTTCGCGCCCCGAAGATCACGGAGGTGACCTGGGGCTTGGCGAGCAGCCACGCGAGGCTGACCGCCGACGGCGTCGCGCCGAGCTCGCCCGCGACCGAACGAACGGCGTCGAGGATCTTCCAGTTGCGGTCGAGGTCGTAGCGAGCGAACCGCTCCGCCTTCTCGCCGAGGCGGGTTCCGCCCTGTGGCGGCTTGCCCTGCTCGAACTTGCCGGTGAGGAAGCCACCGGCGAGCGGCGACCACGGCAGGATGCCGAGGCCCTTGTCGCGGCACAGCGGCACGTGCTCGCGCTCGAGATCGCGGACCAGCAGGTTGTATTGAGCCTGGAGCGTCACGAAGCGCGAGAGGTGGTTGGACTTCGCGAGCCACAGGCTGTCCATCAGGCGATAGGCCGCGTAGTTCGAGCAGCCGATGTAGACGACCTTGCCGGCCGTGATCAGATCATCGAGCGCACGCAGCGTCTCCTCTTCGGGGACGGTGATGTCCTGCATGTGAATCTGGTAGAGGTCGATGCGGTCGGTCTTGAGCCGGCGCAGCGAGTCCTCGCAGCACTTGACGATCCGGTAGCGTGACGCGCCGCTCCGGTTCGGACCGTCGCCCATCGTGAAGCGGAACTTCGTCGCGATCACCGTCTTGTCGCGGGTCTTGCGCTGCTCGAGCCAGTTGCCGAGCACCCGCTCCGAGAGGCCGTCCTGCCCGTAGACGTCAGCGGTATCGATGAAATTGATGCCCTTGTCGAGCGCGCGATCGAGCACGGCATGGGCGGTGGACTCGTCCGAGCCTGCCTTGTGCATGAACGACTTCTCGTCGGCCTCGCCGAACGTCATCGCACCGAGGCAGAGGTTGGACACCTTGACGCCTGCCGTTCCGAGGTTTCGATACTTCACGTCGCGAACCTAGCGCAGATCGGGAGGGCGGTTACATCTCGACGCAGGTCGGAGTTCGCGGTATCCCCCCTCGATGTCGTCGGTCGCCGATGCCTCCGCCCAGAGCTGGCGCCGCATCTACTTCAATGCCCTGTCGATTCCGTTCTGGGGTGTTCATCTCCTCGCGGTCATCGGCATCGCGATGCTCGGCTTCTCGTGGACCGGGCTCCTCCTCGCGGTCGCGCTGTACGTGCCCAGGATCTTCTTCGTCACGGGCGCGTATCACCGCTACTTCTCCCACCGTAGCTACAAGACGTCGCGGTGGTTCCAGTTCGTGCTCGCCCTCGGCGCCACGTTCACCTCGCAGAAGGGTCCGTTGTGGTGGGCTGCGCACCACCGCATCCACCACAAGCTGTCCGACGCGCCCGGCGACCTCCACTCGGTGAAGCAGTCCGGATTCTGGTGGTCGCACATGGGGTGGATCCTGTCGCGCGATCTCGAGGACACCGACCTGTCACGGATCCGCGACTTCGCGAAGTACCCCGAGCTGCGCTTCCTCAACACGTACTGGATGATCCCGCCGGTGTTCGCCGGTGTGGTCACGTTCATGATCGGCGGATTCTTCGCACTCGTGTGGGGGTTCGCGCTGGCCCAGGTGATGACGTGGCACGGGACGTTCACGATCAACTCGCTGTCGCATCTGTGGGGCGCTCGCCGGTACCGAACGGATGATGATTCCCGCAACAACCCGGTCCTCGCGGTGATCACCATGGGCGAGGGCTGGCACAACAATCACCACCACTACCAGGTGTCGGTCCGCCAGGGATTCTTCTGGTGGGAGGTCGACGCGACCTACTATGTGCTGCGCGCCTTCGCGGCCGTCGGACTCGTGTGGGATCTCCACGGGATCCCCGAGCACGTCCGCGCCGATCAGGCCATGTCGAGCGACGACGACGCGGGTCCGATCGCGTCCGACGTGGCACAATCAACTTTGTGAGGTTTCCGCCGGCAAACATGCAGCTGCGACGTGCGCAGCTCGTGCTCATGCTCGCGGTCCTGCTCCCCACCATCCTGCTGACCGGCATCGGGGTGATCATGCTGGTGGTGCACAAGAGCACCACGATGCTGGTCGCCGGCATCCTGGTGACCGTGCTGTGTACCAGTGGCATCACCGGCTACATCCTCGGCACCGTGTTCGTCGGCAAGGGCGCGTCGCTGGTGCGCGTCCAGAATGACTTCGTGTCGAGCGTGTCGCACGAGCTCCGCACACCGCTGACATCGATCCGCTTGCTGATCGAATCCCTGCGCACCGGCAGGCTCGAGAATCACGAGGCGAGCCAGGTGCTGTCGCTGCTCGGTCGCGAGACCGACCGGCTCGAGGCCCTGGTCAACCGCGTGCTCGAGCTCTCGAAGCTGCAATCGACCCACACCTACTCGCGCGAGATGATCAAGATCGCATCGCTGGTCGAAGAGTCGCTCGCGGCGTTCGATGCGGCGACGCTCACGCTACCGACCCGGATCGCGGTCACCATCGAGCCCGGTCTCGCCATCGCAGGCGATCGTTCGACGCTGGTCCGCGCACTGGTCAATCTGTTGACCAACGCGTGGAAGTACACCGGCGACGACAAGCAGATCTCGATCGACGCACGCGCCGATGGCCGGTGGGTCGAGATCGCGGTCCATGACAATGGGGTCGGGATCGATCGTGACGAGCACGGCGCGATCTTCGAGCAGTTCAACCGCGGCGAGGCTGCGATCCGCAGCGGCGTCCCGGGTGTCGGCCTCGGTCTCGCCTTCGTGCGGACGATCGTGCACAGCCACAAGGGCAAGATCGAGTTCACGTCGCGCCCTGGCGACACCACGTTCCGGATCAAGCTCAAGCGCCGCGGCGAATCCGCCGGGCTGCCTGTGGTCGCCGAGGCGCTCACGGACCGGAGGGTCGCGCGCTCATGATCGCAGGACGGTTGTTGATCGTCGAGGACGATGACGCGATTGCCACGGGGCTCGCGCTCAACCTCAAGCTCGCAGGCTACTCGACCCTGATCGCGCGTGACGGAGACGATGCGCTGCACCAGATCGAGAGCGAGGACTTCGGCCTCGTCCTGCTCGACATCAACCTGCCCAAGCGAAACGGCCTCGAGGTGCTGTCGACGCTGCGTGCCGCCGACAACCTCGTCCCGGTGATCGTGCTGTCAGCGCGCGACGGCGAGTACGACAAGGTCGCGGCGCTCCGGCTCGGGGCGGATGATTACGTCACCAAGCCGTTCGCCCTCGCCGAGCTACTCGCCCGGATCGAAGCGGTGCTCCGGCGCGTCGCCCACGTCACGCCGGCGCCGGTGCCAGTCCCGGCAGCAAGCGAGACCGAGCTGGCATTCGACGACATCGCGATCGATCTCGTCCAGCGCCTGGTCCTTCGCGCCGGCCAGGACGTGAAGCTCACGCACCTCGAGTTCGAGCTGCTCGTGTTCTTCGTCCGTCACCCGAGCCAGGTGTTCTCTCGCACGCAGCTGTTCAACCTGGTGTGGGGTCAATCTGCGGGCTCGGTCCGCACGGTCGACAACTTCGTGGGCCAGCTGCGCAAGCGGTTCGAGATCAACCCGGAGCAACCGCGCCACTTCATCACCGTGCGCGGCTCGGGCTACAGGTTCGATCCCTGACATCGATGTCCGACCGCGGTGGCAACCGCTGATCGAGACGTGCGCAACTCCGCGATTCCTTGTTGCGGTCCAGTGGCACGACCAGTGCTCCAGGCATCCGCATGAATCGCTTCGCGTCGCTTTCCCTGGTCAGTCTGATGTCCGCACCTCTCCTCGTCGCATGCACCGGCGGCGAGCGCGCCACCTCCGGCGAGTGCCCCGCAGGCGAGCTGTGCTCTCCGGATACCCCGCGCGGCCTCCACTTCGTCGGTAACGCGATGGCCGACCAGGTGTTCGGCAGCGCGTTTGGCCCCGCAGCGACCGCGGTCGGCGGCACCCAGGAGATCGCCCTCGAGTGGGATCGTGGAGATGGCGTCCTCGTCGCCTTCACCCTGCCCTACGCCGCCGATGATGACGGTGCGATCGGGATCGCGGTCGATAGCTCGCAGGGCTCGGTCGTGACGGTCCGCGGCGCCGGCAGCCGCAAGAACTACCTCCGGATCGTCGAGCCGACGGCCGACGAGCTCTACGACCGCTACGAGCTCGCGGGCGCGGCGATCACGTCGATGAGGGTGATCGGCACCGAGCTCGAGACGTTGCCCCCAGGCAACCCGACGATCGTGTTCGCCACCGGCGACCAGGAGCTCGCGATCGCGCTGTTCGGGGAGGTCCAGAACGGCAGCTCGCCACGCAGCGAGCGCCTGATCGACAGCTCGATGGAGCTCGCGATGGCTGCCTCCCAGCGGGTCGCCTGGGACACGCTGCGGATGCCGAACGCGACCGTCGGGAACTATGCGCTCCAGGTGACCGCGGGCGACAAACCGACGGCAACGCTCGACGTCGAGGTCGTCTCCGGCGCCGACACCATGATCCTGATCGGCAGCTCGCAGCCGACGGTCGCGGCCGACGGCAGCACGTCGGTGTGCTTTGCGGCGATGAATGGCCAGCGTTACGTCTACGGCCTGACCTGGACGTTCGTGGTCGACGGCCGCACCGAGACCCACGGCAAGAGTGCGCTCAACCGCAACTGCGTCGTCGTCAGCGCGGATGGCCTGACCTCGGGCTCGATCCCGGTGATGGCGAGCGCGGGCGGCCGTACCGCGAGCACGACCGTCGCGGTGGGTCAGATGGCGCGCTCGATCGAGCCGGTGGCGCCCGCGACCCCAGGACGACTCCTCCGGAGCGAGACGACCGCTGGCGACCGCGCCGCGATGTGAGCGCACCGGCGATCGGCTAACCTTGGCGCATGGCCGAGACGATCTTCTCGAAGATCCTGCGCGGGGACATCCCCTGCCACCGCGTGTACGAGGATGACCACGTCCTCGCGTTCCTCGATGTCAACCCGATCGCGCGCGGCCACACGCTCGTGATCCCGAAGGAGCCGGCGGAGACGCTCGACAAGCTCTCCGACGATGCCGCCGCCGCGATCGGACGCGTGCTGCCCCGCCTCGCGCGAGCGGTGCTCGCCGCCACCGGAGCCGAGAGCTTCAACGTGCTCCAGAACAATGGCGCACCTGCCCACCAGGCGGTGTTCCACGTCCATTTCCACATCATCCCCAAGCACGCCGACGGCACCGGCCTCGGCATCGGGTGGAAGGCGATCAAGGCCGAGGACGCGCCGGCGCTCGCGAAGGCGATCGCGGCGAAGCTATGAGACAGCTCGCTCTCGTTGCGGGCCTGGTCGCGCTCGCGGTCCTCCCCGGGTGCCTGATGACGCGCTACCTGACCCAGGCTGCCTATGGCCAGGTCGAGCTGCTCGCCAAGGCGCGCCCGATCGAGGAGGTCGTCGACGATCCCAACACACCGCTGCGCACCGCCCTGCTGCTCGCGGAGATCCCTCAGATCAAGCAGTACGGCCGCAGTTACGGTCTCAAGATCAAGCGGAACTACAACTCGTACTCGTCGCTCGGCCGCCCCGCCGCCGTGTGGTTCGTCGGTGCCGCGGACCCGCTCGCGTTCAAGCCGCGAAAGTGGTGCTTCCCGATCGTCGGGTGCTTCGCGGGTCTGGGCTGGTTCGACGAGGACGATGGCGTCCAGCACAAGCTCGCGCTCGATCGCATGGGCTACGACACGATCGTACGACCGGCCTCGGCGTACTCGACCGGCGGCTGGTTTCCCGACCCGGTGCTGTCGACGATGCTCGGCGGCGGCGACGATGCATTCCCCGAGCTCGCGAACGTCATCCTCCACGAGTCCGTGCACGCCTCCGTGCTCGTGCCCGATCAACCATTCTTCAACGAGAGCCTCGCGTCCTACGTCGCCGACACCCTGACCGATCACTGGATCGTCGACCGGTTCGGCCGCGGATCACCGGAGGAGCTCGCGTGGACGCTCGGCCAGGCGACCGGCGTGCATCGCACCGCACGTCTGCTCAGTAGCTATACCGAGCTGAAGAAGCTGTACGAGTCCACGTTGCCGCGCGACCAGAAGCTCGCGCGCAAGGCCGCGATCATCGACGAGCTCGTCGAGGATCTGCGGATGCGGCGCCGGCCGAACAACGCGTCACTGACCGAGGTCCGCGTCTACAACGGCGGGGCCGCCGCGCTGATCGACGCGCATCGTTCGTGCGGTGATCTGCGCCTGATGATCGAGGCCTCGAAGTCGCTGACCCGTAAGGACTTCACGAAGACGCTGCAGGAGGACCTCGGCCCGATCGGCGTGTTGATCGGGAAGCGGTGCGCCGCGGCCGCGGCTCGACGAACCTGACGGACCTGCGCACGCGTACAGCGATCGAATAGAAACTGGCCACGCGCGCGCGGTCCACTCAGGATTGGTTTCTGATGAGGGCTATTGCTGTTGTCGTTGTCCTTCTGTGCCTCGTCACTGCCACATCGGTCGCCGACGCCGCCGGCAAACGGCCCGCGAAGCACCACGAGAAGGCGAAGACCAAGAAGCGGGTCGCCCTCACGACGCCCGCAAAGCCGTCGACGGTCGAGACCAAGAACAAGCGCGACCGTTCGATCGGAGCGCCGTGGTCGGGGCGTCTCCAGACACCGGCGCGGCTGAACGCCGGTGAGCGCTACCACCTCCGCCGCCCGTGGCGGACCTATGGGACCCGGACCACGGTCGAGCTCGTTCGCCAGGCGATCGTCGACACCCTCGATGGCGCGCCGAAGGCCCACATCCTCGCGGTCGGCGATCTCTCGCAGGAGTCCGGCGGCTGGATCACGGAGCACGCGTCGCATCAGTCGGGGCGCGATGTCGACATCGGGCTGTTCTTCAAGAAGAAGCCTGCCGGCTATCCCGCAGCGTTCGTGCGCGCCACCCCGTCGACCCTCGACCTCGCTGCGACCTGGAAGCTGATCTGGAACTTCGCGCGGACCCGCACCGAGGACGGCGGCGCCCAGTTCATCTTCCTCGATCGGTCGCTCCAGACCGCGCTCTACCGGTGGGCGGAGAAGCAGGGGATCAGCGACAAGCGGATCGCGAGCGTCGCGGCGGTCCTCCGCCACGAACCGAACCACGACAATCACATCCACGTGCGGTTCAAGTGTCGCGAGCGCGACACGAGCTGCCGCTAAGAGACATCTGATCTTCGACGTCGAGGTAGACGTGGTCGTGGACCTTGTCGAGTCAAATCCGTACGCAACCGTGGAGCGGAGAAGCCGATAGGCTCGGGCGGACCGGTACGACCGCGGCATCCAGCTCCTCGAGGGCGTCGTCGTGATGCCGACGAAGATGCCGTGAGACGACGTGAGACGCCGACCACGACCACGACCACGACAACGACAAGGTGTAGCTACTTGTTCTCGATCGGCATCGACTCGGCGATCGGCTTGGCATCCGCCTGGAGCTTGCTGAGCTGCTCGGCCGTGAGCTTGGACTCGCAGGTGTCGAACTTGCCGGTCTTCGCACACGCGATCGCTTCGGGCGACCACGCGTCCTCCTGGCAGCGCAGTGCGAGGCGCGCCGAGGCGTACGCTCCGAGCTTGGTCATTCGCTCGCGGTCCGCCTCGGTCTTCGCCGCGGCGATCTGCTCGGCGTAGACCTTCGCCATCGCGGTGCCGACCTCCATGCACGGCGTCGACGCGCTGACCGGCGCGGGCTTCTGGTCCTCCGCCTTGCCGCATCCGAGCGCGGCCAGCAGGACGGCGATCGCGAGGGTTCTCATCCCGCGATCATACGACGTTCACTTGCCGGCGCGGAATCGACGCCAGCCATCGGTGGCCTTGGCGACGACGCCATCCCCGTACAGCTGCTTGATCATGCCGCGCAGCTTCTTCGGCATGTCCTTGGGCTGACGGAACGACATCATGTTCATCGGGATCGAGAGCATCTGCTCGGCGGTCGACTTGGTCCGCGTGAACTCGCGGATGCCCTCGTCACCGTGGATCCGACCGAACCCCGAGTCACCGATCCCACCGAACGGAAGGCTCGGAATCCCGGCGAAGCCGAGCACCGAGTTGACCGAGGTCATGCCCGCGCGTATGCGGGCCGCGATCGAACGCGCCGCCTTGCCGCCGAACACCGTCGAACCAAGACCGTACTTGCTGTCGTTGGCGAGCTTGACCGCCTCGTCGATCGAGCCGACGCGCTGGATCGGGATCACCGGTCCGAACGTCTCGTCGTTCATCACCTTCATCTTGTGATCGACGCCGGTCAGCACCGTCGGCTGGATGTAGTTGCCGCTGATCGCGTCGGGACCACCGGTGTGGACCTTGGCACCCTTCGCGATCGCATCGTCGAGGTGATCCTTGACGATCGCGACCTGCGCGCTGCTCGTCATCGCACCGAGGTGGCCGTCGTCGCCGCCGATCTTGAGCTCGCGGACGTGCTTGACCACCTCCTCGACGAACCGGTCGTGCACCGCATCGGCGACGTAGACGCGCTCGACCGAGACACACGCCTGGCCGGCATTGGTCAGGGCGCCGTAGACGCAGGCCTCGGCCGCCTTGTCGAGATCCGCGTCCTCGGCGACGATCATCGGATCCTTGCCGCCGAGCTCGAGCAGCACGGGCGTCAGGCGCTCGGCCGCCGCCATCATCACGCGCTTGCCGGTCGCTGCCGATCCGGTGAACGCGATCTTGTCGACGCCCGACTTCGCGAGCGCCGCGCCGGTCGAGCCCGCGCCGGTGACGACCTGCAGGAGGTCGGGCAGCGCAAACGTCTTGGCGGCGATCTCCGCGAGCTTGACCGCGATCAGCGGCGTGAGCTCGCTCGGCTTGAACACGACGGCGTTGCCGGCGGCGAGCGCGTAGGCGATAGAGCCCATCGGCGTGTTCAGCGGGTAGTTCCACGGACCGATGACACCGATCACGCCCAGCGGGTGATAGCTGATGGTCGCGCGATAGTTCGCGAGCATCCCGGAGGACACCTTCTTCGGCGCCATCGCCGTCTCGGCGCGCCCCACCGCCTCCTTGAGATGGCCGAGCGCCATCATGACCTCGGTGTACGCCTCGAGCTCGGGCTTGCCGTTCTCGCGATGCAGGAGATCGGCGAGCTCGTCGGCATGGGCAGCGAGTGCCTTGCGGAACGCGGTCAGCTCCTCGGCGCGCGCCTCGAACGACAGCTGCGACCACGCGTGTGCGGCGATCCGCGCGCGCGCGACGACGGCGTCGACCTCCGCGGGCGTGTGCACCGGCACGGTGCCGACGACCTCGCCGGTCGCAGGGTTCAAGCTCGACAGACGATCGGGATTCGTGGTGCTCGCGACGGTAGCCATGCGGCGACCATGGCACCGAGCAAAGATCGCCTCAAGCCAGAACTGGGTGGCCGGCGCTAGTGGGTACCGTTCACTACGCAGTCCGGAGGCGGTCGATCAGTAGAGGATGACCGCAGCGACCGCGCCCATGGTCCCGAGCACCAGGAAGATCGCGATCAGGATCCAGCCCTTGTTCGATCGGATCCGATAGTCGGCGATCTCGCTGGCGAGCCGGGTCGAGCCGCCCTGCCCCTGGTTCATCAGGCGGTTACCCACGTTGGTGCTCCAGCCGAGCTTCGGATCATCGACCAGCGGCTGCGAGCCGACGTTCGAGATCTCGTCCTGCGACGACGGTGCGAACTGGGGGTGGGGTGACGGAGCGCGAGGAGGCGGTGGTGATCCGGTCAACGTCATGTTGACCTCGGCATCACTCAGGTGGTGATCGTCGTACGGACCTCCCGGTCGCTGCGGGAACGGGCCCTGCTGCGGGTTGGGATACGCAGGGCGCAGAGCCGGCGGCCGCGGCGACGGCCGCAGCTGGGGCGCAGCGTCGTGCTGCCGGGCCGGGGGATGCTGCTGGGGTCCGGTCGGCTCGCCCAGCGATGGCATCGGCATCGTCCGCGCCGCGCCCCGCTCGTGCTGGACCTGAACGTCACGTTGCGTCGCGAGCAAGCGCTCGTTCGGATCGCGAAGTGCCTCCGCTGGCATCTCGCGCTGCTCGACGATCGCCGTCTTCTCGTTGTCCGAGTCGTTCTCGACGACGCTGATCTCGGTCTTCTCACCCGACTGCGCAGGCTGCTGCTCCGGGTGATGATCGATCCACGGCTCGCGCTTGGAGCCGAACAGCTGGGTCATGAACCGACCCATCGCCGTGTTCGAGCCCGTCAGCTTCGCGCGGACGGCAAACGCATCGAGCGCCTCGATCAGCTCCTGCCCACTCTGGAACCGCGAGCTCGGGTCGTTGGCCATCGCGGTCAGCACGATCGCCTCGAGCTCCCGCGGATAGCCCGGGACTGCGACCGACGGCAACACGACATCGCCAGCAACGATGCGCTTCATGGTCTCGAAGTCGTCGTTGCCCTTGAACGCCCGGCGCAACGTCGTCAGCTCGTAGAGCACGATGCCGAGCGCGAAGATGTCGCTGCGTCGATCGATCGGCTTGCCCTTGCACTGCTCGGGCGACATGTACCCGTACTTGCCCTTGATCGTGCCGCCGACGGTCTTGGTCGCGCGCTCCTCGGCCTTGGCGATGCCGAAGTCGAGGACCTTCACGCTGCCGTCGTAGCCGACCATGATGTTCGCGGGCGACACGTCGCGATGGACGATGTTGAGCGGCGCACCACCCTTGCCGCGGCGCTCGTGTGCGTGGTGAAGACCCGCCCCCGCGCCGCTGATGATCATCACCGCGAGCTCGAGTGGGATCGTCCAGCCGCGACGCAGCGTGGTCTCGAGGATCGCCCGGGCGTTCTCGCCGTGGACGTACTCCATCGCCATGAAGTACGCGCCGTCCGCCTGATCGACCTCGTAGACCTGCGCGACGTTCTGGTGGTTCAGGGTCGCGGCGAGCTTCGCCTCGTCGAGGAACATCGTGACGAACCGCTGATCGCTCGCCCGCTCCCGGAGGATGGTCTTCAGCACGACGTGGCGCTCGAACGAGCCAAGTCCGCTCTGCCGCGCGAGATAGATCTGCGCCATACCGCCGGTCGCGAGGTGACTGATCACCTCGTACCGACCGACCCGCGTGGGGTGGCCCGCGGTGGGCTCCGAGGGCGCCACATGTCAAGGATCAGCCCCTTACGGTGACGTGTCAAGCTGCCGCCCGACGACAAGAGGCCTCGTTTCACGGGCATACTGCCGCGCGGTGGACGCAAACGTTCAGGTCGCGCTCTCAGGGGTCGTTCCAGCGCTGGTCGCGATGTGGGTCGTCGACCGCCTCGACCGCAAGCGCCCCGAGCCCGCCCGGACGCGACGGATGGTCGCCTTCGTCGGGATGCTCTCGGTGATTCCTGCAATCTTCCTCGAGCAGCTCCTCACGAACCAGGTCGGCGCCGGGATCGGCCCCCAGTACACCTACCAGGGAGCCAGCTACAACGCGTTCCTCGTCGCGGCCGGGGTCGAGGAGGCGTGCAAGATCGCCGTCGTCTACTGGATCGTCTGGCGCAAGCCCGAGTTCGACGAGCGCATGGACGGGATCGTCTACGCGATGCGGGCGGGGCTGGGCTTCGCGCTGGTCGAGAACGTCGGATATCTGCTGATGCAGGACTCGATCAACGGGCAGCTCTACGTCTGGGTCGCGCGCGCGCTGCTCGCGGTGCCGGGACACGCGATGTGGACCGGCATGATCGGATACATGGCGGCGCGCCGTCGATTCGACGGCAAGGGGCTCGGCCTGATCGGAGGCTACCTGCTCGCGGTCGCCTTCCACGGCTCGTACGACGTCGCGGTGTTCGTCGCGCAGCCGCTGCACTTCGAGGGGCACGACGACATCGCGGGCGTGATGATCCTCATCCCGATCGTGCTCACCGTCGTCGCGTTCCTCGTCGTCCGGCGGATGGCGCGAACCGCATTGCATCTCGATGATGCCGAAGCCGCGAGCGCTGCCGTGCGCGCGGCGGTCATGGGACCGGGGGCTTCACCGCCCGCATGACCGACACGGCGGTCGCGAGCCCCGCGATCGTACCGCCGATGAACAGGTACAGGCCCCGATCGAGACCGGCGCCTTCGACACCAGGGAACTGCGCGATGAACGCGATGCCCGCGATCACGGTCGTCGCGATCGCAACGATCGTCGTCTTCGCGGCGAGCTTCGGGATTCGCTTCGCGGCCAGTCCCGCAGCGACGACGAGCAGCATCAGCGCGGACAGCAGACCACCCGCCCACGTGCCCATGCCGGTACGCATCCAGCGTTCGCTTCCACCGATCCACGCGAGGCCTGCGTTCTTGCACTCACCGCCGAAGCAGTGCTTCGCACCGTAGGGTCCGATCGTGACGTCGTCGATCGACCACCATCGACCTCCTTGCACCGACATCGCGAACGCTGTCGCAGCGAGCAGTGCGAGCACGACGAAGATCCAGCGGTGTTTCACGGGCGCGCATTCTGCAGAGCACTGCGACTCCGTGCAAGCAGCGATCTGTCATCGGCTTACATAACGTCGAATATCCAGATGCCTACATTGACCCGATGCCCCTCGTCGCAAAAAACTGGTCCTCCCCAAAAGCCGCATGTCCTTCCGCATCCTCGCCCTCGTTCCGCTGCTCGCCGCCCCGACCCTCTCGTCGGCGCGTACGACGGTGGAACCGCAGCAGAGCGATGCTTCCATGACGGCGACGCAGCTCGTGGCGCGGCTCTCGACGGCGTTCGACTTCTCGATCGTGCCCGATGAGCTCGCCGACCGGTTGATCCGGTTGCGCATCAGCCTGCGCGATCTGATGCACGAGGCGACCGAGCGGCTCGCGAGCTTCGCGGATGCATCAGGCTTCCGGATTCCGGACCTCACCGTGCTGAGCGCGCAGCCCGTCGCGCCCTCGCAATCTACGTGGGCGACCTCGGGCTTCGGCTGGCGCGAGGATCCGTTCCGCAAGCGGGCCAAGTTCCACCGTGGCGATGACATCCGCGCGAAGTCGGGCACGCCCGTGTTCGCTGCCGGAGACGGCGTCGTCGTGTTCGTCGGGCGCCAGGGCGGCTACGGCAACGTGATCTACGTCGACCATGGCGGTGGCGTGGTCACGCGCTATGGTCACCTCCGCCGGATCTCGACCAAGCGGGACGCCGCGATCATCGCCGGGCAGGAGATCGGTCAGGTCGGCTCGACGGGTCGCGCGACCGGTCCTCACCTCCACTTCGAAGTTCGCCTCGATGGTCGTGCGGTCGATCCGAGCACCGCGCTGACGATCGCCGAGCTCGAACGCGAGACGCCGGGCGCCGGTCACCTGGCCTCGTTCGCCCTCGCGCCCGAGATGCAGGAACGCGCCGAGTCGGACCTCGATCCGCCCAAGGATCGGAAGAAGTCCAAGGGCTCGCGGCCCGAGCGCACCGGCCGCACGAAACGCGTCCGTCCGACCTCGTGACACGCGGCGATCGGGTGCCATAGTACGGCCCTTGTCCCGGAGTCCCGAAGTTCGAGCACGCCGCTACGTCGAGTGGATCAAGCGGCACACCCTCGCGATCATTCTCGCCCACCTGCTGCTGCTGATCGGCGGGCTGTACCTGGTCGTCTTCCGTCTGCCACTCCGCGCCGACTTCTCGTACCTGCTGCCGCAGGATGCACCGTCGGTGCGCGATCTGCGTCGGCTCGAGTCGAGGGTCAAGGCGTCGGATACGATCCTGGTCGTCGTCGAGGCGAAGACGCCTGCGGATCGCGCGGCCGTCGTGACCGGGCTCGCAGACGCGATCCGCGCGCTGCCTCCGACGCTGGTCGAGAACGTCACGACCGAACAAGAGGAGACCCGCAAGTTCCTCGAGGCCAACCAGCACCTGCTGGTTCCCCTGCCCGATCTGATCACCGCCCGTGACGCGCTGGTGCGACGCATCGACGCAGCAAAGCTCGCAGCGAATCCGCTGTTCATCGAGCTCGATGACGAGAAGGATCCGGCCGAGGAGGCGCGTGACAAGCAGCAGCTCGACGAGCTCCAGGCCAAGCGCCGCGATGCACAGGCCAAGCTCGATCGGCTGAACAACGTCAGCAGCGACGGTCGGATCGCCATCATCCAGGTCCGCACTCCATTCCGCGCGACTGACGCGGGGCGCGGCGAGAAGCTGATCGAGGCCCTCGATGGGATCCGCGCGAAGGTCCTCGCCTCGCATCCGACCGTGAAGGTCGGGTTCACCGGCAGCGTGATCACGGCGGTCGCGGAGCACCGCGCGATCGCGAAGGGCATGCTGCTGTCGAGCTTGATCACCGGGCTGCTCGTCGGCCTCGTGCTCGTCTTCTACTTCCGAAGCGCGACCCTGCTCGCCCTGCTGCTCGGCATGCTCGCGATCTCGACCGTGATGTCGTTCGGGGCTGCGGCCCTGACCGTCGGCCATCTCAATGCGGCGACCGCGTTCCTCGGCGCGATCATCGCGGGCAACGGCGTCAATTACGGGATCCTCCTGATCGCGCGCTACCTCGAGGAGAAGCGACACCACGACGTCGACCTCTCGCTCGCCAATGCGATCGCCGCGACGCTACGTCCCACCGCGATCGCGTCGCTCGGTGCGGCGATCGCGTACGGCTCGCTCGCAGCGACCAGCTTCAAGGGCTTTGCCGACTTCGCGATCATCGGCGCGATCGGCATGCTGCTGATCTGGATCGCGACCTATCTGTTGCTGCCCGCGCTGCTCCTGCGCTGGGGCCGGAACACCCGGATCTACCACGGTGATCCCATCGTCGGTCGAACGCTCGTTCGCGTGCTCGGGTTCCGCCGCTCGGGCGTGGTCGTGGTCGTCGCGCTGATCACGGCGATCATCGCGTCGGTGATCGTCGGTCGCTACATCGCGGCCGATCCATTCGAATACGACATCAAGCAGCTGCGCTCCGAGGGCAACGATGCCGTCGTGGCGCGCTCGTGGATGCAGACGTCGGACAAGACGTTCGGCCGCGGGATCTCTGGTCGCACGGTGATCGCCGCCGATCGCCTGGAGCAGGTCCCGTTGATCACGGAGGCGCTGCGCGACATCAACAAGGATCTGCCGCCCGACCACCAGACGATCGGCGACGTCTGGTCGATCTTCGCGTTCGTTCCCGACGACCAGCAGAAGAAGCTCGCCGTGCTCGCGGAGATCCGCGAGCTCCTCGACGGCGCGCTCGAAGCGCTCGACGAGAAGGAGCGCAAGGAGCTCGCCGCGCTGCGACCGCCCGATGACCTCAAGGAGCTGACGATCGCGAGCCTGCCGCCGAGCCTGCGCGAGCGCTTCACCGAGAAGGACGGCCGCGTTGGTTTCCTGATCGAGATCCGGCCGTCGAATCAGCTCGACGAGTGGGACGGCCGCGACCTGATCCGGTTCGCGACCGCGGTGCGCGAGCTCAAGCTCCGCGACGGCGAGAAGGTCACCACGTCAGGCTCGAGCGTGATCTTCGCGGACATCGTGTCATCGATCGAGCGCGACGGTCCGATCGTCACGCTGATCGCCGCAGCAGGTCTGACGCTGATGGTGGTGCTGCTGGTCGGGTTCAATCGCCGTGCGTTCGCCGTGCTGATCGCGACGGCTGCCGGCTCCCTGCTGATGGTCGCGATCTGCGCGCTGCTCGGCATCAAGGTCAACTTCCTCGACTTCGTCGCGCTGCCGATCACCCTCGGCCTCGGCATCGACTACGCGATCAACATCGCGCACCGCCACGATCACGAGGAGGTCCCGGATCCGATCCAGACCCTCCGCACGAGCGGCAGCGCCGTGTTCGTGTGCTCGTTGACCACGATCATCGGCTATGGCTCGCTGCTGATCAGCGACAATCTCGCGATCCGAGGCTTTGGTACCGCGTCGCTGATCGGCGAGGTCGCGTGCGTGTTGATGGCGCTCGTGCTCGTCCCCGCGATCCTCGCGGTCGGACGTCGCCGTCAGACGACGCGCTTGCCCTCGGCCGACCAGCGATAGAAGCCCTCGCCGGACTTCTTGCCGAGCTTGCCGGCGGCGACCATGTCGCGCAGGATCTGCGGCGGAGTGAATGTCGGGCCGAGCGCCGTCGACAGGTACTCCGCGATCCCGAGCCGCACATCGAGGCCGACCAGATCGGTCAGCTCGAGCGGGCCCATCGGATGGCCGTAGCCGAGCTTCATCGCCGTATCGATATCCGAGGGCGCCGCGACGCCCTGCTCGACCATGCGCATCGCCTCGAGGCCGATCGCGAGCCCGAGCCGGCTCGATGCGAACCCCGGGCTGTCGGTCACCACGATCGGCGTCTTGCCGAACCGCTCGGCGAGTCCGAACGCGGCGTCGATCATGTACGTGTGCGCGCCCTGGTGGCGGACGACCTCGACGAGCTTCATCACGTGCACGGGGTTGAAGAAGTGCATGCCGACCAGCCGGCCCGGATCGGCGACGCTCTTCGCGATCTCCGCGACCGGGAGCGCGGACGTGTTGGTCGCCAGCAGGGCCTCGGGCGGCGTCAGCCGATCGACGTCTTCGAAGATCTCGCGCTTGAGTGAGATCTCCTCCGGGGCGGCCTCGATCACGCAATCGGCGCCCGCACACGCTGGCTCGAGCTCGTCGAACGAGCGGATGCGCGCGATCGCAGCTTCGAACGCCTCCTGCGTCAGCTTGCCGAGCTCGACGCCCTTCGCGAGGTTCTTCCTGATCTTCGCGAGCCCGGCCACGGCAGCGCCTGCCAGGGGGTCATAGAGATGGACGGTGCACCCGGCGACCGCTGCGACATGCGCGATGCCGTGCCCCATCGTTCCTGCGCCGATCACGGTGATTCGGTGAATGTCTGTGGCCTTCACGCGGGGAACCTACAACACTTGCACCGCGTGAAGCGGGAACGTAACGTTCGCCTGGATGTCGTTCGCTGCCGTCGACGTCGATCGCTTGCTGCGCGACCTCGAGGCGATCGTCGGGCCGCGCCGGATGTCCGTCCGCCAGGTCGATCTCGACACCTACGCGCGGGACATGTGGCCGCGGCTGCTCCTCGCGTACCGGGAGGGCGTGATCGATGCTCCGCGGCCTCACGTCGTCGTGTGGCCCGAGCACGTCCGCGAGGTGGTCTCGGTCGTCAAGCTGGCGCGCGCGCTCCACGTCCCGATCGTCCCGTACGGCGGTGGCTCGGGCGTGTGCGGCGGCGCGGTCCCGCTGTTCGGTGGGATCACGATCGACACCAAGCGCATGCAGCACCTGCGGTCGGTGCACAGCGACGAGCTGATCTGTGACGTCGAGGCCGGCCTCAATGGCGAGCGATTCGAGCGCGAGCTCGCGCGCCGCGGGTACACGTTCGGCCACTTCCCGTCCTCGATCTACTGCTCGACCGTCGGTGGCTGGCTCGCGACGCGCGCCGCCGGGCAGCTCTCGACGAAGTACGGCAAGGTCGAGGACCGCGTCGCCGGGTTGACCGTCGTCACGGGCCGCGGCGAGGTGATCGAGACCGACGGTCCCAATCGCGCGCTGCGCGGTCCGAGCTGGACGCAGCTGCTGCTCGGCAGCGAAGGCACGATGGGCCTCATCACGTCCGCGCGACTCCGTGTCTCGCCCGCTCCGCAGCTCCGCGTGTTCCGCGGCTTCGAGGTCGACGACGTCGCGACCGGGCTCGCCGCGATCCGCCGCGTCCTGCAGAAGGGTCTACGTCCCGCCGTCGTCCGGCTGTACGACGAGATGGACACACTGATGAACTCGATGGGCCATCACGAGGACGAGGCTGCCGGCGAGGTCCGTGGCCCGACGCCGCCGGTCTCGACGGGCGCATTGCCAGCCTGGCCGACCGCGCCGTCGCCGAGCGACGATGGCGTCATCGATCGCCTGATCAACTTCGCGCGTGGCCGCGGCTCGCGGAAGATCGCGATGAATGCGGCGCTCGGTCGCTCGCATCTCGTCAACAAGCTGTTTGGAACCGTCGCCGAGAAGATCGCTCGTCGCGGCTGCCGGATGATCATCGGTCTCGAGGGCGCACGGATCCGCACCGAGGTCGAAGCGGCGCTGACGTTCCACGAGCTCGAGACCGCAGGCGCGCGCGACAAGGGCGAGGATCCGGGGTGGGCGTGGGTCAAGCACCGCTACGCCGTGTCGTACCGGATGTCACCGGTGTTCCGCGACGGTGCGTTCGTCGACACGATGGAGGTCGCGTCGAGCTGGGAGCGACTCCATGACTTGTATCACTCGGTCCGCACCGCGATCGGTCAGCACGCGGTCGTGATGGCGCACTTCTCTCACGCGTACGCCGACGGTTGCTCGATCTACTTCACGTTCGCCGGCACCGCACCCGATGCTGCGTCGGCCGAGCGGCTGTACGACACGATCTGGCGTGACGGGCTCGAGGCCACCACACGCGTCGGCGGAACGATCAGCCATCACCACGGTGTCGGCATCCTCAAGGCGCCCTACATGGCGGGCGAGCACCGCGAGGCGATGCAGATCTTCGAGGCCGCGAAGGCGAGCCTCGATCCCGACGGCATCTTCAATCCCGGCAAGATGGGCCTGCGCCTGCGGGTGCCGCGATGAGCCTCGTCAGCGAGCTGGTCGCAGCGGTCGGCCGCGAGCACGTCGAGGAGCTCGACGCCGGCAACTGGCGCGTGACCCCGGGCTCCGCCGCCGAGGTCGCCGAGGTGATCCGCCGCGCGGGCGCCCTCAAGGCCGCGGTGCATCCGATCGGTACCGGCGGTCGCCCGCAGCGTGCGCGTCCCGACGCCGCAGGTGCAGGCGGTGGCGCCGCCGCGGTCGATCGGTTGCGCGTGTTCCTGTCGACGCGCCGGCTCGATCAGGTGCTCGAGCTCGACGAGACCTCGTTGATGGTCCACGTGCAGGCCGGGCTGACCGGGCTCGCGCTCGAGCGGATCCTCGCGCCACGCGGGCTGTCGATCGGCGACTACCCGCCGGTCGTGCTGACCTCGTCGATCGGCGGGATCATCGCGGTGCGTACGCCGGGGAAATCGAGCGCGCGCCACGGCTTCTTCGAGGACGCGGTCGTCGGTGTGTCGGCGGTGCTCGCGGATGGCCGCTCGGTCCACACCCGCGTGGCGCCGCGCCGCTCGACCGGTCCCGACCTCGCACGCGCGCTGATGGGCAGCGAGGGAACGATCGGCTTCATCACGTCGGCGGTGCTGCGGATCCACCAGAAGCCCGAGGCCCGCCTCGTCGCCGCGTACACCCTGCCCTCGATCGACGCCGCGGTCTCCGCCGTGTACCTCGCACTCCGCGAGGAGGCAGCCCCGTCCGGCCTGCGGATCTACGATGCCGCGGAGGCGTTCGAGCACTTCGATGGCCTCGTGCTTCCGCCGCAGCAAGCGCTGCTGTGCGCCGGCACGGCGGGCCCGACCGATCTCGCGGCCTGCGATCGCGATCTGATCACGAGCGCCGTGCTCGCCGAGGGCGGACAGCCGACCGACACGGCACTCGCCGAGCTGTGGTGGCGTCGGACCCACGCAGGTGAGCCCACGCCCGCCCTCGCTCCGAACCTCCAGGTGATGGCGACGCCGTCGAAGCTGCGCGCGGTCTATCGCGCGGTCGTCACCGAGCTCGCGACGCAAGGTGGCTCGGCGCGCGCGCACATCTCGCGGTTCGATGCCGATGGCGCGGTCGTGTTCTTCACGCTGATCCACGGCTCCGGCGATCCCGACGCTGCGATCGTCGGTGCCGCCGAGCGCGCCGCGGAAGCCGCGGGCGGCTGGCTGCTCGGCGCACGCGCGACCAAGCTCGATCCCTATCTGCGCGCGCTGCGCGAAGCGATCGACCCACACCGGATCATGAATCCGGGCACGCTGGCGTGAGCGGGATGCCGGAGATCGGAGGAGCCGCAAAGACGCAAAGGACGCAAAG
>JAQBQE010000024.1 GCA_028287135.1 Myxococcales bacterium
AGCTCGACTCCGAGAACGAGACCCGGTTCACGAAGTGGTGGCGCGAGACGCCCGCCAAGATGCAGCTCGTCATCGCGTTGCGCCGCGATGCGAGCTCCGAGATCGAGCTGTTCACCGCGGTGTGCGACGGCGTGATCGCCGACAAGCCGGCGGGGCCGCACTTCCTCGGCTGGGATCGGCTGTTCGTTCCCGCGGGCGAGGAGTACACGCTCGCGCAGCTCAGCCAGGCCGGCGAGGTCATGGACTTCCGTCGCACGGCGTATGCCGCGGTCGCTCGCTCCCTGGGTCTGACGCCGACGGAGGCGTGATGCCGGGGCGGTTCGAGGAGCGTGCGAGCAAGCCGGCGCGTGGCCCGCGCGATCTCCTCCGCTGGAAGCTGAAGCCCGAGCCGCGCGCCGCCAACTTCGCCGAGCTCGATGCGCTGCTGCCGAAGCTGCGTCCCGGCGGATCCGCGGCGCTCGCGAGCGGCGAATCGTGCGCGGTCTGGATCGGTCACGCGACGTATGCGTTTCGCCTCGGTGGCCAGCTCGTGATCACGGATCCGATCTGGGGAACGATCAGTGGCGTCTCGAAGCGCCTGTCCCCACCCGGCGTGCCGCTCGCGGAGATGCCCGCCGCGGACCTCGTGCTGATCACCCACGATCATCGCGACCACATGGATCTACCGACCATCCACAAGCTGTCGCCCGCGGCGACGTACATCGTCCCGCTCGGCAATGCGCACCGGCTCAAGCACCCGAACGTGATCGAGCTCGACTGGTGGCAGTCGCACCGCGTCGGCTCGCTCGAGATCACTCTCGTGCCGTCACGTCACTGGTCGATGCGGATGCCGTGGAATCGCAACGACTCGCTGTGGGGCGGTTACATCGTGCGCGGGCCCGAGGGCACCGTCTATCACTCGGGTGACACCGCGTGGGGCGAGCACTTCGCCGAGATCGGTGCGCGGATCGGATCGATCGACTGGGCGATGTTGCCGATCGGCGGGTACGCGCCGCGCTGGTTCATGGAGACCCAGCACATCGATCCGATCGAGGCGGGTCGTGCGTTCGAGGCCCTCGGTGCGAAGAACCTGCTCGCGATGCACTGGGGAACGTTCCGGCTCACCGACGAGCCCGCGGGCGAGCCACCGGTCCGGTTGCGCGCGTGGTGGGCGGAGCGCGGCCTCGATCCCGATCGGCTGTGGATCTACGACGTCGGCGAATCCCGCCCGCTTCGCTGAGGCGTCAGCTCAGGTGGGTCCAGACGAGGCCAGGGACCGCCTCGAAGTGGCCGTCGAACGACAGCAGCTCGGCGCCGCTCTCGAACGCATGCGCAGCGATCCAGAGGTCGTTGCTCGGAATCGGTGTGCCGGCCTTGCGCAGCATCGCAGCAATTCTGCCGAACCGATCCGCCGTCGTGCGGGTCACCGGCAACACGGTGACGCGAGGACTCGCGAGCAGGAGCTCCAGCTCTGCCGTGTTGTGCTCGACCTGCGTGCCGTTGCGGAATCCGAACAGCAGCTCACCGATCACGACCATCGAGAACGTGATCTCGACCGATCCTCGAACCAGCGCCGCGACGTCAACGTGGCCGCGCTTCAGTGCGACGTACGCGTTCGTATCGAGCAGGCGCTTCACTCCCAGAGATCCGCGTCGACTTGCTCGCACGCCCGGATCGAGCTCAGGAAGGTCTTCGCCTCCCGGTCGCTCCAGGTTCCGATCAGGTGGTCCAGCGAGTCGTTGATCTGCTCCGCCTGTGGCCGCGGGGGAACGCCGGCGCCCTTGTCGAGGAGACGCAGTGCCGCCTTGTTGATCGAGATGCGTTCTCGCTTCGCGAGCTCGCGGATCGCCTGGAGTGCGCGCGCGTCGAGGCCGCGGAGAGTGAGCTGCGATTTTCGCCTCATTCTGATCCTCATGTTGCCTCTCGAAGAGCCTCATGGCAATCACGAGCTGACGTCGAGCAGGCTGCGTGCCACGCGCAACACCGCATGATCACGCGCCGGCATGTCCGTGGCGTCCGAGATCAGGGCGACGTCCGTCCGAGATCCGGCCGCGTGCCGCCTTATCGCAGCCGCGCGCGGATCGTGCGCAGCGCCGCGGCGCTCGCGGGCGCCTTGTCGGCCTCGAGGCAGCGCGCTGCATCGCGCAACGTTCCGCGCGAGCTGCCCTCGGTCGAGATGATCGTGCGGAGCCGGGTCAGCCCGGGCGCACCGAGCGTCTCGAGGATCGGCTTCGCCTGATCGGCGACGAGATCTGCGCACAGGGCCTGCGCGGCACCGAGCGCGACCAGCGGATCGGTATCGGTGACGATGGCAGCGGCGAGCGGTCCGCGCAGCGCGACCGGCAGGGGCACCGGCATCGCGCCCACCGCCGCGCGACGAAACGCGGGATCGGGATCGGCGAGCGCCTTCGCGAGATCGATGCCGGCACCGTGGGTCGCCCTCGCAGCCTGGCTGCTGATCGAAGGAGTCCCGGTGGCGGTCGCGCCCGACCCGGTGGCTGCGGCGGGCGCACTCGAGCCCCCCGTGGTGGCGTCATCGCGGAGCGCCGCGGGTAGGGCGAGCTCGTCGAGCGTCGCCGCGACGTCGACCGCCATCACGCGCAGCTCGATCCACCGATCGCGATCGAGCGCGAGCACACCCCAGGCATCCCGCCACGCGAGCAGGTCGGAGACCGCGATGTCGTCCGGGATGCCCTCCGCAGATCGGTGCGCGAAGTCTCGTGCGATCACCCGGGCTGCCCGTGCAGCGGGGATCGCGGTGCGCCGATCGGGGCCGCCGGCCGTCACCGCGAGCGCCTCGAGCAGCTCGATCCGGTCGTCCATGTGCGGGGCGGCGACGATGCCCGACATCCGGGTCGCGGGATCCGGCGCGGTCAGTGCTTGCTCCACGACCGCGGGACCGGCGAGCAGACCCTGGCGCGCGGCCTCCTCGAGGTTGCCTTCCTTCATCGCGGTCGTCATCGACGCGATCCCGGCGGTGCCGAGCGCGACGAGGTGCAGCCAGCTCACGTCGCAATCGTGCGCGGCCTGCGGGAAATCACGAAGTTCACGGGCGAAAAAATTGACAGGGTGATGATGCGTTCAGTACGGTGAGTCCGTTCAGTAGATCTTCAGACGAAGAAGGTGGCCATGGCCGACGCGCTCACTTCGCGGCAGCGGGAAATCCTCGATTTCATTTCAAGTTCCATTGTCGAGCGCGGGTTCCCGCCGACGCTGCGCGAGATCGGGGAGCACTTCAGCATCCGGTCGACCAACGGGGTGAACGACCACCTCAAGGCGCTGGAGAAGAAGGGTCACCTGCGGCGCGAGGACCTGAAGTCGCGCGCGATGCGCCCGATCATTCTGCCCGCCACCGATGGGGGCGGCGATGTCGTCCCGCTCCGCCGTGGCGCCGCGATGGGCACCGGCAATGTGCAGGTCATCGCCAGCAATGACGATGACATGGCCGACATCCCGATCCTCGGTCGGGTCGCTGCGGGTCAGCCGATCCTCGCGGTCGAGAACGCCACGGACACCGTGCGCATCGACCGCATGCTGATTGGCAATCACCGCGAGGTGTTCGGGCTCCGGATCGTGGGCGAGTCGATGATCGACGACGGGATCTTCGATGGCGACTACGTGTTCGTGAAGAAGACGCCGACCGCCCATACCGGCGACATCGTGGTCGCGATGATCGAGGGCGAGGCCACCGTGAAGCGGTACTACCCGGAAGGCGACAAGATCCGCTTCCAGCCGGCGAACACGAACATGCTCCCGATCATCGTGCGGCGCTCGGACTTCAAGAGCGTCGACATCATCGGAATCGTCGTCGGGATCTACCGTAAGCTCTAGGCCGCAGCGTCGCTCAGGTAATCGAATGTCCTGGTGAAAACCGGGCAACCATTCGATGTTTCCTATGTCACACTGACCAAGCGGTGGCCCGTCGACAACGAGCATATCGCAGCCGGTGGCTGCTCGCCCCCGCTGCGTTTGTCTCGGTTGTTGTCCAGGGAGCCGCGTACGTCGCGTACGAGATTTCCCAACCGACGCCCCAGCCGCATCTGACGATCCGGCTGGCCGGCGAAGGTCGGGGGCACGTGCTGATCACCCGGGTGGGCGATCCGACGCCGATCGCACGCTGCATCCCCGAGACGGACGAGCTCGAGGCGATCCGCGCGCTGCCGATGGCGGACGGTGCGGTCGCGACCGCACAGCGGCTGACCGACCTGGTTGCCCGCATGAATGAGCCAGCCGCGAAGCTCGCGACGCGCGAGATCGAGGGACCGCGGTGCCGGATCGAGGTCGCGCCCGGTACGCAGGTCCGGTTGACCGCGGTGCTCGACGATCGCGCCACGTTCGGCGGCTACCAGCAGCTCCCGATGCGTACGCCACCCGAGCTGGTCTCGCTGCTCGGCGATCCGCTCGCGTCCTGCCTCGGCACCGGCGACCTGCTCGCGCAGGCCGCTGCGGGTGACGTGCTCGATTGTCCGCTGACGATCACCGCCGACACCGAGGTCGCGGCCGAGTTCGGCAAGCAGCCGGAGGAGATCGACGTCGCGTTCGCCAACGAGGCGATGATCGCCGAGCTGGTCAAGCCGATCTCGCCGGTGACCCCGCCGTCGCCGATCGACGCCGAGAAGCTCGACGAGAAGCCGCTCGAGGTCGCGATCGCGCCGCCGCCGCCGCCCGAGATCAAGCCGCCGCAGATCAAGCCGCCTCCTCCACCCCCTCCCGAGCCGCAGGAGAAGAAGGAGATCAAGCAGCCCATGCCCAACATGGTCATGGTCGAGGTCAAGGACGACAAGAACGTCAAGGAGAAGGCTCCGGACGACGCGACCAAGCTGTCCGACAAGAATCGCGACGTCGACGAAGAGACCCACGCGAAGGACACGAACCTCGAGAAGGAATCCGAGGGCAAGCAGGTCGCGTCGGTCGAGAACGACAGCAAGAGCAGCGAGATCGGTGGACCCGACGACAAGATCCGTCAGCTCGAGGAGACCACGGCGACCACCGACGAGCGGGTCAAGGAGACCGATCACTCCGGCGACAACGAGACTGCCAAGGGCGTGATCGTCGGCGAGGGCGGCGACGCCGGTGAGGACGGCACCGGGCCCAAGGAGCCGGGCGTGCTCGCGATGCGCGGCATCGGTGGTCGCGGTGCGCTCCAGGATCAGACCAAGGACGGCAAGAAGGTCGGCAAGCAGGGCACCCCGGGGCTCAACACGCCGCTGTCGTTCAACGACTACGAGCGGATCATGGGCAAGGAGAAGGTCGACGAGGAGCGCCAGGTCGCGGCGCGCAAGGCGTCTGCTCACAAGGGTCGGTGGGAGCGCAAGCTCGCGGCCGTGAAGAGCTCGCTCGAGAACTTCGTCCCCGACGTTCGCGTGGGTAACCAGACCGCCCTCAAGACCCGCGCGCATCCGTTCGCGCTCTACGTCGCGCGCATGCACCGCCGGATTCACGAGCTGTGGGGCTTTGGCTTCCTCGAGTCGCTCGATGACAAGTCCGCCGACTACCCACTCAACAATCCCGACCTGTGGACCAACCTCGAGGTCTCGGTCAATCCCGATGGCTCGGTGCACAAGGTCACGATCGCGAAGACCTCCGGCAAGACCGAGTTCGACGTCGCGGCGATCGATACCGTGCTGTCGTCGGCGCCGTACGAAGCAACGCCGGAGGCGATCCGCTCGGTCGACGGTCGCATCTACCTGCGCTGGGGCTTCTATCGCAACTGGCGCCAGTGCGGCACGTTCAACGTCGAGCCGTACATCCTGACCGAGGTCGCCGATGACGGCGGCGTCGGCGTGCTCGATGACGGTGCGATGGTGCGCAACACAGCGAAGCTACCGGGCAAGAAGAAGCCGACGGTCGGCGACAAGCCTGTGACCCCGGATGATGGTCGCGCCAAGGAGCGCGTGTCGCCGGTGTCGTCGGTCACCGACAAGGAAGCGCTGTTCGCGGCGAACCTGTGGGTCTCGGCGTTCGCGACGGCGTCCGTCGAGAAGCTCGTGAAGTACTCGACCGTGCCGTTCTACGCCGGCGGCAAGGTCGCTGCGCAGACGACGGCCGATCTGCAGGACATGTACACCGGTCTCGTCGTCGAGTCCGGTCCGATGAAGGACTGGAAGCTGCTGACGGCCGATGAGTATGCGAGCGGGAGCGGTGCCCTGCCCGAAGGGAATCTCGTCCTGCAGGTTCGCACCGCAAAAGAGTCATTCGCCGTGGTGCTGACTCGCACCAAGTCTGGCGACTACCGCGCCACCCAGCTCGCTCGCTGAACCGTCGACGCCCGGCGCGTGCCGGCTAGCCCCCCGCTAGCCAGTCGCAGCAGCAGCCTCTTCGAGGACCTTGAGGACCTTCGCAGCGAAGAGTCCCTTCGGTCCGTTGGCCTCGTCGTACTCGACCGTCTGTCCCTGGATCAGGGTGCGAAACCCCTCTCCCGAGATCGACGAGTAGTGCACGAACACGTCCTTGCCATCATTCGCCCGGCTGATGAAGCCGTAGCCCTTGGCATCGTTGAACCACTTCACGGTACCGAGCGCCATCGTTACTCCTCCTACACAAAAACCAACCACACCACTCTGTGGCTGCGATCCTGTTTGACCATTCGGCCCGGGCTCGCTCAACAACAATTTCGGGGAAAGCGCCCGCAGTGTGGAATTGTTCATTGGTAGCGAAACGTGGAGAACCCCTGGAGTAACGGCCCCTACGTGACTAATGCCTCGAGATCCTGCGTGTACCGGTTCCAACGCACGTAACGACCCCTCGGTCACCAGCGCGCGACAAGCACGGCGTTGCTCTGGAGCTGCAGCCGCGAATCGTCGATCCCATCCAGCACCAGGTACGACGCGAGATCGAACGCGACCCCGAGCGGTCCGATGACCGTCAACGTGGCGCGCACGCCGCCGCCGGCGAGCGGAGCCGGTCGATCGAGGTCGGCGCCGACATCGACATGCAGATCGAGGACAAGCCGCGGACGCGCCGCCGCTCCTTCGTACACCAGCCCCGCCGTCACGAGCCCTCGACGATCCTGATCGAAGGCGCGCCACGCGAGCACGACCCCGTACCGGCTCCGCGGCTTGAGGTCGACGATCACGTCGTACCGAAACCGATCGCCCTCCGATCCCGAGAGCACGAACGTGCTGCCCGCACCGACGCCGCCATGCAGCCCACGCTCGGCGTGCGCGCTGTGCGCGACCAGCATGAGGACGAGGGCTGGGTGCCGCATCTAGACGGTGATGCGGCCGGCCGTTTGAATGGACGTGCCGGGCGCGAGCTCGTGCGCCGCGAGCACGGCGACCTCGGGCAGCTCGGGTGCGAGCAGGCCACGCAGGTGGCGGCGCACATCACCGCTGGTCAGGATCACGGCGCCGGTCGCCGACGATGCGCCGAGCGCGGTCTTCACGGCAGCGACGATGTCTTGCGCGATCGCGGGCTCGAGCGCGAGCACGTGCGCACCATCGCGTCGATCGACCGCGCTGCGCACGGCGTCCTCGATCATCGCGTCGATCGTGTAGACCGCGAGCTGACCGCGGGGCGCCCAGCGCGCGCTGATCTGCCGGCGGAGCTGGCCCCGCAGATGCTCGATCAGCGCAGGCACGTCGCGCGAGGTGAAGCCGCCGGCAGCTGGCGGTGCGAGCGCGATCGCCTCGAGCACTGCGGCGAGATCGTCGATGGGGATCCGGTCACGCGCGAGCCCGCGCATCACCTCGGTCAACACCGGTAACGTGACCAGCCGCGGTACGACCTCGCGGACCAGCACCGGTGCGGTCGTCGCCGCTCGGTCGACGAGCGATGCCACCCGGTCAACGCCGAGCAGGTCGGGCACGATCAGCGCGAGCGCGCCCGGCAGTGCGGTACGCAGGCTGGCGACATCGAACGCGGTGAGCCAGGCGACCGGCGTGGCGTCGAGCACGAGCGCGACCTCGCCTTCACCGAGCGTGCGGTCCTCGCTGATCGCAAACGGCGGCACCGGCACGCCGGTCGCACGCGCGAGCTCTGCCCGGACCTCGGCAAGCGATGCGTGGAGCGCCGCGGGCGACGCCGCGATCTGGCGGTGGAGGGCAGGGGACAGCCGCAACGCGAGGCGGGGACCGCGGACCGCGGCGGCGCCATCCTCGTCGATCGTCTCCACGACCTTCGGCTGGGCGCGCGCCGAGAGCATGGCTCCGACGGCAGCAAGCAGGCCGAGCAGGAGGAACGGGGTCAGCGGCAAGCCGGGGACGAGCGAGAGCGCGACCAGCAGCGCGGCGGTCGCAGCGAGCACGCGCGGTTGTCCGCCGAGCTGGATCCCGAGGTCGTCGCCGAGCGGACGATCGCCCATGCTCGCGACCCGGGTGACGAGCAGGCCCGACGCGACGGCGACGAGCAGCGACGGGATCTGGGCGACCAGCCCGCCACCGATCGAGAGCAGCGAGTAGGTCTCGACCGCCTGGCCCGCGGTCATCCCCCGGCTGCCGACGCCGATCACCATGCCGCCGATCAGGTTGATGACGACGATCACGATCGCGGCGATCGCGTCGCCCTTGACGAACCGCATCGCGCCGTCCATCGCGCCGTAGAGCTGGGACTCGCGCTCGAGGTCGGTGCGGCGACGGCGCGCGCCGTCGGCATCGATCGCCCCGGACCGCTGCTCCGCATCGATCGCCATCTGCTTGCCCGGCATCGCGTCGAGGGCGAACCGGGCCGCGACCTCGGCCACGCGCTCGGCACCGCGGGCGACCACGATCAGCTGGACGAGCGTGATCACCGCGAACACGACGATGCCGACCACGAGATTTCCGGCGACAACGGACGAGCCGAATGCGCGCACGACCTCGCCGGCATCGGCATCGGCGAGGATCAGCCGGGTCGCGGAGACCTCGAGGCCGACGCGGAACAGCGTCGTGACCACGAGCAGGGTCGGAAACGACGCGAACGACAGCGGCTTCGGCGTGAACACCGCGGCCATCAACAGGGCGACCGCGATCCCGATGTTGAGCGTGAGCAGCGCGTCGAGGACCGGCCGCGGTAGCGGGACGATCAGCATCGCGACGACGGCGATCACCAGCGCCGCGATCGCGACCTCGCCGAACCGAGACCTCGTCGGCGCCGCCACTAGGTCGACTCGACCTCTTCGAGCTCGCTCGGGTCGAGCTCGAGGGCGTCATCGTCGACCTTGTCACTCGGTCCGCCGAGGTGGCGAATCAGCGACAGGTGGATCTGGCTCCGGATCATCCGCAACACGCTATCGAGCTCGGCGGCGGGCAGCTTGAGCCGCGCGCGCAGGGTCTCGAGCGTGGTGCGCACGAGCTGCTCCTTCGCCTTCTCGAGCCAGCGAAACGCGGTGACGCGATGGACGCGATAGATCGCGCCGATCTCGTCGATGTTGAGGCCATCGACGTGGTGATAGCGGAGCAGGGTCTGCTCGCGGGCACCGAGCCCACCGAGCGACTCGGAGAACGCTGCCTTGAACTCGTTCGAGTACGTCTTCTTCATGTACTCGACCTCGGGATCATCGGCCGAGACCGCGTGCTGTGCGATCAGCTGGTCGTCATCCACGAGGATCTCGCGCTTGCCCTTGCGCATCTCGTTGAGGCACGTGCGGACCGCCACCGAGCGGACCCAGCGACGCAGGTCACCGCGTCCGCTGTACTCCGTGATCTTGCCGGGGCTGGTCGGCGTCCCGGCCGTGCCACCGCCGACGAACAGCCGCTGGCGGACGAGCTGCTTCACATCGCTGAGCCGCGGCGGACCGATCCGCATCCGCGCGAGCGCGATGTCGACCTCCTTCATGTACTCACGGTCGAAGGTGTTGATCGCTCCCGGGAGCTGCTTCGCGCAGGCCGCAGCCAGGTAGAGATCCGCAGGGCGCAATCCGTCGAGTGCGCCCTCTGCGATGTCCGGGGTGATCTGGCGCGCGATGAACGCGACTACGTCCTTGGCATCGAGCGTCAGATCCGGCCACGCGGCGCGGCCTTCGGCGACCAGCGCCCACAACCGGCGATCGAGGTCGGTCACGGCTTCGAGCACGGGCCGCGCCGCAGCCGGCGCGGCATCGAGAAACGGACGCACCAGGCTCGGCGTGCTCACCGTCACTGATTAGGCCACTCCGACGGGCGATTGGTCAAACGATCTGGCATGGGCTACGATTTGTCGTCGGGATGGAGCCGAATCGGAAAGTCCGCAAGCAGGGGCTCGAACACTTCATCAAGTTCGTGCGCGAGCTGCCCTCGCCGTCGCCGCAGGCGATGTTCCAGGCCCTGCAGGAGTACGGTTATCGAGGTCAGGACCACGCCCGGCGCGCCCTGTGCCTGATGGCGTACCGCCACGTGAAGCGGGTGAAGCGGATCTACGTCGACGGGATCGACCGCGCCGAGCTCCCGCGCAAGTCGAACTTCCTGTGCGTCGGTCCGACCGGCTCGGGCAAGACCTTCCTGGTCGAGACCTTGTTCGGGAAGATCCTGAAGCTGCCGACCGCGCTCGTCGACATCACGACGTACTCGGAGACCGGCTACGTCGGCCAGGATCCCTCGACGATCCTGACCCGGCTTCTCCACACTGCGGACGAGAATCCGATGCTCGCGTCGATCGGCATCGTCTGCCTCGACGAGTTCGACAAGATCGCGTCGGGACAGAACAACGCGATCTTCGCAGGTGCGGGCACGACGAAGGACGTCACCGGCATGGGCGTGCAGCGCGAGCTGCTGAAGATGCTCGAATCGTCCGAGGTCGTCGTCCCGCTCGACCTGACGCACAGCTCGTACGCAGACCACGTGGTGATGTCGACGGCCGACATCGCGTTCATCGCGGCGGGCGCGTTCTCCGGGTTCCAGCAGATCGCCCACCGCCGCGCGATGCGCGACCAGATCGGCTTTGGTCGGGATCAGGCCGCGGGCGGCACGGACCCCGAGAAGATCGCCGTCGAGTTCTCCGCCGAGCAGGTCGAGAACGTCGCCAACTTCCAGGCCTACGGATTCCTCCCGGAGCTGGTCGCGCGGTTCACCCGCGTCGTGCCGTTCCGCGCGCTCGATTCCGGCACGCTCAAGGACATCCTCCGCACCGACGTCATCCTCCGCATGACCCGCGAGTTCAAGCTCGAGGGCTTCGAGCTCGTGATCGACGAGGCCGTGCTCGACCATATCGTCAACGATGCGCTCGCTCGCGAGACCGGCGCCCGCGGGCTCGCGTCGACGCTGACTCGCCACGTCGAGGAGGTCGCGTTCGGCGCGTTCGGCCTCGACCAGGGCGGCACCGTCCGCGTGCGAATCAAGGATGACGACATCGCCGTCGAAGTTGGCTAGCTTCCGCGGCCGTGAAGACCGCCGCGTTCGTCGTCGTTCTCGTTGTCGGCCTGGGCGCCTGTAGCAGCAGCACCACCGAGCCGCCCGAGGATCCGGCGTGGCCGTATCTTGGGCGGTCGCTGCAATAGCGAGTGATCCCGGGGCGTTCTCTCTCCGACGTACCGTGATACGTCTGTCGGTGAAGTATGGACAAGATCGTCGTCGAAGGTGGCAACCGCTTGGTCGGCAAGATCCCGATCAGCGGCGCCAAGAATGCTGCGCTGCCGATCCTTTGTGCCGCGCTGTTGCCGACCGGTGCATCGACCTTCAAGAACGTGCCGCAGCTCGCGGACGTGAAGACGATGGCCAAGCTGCTGCGGATGCTCGGCTGGACCGTCGAGGGCGAGAAGACGACGTACACGATCGCGCCACCGACCGGGAAGAAGAAGCCCAAGCTCGAGGCGCCGTATGATCTCGTGAAGACGATGCGCGCGAGCGTGCTCGTCCTCGGGCCGCTGGTCGCACGCTATGGCCGGGCGCGCGTCTCGCTGCCCGGTGGATGCGCGATCGGCGCGCGTCCGATCGATCAGCACCTCAAGGGGCTGCAGGCGCTCGGTGCCAAGGTCACGCTCGATCACGGCTACGTCGAGGTCGAGGCGAAGCGCCTGCGCGGCGCGACGATCGTCCTCGACATGCCGACGGTGACCGGCTGCGAGAATCTGATGATGGCGGCGGTGCTCGCAAAGGGCCGCACCGTGATCGAGAACGCCGCACGCGAGCCCGAGATCGAGGAGCTCGCGACCGTGCTCAACAAGATGGGCGCGCGGATCCAGGGCGCGGGCTCACCGATGATGACGATCGAGGGCGTCGACGAGCTGCTTCCGATCGAGCACTCGATCATGCCGGACCGGATCGAGGCGGGCACGTTCGCGGTCGCTGCGGCGATGACACGCGGTGATGTGCTGCTCGAAGGTGCGCGCCCCGAGCACCTCGAAGCGGTGATCGCGAAGCTCCGTGCGTGCGGTGTCACGGTCGCGGCGGAGAGCGGCGGCATGCGCGTGCGCGGCGGCGGCGACATCAACGCCGTCGATATCGTGACGCAGCCGCACCCGGGCTTTCCGACGGACATGCAGGCGCAGTTCATGGTCCTCGCCTGCATGGCGAAGGGGCAGTCGGTGATCAAGGAGATGATCTTCGAGAACCGCTACATGCACGTGCCCGAGCTCGGCCGCATGGGAGCCGACATCGTGATCGATGGCCGCACCGCGATCGTTCGCGGCGGTCCCAAGCTCACGGGCGCCGCGGTGATGGCGACGGATCTGCGCGCATCGGCGAGCTTGATCCTCGCGGGCCTCGTCGCATCGGGCAAGACCGAGGTGCTGCGCGTCTATCACCTCGATCGCGGCTACGAGGCGATCGAGAAGAAGCTCCGCGCGGTCGGCGCGAAGATCAAGCGCGCGAAGCAGTAGGGCGAGGCGCAGATCGCGTCGCTTCTCCTCGAGGGCGATTCGTAAGGATCCTTGCCCTCGGGAGTCAGCGCTTATTCAGCGCTTACCTCGCTATAAGCTCACATTGAAGAAGAGGAACGACTAGCCGATAACGATCGAAGCGCTTCGGGACGGGGCGCTTCTGTATGGCTGATCAACTCGGCAAGTACACCGTGATCCGGCGACTGGGGGCGGGTGGCATGGCAGAGGTCTTCCTCTGCCGGCAGGTCGGGATCGGCGGCTTCGAGAAGCAGGTGGTGTTGAAGCGGATCCGCGCGGATATCGCGACGGACTCCGAGTTCATCACCATGTTCTTCGACGAGGCTCGCCTCGCCGCGAACCTCAACCACCCGAACATCATCCAGCTGTTCGAGGTCGATCAGATCGACAACACCCCGTACATCGCGATGGAGTACGTGAAGGGCGCCACGCTCGCGCAGCTTCTCCAGAAGCTGCGCGCCGAGCGCCGCACGATCGACTTCGGGCATGTCGCGGTGATCTTCGCGGGTGTGTGCGCGGGTCTCGATCATGCGCACAACGCGTCTGACGCGAATGGTCGCGCGCTGAACATCGTGCACCGCGATATCAGCCCGCAGAACATCATCGTGTCGCTCGACGGCACGGCGAAGATCTTCGACTTCGGGGTCGCCAAGGCACGCGGCAGCCTCGCGTTGACCGGGCACGATCGGATCAAGGGCAAGTTCGCCTACATGGCGCCCGAGCAGCTGCGCGCCAAGCCCGTCGATGCGAGCGCTGACGTGTATGCGGTCGGCGTGTGCCTGTACGAGGCGACCACCGGCAAGCGCCCGTTCACCGGCGGCACCGAGGGCGAGTTGTTCGCCGCCCGCATGGACGGTCGGTTTCGCCGTCCCTCGGACCTCGTCGATGGCTTCCCCACCGAGCTCGAGGAGATGATCCTGGCCGCGATGTCGGCCGACCCCGACGCGAGACCGACATCGAGCGAGCTCAGCGCGCGCCTCGCGCGGTTCTGCGCGAGCGGCATCTACACGTCGAACGCCAGCTCGGTGGCGTCGTGGACGCGCGGTCTGTGCTCCGACGACAGCGATGCCTACGAGTCGTTCTCCTCGAGCCCGACGCTGACGCCGGTCCCGACGACGGCGAGCCCGATCGGCAACGCGCTGACGAGTGCGACGCCTCACACGCGCCCTCGTCCGCGGCGGCGCGGCGCGGTCGCGCTGGTCGCGGGCCTCGTGGTCGTCGCCGCGGGCGCGGCTGCCGCGGTCGCACTCGGCGTGATCGGCCCGCGCAGCCACGGCGAGTCGACGCTCGAGACCACCGGACCGGCGGTCACGGCCGCGGTCACCACGCGCACGAGCGATGCGTCGCTGCGGACCTACCTCGACGAGGCGCAGCAGAACGTGGACGCGAAGCGCTACAAGCTCGCGGCCAAGGCGCTCGATGACGCGAGTGCGCTCGAGACCCAGGATGCGGAGCTCAAGGTCAAGCGCGAGCGGCTGCGCCACCTGGTCACCGTCGAGACCATCCGCATCAAGGCGCACGAGGCACTCGATGCGGGCAACTGGAACGACGCGATCGAGCTCGCGACCCAGCTCCTCGACGAGGACACCGACGACGCCGATGGTCGTCAGGTCGTCGCCGAGGCGAAGCGCAAGCAGGCCGTCCAGGCGGTCGGTGCCGGCGTGCGCACCGCGACCCTGACGGTCGGGCGCGAGGCGATCGTGCCTGCCGGCTCGCGCAAGGCGACCGTCCAGCGCGAGACCCGGCGTTCCGAGCGCGCACCGACCCGCGTCGCGATGGCGACCGGTTCTGCGAGCATGCCGATCAAGGAGCCCGCACGTGCGGGGAGCGGCTCGGCGGGCTCGGGCTCGGCCGGCTCGGGCAGCGCGATGCCTCGCGCCGGCTCGGGCTCGGCGGGCTCGGCGGGCTCGGCCAGCACGGTGGTCGTCGCCCCGGCGCCGGCACGCCCGGCCGTCGCGCCGGCGCCGGCATCGACGGTCAACGTCATCGGCTCGCTCGATGCGATGCCGTCGATCTCGAAGATCGTCGTCGACGGATCGCTCACCACCTCCGAGGTCGAGAGCGGGATCGGGCGCACGCTCGATGCGGTGCGCGGGTGCTACCGCGCGGCGGCGGCGAAGGCGAACCGGACCCCCGAGCTCGCCGTCAGGCTGTCGTTCGAGATCGACGAGGGCGCGCGGGCGGGGAGGGTGCGGGTGACCGGCGACACGCTCGGGGTCTCCGCGTGCGTCGCGAATTCTGTCAGCTCCGTACGGACGCGCGTCGCCCCGGATATCGGGACGGTGTCCGTGACCGCCGTGCTTCGTTTCAAACCGATCGTCCGCTAGCTCGGACGCGAAAGGTACGCCTTGAATCGACGACATCTGTCAGTCGCAGCGGTAGCTCTTGCCCTGTTCGTCCCGCTCTCCGCGGGAACGGGCCTCGCACAGCCGCAACCACAACCCATGCCTCCCGGTGAGGTCCCGCCGTCCCCCGTACCGCAGCCCGCTCCGATCGCGGAGCCGCCGGCACCGTTACCGACGGTGCAAGCCGAGCCGGCACCGGTGACGGTGACGCCTCTCGTCGAGGTCATGCCGCCGTTGCCCGAGCCGGAGCTCGAGCCCGAGCCCGAGAAGCCCAAGCTGCATCGCAACTTCGCGGGCTCGATCCAGCTCGACTACATGGCGGTTCCGACGGAGACCACCGGTCGCAAGATCGCGCTCGATGGCGCGACCGCCGAGGTCTCGCTCAAGCTCGCGATGGACTTCACGAACAAGATCTCCGCGAACGTGAAGATGTGCGTCGCGTGTCACGGCGTCGAGGTCGGCATGGCGTACTTCGATCTTCGCGTCTCGGACGAGCTCAACGTGCGCGTCGGCCGGTTCACCCCGGCCTTCGGCGAGTTCCCGGTGCGTCACGATCCCGCGAACCACCGGACCAGTGACAAGCCGCTGCCCTACGACATGGGCCGCATGCTGCGCGTCAACGAGTGGAACGAGGGCGTGCTGCCCGCACCGTGGGTCGACAATGGGATCGAGGTCAACGGCACCCACTTCTTCGGCAAGCACGTCCAGGCGGACTACGCCGTGTATGCGATCAGCGGACCGCGCGCTGGCGCCGATCCGATGGACTTCGATTTCAAGCAGTCGCGCTCGGGCGAGAGCTACTACATCGACAACAACTCGCGGCCCGTGTTCGGCGGCCAGTTCGTCGCCAGCATCGTGACCGACGACACGAGCACGTCGCTCGGCGTGTCGACGATGCGCGGCACCTACGATCCCGATCACAAGCTGCCGTTCTCGATCTGGGCGGCGCACGCGGTGGTTCGCGTCAAGGACGTGTTCCTCCGCGCCGAGTACCTCAGTCGACGAACGGCGATGTCCCTCGGCGAAGATCCGATGACGAGGTTTCGCTACGGACCCGGTGCGAACGGGACCTTCGATCGGTTCTTCGTCAAGGACGGCTTCTACGGCGAGCTCGAGGTCCCCGCGGGCAAGTACCTGACCCTGGTCGCACGCGAGGACGGCTTGCGACGGCGCGGCAACGTGGCGATGACCAGCGAGCTGCGGTCCGAGAGCATGGTCCTGCGTCACACCGCGGCGATCGCGATCACGCTGCGCGCCTCCCTCCGCCTCAAGGCGAGCTACGAGTACTACGACTTCTCCGATTTCGAGGACGAATCGGTGGTGCACACCGGCATCGCTGGTCAGTTCTGAGGAGCCCAACCATGACGAACCAGTACCCCACGTGGACGAACGTCCTGCTCGCGGCCGGCCTCGCCGGTTGCAACATGATCGGCCCGCGCGTCAGCGACGAGGCACCCGATGCTCCACCCGCACCCGACGCCACGATCGAGATCGATGCCGCACCGGATGCGCCGGCGGGACCGATGTACGTGCGTCCCGCCGGAACGGTGGTCCCGTCGATCGCCGACAGCGCGGAGCTCGCGAGCCAGATCAAGATCTTCGACGGGCTCAATGACGGTGCGCTCGCCACTGCGGGCGGCGTCGTCACGCGGAGCCCGGGCAAGGCGAACGGCGCCGCCGTGATGTTCTGGAACTTCGGCGCGGCGCCGCTCGACGGCAACTTCGCGATCTCGGCGCCGGTCTACGTCCTGGCCGACGATGACGGTGCAGGCACGCTGACGCCGCGCACCGATCACCCGTACCTGCTCGATTCGATCCCCGGCGATGCGCGGTACAGCCCGATCCGCCGGATCGTCTACGTCCCGGTCACCGCGACCTATGCGGGCGAGGTGCTGTCGAGCGTCGAGGCGCTCGCCGAGGCGATCGAGCTCGGGATCGTCGGTGAGCCGAAGCCCGCGGGGACGTGGCGCAACCTGCCGGTCGTCCCGGTCGGGACCCGGCTCGAGCTCGGCGGCGTCGCGGCCCCGATGGATGCGCTGCCGGTCTACGCGCGGGGCTATCGCGTCGACGTGTTTCCGCTCGGCGGCGCGCTCGGCATCCAGCCACTCCGTAACAACGGCATCCCGACCGGTCAGGAGGACCGTCTGCTGTCGGGCGTGGCGACCGGCACGCCGCCGGTGATGTCGACGACGCTCGATGCCCAGCCGGTGTTCCAGTACGGGATCCCGGCGGCGCCGCCGACCACTGCGTTCAACTACACGCCGCTCGCATTCCAGGTCGAGGTCCGGCTCGCGAGCGGCGTCGATCCGACGACGATCACCGCCGATTCGGCGCTGTTCCGGCGCGGAACCACCGGCGCGATCAGTGGCTACTACCCGACCAGCGTCGCGAGCTACACGGTCACGACGACGCTCAGCAACAAACAGGTCCAGTTCGCGGAGGGCGCACCATGAAGTCGATGCTTCTCGCTGCCACGGTCATCCTCGCGGGTTGCGAGGTCATGTACGAGCCCGACGTCGGTCGTCCGCAGGCCTCGCTCGACGAGGTCGATGCGGGCATCGATCCCGATGGGGGATCGGACGCTGGGCCGACGCCCACGCCGATCAGCAAGTGCGTCGACAGTGACCCGACGGTCACGGTCTCGTTCTCGCGCGACATCCGCGCGTTGACCAACCGGTCTCCGGGCGGATGTCTCAGCTGTCACGGGACGTCGACGACGTCCGGGTTCAGCCTCGGCTCGTACGAATCCATGCGACGCGGCGGAGCGAACTCCGGCGTCCGGATCATCGTCGCCGGCAAGCCGTGCGAGAGCATCCTCGTCCAGAAGCTCGGGCTCGCACCTCCGTTCGGGGCCCGGATGCCCTACAACGGGCCGCCGTACTACACCGCGACGGAGCTGACGCTCGTCCGTGACTGGATTGCCGAGGGCGCACGCAACAACTGACGTGAGGACATCGTTGTATCAAACCATCCTGTTTGTCCTGACGCTGGTGGCCTGCGGCGAGGCGCTGCCGCGGACCTCGCTGGTCAAGAATCCCGACCACGCGTCCGCCGAGGTTCGCGAGGCGTGCGCGGTGACCGAGCTCAAGTGCACGCGCTGCCACACCGTCGGTCGGATCATCTCGTTCGAGGCCACCAGCCGGGCGCAGTGGGAGCCGATCGTGACGCGGATGCGCCAGATGACCTCGAGCGGCATCAGCAAGTCCGACGCCGAGGTCGTGCTCCAGTGCCTCGGTGAGCCGCGGGGGGCGCCGACCAGCGTGCAGTCGCGGGCAGCGAGCGCGCGGGCCGACTCTCGCGTACCCTAGCGGCGTGTCGCGACCGGTGATCCTCGCGCTGCCCAAGGGCCGCATCATGGAAGAGTCTGCCGCGCTGTTTGCGCGGGCCGGCTACGACCTGTCTCCGGTGTTCGCAGACAACCGAAAGCTCGTTCACGAGTGCGGCGCGCTGCGCGTGCTCGTGCTGCGCAACTCCGATATTGCCACCTACGTCGCGCACGGCGCCGCCGACCTTGGTGTCGCCGGCAGCGACGTCCTCGATGAGGAGGGCCGCGAGCTGCTCGAACCGCTCGATCTCGGGATCGGGCGCTGCCGGATGATCGTCGCCGAGCGTGCGGATCAGCGAATCGATGATCGGTCGCTGTCCCACCTCCGCGTCGCCACCAAGTACCCGCGGACCACGCGGGCCTATCTCCAGCGCAAGGGGATCACCGCCGAGGTAATCAAGCTGTCGGGGGCGATCGAGCTCGGACCGCTGACCGGCCTGTGCGATCGGATCATCGATATCACCCAGACCGGCGAGACCCTGCGCCAGAACGGGCTCGTCGAGATCGATACGGTCGGGGAGGTATCGACCCGGCTCGTCGTCAACCCGGCCCGCCTCAAGCTGGATGGCGAGCGGATCGGTGCCCTGATCGCTGCGCTCGAGCACGCCCTCGCGTAGTATCGGCGCGAACGTGTCCTCTGATCTCCGCCCATTCATTGCCGAGGAGATCCGGCTGCACCCCCGTGTTGCGTACCAGGGGCTGCTCTCGGAGGAAGGCGCCGCCACGCGGGTCGCCGCCGCGCTGCCCCCGCTGCAGAGGTTCCGCCACGACTACGCCGGGGCGATCTCGATCGTCGACTGGGACCACCGCCTGCCGTCGTCGCAGCTGGTGCTCCGGATCTACGGCTACTACGGCGAGGACACTCTCGAGGCCGGGTTCGAGGCGTTCGACGACCGACTCGAGCAGATCGCCGAGCGCGACAAGTACCCAGAGTTCGATGTCCCCGACTTCGACGGGCTCGCCGCCGACGAGGCGTACGAGATCGAGCTGTCGCCGAGTGGCACCGTCGGCAAGTGCCGGCTGACCTCCGCCTGGCGCCGGACCGTGGCATCGCGGGATGCCGCGAGTGCGGTCTCACTGGTCCAGACCTGCGACGAGTACCAGAAGCTCGTTGCTGCCTCGCCGTCTCGGCCAACCTACCTTGGCGACCTCGAAGCGGTGTCGTGGACGCCGCCATGCGAGACCGATCACACCCGGTGGACCCTCGACGTCTGGTACTTGCTGGCGTTCGACGGTCGGATCGGCTCGGGTCGCAGCTTCCTGGCCGACCTCGACACCAAGCAGATCGTCTCGGTTCGCGACTTCTCGGTTCGCACCGGCTGACCGCTACGGGCAGGCGCTGACAGCCGATCGTGCTTGCGGGTGGCGGGGGCCCGAGGCGTATTCTCCGCGGCATGCGTTCACTCTCCATGCTCGTGTTGTTCGGCGGGCTCGTCGCGTGCGGCCCTGCGGCTCGTCATAACGGTGGTGACGACACCGTCGAAGGCGGCCCGTGTAATCCGGGCGCCACGGCGGAGTGCTACACCGGCCAGGACGCGACCGAAGGCGTCGGCCCCTGCAAGGGCGGCACGCGCACGTGCGATGCCGGCGGTGAGTGGAGCTCGTGCCTCGGCGAGATCGTGCCGACCCAGGAGGCGTGCACCGACGGCGTCGACAACAACTGCAACGGGTCCATCGACGAGGATGAGGATCGCGACATGGATGGCATCACCACGTGTGGCGGTGACTGCTGCGATTCGACCGAGTGCGGCTCGCCGGCGCTCGTCAACGCGGGCGCGTTCGATGCGCCGGGCAACATGTTCGATGACGACTGCAACGGTGTGGTCGATGACACGCAGCTGCTGTGCGACCAGGGGCTCCCCTCGGGCTCGCTCAACGGCATGGACTACGCGAAGGCGATCGACCTGTGCCAGACCGCGACCATGACCGAGAAGAAGTGGGGCGTGATCAGCGCGACCTTCTCCCTCGCGGATGGGACTGGCGCGCCGGCCGCGCCTGCGCAGTCGATCCGCGATCACTTCGGAACGGGTGTTCAGCCCCGCGGTGGGCTCAGCATGGCGCTGCTCAGCACCGGCCATGCGGCCGGGATGGGCGACATCAATCCGTCGTACCAGGACTTCGAGAACACGCCGACCTTCAACGGCAACGGCAAGTCGTCCGCGTTCCCGGCGGACTTCCTCGCGGCCAACGGCGGCAACCTCCCCAACGCGCCGGGCTGCCCGGATCCGAGTGGCTCGATGGCGATGGACCCGACGATGCTGACCCTGACGATCCGCGTTCCGACCAACGCCAAGTCGTTCAAGCTCGCGACGAACTTCTTCAGCTCGGAGTTCCCCGAGTTCACGTGCTCCGAGTACAACGACTTCTTCGTCGTGCTGCTCGACTCCGCGTACAACGGCGCGCCGGCCAACCCGACCGACAAGAACCTCGCGTTCTATTCGCCGATGGGCACGACGATGAAGTACCCGGTCGGTGTGAACCTCGCCCACGGCAACACCGGCCTGTTCACCCAGTGCGCAAATGGTGAGACAGGTTGCGCTGGCAACCCCGGGTCGATCTCGACCTGCACGGGCACCGCTCAGCTGATGGGGACGGGTCTCGATCAGCCGACGCCGGGCTCCTGTGATGCCAATGCGCTTCAGGGCGGCGGCACGGGCTGGCTCGAGACCAGCGGCAACGTGAACCCCGGCGAGATCATCAAGTTGCGCATCGCGATCTGGGACACCAGTGACCAGATCCTCGACTCGATCGCGATGGTCGATGCGTTCCAGTGGTCGGTCGAGGCGTCGCAGCCTGGAACGGTCATCTTCCGCAAGTAGCGCTCAGCGTTTTGCGCTTGCTCTTGGCCAGCGTCGGAGGGATGTTCCGCGCCTCATGTCCTCGCATGCGCTCGTTTTTGCCCTGGTTTCGGCGGTCGGTCTTGTGGCGTGTGGTCCCGCCAGCGGCGGCCGCGAGTGCGCCGGCGGACCCACCGATACCGAGGTCGATCCGCTGAATTGCGGCGCGTGCGGGAACGCATGCGCCGAGGAGTTCGCCTGCATCGAGGGGCGCTGCCTCGCGGGCGAGTGCCAGCCGGGTGACACCGAGGATTGCTACACCGGCGTCGAAGGCACCGCGGGCGTCGGCCCGTGCACGGGCGGCACTCGCACGTGTGATGCGGGCGGCAACTGGAGCCTGTGCGAAGGCGAGGTCGTCCCGACCGGCGAGAACGGCGCCGCGTGCAACGATGGCGTCGACAACAACTGCAACGGTACCGTCGACGAGAACGTAGATAGCGATATGGACGGCCAGTCGACGTGCGGCGGAGACTGCTGCGACTCGACCGAGTGCAGCAAGCCCGAGCTCGTCAACGCGGGCGCGTTCGATGCGGCCGGCAACAACTTCGATGACGACTGCAACGGCATCGTCGACGACACACTGCTGCTCTGCGATCAGAACATCATGTCGAACACCGCGAACGGTCTCGACTTCGCGCGCGCCATCGACATCTGCCAGACCGCGACGGACGGCGACAAGAAGTGGGGCGTCATCGAGGGCACCCTGACGCTCGCCGACGGCATGGGCGTTCCCGATCCCGAGGGTCACTCGGTCCGCCCGCGCTTCGGTACCGGCCTGATGCCGCAGGGTGGCGTCAACCTCGCGATCCTGTCGACCGGTGGCGCCGCCGCGAAGGGCGATACCAGCCCCGGCTACCACGACTTCGTCAGTTACACCCACGTGCCGAACCAGTCGTCGCCGTACCCGGCGGACTGGTTCATGTTGAACAACATGAACCTGCCGAACGCGCCGGGCTGCCCCGATCCGAGCGGCACGGCTGCGAACGATCCCGTGATGCTCAAGCTCCGCATCCGCGTCCCGACCAATGCGAAGTCGTTCCGGCTCTCGACCAACTTCTATAGCGCCGAGTTCCCCGAGTGGACGTGCAGCTCGTTCAACGACTTCTTCGTCGTGCTCCTCGACTCGACCTACAACGGCACGCCGCCGAACCCGATGGACAAGAACCTCGCGTTCTACCAGCCGATGGGCACGATGAACAAAGTCCCCGTCGGCGTGAACCTCGGCCACGGCAACACCGGTCTGTTCACCCAGTGCATCAACGGCGAGACCGGCTGCTCGGGTCAGGCCGGCACGATCTCGACGTGCACCTCGACCACCCACCTCACGGGCACCGGCTTCGATGATCCCGAGCCATCGAGCTGCGACTCCAACAGTGTCACCGGTGGCGCCACCGGCTGGCTCGTCACGAGCGGCAACGTCACCCCGGGCGAGGTCATCACGCTCCGCATCGCGGTGTGGGACACCTCGGACCACGCGTTCGATTCGCTCGCGGTGATCGATGGCTTCCAGTGGTCGGTCGATGTCGCGCAGCCCGGCACGGTGATCTTCAAGGAGGATCCGAACCTCCCGGCGCCGCCCGCCGACGCGGTGATCGAGCGCTCGACCAACGCGACGATCGCGAACTAGTCAGGCCGCAGCGACACGGTCGAGCACGCGGCCGAGCTCGGTCGCGAGCACCCGCTTGACCTGGGCGACGTCGATCGTGCCGAGCTGATCGGCCATCGAGGTCATCACCGAGGACTCGAAGCCGCACGGATTGATCCGCCGGAAGTAGGCGAGGTCGGTCGTGACGTTGAGCGCGAGGCCGTGGAACGTGACCCACTTGCGGCACGCGATGCCCATCGAGCACAGCTTCTTGCGGCCGAGCGACGTGGTCATCCAGACGCCGGTCTTGCCGGGCTCGCGATCGGCGGCGAGGCCGAACGCGGTGCAGGTCGCGATCACGGCCTCCTCGAGGTTGCGCAGGTACCGGTGGAGGTCGCGCTCGCCGTCCTCGAGCAGGACGATCGGGTAACACACGACCTGGCCGGGGCCGTGATAGGTGACGTCCCCGCCGCGCTCGATCCCGATCACCTCGACATCGCCGGCCTCGAGCACGTTGTTCTCGGACTCGCGGCGGCGGCCGAGGGTGAACACGTGCTCGTGCTCGACGACGAGCAGCGTGTCGGGTGCCTCGCCCTTCTGGCGGGCTTCGACCAGGGCGAGCTGGCGGGCCCAGGCGTCGCGGTACGACTCGGTGCCGAGGTCGACGATGCTCCACGTGGCCGCCATCGATCAGCGGTTACCACGGATCGGCGCGGAGGCGTAGCGCGGGTGACCTGCGCGCATTGCCTCGCCGGCGCGCGCGATGCTATGAGCCGACGGGTGGGTCCATTCAAGCTGGCGCGCGCGGTTCTCACGACGATGCTCTTCACCGCATGCTCGAGCCCGCCGCCCCCGACACCATCGCATCGCGCGCCGACAGGTTCCGCGAGCGCCGCGTCTGCCCCGCTGATCGACGTGCGACCGCTGACCATCACGTTCCAGGGTCACACGATCGCGCGGCTGTTCGCCGACGGCCGTACCGAGTCGGCCGGACCGAACGCACCGGGCTCGGGTCTGGTACCGGGGCCCACGTTGCACGCCGATGGAACGATGGTGATGACCAGGGGTGTCATCACGGCACGGCTCGACGACAAGGGCGACCTCTACGTGATCAGCCCCCCTCAGAGCGAGAAGCTGTTCGGTCACATCGCAGATGACCAGTTCACGTTAGCGGGGTCGGCCCGGCCATGGAGCGTGCGCGTCCGGGGCGACCTGATCGAGTTCGGCGAGAACAACGACAGCCAGATCGAAGGGGACGTGACGCCGCGTGTTCGCCACACCGCCCTGGTCATGGCGGCGGCGTTCTCCGTCGAGAACGCGATCAGCGGGCCCTGAGCCCGTCCACCGCGCCACCCGTAGCCCGAGCGCGCTCGGGCGCGAGCCTCAGCGGTTGATCACGTGGATCGCTTCGCCGAGCGCGACCGCGGCGGCTTCCATCATCGCTTCCGACAGCGTCGGGTGCGCGTGGATCGTCAGCCGCAGGTCGTCGGCGACCGCGCCCATCTCGATCGCCAGGGTGGCCTCCGCGATCAGATCGCTCGCGCCGTTACCGACGATGTGGACGCCGAGCAGCTCGCCGGTGCCCGCGTCCGCGATCACCTTGACGAAGCCGTCGGTGTCGTTGACCGACAGCGCGCGGCCGAGCGCGGCGAACGGGAACTTGCCGATCTTGAGCTTGGTGTGACCCTTCTCCTTGGCCTCGTCCTCGGTCAGACCGGTCGTCGCGATCTCGGGATCCGTGAACACGACCGCGGGGATCGTGCGGACATCGAACGCGGCCTTGTGGCCGGCGATGATTTCGGCGACGACCTCGCCCTCCTTGGTCGCCTTGTGCGCGAGCATCATGCCGCCGATCAGATCGCCGAGCGCGTAGATGCCCGCGACGTTGGTGCGCAGGTGGTCATCCGCGACGACGAAGCCGCGCTTGTCGAGCGTGACGCCCGCCTGGTCGAGGCCGAGGTTCTCGCTGTTGGGACGGCGGCCGATCGACATCAGGATCTTGTCGGTGTCGATCTGCGCGGTCTTCTTCTCCTGGCCACCCTCGAGCTCGACGGTGAGGACGGCGCGATCGCCCTTGTCCTCCCAGCTCTTGGCCTTGGTGTTCAGCATGACCTCGACGCCCATCTTCTTGAGCTTGCGCTCGACGACGGCGACGCACTCCTTGTCCATCGTCCCGAGCAGCCGCGGCATCGCCTCGACCACGGTGACCTTGGTCCCGAGCTTCGCGTAGACCATGCCGAGCTCGAGCCCGATGTAGCCGCCGCCGATCACGACCATGCGCGGCGGCACGGCATCGAGCGCGAGCGCGCCCGTCGAGTCGATCACGCGGCCCTGGTCGATCTTGAACCCGGGGATCTCGATCGGCCGCGAGCCGGTCGCGAGCACGATGTTCTTGGTGACGATCGTCTGCTCGCCGCCGTCCTTGGTCTTGACCGAGATCCGGTGCCCATCGGGACCGGACTTCATCAGCGTCGCGGTGCCGTCGATGATCTCGACGCCATTGCCCTTGAGCAGGGTGCGGACGCCACCGGTGAGCTTGCTGACCACGCCGCCCTTCCACGCCTGCAGCTTCTTCATGTCGATCGTGGGCTTGCTCGCGATCATGATGCCGATGTCATCGGCGTGGCCCATCTTCTCGAACGTCTTGGCGGCGTGGATCACCGCCTTGGACGGGATGCATCCGACGTTGAGGCAGACGCCTCCCATGTATTCGCGCTCGATGATCGCGGTCTTGACCTTGAGCTGGCCAAGGCGAATCGCGGCGGGGTACCCACCAGGACCGGCGCCGATCACGACAGCATCAAAACGTAGCTCGGGCATGGCCCGTTCCTACCATGCCGGCGGCGGCTGTCAGGGCTCGTTGTCTCGGGGTTTTCCGAGGAGCCGCTCCAGCGTCGCGCGCAAGGTAACTGCGCTGCACGGCTTGACGAGCAGCTCGTCGACGTCACCCGCGACGGACTCGCAATCCGAGCCCGACAGCATCACGCGCCGGGTATGGGGCGCGCGGCGCTTGACGATCGCGAGCACGGCCGCCCCGTCGATCACCGGCATTCTCATGTCGGAGACCACCACATCGAAGCTGTTCGCGCCGAGCTCCTCGAGCGCGGCCTCGCCACCAAGTGCGAACGTCATGTCCCAGCGCTTGCGGTCGCGGTGCAGCACGTTCTGCAGACCGGCGAGCAGTGACGGGTCGTCGTCGACGAACAGGATCCGTTTCTTCTTGAGCTCGTCGCTCACGCTGCCGCCTTCTTCTGAGCGCCTGCCGCGATCGGGAGTCGGATGAAGAATGTCGTTCCGACGCCGGTCGTGGTCTCGAATGTCAGCTCGCCGTGGTGCTTGTCCACGATCACCGTGCGGGCAATCGACAGCCCCTGGCCGCTGCCCTTGCCGACGTCCTTGGTCGTGAAGAATGGATCGTAGATCCGGTCACGGACATGCTCGGGGATCCCGCCGCCGGTGTCCTTGATCGCGATCTCGACGTAGTCGTCGGTGGCCGAGGTCTTGACGGTGATCTTGCCGCGGGTCCCGGTCTCTGCGTGGATGTCGGCGATCGCGTGGGCCGCGTTGATCACCACGTTGAGGATCACCTGGTTGATCTCGCCGACGAAGCAGGTCAACGGCGGGACGTCGCCGAGCTCGGTGTCGAGGTTGGCGACGTACCGGTATTCGTTGCGAGCGATCGTCAGCGTGCTCTTGACCGCGGTGTTGATGTCGACGGGTTCCATCTCCGCGCTGTCGGGATGCGCGAACACCTTCATCGACCGGACGATCGTTCCGACCCGCTCGACGCCGTCGAGGGCGCGTTCGGCCGCCTTGGGCGCTTGCTCCATCAGGTACGCGAGGTCCGCGTCTTCGGAGGCTTGCTGGACCAGGGCTGCGGCGGCTGCCACCTCGCTCGCGGGCAACCCGGCGCGAATCGCGCCGAGAAGCACTTGCTGCTTGCCGACCACCATCATCACGTCGTCGATCGACTGTGCCATGAACTGCACGCTGTCGCCGATGAACTGGATCGGCGTGTTGATCTCGTGTGCCACGCCGGCCGCGAGCCGACCGACGGACTCGAGCTTCTGTGCCTGCTGCAGCTCGGACTCGAGCTTGCGCTGGCGGGTGATGTCGAGCACGATGGCGCGGATCCGGCGGCTGCCACCACGCGCGTTGAGGAACGTGCGGACGTGGACGATGCGGCCGCGCCGTCCGATCAGGCGGCAATCGATCGGGTCGCTCCAGCTACGAGTCCCGTTGACCATCTCGTTGACGGTCGCGAGCACGCGGTCGCGATCATCCGGATAGATCGAGTCCGCGAGCAGCTGGTGATCCTCGAGCTGTTCGAGCGTGCAGTCGAGCATGCGGCTCGCCTGCGGCGCGATGTAGAGCATGCGACCGGCGACGACATCGTACTCGAACGTGACCGCCTCGGTGTTCTCGATCAGCGCGCGATAGCGCTCCGAGCTCTCCTGGAGCTCCGTCGTGCGCTCGGTGACCTTGCGCTCGATGATCATCGCGGTGCGCTCGAGCCGAGCCTGGCGCGCTGCCGCAGCCTTGAGCTCGCGCAGCCCGCGGAAACACAGCACGGCCATGGTCACGGCGATGAAGGTTACCCAGGCAGCCGCTTCGAAAAACTGCCAGAATTCGAGCCGGGGGCCCGTCGTGCTGGCCGGCCACCACGCGAACCGCGACAGCGTGCAGATGCGCACGAGGGTCGCGGTCGACAGCACCTTCCAGTCGCGGTAAAATGCGAGGAACGCCAACGATCCGAACACGTGGAACTGGGTCTCGACCCGATTCTGGGTGATCGCGATCAGCATCGTGCACCACAGCATCTGGACCACGGCGATCGCGTGGCGGGTCACCGGTGCGCCGCTGCGGGTCCGGACCAGGTAGAGCGGGACGAGATTGACGAGGCCGCCACCCACGAACGCCACGACCAGCAGCGCAGGTGCGACCACCAGCGCGAGCACGCTCGCCGCGAGCCATTGTCCGACCAGCAGCTTCACGAACAGCTGGTCGGTGTCCCGATGCAGCCGCTTCTGCATCTCTGCGAGCACGAAACCGCGGTCCCGCATCATCGGGATGCGACCCGTGTTCTCGGACCATGCTTCGCGATGCTCCACTGACTGGGTGATTCGGCCGACCCCCGGGGATGTGTAGCCGTTTCGTCAGCGTGTAGTCGGTTCCTTGGTCGCAGCATCGGTCAGTCGCAAGTCTGCGAGTTGATTCTGGAACTTCACCCGTGTGAGCATCAGTTGCTCCTGTGCGTCGACCAGCGCGATCGTCGTCTTCTGCACACGTTCCGAGGTCTCGGCGAGCTTGCCGCGCAGCGTCGCCATCAGCTCGCCGCCGGTCCGCACCGCCTTGAGCGTCACGAGCTGGGCGTGGAGCTCTCCGGACCGCGCGCGGTACTCGCCCAGCTGATCGCGCAGGGTCTCGATCTTGTCGGCGAGGTCGGCGCCGCCGCGGTGCGTGCCGAGCAGTGCATCGATCTGTGCCTTGAGCTGCGGCGCGGCATCAGGCTCGTCGATGAACACCTTCATCATCCCGAGCGCTTCGTCGGAGCCGAGCTGGAACGTGCGCTGCACCGGTGTCGCCTCGGCGATCGTCACGTACCTGGTCTCGCCCGCCTTCAGATCGATCTCGAACAGCTGCGAGTCGCCGACGCGCATGAATGACGACGGCTGCTCGACCAGTGACCATCCGGCTTCGAGCCGGTGACGCAGGTAGACCTTGGCCGGCTCGGCGAGGCGGCTGGTCACCGTGAACCGGGTCTGCCGGCGGTGCTGCACTTCTGCAGTGAGGACGCCGCGCTGCACGGTCACGAGCTTCGCGATTCGATCGACCTCGGCCGTGTGGCTCTCGATCACGATCTGCTTGTCGAGCGCGAACGGGACGACCACCGACGCACGCGGCGGCACCGGTTCCGTGATGCCTTCGCCGATGAACCGGCCCTTGCCATAGACCGTGACCGGTCCCGGCTCGAGCGTGTCGGAGGTCGGGTTGTCGAGACGCACCGCCTTGAAGGCGAACCGCTTGTCGCCTCGCTCGGAGACCGGATCGTAGAGATAGACCACGCCGCCGGTGGTCTCGCCGTGGAGCATCGCGACCATCGCGCTCGTGCCTGCACGCACGGTCATCGGCCGGTCCGCCATGAAGTGACTCTCGCCCACCGGCGTGTCCCCGCCGAGATCGCGCGGGCGCGCGACGGCCTCGGACTTCGGAGGCTGGTCGACCGCGAGCACGCGCACCTGATCGCCTTCACTCGGACCGATCCTCGGCACGATGAAGATCCGGGTCGCCGGGACGCCGTCGTCGACGAGCTTGTTCTTGACCGCGGCGCCGCGCGCGGTGGCGTGGGCCTCGGTGCCGGTCGTGCCGTGGACCTCGATCACGATGTTGCGCCTGGACTTGATCACCTTCTCGGCAATCGCGCGGATCTTGTCGTCGCCTTGCTTGATCGGCGGAGGGGGCGCGGTCCGCTCGGGACCCTCGTTCGAGGAACCGTATTGGCCATCGAACCCGCCGAAGTCGCCGCGGAGGGTGTTCGTCCGGTCCTGGCTGCCGGCTGCGCTACCGACGGAGCTCTCCAACGTGCGACCCGGCATGGGCACATTGCGGATGTAGCCCTTGTCGATCGTGACCCCGGTCGTGGTGCTCGTGGGATCGATCATCGGCGCATGCGATGCGATCGTGATGACCTCACCGCCCGACCGCGACTGATCGAGCTTCTGGTACACCGGCGTGATCTTCGAGCTCGCGACCTTCACACCGGTCCGTTCGATCGTCACGTCGGAATAGAAGAACGTCACCTTGTACGTGCCGGGTGGGAGCGACAGCGCGTACGCACCGTTCTCGTTGCTGATCGCGGTCTGGTTGGTCGTCCCTGCGGTCGCGAGCACCGTGACGCCCGCCAGCTTCTCCCCGGTGCGCGAGTCCGAGACCACGCCACGCACGCCGGTCGATACATGGCTCCCGGTGGAGTCGTTGCGGTACGTCAGCCCGGTCGTGTTCACCCCGTCGACGTCATAGGTGTTCTCGAGCTTCGAGCTCCCGCTGAATGACACGCCCTGCTCGTCGGCCTGGCTACCCGCGGCCGCGACATCGGCGCGCTGCGCCGTGGCCCCGGTCCGCACCTCGCTGGCATCGAGGGCGACCAGCTCCTCGGCGGTTGCCTCCGCGTACGGCGACACACCCGTCGGCGGCGCGATCGCAAACTTCTCTTCCCCTGCGAGCAGGTCGCGATCGATCTGCCGCACGCTCCACAGGTCGTAGCGAAAGGCGAGGGCCGAGCTCGCTCCGACGCCGACGAGCACGCCCTTCCAGTCCTCGGTCGTCGTGTTGTCGACGATCGCCCAGCCCTCGAGCATCACCTTGCCCTGATCGCCGACCACCACCCGGTAGCTCGGCTTCCACGCCGGCGCTTCCGTGACGTAGGTCAGCAGGACCTCGGCGCGCCCGACGTCCGTGGTCTCGAGCGTCATCGTCAGGTAGCTGCCGTCGTCGGCCTCCTTTCGAGGGATGGTCACCGACAGCGGCTTGCGGGTCTCGGGATCGACGACGGTCAACGACTTCAAGAAGTCGTCCACGCGGTCTCGCGGTACATGGACGGTGAGCTTGCCGTCGATCACGATCGCTCGACGCTCGTAGAACGCGACGCCATTGCGATAGACCACGACGCGGCCGAGGACACCGCCGTCGACGTGACGTGGGAAGCTTTTCAGGCACCCCGCGGTGGTCATCGCGAAGAGCACGGCTGCGAACGTGAATCGGCGGGTGCGCATGCGATTCATCTACGCGCGTCACTCGCGACCAAGCCACGTCACGCTGCTGACGCCCCGTGTCGACCACGATCGCGTCTGCGGTGTCGCACGCCCGCGAGGTGTCGCACCCCGCGCGACGATCTACTTGTGCGACGTGCCGGAGAACGTGCCGTGCTGATGCGGATTCCGCGCGCGCGGTGCGTCGGTGACCGCGGCGAGCTGCTCGCGCAGGAGCCACGTCGGCTCCTCGAACACGTCGTCGATCAGCGTCGATAGCTCGGGTGCACCGATCGCTTCCTGCCGTGCGATTGCATCACGCACATCGACCTCGAGCTTGGTCGCGAGGGCCTCGCGCTCGCCGGCCTCGAGCCAGCCGCGCTTGATCAGATATGCCTCGAGGCGCCGGATCGGATCGCGCTGACCCTTCCACACCTCGGTCACGGCCTCGTCGCGATACCGCGACGGATCGTCCGACGACGAATGCGCGCTGACCCGATACGTGAGCAGCTCGAGGAATGTCGGGCCATCGCCGCGCCGCGCCTTGTCGGCGGCGTAGGTGACCGCGGCGTGAACCGCCAGCACATCGTTGCCGTCGACCCGCAGTGCCTCGACCCCGTAGCCCACGCCCTTGAGCGCGATCGTCGCGGCCGCGGACTGCACCGACCCCGGCGTCGAGATCGCCCACTGGTTGTTCTGGCAGATCAGGACGACCGGCGCCTTCGACACGCCCGCGAAGTTGAGCGCCACGTGGAAGTCGCCTTCGCTCGTGCCGCCGTCACCCATGTAGCCAAAGCAGACCTTGCGGTCGCCCTTGATCTTCATCGCCATCGCGATCCCGACGGCGTGCGGGATCTGGGTCGACACGCACGACGACATCACGACGTAGTGGTTCTCGCGATCGCACGGGTGACACGGCATCTGCCGGCCCTTCGTGGGATCCGCGGCGTTGCCAAAGATCTGCGCGATGTACGAGTCGAGCGTGAGTCCACGGTAGAGGCCGACGCCGGCCTCGCGCAGCGCGGGCACGATCCAGTCCTCTTTCTGGGTCACCGCGGCGGAGCCGACGATCGCGGCTTCCTGGCCGACCGCCTCGCCGTAGAACCCGATCCGACCCTGACGCTGGAGCGCCATCATCCGTGCATCGGTGACGCGGATCCGGACCATGCCCTCGAACAGCCGGCGCGCGAGCTCGCGGTCGAGTGCTGCGAGAGCTGCGTCGTCGACGGCGGTACCATCCTCGCGCACGAGCTGGAACAGCCCGCGCGCCTTGGCGTCGTCATCCCCATCGAAGTACGCGTAGGGCCCGGTTGGCGTCGCACTTGGGGCGGAGGTGGCGTGTGCCATGCGCGGCACTCTAGCCGTCGTGCCGTCGAGGATCTAGTGCGGGTGCGACCCCGCATGCGGCGCCTGCGTCGCCGGGGGTGATGGGGTGTCAGCCGCCGGCATGCGCGTCCGAGAGGCGCAAGAGCCTAGGCTGCGGAATGCGCTTGATCATGGGCTGGGTGGCAGGGCTGGTGTTTCTGATGTGCTCGGGGGCGTGCTGCGGGGTCGGGATGCCCGAGTTCGTGACGTCGAGCCCCGACGGCGCCTGCCAGTATTTCGACTGCGACCTGATGGTCGGCGGCACCGTCTCCGGCCGGGTGGTGACGTTCGAAGCCGCGACCGGCGAGGTCACCGCGGTGTCGATCGAGCCTGCCGAGCTCGCCGACCTCGGGCTCGACAACGGCCGGATCATCGTGAAACCGCGGAGGGTGGGCGAGGGCGTGCTCGCGGTGACCCTCGCCAGCTACGAACCGATGAAGCTGCCGATCCGGACCGCGGTGCTCGCCACCACGGAGGTCGTGCCCGACCGGTCGATCGAAGGGCTGCAGCGCGTCGATCCACCGGGCCGCAAGCAGATGTTCGAGGGCAGCACGCTTCGCGTGGTCGCCGAGCATCGCGATGCCGCCGGGCTTCGCCTGCTCGGTCATGGCTTCGAGGCGTGGACGATCAGCGGCGGCACGCTCGTCGAGCCGGTCACCGACGCGGACAGTGATCTCGATGCTGCGCTCGTCCGCGACGTCGTGGCCAGCGGCGGCCCGTTGATCACGGTCGGCGCGCGCGCCGGTGGCACGCCGCTCGAGCTCGAGGTCGTGCCGGCGGGATCGACCGCCACGCTGGAACTCGAGAACGGCTTCACGATCGTTCGTGGTGGTGAGCTCGCGGTGGCCGCTGGCGCACGGTTCTATGTTCCGGTTCATGCGTTCTCCGCCGACGGTCGGTTCATCCACGGGTTGCCGCCCGGTGGAGTGCTCACCGCCACGGTCACCGACGCAACGGTGATGATGGTCGTCGCCGATACCGCGCAGCGGACGCTGCGGATGCAGGGCGTCGCGCCGGGGACCACCGAGCTGACCGTTGCCTTCGACGGCGCGAGCGCGACGTTCAGCGTGCGCGTGACCGAACCGACGACTTACTGACCGCAGCGCAGCGCGGTCGACATCTCGGCGGTCGCGGCGCGGGTCCAGATCTCCGCGTTGCCGCCCGGCACGGCTTCGACCGTCAGCGTGCCGCTCAGTTCATAGATGCCCTCGAACGTGCTCGCCGACGTCCCGACGCCGTAGAGCCGGAGCAGGCCGGCATCGGTCGAGTAGCTTGCCGACTCGACGGCGTCGCCGGCGATCGCGATGCGCGCGGTTCCATCCGGGCAGAACAGGACCTGGTCGACGGTCCCGAGCTCGGCGCCGGGCTTCGTGAATCCGGTCGCGATCGGCAGGTAGCCGGTGCCGGCGTAGAACCACTCGCGCGCCTCGAGGTCGGTGCACTGAGTGTGCGCGTGATCGAGCTCGACCTGGTCGAGGGTGACCTCGCTCCAGCCCGCGCCGATCTCGGTCGACGTCATCGTGCCGTCGAGCGCATCGACCAGCGTGAACGCGCGCGCGCCGGTGACGCCGTCGGTACCGGCGATCTCGGTGCCGAACGTGACCCGGCCTTCGAGGATCGTGCCGTTGGCCCGCATCACCGCGTAGCCGTCGTTGCCGCACAGGATCAGCGAGTCGCCAGCGGCGGTGCGCATCACCGTGTCGTCACGGCCTTCGAACCCGCCACAGCCGAACGGGACGCAGCCCTGGAGGAGGAGGGCGGACGGGACAGCGATGGCGAGGGCGGCGAGGAGGGCGTTGCGCATGACCCTGACTGGAGCAACGGCAGGGCCAGGCAACCGTTAGTATAATCAGCTGCTTACGCCTCGCCAGTTGCCTCGATCACCCCTGCGACATGACAGCCATGTCATGGGCTATCGGCAGTCGTAGACGATCGGCTGGATCTCGGCCCAGGCGTGGCGGCCCGGGAGCTGGGCCGAGGCCTTCGTCTCGAGATCGAACTCGACGTGCATGTCGATGAAGTTGGCGACCGCGATGCTGCTGTCGTGCAGGCGGTACTCGCCATCCTGCGGGCGATTCACCAGATCCATGCGGACCAGGCCGCTCGAGCACAGGGTCAGCGTCTGGTAGCAGACGGCGAAGTTGCCGTCCGCGATGCACTGGGCCTCGCTGTCGAAGTCGTCCACCAGCCGGCGGTAGGCAGTGTCCTCGGCGAGCGTGTCATCGGTGCAGGCGGTGCCGAGGACGACCAGAGCAAGGAGGAGTGCGCGCATGCAGCGTGATGCAGCAAGCCATGCGCCAGATCGAACGCGTGCAGGTGCGCAGATCCATGGAGCACCCCGCGCGCGGACCGGGTGCCCGTTCGACCGCCACGGGGTGGCGACTCACCAGTGTTCGCTTCCTGCACGGTCACGAGCCCATGCGACACCGCCGATCGCCGAGCCCTCGTCACTGCGGCGAGCAGGTTTTCGTGCGGTAGCCGCACAAGCTCACTGTACGACGACCTCGGGCTTGCGCAGTGCGTGCGCGTAAGTCGCCAGGATCGTTCGCGGGTGCCGCTGGTACGCCGCTTGTAGAAGGACCTGACATCCACCGGAGGTCATCCAGATGAATCGATTTGCCCGCTCCCTCGCCCTGCTCCTCGTCACCATCATCCCCCTCAACATCGGCGCCGGCTGCTCCTCGCAGCTCAACACGTCGACCAAGGGCCAGCTCATCGAATGCAGCGGCGGCACCTGTCAGCCCGTCAGCGGGGATGGCAGCGACGACGCTGATCACGACGACGACGACAACGACTCGTGTGTCGACGTCGATGAGGATGGCGATGGCACGCCGCACGATGACCCGCCGCCCGGCGACGGTGGGGTCGTCACGATCGCGCACACCGGCGGCGGTCAGGACGACGACAACGACGGCGATGCCGACGATGACGATGACGGCACGTGCGACAGCGACGACGAGGATGACGATGGCGACGGCATCGACGACGCCGACGACTGCGACGAGCAGACCGGCGGCGACGACGACAACGATGACGATGACAACGACGGAGAGGACTCCGACGGCGATGGCGATGACAACGACTGCGACGGCAGCGGCAACGACTGAGATCGCCCGCCGGGCCGCGGTCGCTCAGCGCTTCTTGAGGTCGTGCTTCTCCATCATTCGGATCAGCGCGAACCGGGAGATCCCGAGCTTCTTGGCGGCCTTCGTCTGATTGTTGTGGGTCGCCTCGAGCGCATCGAGCACGGACTCGCGCTCGACGTCGGCAACACGCTGACGGACATCGATCTGGGGCGCGCTCGTCGACGCGAGCGCGAGCTTCTCGAGCAGCCGATCCGGCAGGTGATGCGGCTCGATCCGCGTCCCGCCGCTCATCACGACGGCGCGCTCGATCACGTTGCGCAGCTCGCGAACATTGCCGGGCCAGGCGTACGCGTCGAACACCTCGAGGACCTCGGGGCTGATCGCGGCCGTGCGTCCCGGCGGTGACAGCTCGCGGGCGAAGTGCAGCGCGAGCGGCTCGATCTCCGTGCGGCGATCGCGCAGTGGCGGCACCGGGATCACGAACGCGCTGATCCGGAAGTAGAGATCCTGGCGGAACCGGCCGCGCGTGACCTCGGACTCGAGATCGCGATTGGTCGCGCACACGAGCCGCACATCGACGGGCGTCTCCTGGGTGCCGCCGACGCGGACGACCTTGCGTTGCTCGAGGACGCGCAGCAGCTTGGCCTGCGTACTGACGGGGAGCTCACCGATCTCGTCGAGGAACAGCGTCCCGGTCGACGCGGCCTCGAAGAACCCGGGCTTCGCGCTGATCGCGCCGGTGAACGCGCCCTTCTCGTGACCGAACAGCTCGGACTCGACGAGCGTCTCCGAGAGCGACGCGCAGTTGAGCCGCACGAACGGACCGGCGCGCCGCGGACTCAGCCGGTGGACCGATTCCGCGACGACCTCCTTGCCGACCCCGGTCTCGCCGGCGACGAGCACGGTGATCCCCGACGGTGCGACGCGCTTGGCGAGCGCCATCACCTGTTCCATCAGCGGATCCGCGACCACCACGTGACCGATCGTGCTCGCCGGCCGCGACTCGGGATCGACGCCGCGCAGGCGGTCGCGCGCCATGCCGATCAGCTCGCCGACGTGCGAACCGTCTTCCGGGAAGCTCGCCGTTCCGGCGCGCGCGGTCAGCCCGACCGGGACCGCCGCCGATCGGCGTGCGACCGACAGCGTCGCCTCGCGATCGCTCTCGGGCAGGACGAGCGCGAGCTCCTCGGCGCCGTACTCGGCGACGACATCCATCCGGCGCAACTGACCGAGCAAGGTCTCGACGTGCTCGGTCATCAGGTCGACCGGGCCCTCGATCCGGAGCATCACGAGGCCGAGTGGTCGCTGATAGCGGACCGCGCGATCTACCTCGGCATCGAACCGGTCCTCGAACTCGTTGACGGTCGCGACCTGGCGCGTGCGCTTGGCAACGGTCGACGTCGCGACGATCGCCGTCGCCGGTCCGATCGCGATCACGTCACCGGCCGCGAGCCGGCGTGGTCCGGTGACCGCAGCCCCGTTCACCAGCGTGCCGTTACGGCTGCCGAGATCCTCGACCTGGACATGATCGGCGCGGCGGCGGACCCGCGCATGGCGGCGCGAGACGCTTTCATGGTCGACCTTGATCTCGCAGGCGTCGACCCGCCCGAACGTCAGCTCGATCGTGTCGTGGATCGGAACGACGCGAGAGCTCATCTCGGAGCCGCCACCCGAGACGATCAGGTACCAGGAGCTCTCCGAGGGGCGCTCGTCGACATACGCCTCGGCGCTGGTCGTGGTCCGCTCGTGCCGCTTCACCGGCGATTAGAGTAGACCAAGTCGCGCGCTCAGATCATCGCGGTGCGCACGACTCGGACAGTTCGGGCGCTGCGCAGCACGTGTGAACAGACGTGGACGGTGGTGCGCCGTCGAGCGGTTCCTGCGTGCTCCGAGCGATCTCGACGCTGGCATTGCCTTCGCACAAGCGGCCGATCGCATTCCACGTAACCACGTCAAAGGAGTTTTCGATGTCTCGCTTCACCATGGCTTCGACGCTGCTCACCCTCGTCCTCTCTGCGTGCACCGCCCTCGGCCTCGGGGACACCGACTCGCCGGTCACCGGCCAGACCTGCGTGTCCTCGGGCCAGACCTGCCAGGTCAACGCCGACTGCCCCTCGGATGAGGAGTGCGAGGACGGCGCGTGCAAGCTGCACGGCAGCGCGTGCGAGTCCGATGACGGATCGGGTTCGGGCTCGGGCTCGGGCTCGGGCTCGGGCTCGGGCTCGGACGATGGTCCGCAGGGCACCGAGTGCGTGCTCGATGCAGACTGTGGCGCGCTCGAGTGCGAGGACGGTTTCTGCGTCCCGCACGGCGGAAACCACTGAGCTAGATCATCTCCATGAACATCGTCGTGGGATCCTCGAGGAGGGTCTTCACGTCCTGGAGGAACATCGCGCCGTCCCAGCCGTCTGCGAGGCGGTGATCGACGGAGATCGACAGGTTCATCAGGTGGCGAATGACGATCTGGCCGTTGCGGACCGCCGGCTTCTCCTCGATCTTGTGGACGCCGACGATCGCGACCTCGGGGAAGTTGATGATCGGGGTCGCGAGCACGCCGCCGAGCTTGCCGAGCGAGCTGACGGTGAACGTCGAGCCGGTCAGGTCATCGCGCGATGCGGTGTTGCTGCGGACGGCCTCGGCGAGCCGATCGATCTCCTTCGAGAGATCGAAGATCGAGCGCAGGTCGGCATCGCGGATGACGGTGACCACGAGCCCACCGGGTCCCTGGGCCGCCACACCGATGTGATAGTACTTCTTGCGAACGATCTCCTGCGTGGACTCGTCGAGGCTCGCATTGAGCTGCGGCCACTTCTTCAGGCCCGAGACGATCGCCTTGATGATGAACGGCAGGTAGTTCAGCTTCACGCCGCGCTCGGCCGCGCGCGCCTTCGCACGCTCGCGCACGAGCACGAGCTCGGTCATGTCGATCTCTTCGACGTAGGTGAAGTGCGCCGCGGTGTGGACGGAGCGCGACATCGCGTCGGCGATCTTCTTGCGCATGCCGCGCAGCGGGATCCGCTCTTCCTCGTACCCCATCGTGTTCTTCGGGATCGAGATCGGGGCGTGCTGCGTCCGCGCGATCGCGGTCGACGACGTCGTCGGCCCGTTCTGTTGGTAGTTCTTCACGTCATCGGTCGTGACGCGGCCGTGCTTGCCCGTGGCAGGCACCCGGCCGATCTCGACGCCGAGCTGACGCGCGAGCCGGCGGGTCGCGGGGGTCGCGAGCACGCGAGCCCGGCTCTCCGTCGCATCGACGACTTCGATCTGCGACGTGCCAGCGCTCGCAGCGGCACGCGGTGCCGGTGCCGGTGCAGGCGGCGCGCGGTGCGACGGAGGCGGCGCGGACGGGGTCTTGGTCCCACCGGCCTCCTCGATCACGACGAGGACCTTGCCGACCGGGCAGATGTCGCCGTCCTTGAAGTTGATCTTGGTGATCACGCCGGCGCGCGGCGACGGCAGCTCGACGGTGGCCTTGTCGGTCATCACCTCGACGAGCGGCTGGTCGAGCTTGACGGTGTCTCCGACCTTGACCTTCCAGCCAATGATCTCGCCCTCGACAACACCTTCGCCGATATCGGGCATGTAGAAGTCGAACGCCATGGCTACCACTCCAGGGTCTGGCGGATCGCGCTCAGCACGCGATCCGCGTTGGGCATGTACTCGTGCTCGAGACTGTACGGGAACGGCGTATCCAATCCGGTGACGCGGAGGATCGGCGCTTCGAGGTATTCCATCGCGCGCTCCTGGATCGAGGCGATCAGCTCCGCGCCAAAGCCGCAGGTCCGCGGCGCTTCGTGGACGATCACGCAGCGGCCGGTCTTCTTGACCGACGCGAGGATCGTCTCGATGTCGAACGGGCTCAGCGTGCGCAGGTCGATGACCTCGACCGAGAGGCCCGCGGCCTCGGCCTTGGTCGCGGCCTCCTCGGCGATCGACACCATGCCACTCCACGCGAGCACCGTCGCCTGCGTACCTTCCCGCGTCACGGCGGCCTTGCCGAGCTCGATCACGTAGTCGCCCTCGGGGACCTCGCCCTTGCTGGCGCGATAGATCCGCTTGGGCTCCATGAACAGCACCGGATCGTTCTGCCGCATGCTCGCGAGGAGCAGGCCCTTGGCGTCGTACGGATTGGACGGCGCGACGACCTTGAGGCCGGGCGTGTGGATGAACAGTGCCTCGGGCGATTGCGAGTGGTAGTGGCCGCCGCGGATGCCGCCACCGACCGGGGTGCGGATCACGACGGGGCAGGTGTACTGGCCGCCCGAGCGGTACCGGAACTTCGCGAGCTCGTTCACGATCTGATCGAACGCCGGGAAGATGAAGTCGGAGAACTGGATCTCGGGCACCGGGCGCAGCCCGTAGAGCGCCATGCCGATCGCGGTGCCGATGATGCCGGCCTCGGCGAGCGGGGTGTCGATCACGCGGTCGGCGCCGAACTCGTCGAACAGGCCACTCGTGGCGCGGAACACGCCGCCGAACTTGCCGATGTCCTCGCCCAGCACGACCACACGCGGGTCCGCACGCATCTGCGTCTGCAGCGCGCTGCGAACCGCTTCGATGATGTTCATGACCGGCATGAGGGAGCTTGTGGAGTACGTTTCCGTCGCCGGAGTGTCAAGGATGCGAGGCTGACTTCATGAATCGTCACGCTGCGTTGCGTCGGAGCGTGGCTGCGTGGGCCTGCGGGATATAGTCCCGCCGTGATCTGGATCCTGCTCGTCTTGCTGACCGTCGTCGGTGGCGTCACCGCGGTCGGGATCGCGGTCAACGAGCGGCGCAAGTCGCTGCCGGGCGGGGGTGGCGGTCCGAAGGCGCTGACCGCAGGCGCGGACGTCGAGCGCACCGTGCGCGACCTGCGCGTCGATGACGTGCTGACGATCGACGGCAAGGATTTCTTGTGCGAGGGCCTGATCGGGTACGACGAGGACGGTCACCGCTGGATCGCGGGCCGGGTCGTCGATGGCGCCGAGGTCAAGTGGCTGGTCGTCGGGATCGAGCGCGCCGGCTCGGGCGGCACCCGGCTGATGACCCAGGACGACTCGCAGTCGATCGCCGGGTATCCGCCCGAGGCGATCGTGATCGGTGAAGCTCGCTACGTGCTCGACAAGCGCGGCGCCGCGACCTGCCAGCTCCACGGCGATGTGGGCACGCTCGGCGATCTGAAGAAGGATCGGCCGGCCGGTCACGTCGAGCGCTGCCGGTGGTGGCTGTACAGCGCACCAGGTGAAGACACGCTGCTGGTCGAGCAGTGGGGTGGGGACTATCGGGTGCTGCGCGGGAACAAGATCGGCGACGGCATCGTCGAGCTGATTCCGGGCTCCTGATCCACGGGCTGTGCGGCCACGGCGCGCCGGCGGCACTCCTGCGGATCGAGGCCGAGCTCCGCGGCGCGCGCGTCGACGATCAGCCGATCGCTGACCGCGCCGTCGACCTCGTCGACCAGCGCGATCGCGAGCCGGAGTGCTCGCAGTCGCGGGTCGGTCGGGTCCGGTGCGGACCGTGGATCCCCGCGGAACGCGACCGCCTGCACGACCTCGATCGGGAGGCCCCACGTGGCGAGCAGCAGGCCACTGCTTCGTCCCGCGAGCCGCGCCGACGGCGCCTCGGGTAGCGGTCCGAGTGCGAGCTGACCGACATCGTGAAGGAGACCCGCGAGGAACGCATCATCGCCATGGTCGGCGGCGAACGCGCGGGACAGCGTGGCAACGAACAGCGCTCGGCGGCCGATCCCGGCGGCATCGGGACTGAACGCGACCTCCGACGCGACGAGCAGCGCGCGCAGCCGGTCGATGCCGAGGATCATCGCGGCGGTCCGCGGAACCACGACGCGCTGGGGTTCTGCGAAGAACGCGCTGTTGACGAGCTGCAGGAGCTTGGCCGAGGTGCCGACGTCGGTCTCGGCCAGGGCGACGAGCTCCTCGAACCCGGCCTTGCGCTCGATCGCGCGCGCGACGCTCCGGTAGAACGTGAGCGGCGAAGGAAGACACGCGAGCCCGGTCAGGCTGCTCGAGGTCTCCCGATCCTCGACCAGGCTCTGACCCCAGCGCACGCGCTCGATCGTATCGATCAGCACCGTCGGCGGACACGGCTTGGCGAGCCACTGATGGATCTCGAGCACGGCGCGCATCCGGTCGGTGAACCGCGCCTCGCCCGAGAGCGCGATCCGCGCGATCCGGGGTCGCCGGTCGCGAATGCGGTGGAACAAGGTGACGCCATCCATCCCGGGCATGCCGATGTCCGAGGCGATGATGTCGATGTCCTCGCGCTGGATGATCGCGAGTGCCTCCGCACCGCTGGTCGCGAACCGGGCGACCCACGACGGTCGTCGGGCCCGAAGTGCACGCTCGATGCCGCGCAGTACGAGTGGTTCGTCGTCGACGAACAACAGGCGTGTCATGCCACCCGACTCGGCCGCCTCCCGAGAAAGCTGAGATCCGCTCGGGTAGTTGTCGGGCGCGGAACGGCTAGCGAGGCAGATCGAAGGTGAATCTCGTACCTCGCCCGAGCTCGGAGCTGACGACGAGGTTGCCGCCGTAACTCTGGACGATCTCTCGCGCCACGGGCAGTCCGAGGCCGGTGCCGCTCTCCGGCGGCTTGGTCGTGTAGAAGGGCTCGAAGATCTTGTCGAGCTGATCAGGTGGGATGCCGGGGCCCGTGTCGGTCACCTCGCACACCACCCGCTTGCCGTCCGCGATCGGCTGCACGGTGATCGAGATCCGACCCGGCGCCTCGCCGATCGCATCGACCGCATTGACGATCAGGTTGACGAGGATCTGCTCGATCCGTGTGCGATTGACGGTCACCTGCAGCGGCTCGGCACTGAGGTCGATCGCGAGCTGGAGCCGGCGCAGCTTGCCGGCGCCCTTCAGCATGGCGACGACGTCGCGGACCACGAGGTTGAGATCGATCGGCGCCACGCGATCCGGACCTGGCCGCGCGAGCTGCATCAACCGATGACCGTGCTGGGTGATGTGCTCGCCGACCCGCTCGAGATCGGGGAGCACGCTCTCGAGCAGCGCGCGCAGATCGTCACCCGCAGCGATCGCGGTCGCGATCTCGTCGACCGCCGCCACCTGGATCTGGGCGATGTTGCGCAGCTCGTGGCCGACGCCACCCGCGAGCGTGCCGAGCGTCGCGCGGCGCTCCGCCAGCAGGAGCTGGGTCCGCGTTTGCTCGAGCTGCTCCTCGATCGACGACTTGGCCGCGCGCAGCTCGTCCTCCGCGCTCGTGCGGGCCGCGATCTCGGCCTCCTTGTCGACGAGCAGCTTGCGGATGTCGCGAACGTCACGCGCGACGATCACGATGCCCTCGAGCGTCCCGGTCTTGCCATGGACCGGCGATCCGGTGACCGAAACCGGGATCCGTTCACCGGCCTTGGTGATCAGCCACGACTCCTCGCGGCGGAGCACGTCGCCGTCCTCGATCCGGCGGCGCACGACGGTCCGCAGACCCGAGCTCTCGTCCACCATCAGCCGGGCGATCGGCAGCTGGCGCATCTCGTCGAGCGAGTAGCCCGTGATGTGGCTGGCCGCGGTGTTCGCCAGCGTGATCCGACCCGAGATGTCGAGCACGAGCACGGCATCGACCATCGCCTCGATCACCTGCTCGAACACGCGGAAAAAATCCTAACACGTTCGATCCGGTGGCTCGGGATGGTAAACGTGGTGCGTTGGACAACACCGTTTCAGCACCACCACACGTGCCCGGGTTCCGCCTCGATCGGCTGATCGGAGAGGGCGGCTTCGGCCAGGTCTGGCACGCGATGCGGGAGCCAGGTGTCGAGGTCGTCGCGATCAAGATCCTCCACCTCGAGCTCGTCCGCTCGATCGACGCGCTGACGCGGTTTCAACGCGAGCTCGACGCGATCGAGCGGTTGCATCATCCGAACGTCGTTCGTGCCCTGGGCCACGGGTCGCTCGACGATGGTCGGCCGTACCTCGTGCTCGAGTATGTCGAGGGGCCGAGCCTGCGCGAGGTGATCCACGAGCGTGGAGCGATCGCGCCCGCCGAGATGCTGACGATCCTCGAACCACTGTGCGACGCACTGACGGTCGCGCATGTCGCAGGGCTCGTGCACCGCGACGTCAAGGCGTCGAACGTGATCCTCGCGAAGCAGCACGGCGCGCTGCGCCCCGTGCTGCTCGACTTCGGCCTCGTGAAGCTAATCGATCAGGTCGGGCCCGGGCTGACGTCGTCCCGCAGCATGCTCGGCACCCCCGCCGCGATGGCTCCTGAACAGATGCGCGGGCAGCCGGTCGACGCGCGCACCGATGTCTACGCGCTCGGCTTGCTCGCCTTCCACATCCTGACCGGAGCGCCGGCATTCGGCGGAGCACCGGGCGTGGTGCAGAGCTACATGCAGATCCACGGGGCGCGGCCACGACCGTCGAGCAAGGTCGATATCGATCCCGCGATCGACGAGCCGATCGCCCGCGCCCTGGCGCCCGAGCCGAGCGCGCGATTCCCGACGCCACGGGCCCTGTTCGAGGCGCTCCACGCGGTGATCCATCCTGCCGCGGGCACGGAGATCGATGTGGTCGCGCTCTACAGCGAGGGACCCGCCGATCAGATCGTGCAGCTCACGACGCTCGCCAGCGCGGCGGGCATGACGATCGCACTGACCGCGCCCGATAGCGTGCTCGCGGTCGCGCCGCTCGGCGTCGTCGATCTGGGAGCCCTGCGGACCGTGCTCGCACCGTTCGTCGCGGCGGCGCGGATCGCGGTCGGGCGCAGTCGAGCCGCGATCCAGGGCAGTGTCGTCGATGGTCCCGCGCTCGACGTCGAGGCGTGGGCGCCGTACCCGCTCGACCCGGGTCTGTGGATCGCCGAAGGGTTGTAGGATTCTCACGTGGCTCGGTGTGTCACCTGTCATCGACGGCTGGCGACGGGTGCGCCGTGCCCCGAGCACGGTGGCGCGCCCGCGATCGAGCCGTCGTCGCCGATGCCGAGCGCGCGACCGGTGTGGACGCAGCCGCTCGGTGAGGTGATCGGAAGCGGCGGCTTTGCGTCGGTGTGGGCGATTCCCGGCGGCGGCGTGCTCAAGGTCGCGCACGCCGATCACGATCTCGCGCGGAGTCGACTCGCGCGCGAGGCCGAGGCGCTCGGAGCGATCGGTGCGCCCGCGGTGCCGCGGCTCCACGGTCACGGTGTGCTCGCCGATGGTCGCGCGTGGATCGCGATGGAGAAGATCGAAGGCACGAGCATCGCGGATGTGACCACCGCCGGGCCGTTGCGCGCGGATCGTGCGGTCGCGATCGTCGTGGCGACGCTCGATGCGTTGACGCGGGTGCATGCCGCGCAGCTCGTCCACCGCGATCTCAAGCCCGACAACCTGGTCCGCCGCGCCAATGGCACGGTCGTCATCCTCGATCTCGGGCTCGCTCGAAAGCTGCCGGTCGATCCGGACGATCCGACCCGCGCGAACGTCCAGGTCGGATCGCTCGAGTACGCGCCGCCCGAGCAGCTGATCGATGCAGCGTCGGTCGATGTCCAGGCCGACATCTATGCGATCGGCTGCATCCTCTACGAGCTGTGCGCCGGTCGGCCGCCGTTCATCGGCGACGCGGCAGCGCTCGAACGTGCGCATGCGGCGCTGCGCCCGCCGCGGCTCGGTGCGATGGCGGCAGTACCGGCTGCGCTCGAGGCGATCTGCATGGACTGCCTCGCCAAGGATCCGGCCAAGCGGCCACGTGATGCGAAGGATCTGCGCGCGCGGTTGCTCGCGACGCGCGACACGCCATCGATCGCCCGCTCGGTCCCCGCGATCTCGCAGATCACGGAGAGCAAGCAGCCGGTCGTCCTGATCTGGGTCGAGCTGCCCAAGGTCGATCGCACGGTGCTCGCCATGCTGGCGGCGCGTCACGTCCTCGTGATCTCGCAGCGTGGACGCCGCGTGTTCGGCGCACTGCTCGGCTCGGCGCATGCGGATCCGGCGACCACGGCGATCGCCCTCGCTCGCGATCTTGCGGCGGCGGGTGCTCGCGTCGCGATCCATCTCGATGCACTCCGCATCACCGGCTCCACGCTGCACGGCGAGTCGATCGAGAAGCCGGAGTCGTGGCTGCCCACGTCGGCGTGGTCGGGTGTGATCCTGACGCGTGCGCTCGCGTCGGTCGCGCAGGCACCGACGCGCCCTGACGATGCGGCGGGTCCAGGCTTTCGCCTGCTCGCCGAGGTCAGCGATGCACCCGAGCTGTTTGGCCGCGACGCGCTGCTCACGGATCTCGCGGCGGATGCCGCGGTCGCGCTCCACGGCACACCGGCGCCCGATCGCAGCGGCGCGGGCACGATCCCGCCGATCAAGGTCACGCTGACCAGCTCGATCAGCGATGCGATCACGCCGGGCGGCATCAGTCGCACGGGAAGCCGTTCGCGATCGATCTCGCGCTCGGGCGCGCGCTCGGGGATCTGGCGCCCCAACGGCCCCGCGTTCGCGTTGCTGGTCGGAGAGCCCGGTGTCGGCAAGACCGTGTTCGCGGCCGAGCTCGGGCGGCGGCTCGCCGAGCTCGGTGCGCAGGTCCACCTCGCGACGGTCCCCGCACCCGGCGCGGGCAAGCCGCCGCCCCTGGCCGGGTTGATCGGAATCCCCGAGGGTCCGCCGGTGCGCGCGATCGGTGATGCGTTGCGTGCGGCGGCTCGCCGGCGACCGACCGCGGTGATCCTCGACGATCTCCACCTCGCCGAGCACGACCTCCTCGATGCCCTCGAGTACGCGACGCTCGGCGGCGAGTCACTGCCGCTATGGGTGTTCGGGATCGCGGCGCCGCGGCTCGATGTGCGGCGGCCCAAGCTCGGTACCGGCGCCGAGCGCCATCGCAAGGATGTCCTGCCGCCTCTCGACGAGGACTCCGCGGTCAGCATGGCGACGTCGCTGCTGCGTCCCGCGGAGTATCCGCCGATGCGCGCCGTCCGCCAGCTCGTGTCGCTCGCGCACCGCAATCCGTTGCACCTGACGATGCTCGTGCGCGAGATCCACGAACGCGGTGCGATCCGGAAGCGACCCGGCGGCGAGTTCTTCCTCGATACCAGCGCGCTCGATCAGATCGAGCCGATCGCGCTCGGGCCGTGGCTCGCCGCGCGTGAGGTCGCGGGTCTCGCGCCGGAGCTGGTCGCGCTCGCGCGGGTGTGCGCGGTGCTCGGTGACGAGCTCGCACGCGAGGAGCTTGCCGCGGTCATCGAGACGCTCGAGCAACGTGGTGCGCCGAGCACGCTGATCGACCTCGACGTTGGCCTCCGCGAGCTCACCGTCGCAGGGTTGCTGGTCGAGACCGCACGCGGTCATGCGTTCAAGCAGGCGCTGGTGGCGGAAGGCATCTACGCGACCTCCGACGCCGGCATGCGCGGGTGGATCCACGAGGCGGCACTCGGCTACTGGCGCGCCGCTCCGTCGCCGGATCCATCGATCGCTGCCCGGATCGCGCGCCACGCCGAGGCGGTGGGCTCGGTCGAGGTGGCGGCCGCGGCGTTTGCGACGCTCGGGCGGATCGCCGAACGCGAGCACCGCATGCTCGACGCCGATCAGGCGTGGTCGGGCGCGATGCGCAATCTCCCGCACCGCGACACCGATCGCGCGTCCGCGCTGCTCGGGCTGGCCCGGGCGCGGCTCCGCCTGCACCGGTTGCGCGAGGCGCTCGAGCTGCTCGAGGAGGCCACGGCCATCTCGCGCGAGGTCGGCGACCTCGCCCTCGAGGTCGAGTCGATGATCGAGCAAGGGATCGTGCTCGACTTCACGGAGGACTTCGAGGCATCGAAGTGTGTCGCCGAGCGTGCGCGCGCGCGGCTCGCCTCGTCGCCGGTGCCACACCCGGGACTCTCGATCGACCTCGATCTCGCCGCCGGTCGTGCCCTGTTTCGCGCGCTCCAGTTCGCGGAGGCCGCGCAGGCGCTCCGCGGCGTGCTCGCTGCCGCACGCGCGGCGCATCGCGCCGAGACCGCATCGATCGCGGGCCTGCTGCTCGGCTGCTCGCTCGCGGATCTGCGAGAGCTCGACGAGGCGGAGCGGGTGTTCGGCGAGATGATTGCGGACTGTGAGCTGCGCGGTGACAGGTTCCATCTCGCGGCCGCGTATGGAAATCGCGCCTGGTTGTGGTCGGCACGCGGACAGATCGAACGCACCTCCTCGGATCTCCGCCTCGCGATCGAGCTCGCACGCGAGAGCGGGCAGGCGCACTTCGAGCGGGTCGCCACGCACAACCTCGCCGAACATCGGCTGTGGGAGAACGAGCTCGAGGACGCCCTCCAGCTCGCTCGCCGTGGCCTGGCGCTCCAGATGCGCGCGGGAGAAGGTTCGACCCGTCCCGACCGGCTGCTACTCGCGCGGATCCTCGCGGCACTCGGCGACCATGCCGAGCTGGTGGAGGTGCTCGAGACGTTTGCTGCGGAAGAGATCGGTGAGGACGAGGCCGCGGTGATCGGCGTTCTGCGCGCCGTGGTCGCGCGTGAGGATGCGGAGAAGTGGGGTACCGCGCTCGCCGCCACGCGAGATCTGTTCGTCCAGCTCCGGCTCGAGCTCTGGCAGCTCGCAGCCCGACAGGGCCGTCTTTCCGCGGACCTACGCGCCACGGCGATCGAGCTCGCGACCGCCGATCCGGTGTGGAGCCGTCGGGTGGGCGAGCTGTGATCGGTTTCGTGCTCTGAACGGCGCTGTGGGCGCGTGACGCCAGAGGCCTACAGTGTGCCCAACATAGCGATCTTGCACAATTATCTGGGGTAGCGATGATGGGGTATGCGGTTGTTTGCCCTGGTTCTGGCCTCGCTGCTTCTCGTCGGTTGCACCGATGAGTTGTTCCCCGAGGAAGGTGCGTACTCGAGCTCGGTGACGACCAACAACCGGTTGTCCTCGAACCGCCTCGCGTCCAACCGCCTCGCGTCCAACCGCCTCGCATCCAACCGCCTGGCGTCCAACCGCCTGGCGTCGAACCGGCTCGCGGCCGACCTCTCCACCTGGGGTGATCTGCTCGCGGATCCCGAGGGCCAGGAGCTGCTGACGTACATCATCAGCTGTGCGCTTCCGGAAGGCGTGACGGTCGTCGCGACCGATCCGGTGACGCACAACCAGCTCGAGTTCTTCGGCTCGCTCAACCTCGCGCCGGAGTGGGCGGATCGCGATCTCGATCGCGCGGGTCGCGGCTGGGTCAGCGCGTGTCTGCTCGCGCGCGTCAACGCGAACGACACCACGGTCTCGATCTCGATGCGTGGTCCCAATGGCCATCTCGGAACCACCGCGGCCGAGCGCGCCGACTACTCGCTGCAGGAGGGCGCGTTCTTCGGTGACCTGTTCAACGATCCGAGCGATCCGCTCAAGTGGTACGCGTGTCGCGGCAAGGATCAGGCAGTCGGCGAGATCGGCGGTCTGGCCGATCGCGACTGCACCGAGCCGTCCCCGACCGATCCGACCAAGACGATCTGCGGCTTCAACTTCGCCGGTGACTGCGCCGACTTCGTGGCGCCGGCGAACGTCTATGCGTGCAAGAAGGTCGTCAACGGCTACTACACGGAGTGCGCGACGACGTCGGTGTTCCCGACCAAGGTGACGCACGGCCACGGCCACAGCGGCGGTCATCACGGCCACGGTCATCACTACGGGCACTACAAGGACGGCGGACATCACGACGACGACGACGACGACGATGACGATGACGACCACGGTGACTGTCGCGGCGACAAGAAGTACTTCGAGCAGGTGATCACCACCTACGCGCTCCCCAACATCCCGTGAAGCGCTTCGCGATCGTGCTGCTGGCCACCCTCGGGTGCGGCCAGCCCCAGGGCTCGATGCTCGACGGCGGCGTCGACGGCGGCGGCGGTGGCGACGGCGCGACCGGTGACGGCACCGAGGGCACCGCCGACGCGCCGATCGACGGGCCTCCGATCGCGAGCTGCCCGGTCGACACGTGGTGCATCGAGAGCGCTCCGATCGCGCCGACGCTGCTATCCGCGGTTCACGCGGTCAGCGCGAACGACGTGTTCGCCGTCGGTAACGGCGGCACGATCCTTCGCCGGCAGAACGGATCGTGGTCGGCGATGGCGAGTGGGACCACGGAGAACCTGCGCGGCGTGTGGGGCGCGAGCTCGTCGGACGTGTGGGCCGTCGGCGCGGCGGGCACCGTGCTGCGATTCAACGGCATCGCGTGGTCGCCGGTCAGCGGCGTCCTCGACATCGACTACACCGCCGTCTCGGGATCGAGCGCGACGGATGTCTGGATCGTCGGCACCAGCCGGTTCCAGCGCTGGAACGGCACGAGCTGGTCGGTCCAGTCGATCGCGGGAACCTTGCTCGCGGTGTCGGGGACTGCACCCAACAACATCTGGATCGGTACCGAGTCGGTCTACCTCAAGCGCTACGCGAGCTCGTGGACGACCGTGATGCCCGGTGGCGGCACCGACTTCTACGCGGTCAAGGCGCTGTCGGCGACCAACGTCTGGGCGAGCACGCCGGGCGCCGGCACCGTGCACTACAACGGCTCGACCTGGGCGCAGGTCGCGACGCCGGGCGCCGTGTTCGTCGGCTTCCATGCGCTGTCGGCGACCGACATCTGGGGCGTCTCGCAGGCGAAGACCGGTCACTGGAATGGGACGGCGTGGACGATCACGCAGCCGGCCGCGGTGACGAGCTCGCTGTGGGGGATCAGCGGCGCGGGCGCGGACGTCTGGGCCGTCGGCTCGGATTCGATGATCGTGCACCGCCACTGACCCGGGCCGAACGAATGCTACGCTTGATGGCGTGAGCATCACGAAGCGCATCCTCGAAGGAGCGCAATCGAGCCTGTCGCGGCTGACCTCGCTGGTGATCGTCGATGACGAGCCGCTGAGCCACGTCGAGACCGCGGCGCTGCAGGTCGAGCTGCTGGCGCGCAAGGCGGGCCGCGAGAAGGCGCCTCACAAGCCGGGCGATACGCCGCTCGCACGGATCGCGACCTCCGATCCGGCGGCCCGGGCCGCGCGCGACAAGGCCGCCCGCGAGCGAGCGGCGCGGATTCACCGCGATCGCGACGAGCGCGAGGCACGCCAGAAGGCGACCGCGGACGAGCAGTTCCGTCGGATGAAGGAGCAGGCCGCACGCGGTGGGCCGAGCGCGTGGACCTCGACGAGCAGCAGTGGCGGCACCGGAAGCAGCTCGTCGACGTCGTCGTCCTCGCATTCGAGCGCGCGCCCGCCGCGACCGGGCAGCACCGAGGCCAAGGTCGCCGACTGGTACCGGATCCTCGATCTCCAGGTCGGTGCGGACATGGCGCAGATCAAGACGTCGTATCGCCAGCTCATGCGCAAGTACCACCCGGATATGCACGCCGGGAATCCGTCGAAGCAGAAGGCCGCGACGGAGCTGTCGATGCGGGTGACGACCGCCTACAACGGGCTCGTCGAGCATCTCGAGAAGAAGTAACGCCCCCGTCATAATGCGGCGTGATAAACCCGCGGCGTGGATATCCAGAGCTCTGCGTCGAAGACCGCGCTGATGGTGTGCGCCTATCGCGCGCGCGCCAGCCGGTGGCCCAAGCCGCTGTTCGTCGATCCATGGGCCGACACGCTCGCGGGTGACGATGGCCACGACATCGCGCGCCGGCTCGATCAGCAGTTCGCACCGATGGAGACCTGGCTCGCGTTGCGCGTTGCCTATCTCGATCGGCTCGTCGCGCAGGCGGTCGATCGGCTGTCGATCCGGCAGGTCGTGATCCTCGGTGCCGGCTACGACACCCGCGCCGCGCGGTTGCCGCGTGCTGGCGTGAGCTACTTCGAGGTCGATCATCCCGCGACCCAGGCGGCCAAGCGCGAGCGCCTCGGCCGGCTCGAGGGCTATCCGATCGATGCCGCGATCTACGTGACGTGTAATTTCGAGCGCGAGGATCCGATCGAGCGGCTGGTGGCGAGCGGCTTCGACGCGACCGAGCCTGCGCTCGTGATCTGGGAAGGCGTGGTCCCGTACCTCACCGAGGCGGCGGTGCGCGCGACGGCGACCCGGCTCGCGAGCGGTCTCGATCCGCGCTCGCTCGTTGCGTTCGATTACGTTGGCAAGAAGCTGGCCGCCGGGGCGAACCTGTCCGCCAAGGACCAGCAGACCCGCGACTACGTCGGTGAGCTCGGTGAGCCGATCCAGTTCGGCACCGACGATCCCTTGCCGCTGCTCTACGACTGCGGCTTTCGCTGGGTGCGTTCGCTCGACTTCAACGAGCTCGCGCTCGAGCTCCTCGGTGACTACCAGCGCGACCGCCAGTTCAGGTTCCAGCACATCGCCCTGGCCGCCGTGCGTACGCCGGTGGCTGGATGGCCCTGATCACGAAGCATCGAGCCACGCTCCGGCGCTACCTGCCGGTCGCCGTGATCGCGATCCTCGCGGTCGCGATCGCGTGGATGTTTGCGGGCATCACGCTGCGCTACACGCGCCCGATGGGGTTGCCGCTCGACGACAGCTACATCTACCTGACCTATGCCAAGCAGTTCGGTCGCGCGCAGCCGTTCACGTACTTCCCGGGCGGCGGCTACTCCGCCGGTTCGACGAGCGTGCTGTGGCCGATGCTGCTCGCGCCGTTCTGGACGCTCGGCGCCCGCGGTCACGCGCTGGTCTGGGTCTCGTTCCTGATGTGCACGGTGCTCTACGTCGCGACGTGTCTCGGCGTGTCCCGGGTCGTGCACCGGATCGCCGGTGAGGTCGGCGGCGTCGTCGCGGCGGTGATCCTCCTCGGGATAGGGGCGTTCGCGTGGACCTCGCTGTCGGGGATGGAGGTCGCGTTCGCGGCCGCGCTCCTGGTCGCGACGATCTGGCTGCTGCTCGACCAGCCCGCCACCGGGCGTCCGACCAGGCGGCTGATCGCGTGCCTCGCGGCGCTCTCGCTGTCACGTCCCGAGGCGACGCTGCTCGTGATCGCGATCGTCGGTCTTGCCGGCCTGCAGCGTCTTCGCCAGCGCGACGTTCGCAGCGCGCTGTGGTGGATGCTTCCGCTGATCGCTCCGGCGCTGTGGATGATCGCGAACAAGCTGCTCGCGGGGCAGCTGTTCCCCAATACGGGCGTGGTCAAGAGTCACTTCTATCTTCCCGGGTTTGACTGGACGTACTGGCGGACCACCGTCGTCGACCAGACCGGCACGATGTTGAAGACGCTGTTCTGGGATCCGGCGAGTCCGCTGGTCTGGCCGCGCGCGGTCCTCGTGCTGTGGCTCGCGGGTGCGGTGCGCATCGTCCTGTGGGGCAGGCGCGAGAACCGGCGGCTGGTCGCCGCGCTGCTCCTGCTCGCACCGTTCGCGCTGATGCTCGCGGTCGTCGGCTCGTCGGGGCAGGTCCGCGATCCGTGGAAGTTCCAGAACTACCGCTACATCGCTCCGGCGTTCGCACTGCTCGTGATCCCGGTGGGCTGTGCGTTTGCCGCGATCGGAACGCGTCGCGAGGTGCAGTGGGGTGTCGCGAGCGCCGGCCTCGTCCTCTCGCTCCTGTTCGCGCGCGCGGCGCTGCCCGGGCTCGTCGTCCAGGCGAAGAACTTCGCGCAGGGCGCGATGGATACCAACACGCAGGTCGTGGCGATCGGCCACTACGTGAACCGCAAGCTCCCCGATGCGTCGGTGATGTTCCACGACGCCGGCGCGATCGCCTATTACGGCGATGGCCGCGTCTACGACATGCTCGGTCTCGTCACGAATTACCAGGCGGGCATCGCGAACCATGGACCTGGCTCGCGGTTCGAGTTCCTCGAGAGCTTGCCGGCCGAGAAGCGCCCGACTCACTTCGCGTACTACCCGGCGTGGCTCGGCACCAGCGAGCTGTTCGGTGACGTGCTGCTCCACACGCCGATCCGCCCCGGCATCGCGCCGAACCGCCATGTCGGCGACAGCGACATGCAGGTGATCGCTGCGAGCTGGGATCACGTCGGGACCGCGGAGCAGCCACTCACCGATCACCCGGGCTGGACGATGGTCGATCGGATCGACATCGCGCACCTCGCGAGCGAGCGTGCGCATGGCTGGATCGGCGCACTCGGTCGCCGGAAGATGGGCGATCCGACGGCGCGCTGGTCGTTCGTCGGCCGCGAGGTCGGTGCCCACGGCCTCGTCCTCGATGGTGGTCGAACGATCCGCGGTGGCAGCGAGCAGCTCACGATCACGCGCGATCCGGCCAAGCCGGTGCGGCTCGTGCTGCGCACCGCGGGGCTGTCGGGCTACCCGTTCCACGAGACGATCACGACGCCGGTCGAGCTGAAGGTCCTCGACGCCAGCGGCCGCGTCCTCGCGACCCAGACGCTACCCGCGCCGCAGGGTCAGCTCGTCGAGGTCGTGTTCGAGCTTCCGGCGGGAACGCCCGCGACGCTGCGCACGCAGGCAGCGAGCCCCTACCGCGCGTTCCACTGGTTCGTCCTGCAGCCGGAGTGAATCAGCGGAGCTCGCGGCGGACGATCGCTGCGCCCTCGACCATCGCGCGCATCTTCTGGATGGCGACGACGCGCGGGAGCTGCTTGAGGCCGCAGTCGGTGGTCAGCGTGACGCGCTCGGGCTCGATGTGCGCGAGCACCTTGCGCACCCGATCGGCGACCTGCTCGGGATGCTCGATCTCGAGGGTGCGGACATCGATCACGCCGACGTGCGCCTTCTTGTCGGCTAGTACAGGCGGTGGAGGTGCGTGCCGCGGTAGTAGTGGCCGAGGATCTTGTCGTGGGACCTTCCCGCGGTCGCCATCCCGATCGCACCCATCTGGCACATCCCGACGCCGTGGCCAAAGCCCGCGCCGTGGAACACGAACACATCACCCTCGCGCTCGACGTCGAACAGCGTCGACTTGAGCCCGCCGAGCAGGCGCCGGATCTTGAGGTCCCCGCTGACATCCACCGAGCCCTTGTCGCCCTTGATCGTCAGCACGCCGATCCGCCCCGACACGCCGCGGCGCTTCGCCGTCAGCGCCTTGATCCGGCCGACCTCGGGGAAGTCCATCGCGACCCGCGCGCTCAGATCGTCGGCGCGCAGGTTCTGGGTCCACCGGAAGTGGCGCTGCGCGAGCTTGCCCTTCGCGCACCAGCCGTCCTTGCCGCCGTCGAGGAACGCGTCGATGTTCTCGTCGGTGACCTTCGACATCCCGCCCTTGGGATCGTCGGTGCGGCCGCGCAGGGACGGATCCGGATCGCCGCCCCAGATCGAATCGTTGTCCTCGGTGTGGCCACCGCACGACGCGCTGTAGCGGATGTCGACGAGACCGCCGCCGTCGCGCAGCAGCACGATGCCGCGGGTCTTCTCGACCGCCTTCGTCGTCCGCGGGTCTTCCTTGCCGGCGCCCGCATAGACCTGGCACTGCTGGGTCGAGCACAGCAGGAACGGATCGGTCAGGTTGCGGCGACCGATCTTCTCGAGCAGCTCGGTCCGCGCCGCGATCGCCTGCGCCTCGAGCGCGGCCGGCGGTGCATCCGGATACATCTCCGCCGGCACGAGGCCCGCGAGCAGCTTGTCCTCGGGGACGGCATTGGCGACGAGCAGCGAGCCATCGCGATCGAACGTGACGTAGACCGCGCCCCAGTACCGGCGATCCTCGGTCCCGGTCTCGAGCTGCGATCCGCCGGTGCCGGTCGGCACGTCCGCGACGGTCAGCGTCTCCGACGGCTTCTTCGCGGTGAACCACAGCACCGACGGGTTCTTGATCGTCGTCGTCCCCGAGCGCGCGATGATCGTGCCGGCCGGGCGCCGCACGAGCTCCTGGTGGACCTGCGTCGGGATCCCGAACTTCTTCGCGAGCTCCATCGACCGCGCGCCGCCCTTGCCGAACGCGACCGGATCGATCGCGATCCGCATCTCGCGGGTATCGATCACCTCACCGTCGACGCCGAACACCGTGCCGATCTCGAACGTGCGGGGCTCGAAACCGCGCTCCTTCCAGCGCGCCATCGCAGCGACGATGCCCGCGTTGTCCTCGGGCTGCAGCGTCTCGACAACGGTCCAGTCCATGATCACGGCCGGCCGGGTGTTCTCGGCGGTGATCGTCCAGGCATCGCCACCGTCGTTCTCGATCACGGAGCCACTCGCACCGTCGGGGCGCACCACGATGCCGCCCTTGGCCCGCAGCTTGACGTCCTTGCGCTTGCCCATGATCTCGACGGTGATCAGCGGCACGCCGTCCTCGGTGAACGTGAACCGGGTCGAGTACAGGATCCGCAGCTTGTCGGTCGCCGAGGTCTCGTCCGCGCGGGCGACGCCCATCAGCAGGAACCCGACCCCGAACGCGAGGACGAACCAGGCTGCGACGGTCAACGCAAACCGCGTCAGAGGATGCATGCTCGAGGCTAGACACCCGCGGATGGCGAGAGCAACTAAACGGCGGTGACCGGCGTCTTGACGATGTAGCGCATGTTCAAGAAGTTGATCATGAAGTGCGCGGCGATCGGGCCACCGAGATTACCGGTCCACGCGGCGAGCGCGCCGAACCCGACGCCGAGGGCGAGGGCCGACGCGGTCCACGGCAGGAAGCGCTTGCCGGGTCCGATGTGGAGGAGGGCGAAGATCGCGCCCTGGGCCCAGACCCCGAGCCACGGCATCAGCGCGCCGCGGAACAGCAGCTCCTCGCCGATCGAGCTCGCGGCCGCGAGGATCACGATCTCGCGGAGGGTCAGCGGTCCCAGCAGATCGCGGAAGCTGCGGTGGAGGTCCTTGGCCCACTGGAACTTGCGGGTCGCGACCCGGGTCAGCGCCACGATCGTCAGCGCGATCCCGGCCCCGATCGCGGGCCCCCCGAGCAGGCCCCAGCTCGGCCCCTCGGCGACCCGGTAGAGGTCCGGGTTGCCCCGGCCGGCGGCGATCAGCAGCCCGACGATCGCCATGGCGCTGTACAGGCCGATCACGAGGGTCGCCCGCGAGAGGGGGGCGGCCGGGCTGGGCTGACTCGGCGAGTACGACATGGCCCCGGGGGGCGCCGAGCGTCGCAAACCAGGCGGGGTGGTGCAAGGCGAGAGTTCGGGCGCTTGACACCGACGGCAGGCGGCGATACCTGTTGCGTCCGGTTTTTCACAACTGAATGCGCGGATGGCGGAATTGGTAGACGCGCTAGCTTGAGGTGCTAGTACTTAACCGTGTGGGGGTTCGAGTCCCCCTTCGCGCACGACCTACGTCGCTGACTTCCTCGGTCAGCTCATCAAACGCTCGTTCCACCAGGAACGGGCGTTTGTCGTTCCGGACTAGTGCACGCAGTAGCGGCGCACGATCTCGAACAGGGCGCTCGAACGAAACGGCTTGCGCAGGAGGCCACAGATGCCCGGATCGAGCACCCGGTTCTCCCACCCACCGCTCATCACGATGGTCGGGATCTTCACGAGCACCTCGTCGCGGAGCTGGGCGTCCCGGAACTCGAGGCCATTCATGATCGGCATGTCGAGGTCGAGGAGGATGAGCGCCGGCTGCAGCGAGCCAAGGATCGAGAGCGCTTCGCGGCCGTTGCAGGCCGACGTCACCGTGTAGCCGGGCGCGAGGAGCACGCTGAGCAGGTCATGCGTATCGATGTCGTCGTCGATCAGGAGGACCGGGATCGGGTCGACCCGATCGAGGACCGCAGACCCTGCCGCAAGGCGGTGCGGTCGCCGTCTCCGAGATTCCTTGAGCACTACCTCATGGTTCAGCATGATCGAGGCCAAGGGACGGTCGCCCCCGCGCTAGTCCTGGCAGTCGCGCATGGGCAGGCCACGGAGGAGCCAGCGCGCGGCGTCGGCCGGTGAGGACTTGCCGGCTGCGCGGTCGACCATCAGGTTCGCCTGGCGCATCCGCTCGATCGTGATCGATCCGCGTAGCGGCGCCAGCGCGCACTCGACGCGTGGATCGTCGGCGACCCGGGCCGCGAGCAGGATCATCGCGTCGTAGGGCGGTAGCGCGTGCGCCGTGTCGGCGAGTGTCACGAGGTCGTTCCCGGCGATCCGACCGTCGCTGGAGAACGCCGAGATCACGTCGACCTCGCCGCGCGCCACCGCATCGTAGAGGAGGGTCGGATCGAACGTCGACGTGCGGGCGAAGTGGAGGTCATACGCGCGCTGGACCGCGAACCATTCGCCGCGGCCGAACCACTCGTAGTCGCCGCCGATCGAAAGCGATCTCGCGTGCGGTGCGAGATCTCCGATCGCGCGCACGTGCATGCGGTCCGCGGCATCGCGGCGCATCGCGAGGGCGTATGCATTCTCGAAGCCCAGCGATCCGAGGCTACGGATGTGATGCTCGCGCGCGAGCCAGGCCTCGACCTCGGCGAGGATCTGCCAGCGCGATGCACCGTACGGCCTGTGCATGTGGTTGACCCAGATCGTGCCGGAGTAGTCGGCGTACGCATCGATGTCACCGGCCCGCAGCGCATCGAACACCACGGACGAGCCGAGGCTTCCCGCGACCTCGACGGCGATGCCGGCTTGCTCGAGCCGCACGCGCATCACCTCGGCGAGGATGTACTGCTCGGTGAACGTCTTCGCTCCGATCCGGATCTTCGTGATGCCGGCGCGTTCGCTGCGCGTCGCCGCCGTCACGGGCGCGACGCTGACCCGTGGGACGACGACGTGCGGCAGGCCGAGAATCACCAGCGCGACCACCAGCGCGGCCGTTGCCGACGCCACGATCCCGCGGCGTCGCGAGCCGCGCGCCGACAGCGCATGCTCGACCCCCGCGAGGATCGCATCGAGCACGATCGCGAGTGCGGCGGACGCGGCCACGCCGACCAGCAGCATCGACCAGTTGCGGGTCTGCAGGCCGGCGAAGATGTAATTGCCGAGGCACGCCTGGCCGACCGGCGTGGCCAGCGTGGCCGCACCGACCGTCCACACCGCGGCGGTGCGGATGCCGGCCGCGATCACCGGTGCAGCCAGCGGCAGCTGGACCTGGCGCAGGACCTGATGGCGCGACATGCCCATGCCGCGCGCCGCCTCGAGGACCGCCGGGTCGACACCGCGTAGTCCGGTGATCGCGTTGCGCAGGATCGGCAGCACGGCGTACAGCGCCAGCGCGATCACCGCCGGCGGAAATCCGAACGACGACACGCCGAGGCCGAGGCCGCGGGTCTCCGCCACCAGTGGCACCATCAGTGCCAGCAACGCGAGCGCGGGGACCGTCTGGATCACACCTGCGACCGTGACGATCGGGAACGCGAGGCGCGGTCGGTCGGCGACGGCGATCGCGAGTGGAATGCCGACCACGATCGCCACACCCAGCGCGACGGTGACGAGCACGAAGTGGCTCGCGAGCAACGGCGGTAGGCCGCGCAGGAGCTCGGTCATGCGGACACGTCCGCGATCGCATCCGCCTGATGGCGCGCCATGCTGGTCAGCCGTGCGACGTAGTCGTCAGCGGGCCGGGTCATCAGCTCGACCGGCGTGCCGACCTGGCGGACCTCCCCGCGATACAGCACGACGATCCGGTCCGCGAGGGTCAAGGCCTCGACCATGTCGTGGGTCACCATGATCGTGGTCAGCGCGAGCTCGCGATGAATCCGGCGCAGCTCGCCTTGCAGTGCCACCCGCGTGATCGGATCGAGGGCGCCGAACGGCTCGTCGAGCAGGAGCAGCCTGGCCCGGGCGGCGAGGGCGCGCGCCACGCCGACGCGCTGGCGCTGACCGCCCGACAGCTGATCGGGATACCGATCGCGGTGGCTGCCATCGAGGCCCACCACGGCGAGCAGCTCGTCGACGCGCGCGCGGATCGTCGCGGCGTCCCAGCCGAGGAGCCGCGGCACGGTGCTGATGTTGCGGGCCACCGTCCAGTGCGGGAACAAGCCCGCCTGCTGGATCACGTAGCCGATCGTGCGTCGCAGCGCGACCGGGTCGGTGGTCGCGATCGGATGGCCGTCGATCCGGATCTCGCCTGCATCGGGATCGATCAGGCGGTTCACCAGCTTCAGGAGCGTGGTCTTGCCGCTGCCCGATTCTCCGAGCACCGCCACCAGCTCGCCCGAAGCGACCTGGAGCGTGACGTGACGAAGTGCCCGGACGTCGCCGTACCGCTTCGACACACCGACGATGTCGATCACGAGTGTCTACACCGGTGCGGGGCCGCGCAGGCGTGCGTCGAGGCTGTAGCGGCCTGGACCATGGGCGATCAGCAGGAACAGGCCACCCATGATGGCCAGGTTCTTCAAGAACTGGCTCATCTGCATCTGCTGCTCGGCTCCGGCGAGATTCCAGAAGTCGTGGAAGATGAGCGTGGTCGGGATCAGGTAGAGGATCAGACCGATCGCGCCGATCCGGGTGAGCAGGCCGGCGATCACCGCGAAGCCGCCCGCGACCTCGGCGATCCCGGCGATCGTGGCGAGCGCCGTCGCCGCGGGGATGCCCTTACTGCTCATGTAGGCGGCGGTGGTCTCGACGCTGATCAGCTTCATGATCCCGCTGAGCAGGAAGATCGCTCCCAGCAGTATTCGTCCGATCAGTGCCGTGCTCGGGCGCGGCGCCAGGTGCATCTCGACGTCGTCCTCGGTCTCCTCGACCGGACGGCCGAAGGCGATCCGCTCCGCCATGCTTGGATTCAACATGCTGTCCTCCGGGAACGTCTCGCGTCGTTCCTTTCTCTCTGCGGGAGCAACACCCGTGCCCCGATCCTGGCGCGCGTCACCAGCACCACGTGGTTCGCGCGCGCGCCCGCAGCTAGGAGTCCGCGCGGCGCGACCCGTGCGCACGTTTGCCAGCTCCGACGTTCTCCGAGGAGAACGCGGCATCGAGGGCATGTGGCATGCACCCACCGGTGCTGAGGCAAGCCATGATGCGCATCGGCGATTACATGACCCGTCAGCCGTGGTCCGTACAGGAGGATGACTCCATCGGTGTGGCTCGCCAGATGATGGCGCAGCGGGAGATCCATCATCTGCCGGTGCTCGACGGCAAGGAGCTGGTCGGTGTGCTCACCGATCGTGATCTGGTAGCGGCGAGTCAACGCGTCGGTGTCACCGTGGAACAGGTGATGACCGCGACGGCGCTCCGGGTCGACATCGACACCCCGCTCGACGACGTGCTCGAGCGGATGATCGACCGGCGGTCCGACGCAGTGCTGATCACCGCGGATGGCGACGTCGCAGGCATCTTCACCGCGAACGATGCTGTCCGCGTCCTACGTGACGTCTTGCATCACCGGAGCTGAGCCGCGAGGGCACGCCGCGTGCATCCTGTGCTCCCATGCGCGCCCTGACCGTCGAACCGAAGGTAGCGAGCTCTGCTCGGCTCGACGACGTACCCGAGCCTGACCCGTCCCAGGGCGATGTGTTGATCGCGGCGCATGCGCTCGGCATCTGCGGCACGGATCGCGAGATCGTGGCAGGTCAGCACGGCAGCGCACCTGCCGGCGGCGATCGGTTGATCCTCGGGCACGAATCGCTGGGCCGCGTGCTCGAGGCGCCGGCGGGCAGCGGGCTGTCGACCGGCGACTGGGTCGCGTGTATCGTTCGCCATCCCGATCCGGTGCCGTGCGTGAGCTGTGCCCACGATGAATGGGACATGTGCCAGAACGGCCGCTACGTCGAGCATGGCATCAAGGGCCTCCACGGGTTTGCTGCCGAGCGCTACCGCGAGAGCACCCGGTTCGTGGTGCGCGTGGATCCGCGCCTCGCCGAACGCGGCGTCCTGCTCGAGCCGGCGAGTGTGGTCGCCAAGGCGTGGGATCAGATCGAGAAGATCGGTCGGCGAGCAACGTGGGCTCCGAGTCGCGTGCTCGTGACCGGCGCAGGACCGATCGGCCTGCTCGCGGCGCTGCTCGGCGTGCAGCGCGGGCTCGACGTTCACGTCCTCGATCACGCGACGAGCGGTCCCAAGCCCCAGCTCGTGCGTGACCTCGGCGCGACGTATCACGAGGGAGCCGTTGCGGACGTTGGTCCCGTTGACATCGTGATCGAGTGCACCGGCGTTCCCTCCGTCGTCCTCGATGCGATGCGTGCCGCACGAGCGAGCGGCGTCGTGTGCCTGACCGGTGTGTCGGCGCCCGGCAAGGCGCTCCCCGTCGACATCGGCGAGCTCAACCGCGACCTCGTGCTCGGTAACATCGTCGTGTTCGGGTCGGTCAACGCGAACCGCGCGCACTACGACGCGGGCGCGAGGGCGCTGATCAAGGCGGACCCGCGCTGGCTCGATCGTCTGTTCACTCGCCGGGTTCGGCTCGAGGACTGGGCGGCGGGCCTCGAGAAACAGCCGGGTGACGTCAAGACCGTGTTGACGTTCGACACCTGAGGTCAGGCAGCAGGTTCGTACGGCAGCGGTAGCTGCGCCGCCAGCGGATCGAGGCTCGCGATCACCGCAGCACCGTGATGCGCAGCGCGCGCGGCGGCCTGTGCCGGATCGAGGCCGGCGGCGAGGTAGTAGGTCAGCGCGCCCGCGAAGCTATCGCCCGCACCATAGCTACCGCCCGTGCTCGGGACCGACGGACTGGTGAACCGCGTGATCCCATCTGCGGTCTCGACGATGCCGCCGCGCGGTCCGTCGGTCATCACGAGCGCCGCTGGTGGGATCGCGTAGTCCGCGCGTGCGCTGACCTCGCGCGGATCGTTACAGCTCCCGACGATGACATCGATCGCGATCCCCGCCGCCGCGATCGCCTCCCGGCGCCGTGCGGGGACGACGAGGATCCGGGCGCGGCGTGCGAGCCGGAGCAGCGCGGGATCCTGCGCCGTGAAGTAGATCGCATCGAGCTCCGCGAACAGGTCCCACGGCAATGGATCGTCGGTGCGCGGATGCAGCGGTTCGCCGATGACGATGATCGTGCGCTCGCCGCCGGGATCGACCATCACGACGTCGCGCGTCTGCGGTTCGGATCTGCGCGCTGCATGCAGCGTGGCCCGGGTCATCGTCGTGATCGCACACTCGACGAACTGTGCACCGTCGTCGTCACCGAGAGCGGTGAACAGGTGGAGGTCGGCAGCGCTGCGGGCCAGCTGGAAGAACGCGATGCCGCCACCTCCGCCGGCGAGCACGCTCGGTGCGACCAGGTGCACGATGTCACCGGGCCCTGGCACCGCGGAGATCCGACCCAGCGTGATGTGCTCGACGTGACCGATCACGCCCAGGCGGAGTGGCGCTGACATGCGATCAGTCTACGTCGTGCGCCTTACGCGAGCGCGAATCGATGCACGTCTACGATCACCCTTGTATTTCGCGGCAGATAGCTCCCGGGCACAGTCGTCAGGATGCGGACCTTCGCCACGCGCCTCGTGCAGACCCTCGGCGATCTGACGGTGGGAACGCTCATCGTGCTGGTCCACGTCACCCTCGCGGACATGGAGAAGAGCCGACCCGCACCGAACACCGCGTTGCGAGCTCGTCGCGCACCGAGGCTCGTCAGCGTGCCGGCTGATCCGAAGGCGCCGCTGTACCTCGCCTATCGAGCCCCGGCGACCCATCGACCGCGAGGTAGCTCCCCGCGTCGCTGGTCATCGACACGCTGATGGGAGGCCTCATGGAACAGGCACTCGCGATCGCGATCGGTACGATGCTGATCGCGTTCTTGCTGGGTTCGAGACTGATCAAACACTGACGATGCCGCAGGCACGTCCGATGCACCGGTGTCGACGGTATGAGCACTCGCGCTCCCCGGAGCTACGACGAAATCGTGCGTCACACCGTGCGGCAGCCGGATGGCTCGTGGCGTGACGAGCCGCCACCCGGCGAGGAGGAGCTGCGGACAGACCGGCAGATCCGTCATGACGTCACCGAGGCTCTCGTCGCGTATGCGATCGATACGATCGGGTTCGAGGTGAGCGGTGGTCGGCTGATTGTTCGCGGCTGGGTCGGCGACCAGGAGGCGGCAACGCGCGTGGTCCGCATCATCTCCCAGGCTGCACCCGAGGCGGTGATCGAGAGTCACCTGCACATCGGCCGGCTCGAAGGCTGATGGGTCGGAGCACGGCGGACGGCGCATGGCGTGCGCCTGACTCCCGGCGGGCGGGTGCGTCGACAAGCCACACCGGGCCGAGCGTGGCGCATGACTTGCTGCACTGATCGGGCGTGTCTCACATCCTCATCCTGTATGCCTCGCACTACGGACAGACCCGGAAGATCGCCGTCCGCATCTCCGAGGTGCTGCACGAACAGGGGATCAACTTCACGCTGGTGGACGCCGGCGGACCGACGTTGCCTCCGTCGCCGGAGGCATACGATGTCGTCGTGATCGGCTCACGCGTCGAGGCCGGCAAGCATGCGCGCGACATCCGCAGCTACATCCACACGCATCAGGAAGCGTTGCAGCATCGGCCCACGGCGTTCTTCTCGGTCAGCATGGCCGCGTCCACCGTCGAGCTCGGCGACGATCCCAACGGGTACCTGCGAGCGACGTTCGAGGAGCTGGACTGGAGACCGCAGCTCGCCGCCGCGTTCGCCGGGAAGCTCGCGTATCGCGAGTACGGCTGGTTTCTTCGGGTCGTGATGAAGATGGTCAGTCGCAGCGCAGGACATCCCATCGACACGTCGCGCAATCACGAGCTGACGGACTGGACGGCGGTTCGCAACTTCGCGCTCGACCTCGTGCGGCTCGCGCTGCCGTCGGAGATCCCGATGCTGCCGCGCACACGACCGGCACCACGTGCGTGACGGCTACTCGGGAAGCTTGATCGTCGCGGCCTCGCGGGCCATCCACGCCTGCATCCACGCCGTCGACTTGTAGCGATCCCACTGATCGGCCGCGATCGTGACGACCGGCCCGTGCAGATCACCGCGCTGCGCCGCGCGAACTGCGGCGACGACGTTGACGCCGGTCGATCCACCGACGGTCAGGCCCTCTTCCTTGACCAGGCGCTCGACCATCGCGAACGCCTCGGCATCGCTCACGCTCTCGCCGCGATCGAGATAGTCGCGGTGGAGATTGCCCGGGACCGAGCCCGAGCCGATGCCCTCGACGGCGAACGGACCATCGGGACCGAGCGTGCCGGTGTTGACCCACGACGCGATCGAGCTGCCGACCGGATCGGCGAGCACGACCTGCGTCTTCGGATCGTGCTCTTTCATCCGCTTGCCGACCCCGGTGATCGTGCCGCCGGTGCCCGACGAGCACACGAAGGCACCGATCGTGGCGTGCCCGAGCTCCTTCATCTGCGCGAGGATCTCCTCGCCGGTGCCGCGGTACTTCGGCGTGCCGTAGTGCGCCGTGATGTTCGCGGGGTTGTGGAACTGGTTGGTCAGAAACCAACCGTTCTCCTCGGCGAGTCGCTTGGCGACGTTGCGGAAGTTGTGGGGCGCGGTCAGCGCACCGTTCTTCGTGATGATCACCTCGGACCCGAGCTGGCGCAGCGCGATCCGCTTGTCGACCGCCATCTTCTCGGGCAGCACGCAGATCAACCGGTAGCCGCGTGCGCCCGCGAGGATCGCGAGACCGACGCCGGTGTTTCCGGCCGTGCCCTCGATCATCGTGGCGCCGGGCTTCAGCAGTCCCTTGTCCTCGGCGTCGAGCACGATCGCGCGCGCGGTGCGGTCCTTGACGCTGCCGCCCGGGTTCAGGTGCTCGCACTTGATGAAGATCTTCACCGGCAGCCCCGCACCGATCTTCGTGAGCTCGATCAGGGGGGTATTGCCGATCGCGTCGATCACATCCATGGCTCAACAATACCCCAGGCTTACACCCGGCATGCAGCGTCGAGGCGCTGCGACAGGCGATCGCCGAGGCGTAGCGGTCGGGAGAACCCAGAGGGCCCCTCGACGTCGCGCGCTGGCTTGGGAGTCGTCGGCCATCAGAGATCGACGGCGGCTAGGTCTCCGTGAGGTCGTCTCGCCTCATCGGCGGCGTGGACCCTGCCTGCTACGGTTCGCTGCTCGTGACTGCCGATCTCCTGGCCACGTACGACTGGGCAGGCACCTCGCTGGGGCCGGTCTCGACGTGGCCAAAGAGCCTCGTTGGCTACGTCAAGATGATCATGGAGATGCCGAGCCCGGCGATCATCTTCTGGGGCCCGGAGCAGACGCAGATCTACAACGCCGGTTACGCGGTCATCATGGGACCGCGTCACCCGCGCTACTTCGCGGGTTCGTATCGCGAGTGCTGGCCCGAGACCTATCCGATCATCTACCCGTGGATGCAGCAGGTGCTCGCGGGCGGTACCTGGGAGGTCAAGGACACCAGCATCATGATGACGCGCCACGGGTTCAACGAGGAGGCGTTCTTCACCTTCACGTTCAGTCCGCTTCGCGATGACACCGGCGCGATCGCCGGCATCTATCAGCCGGTGCTCGAGGTGACGGCGGCGGTGCTCGCGGCTCGCCGTGCCGAGACCGTGCGAGCGCTCGCCCCACGCGCCGACTCGCTGCGGGAGCTGACCGAGGCGGCGGTGACCGCGCTCGAGGCGAATCCGAAGTGCGTGCCGTTCTCGCTGGTGTATCTCGACACGACGATCGACGTCGCCGTCGTCGCGCGGACCGGGATCGAGGCCAGTGCCGATGTCACCGGGTTCCACGCGATCGCACGCGAGGTGCTCGCCACCGGGATCCCGCGCAAGATCGACAACGTCGGCGATGTGCTCGGCTGGACCCATCACGGTGCCTGGCCCGAGCCGACCCAGTTGGCGTACGCGGTTGCGATCCGGCGCTCCCCCGCCGAGCGGATCCATGGCGTTGCGATCTTCGGGATCAGCCCGCGCCTGGTGTTCGACGAGACCTACGCCGCGTTCTTCAACGCCATGGCGCGCGAGCTCGGCGCCAATGTCGCCGCGCACGTGGCAACGCAGGCGATCGCCACCGCCCTTCAGCGCGAGCAGCTCGGTCGTGCGCGCGCAGAGGCCGAGGTCGCGCTGCGCACCGACGCGGAGATTGCGTTGCGCACCAGCGAGGAGCGCCTGCGCCGCGTGATCGAGGTCTCGAACGTCGGCACCTGGGAGCTCGGCACCGATGACGTCCTCCGCATGGACACCCGACTGTGCGAGCTGTTCGGCGTCGCCAAAGGGGCACCGTACGATCTGGAAGCGATCCTCGCGGGCATCCATCCCGAGGATCGAGCGATGGTCGAGCACGCGATCGGATCGGCGCGAGCGGGCGAGAACAACGGCCACTACCACGCGGAGTTCCGCACCGTGGGCACCGGCGATGGCCGCTGGCGGTGGCTCGAGAGCCGTGGCCAGCGCTACGTCGATGGGGACGGGATTCCGCTGCGGTTGATCGGAGTCGCCGTCGAGATCACCGAGCGCAAGGAAGCCGAGGCCGAGCGCGCGCGGCTGCTCGAGACCGCCGAGGGAGCGCGGGCCGAGGCCGAAGGTGCCAACCGGGCGAAGGACGAGTTCCTCGCGATCCTCGGCCACGAGCTCCGCAATCCTCTCGCGCCGATCCTGACGGCGCTGCACCTCCTCCACGAGCGCGGCGGACCCGAGACCGTACGTGAGCACAACGTGATCGAGCGCCAGGCACGGCACCTGCTGCGGCTCGTCGACGATCTGCTGGACGTCTCGCGGATCACGCGAGGGATGGTCACGCTGCAGACCGAGCAGGTCGAGGTGCTCGACATCGTCACCGCCGCGATCGAGACCGTGCACCCGATGATCGAGCAGCGTCGACATCAGCTGTTGCTCGAGGTGCCGCGTGGTCTCGTGCTCGATGCCGATGTGTCGCGAATGACGCAGGTGCTGTCAAACCTCCTGACCAACGCGGCGAAGTACAGCGCGGTCGGAAGTCCGATCGGAATCAGGGCGAGCCGCACCGGTGATGGAATCGAGCTCAGCGTTCGCGACCATGGCATCGGCATCGCCGAGGACATGCTGCCGCGCGTGTTCGAGATGTTCACGCAGGAGCGACAGGCACTCGATCGATCGAGTGGTGGTCTCGGGCTCGGGCTGACGATCGTGCGCAGCCTGGTCGAGCTCCACCGCGGAACCGTCAAGGCACGCAGCGAGGGCCACAAGCTGGGGAGCGAGTTCGTGATCTCGTTGCCCGCTGCGATGACGAGCGCGCCCCGCACGTCGGCCGAGGTGCGAGCCGCGGACGCTCCGGAGCCCGCGACCGTCCAGCGGCGGGTCCTGATCGTCGACGACAACGAGGACGCCGCGGAGCTGCTCGGCGAGGCGCTCTCGGACCTCGGCTACACCGTCCGCGTCGTCCACGATGGGGCCAGCGCGCTGAGCATCTTCGACGAGTACGCGCCGTCGATCGCGTTGCTCGACATCGGGCTGCCCGTGATGGATGGTTACGAGGTCTCGCGTCGATTGCGCGAACGGCACGCGCCCGACAAGCTGCGCCTGATCGCGGTCACCGGGTACGGCCAGCCGTCGGACCGCGAACGGTCACGGATCGCCGGCTTCGACGAGCACCTGGTCAAGCCGGTGTCGGTCCGCGAGGTCCACGCCGTGCTGAGCAAGCTCAGCTGAACACGCTGCGCGCGATCTTCTTGTGGAACCAGTGCGGTCCCTGCTCGTCGTTCGGCGCGAACCTGCCGCGCGGCGCAAACCCCGAGCGCAGACCGCGGCTGACCTGCGCGAGCGCGTCGACGTCCTCGGCATCGACCTGCGATGACAGCCAGCGCTTGTCGCGCTCGGCGTGCTTCGCGCGATCGGTCGCCCACTGGTACCAGATGAAGCGGGTCGCATCGGGACGCCCGGGCACCGGCTGGTAGACGTTGACCGAGAGGCCCCACGGATAGAAGTTGAGCGTCAGGTTCGGGAACACGAACCACCACAGCGCGAACACGCGGCGGCCTTTCTTGTCGTCGCGAAACCGCTCGGGCAGCCAGCTCGGGTCGAAGCCGTCCTCGGGCTTCGCCGCGTACACCCACTGCAGCACCGAGTCCTCGTACAGCTCCGTCGTGTAGCTGCCGAGATCCACCGCGTCCGCGAGCCCGCCGGGTGGGCGATGGACGTAGCCGATGTGAAACCGATCGAGGTAGTTCCACGCGTGCTGCTTCCAGTTGCCGGCGATCTCGCGGACCTCCGCCGACGGCAGGCGCTCGAGCGGCGGCGGCATCGCCACGAGCGACGCATCGATCTCGGCGAACGTGTCGGTGAACGGCCGGGCCGACGGCTCGAGGTTCATGAACATCATGCGCCGCCAGCTCGCCACCGGCAGCGACGTCAGGTGATCGCACGCGCGGGGAAACGCGGGCACCTCCTTGAAGCCGGGCTGCGACACGAACTTGCCGGTGCAGTCGAACCGTCGACCATGCTGGCCGCACACGAGGGTCGGGCCGCGATCGGCGCCGAGCACGAGCGGGAACCACGCGTGCGTGCACGTGTTGGGGAACGCGCGGAGCTGGTCGTCATCCCAGCCGCGCTGGAGAAACAGCGGGCGGCCGAGGAGCGAGACCGGGACGCGCGAGCCGCGTGATGCGACCTGCTCGTCGAGCGGACGCGGATCGTCGCCGCGCTCGGGCAGCAGCTGCCAGCTCGTGCGGAACACGGTGTCGAGCTCCTTCGCGAGGAACTCCGGCTCGACGAAGGCCGCGGCGGGCAGCGTCTCCGCGGTGCGGATGTCGTCGTCGACGTGACACTGCTCGGCGGTCAACGGCATGCGCGCAGCATACGCGCACGGCCTTCACCGACGGAAGGTGTCAGTGCGTCGGGCGCTTCGTGCGCGGCGGCGTGGCGGGCAGGGGCGTCTCGATCCCACGCACCAGCACGCTGCGGATCTTGAGCGCGCCGGTGTGATCGCGGCGCAGCGTGTAGTCCGACTCCTCGGCCGCGGTCTCGTGAAGGTCGGCATTGAGGTGCGGCCAGCGCACGGTCGCGACCATGATCTTGTCGCCGATCTTCTCGAGGTCGATCACGTCGGCGCGCGTGCTCACCACCCCGCGTGCTTGATTCTGCCTCGCCGCGGCGATGAAGAACTCGGCGGCCTGCTCGGTCGCGGTCAGCGCGATCACGCCGTCCTCGGCGATCACCAGCGCGGGTATCTCGAACAGCGCGGCGATCGCTTCACCGTCGCTGGCGGCCAGCGCCTTCGCGAACGTCGTCAGGAAATCCTGGACCTCGGTGCGAAGGTCGCGCTGGGTCGGGACGCCCCGTGGTTGCGTTTGAAGAATCGCCATGGCTGTGAACCGAAGATGACTCCGGGCCCGTCGATCGACACGTACCCGGTCACCGGTCTCACGTAAGAACCGTCCACCTGCCTGCGCGATCTGCGTGTGCGGTGACGCGCGTTGCTCGAAGCTGCGCTTCCGCTGTCAGGAATCCGCCCCACGGCGGCGGTCTTGACTTGTGTCACGACGTGATACATCGTGTATCACACCGTGACACGCAAGCGTCCACCCAGCGAGCCGCCCGTCGACGACGAGCCCGAGAAGAAGGAGCGCGTGATTCATACGCGCGTCCCCGAGAGCCTCGAAGCCGAGCTCCGCGAGCGCGCGCAGGGCCTCGGCATCTCGGTCTCGAACCTCGTCCGCAACGTCCTCGGTCACGCCTTTGGCCTCGTGGGTGACGTCGTCGCCGACAGTCACGCCATCGCGCGCGCCGCCCGCGGCGACGGCAAGAAGTCCGCCCCGCCCGCCGCACCATCCCTCGACGACGTCATCGGCTGGCAGTCCATCACCCTCGGCAAGAACGCGATCTGCACCCGCTGCAACGCCATCCTCGCCCGCGGCAAGCAGGCCGCGATCGGCGCAGGCACCCAGCTCGTCATCTGCCCCCCATGCCTCGAACAGCTCACCTAAATGGGGTCAGACCCCATTTCTGCACACGATCACCTCGCGACAACAGAAAATGGGGTCAGGCCACCATTTCTGCACAAGGAGAACCGCTCATGATGCATGCCGATCCGCCCACGCCGCCTCCGAGCGACGATCTGCCTGACTTCGTGACGGCCGAGGAGCGCAGCGAGCTCCGAGCCGCGCTCGATGCGGTACTGACGCCGCTGCGCGAGACCGCGCTCGAGGCGGCGCGCCTGATCAAGCACCTCGGTGGCCGGATCGATGCGATGTCGATGGACCTCGCCCGCGATGCGGGAGCCGTGGCACGTGATGCACAGGCACTCGCGGCGGTCGCGCAGGACCGCGCCACCACCCTCTACCGCGCCACCCCGCGTGCGGCGAAGCTCGCGCAGGTCGGCGCCGTGTTGCTCGCACGTCATCGCTGGCTGCGGCTCGCGGGTGCGGCGCGTGGCGATCTCGCGTTGCGCGAAGAAGATCATCGTGACCTCGCGCAGCGGACGACCGCGTTCGCTGCACAGCTGCGCGGTGGCATCGCCAAGCTCGGTCAGCTCGCGTCGTGCCGGCCCGATCTCGTGGGCCCGATCTGGGCCAGCGAGCTCGCCACCCTGCAGGATGATGTGCCCGCGATCGACGTCGCGTTGATCCGCGCGCGGATCGAGGCGGAGCTCGGTCGTACGATCGACGAGGTGTTCGCGAGCTTCGACGAGACGCCGCTCGCGGCCGCCTCGCTCGCGCAGGTCCATGGCGCGACGCTGCTCGACGGCACCGCGGTCGCGGTCAAGGTCCAGGTCCCCGGCGTCGAGGACCTCATCGCGGCTGACATCGCCGCGCTGCGCACGATCGCGAACACGCTCGGTGAGGTCCCCGGGATCGATCTTCCGATCCTGACCGACGAGCTGTCACGCGCGCTGACCGCCGAGCTCGATTACCTCGCGGAGGCCGAGTCGCTGCGGACGTTCGGCCACGGCAATGCCGCGGTGATCGTGCCGCGGCCCGTCGCGGGTGCGTCGTCGGCGCGGGTGCTGACGATGACGCGGATCGATGGCGAGCGGCTGACGACGTGGCTCGAGCGAGCGTCCTCGGACGAGCGCGATCGGTTGCTCGGCGATCTGGTCGGGGAGGTCGCCGCGCAGATCCTGGTGCGCGGTCAGGTCCACGCCGATCCGCATCCCGGCAACTTCCTGGTCACGCCCGAGGGCCGGCTCGCACTGCTCGACTTCGGCTGCACGCTCGAGCTCGGGTCCACCGAGCGTGCGGCGTATGCCCGTCTCGTGCTCGCGATCGCAGGTGCCAATCACACTGCAGCTGCGCGCGAGCTCGCGCTGCTCGGGTTCTCGGCCGATGCCCCCGAGCAGCTCGTCGCCGTGACGGCCTCGCTGATCGGCGCGCTGCGCCCCGGAACGTCGACGGCGGAGCTCGACTGGGAAGCTGCGTTTGCCGCGCAGATCGCGCAGGCCAAGCAGCTCGGTGGCCTCACGATCCCGCGCTCGTTCGTGCTGCTCGGCCGCGTGCTCGCCACGATCGCGGGGCTGCTCGCGACGTACAAGCCGAACCTCCAGATCCACGCCGTGATTGCGCGCCACCTCGCCGCCGCCGTCGCGTAGGCGTCAGCTCGCCCAGCGATCCTCGGGCGCCGGCAAGCGGTTCATCAGGTACAGGCTCCACAGCTTGAGCGCGAGGATCCCGCCACACACGAGGCAGCCGATCGCAGCCGACCTGGTGACCACCAGGGTCGCCGTCACCACGACGCTGTTGAGGAGCTTGCCGGCGGGGGACCAGTTCCACATCCAGATCCTGTGATCGACCTCGTGGAAGTAATTCGGGCTCTTGATCGGCCAGCGCAGGAACTGGTTTGACAGGTAGTGATCGACCGCCATGAACTGGACGAGGAACATCGCGATCGGTGCGATCAGCTCGGGATGGAGCGCGGCGTAGTTCATGTAGAACAGCGCGACCAGCATGCGATCGGCGAGGATGTCGAACTGCGCGCCGATGCGTGTCTCCTGATCGAACCGGCGTGCGAGGTAGCCATCGACGACGTCGAGCACCCAGTAGATCCCGAGGCCGATGAAGTTCCAGGTCTCATCACGACGAACCGCTGCATACGCGAACACGGTCATCCCGACGATCAAGCGGAACGCGGTCACCAGGTTGGCCCAGGTCCGCCAGCTCTCGGTCGCCGCGATGCTCGTCACGTTCCACTGTACCCAGGACCGGCAGCATCGCCCCTGACCGAGAGGGGGACTACCGGCGACCGCGCAGACGTCCGGCGCGTCCGGTATGTCCGAAGTTGCGGAACTAGCGCCTGACCCCAGCTCCGAAGGTGTTGAAGTGGTTGGGTTTGGCTGTCCGAACTACGCAAAGGGGCGCATCTGTAGCCGGTTTCGGGGCATCAGATCGGCGAGGATGCGCGCCGTGAAGTTGTCCCGCGGCGTCTCGTACATGATCGCGAGCGCGCTCGGGTTCTCGGTGATGGCCGTGCTGGTGAAGGTGGCGGCGGCGCGGCTGCCGATGGGCGAGATCGTGCTCGCGCGGACGATCGTGACGCTCGTGGTGTCGTACGCGATGGTCCGCCGGCTGGATCTGCGGCCGTGGGGCACGAACAAGCGGGGGCTCGTGCTGCGCGGGTTTCTCGGGTTCGCGGGGCTGACGCTGTATTACCTCTCGCTCGCGCTGCTGCCGCTCGCGGATGCGACGACGCTGCAACAGACGGTGCCGCTGATCACGACGCTGATCGCGTGGGCGTATCTACGCGAGCGCGTGGGCTGGCACACCGCGGTGGCCCTCGCGTGCGGGATCGCGGGCGTGTCGATGATCGTGCATCCGAGTGGAGCGGGGCTCGATCCGGTGGGCATCGGGCTCGGGCTCGGTGCGGCGCTGTGCTCGTCGATGGCGTACATCACGGTCCGCCAGCTGACGCGGACCGAGAACCCGCTCGTGATCGTGTTCTACTTTCCGCTGATCGCGACGCCGCTCGCGGTGCCGTGGGCCGCCGCGACCTGGGTCACGCCGGTGCCGCTCGATCTGCTGCTGCTCGTCGCGATCGGGCTCGCGACGCAGTGGGCTCAGGTCTACCTGACGAAGGCCCTCGCGATCGAGACCGCGAGTCGCGCGACCTCGATCGGCTACATCCAGGTCGCGTTCGCGATGGTCTGGCAGTGGATCGTGTTCTCGAGCGCGCCGACGATCTGGACGCTCGCGGGTGCGGCGCTGATCGTCGCGGGCACGATCACGGTTGCGCGCGCGAAGCCTCGCGTCGTGCCGGCGTCACCGGTCGAATGATCCAGCCGCATACCCACGTGATCAGGCAGCACAGCGTCACGCCCGCGAACACATCGGACACGAAGTGCGCATTCGCGACCACGCGTGCGGACATCGAGAACCCGACCGGCAACAGCACGAGCGCACCGAGCACCGGCCGCTTGCGCCCGACCACCACCGCGAGCGGGATCAACACGCTCGCGAACAGCGTGACGTGGCCGGAGGGGAACGAGAACCCGCGCTCCCACAGGAACGTGTCATCGGGGGTGCCCCGCGCCAGCCACTCGTAGGGACGCAGCCGTCCGGTCGCGACCTTGATCTCGAGCGTCGCGAGCCGCGACAGGATGTGGGTCGCCGCGATCAGCATCCACCACGGGGCCTGACCCCGCCACCGCGGCACGGCGCTCGTGACGATCATCCCGAGCACGAGCACGATGCCGAGCGCCCACGAGAAGATGGGCAAGCCGATCGCCCACTCCATGATGTCGAGCGCGCTGTCCCAGAACCCGAGCGGCCGGTACCCCGAGATCGCCCGCGCGACCGGCTGGTCGAACGTCAGGATCGCGAGGCCTGCGATCGCCGCCGTGATCGCTGCCGCGTAGAGGAGCGATCGCGGGGCAGGCAGGCGATCGCTGCGCGAGACTTCCACCGGCTGGGAATGCCATCACGCGCACGCGGGCGCAAACCGCTCGGGCACGATCTCAATTGCCGACGCACGTGAGCAGGCGGCTCATCGCAGCCTTCTGCTCCTTGGCCGGCACCGCCTTCTTCATCATCTCGGCAACCAGCGTCTCCGTCGCGGCGCTGGCCTCCGCCTTGGACCGCTTCTCCGCCGCCTCGATCGCCTCGAGCTTGCCCGGGACCCGGAGGATCACCGGCATCAAGCCGCGCATCAGGTCGAGGCTGGCGTCGTTGATGCAGTGGTTCTTCTCCGTCGGGTCGGTCGTCCACCGGTCACGACAGGCGCAGGCGGTCTTCGTCAGCGTCGCCATCCCGGCTCGCCACGCCTTCGCGAAGTCCCGGAGGGATGCCGGCTTCATCGGCGTGGTCCGGGCACTGCGCAGCATCTCGACGCCCATCGCCGACATCTTCGCCTCGCGCTCGTCATCGCGCTTGTCGACGATCGCAAGGGTAGGGAGCAGCACGACCATCGCGGGCAGGAGGTAGCGCACGGGCCGACACTACCGGAGTCGAACCACTCGGTGAGGCGGTTTCCGGCGACCGGCGCCCCGTCGTAGGCCTGCAAAATCACCAGACACCGGGAAGATCCGAACCCCCATTCAGGGTTGAGGCGCCGCGGTGGCTTGACATGCTCTGCCGCGCGTTTTAACAAAGCCCAGCGATTCCGCGCCTATGGCGCCACGCGAGGTCGAATGATTCGAGTAGCGAATCTCTCCAAGTTCTACGGCGGAAAACGGGCGCTCGGTCCGGTGTCGTTCGAGATCAACGACGGCGAAACCGTCGGGTTTCTCGGGCTCAACGGCGCGGGTAAAACCACGGCCCTGCGAATCCTCGCCTGCGATCTCCGGCCGTCCTCCGGCTCGATCGAGATCGGTGGGCTCGATGGGATCAATGATCCGCACGAGGTCCGCAAGAAGATCGGGTTTCTCCCCGAGAACCCACCGGTCTACGCGGACATGACGGTGCTCGACTACCTCGGATTTGCCGGCGAGCTCCGCGGCATGTCACGTGGCCAGGTCAAGCGCCGGATGCCCGACGTCCTCGAGGTCACCGATCTCGGGGAGGTCGCCCAGGATGTGATCGGAACGCTGTCGCACGGCTACCGGCAACGTGTCGGTGTCGCGCAGGCGATCATCCATCAGCCGAAGTTCCTCATCCTCGACGAGCCGACCCGTGGTCTCGACCCGGTGCAGATCGTCGAGATGCGAAACCTCATCCACGACCTCAAGCAGAACCACACGGTCCTGATCTCGAGCCACATCCTCACCGAGATCAGCCAGACCTGCGATCGGCTGCTGGTGCTCGGCAAGGGCAAGCTGCTCGGCTCGGGCAGCGAGCATGACCTCGCCGCGAGCGAGAGCGAGATTCGCGCGGTCACCGTGACCGTGCGCGTCCCCGCTGGCGACGACGGCAAGGCGCGGATCAAGAAGGTGCTCGAAGGCGTCGAGGGCGTGAAGAGCGTCGCCGATCCGTACGAGCAGGGCGGTGGCCTGTCGTTCGCGCTGTCGACCACCCGGGACTGCCGCGCGGACGTCAGCCGTGCGGTCGTCGACGCCAAGCTCGACCTGATCAAGCTCGATTACTCGCGCAGCGAGCTCGAGAACACGTTCATTCGCCTGGTCGGAGGAGCCGATGCGAGCAATTAGCATCATCTATCGCCGCGAGCTCGGCGCCTACCTGCGATCGCCCTTCGCCTGGGTGATCGCGGCGCTGTGCCTGCTCGTCGACGGATTCATGTTCCAGGCGATGGCGATGTCGGGCGAGCAGCTGTCCGCCACCGTCCTCGAGAAGTTCTTCTACGGCTCGAGCGGCGTCGCGATCGGCGCGGGCCTCTTGCTGTCGTTCCGGTTGATCTCCGAGGAGCGCCAGACCCACTCGCTGGTCCTGCTCAACACGTCTCCCGTGCGCGACACCGAGATCATCCTCGGCAAGTTCTTCGCGGCGCTGACGTTCCTGATCATCCTGCTCGCGCTGTCGTTCTACATGCCGCTCCTCATCAAGGTGAACGGCAAGATCAGCTTCGGTCAGGTGATGGTCGGCTACGTCGGCCTCGTGCTGCTCGGCTCGGCGTCGCTCGCGATCGGCCTGTTCGCGAGCACGCTCGCGCGCAACCAGCTCGTCGCCGGTGTCGTCGCGCTCGTCATCCTGATCATCATGGTGTTCCTGTTCCCGCTCGCCAAGCGCCTCGATTCGCCGGTGCGTGAGGTGCTGCAGGAGCTCGACCTCTGGTGGATCCACTTCCAGACCGGCTTCATGCGGGGCGTCCTGAACCTGAAGGACGTCATCTACTATGTCGCGGTCACGTACTTCTTCCTCCTACTCGGCGTGAAGACGCTGGAGGCGAAGCGATGGCAATGAGAACTGCGTCCCCGTGGTGGCTGTCCCTCGTCCTGGGGCTCGGCCTGTTCCTCGTCTTCATCGGCGAGCGCATGTTCGGTCACGAGAGTGGCCTGCGCGGCGTGCTGACCATGATCGGCATCGTGCTGATCGTCGCGGTCACCGGCATCCGCGCGTACACGATGCTCGGTACGACCGGCGCGCGCCGTCGCGTCGAGCGCACGCTGCTGCTCTGTCACATCGCGACCGTTGTCGCGCTGTTCCTCTATGCCCTGACCACCAACTGGGGCCTCTCGAAGCTGGCGCTCAGCGAGGCCGGCGCGACCAAGTTCACCACCGCAGCCACCGTGCTGTGGTCGGCGATCCTGCTCGCGTCGATCGTGCCGACGCTGATGATCGAGCTCTCGCTCGGTCAGGCGCTGCGCACCGAGTTCGATCTCGGCGCCCGCGCCGGTGACGAAGCCGGCGTCGAGTACTACCGCGTGCGTGACATGGGCTGGTCGGGACTCTCGGTCGCTCTCGCGGCCGCGTTCCTGATGGTGACCTGCCAGGTCGCGAACAAGCGCAACGTCCAGCGCGACCTCAGCTACTTCAAGACCTCGTCGCCGGGCGACTCGACGCAGCAGATCGTGCGCGCGAGCTCCGATCCGCTCAAGGTCCTGCTGTTCTTCCCGCAGACCAACGAGGTCAAGGAGCAGGTGAAGAGCTACTTCGACGCCCTCGCGTCGGCGGCGCCCGGCAAGCTCACGGTCGAGAGCCACGATCGGTTCTTCGATGCCGAGCTCGCCGGCAAGTACAAGGTGACGAAGGACGGCGTGATCGTGCTCGTCAAGGGAACCGGCGAGACCGAGAAGTCCCAGACGATCGACGTCGACACCGAGATCGAGAAGGCTCGCAAGGGCAGCAAGCTCCGCAACTTCGATCGCGAAGTGAACAAGGTCCTGATGATGGTCGTCCGCGAGAAGCGGAAGGCCTACCTGATGACCGGCCACGGCGAGATGAACGATCCGGACTCGATCCCGCCCGACATGAAGGGCCGGCTCGGCCAGGAGCGTCGCTCCACCGTGCTGAAGAAGCGGCTCGGCGATCTCAACTACGAGGTCAAGGATCTCGGACTCGCCGATCTCGCCGCGAATGTCCCCGACGACGCCACCGTCGTGATCCTGCTCGCGCCCACGGTCTCGCTGCAGCCCGCCGAGTGGGACGCGCTCGACCGCTACCTGACCAAGGGCGGCCGCGTGCTGCTCGCGCTCGATCCCAAGGCGCAGCCCGAGATGGGCGCGCTCGAGGGCAAGCTCGGGCTCAAGTTCAACCCCGGTGACCTCACCGACGACAAGGGCGGTGCGTACCTGCCGCAGCGTGGCTCGCTCGCCGACCGCCGGTTCACGATCACCACGCAGTTCTCGGCCCACGCCTCGACCACGCAGCTCTCGCGCTCGGTCGACAAGGGCATGATCCTGATCGACTCCGGTGCTCTCGAGGACGCTCCGTTCACGCAGAGCCCGACCCCGCCGACCAAGACGATCACGATCCGGTCGATGGAATCGAGCTGGCTCGACTACAACAACAACTTCACGTTCGACGCCGCGACCGAGAAGCGCCAGCGCTGGAACCTCGCCGCCGCCGTCGAGGGCCCCAAGCTCAAGGACGCCGAGGGCAAGGACAAGGACGGCTTCCGCGCACTGGTGTTCGCGGACGTCGATCTGTTCGCTGACGTGTTCGTGTCCAACGGCATGGGCCGCGCGGCACCGGTCATGATCTCGGGCCCGCTGCTCGAGGACGCGATCCGCTGGCTCGGTGGTGAAGAAGTGTTCTCCGGCGAGGTCGTCTCCGAGGACGACAAGCCGATCAAGCACACGAAGAACCAGGACGCGAAGTGGTTCACGCTGACGATCGTCGGCGGTCCGCTCATCGTCCTCACGCTCGGTCTGCTCGGTACCTGGTACCGGCGCCGGCGCATCAAGTCGAACGAGGTGAAGCCATGAAGGGCGCGCTGATCCACGGCGTCTTGCTCGTCGTCATGCTGGTCTACGGCTATCGCACGTGGACCCGTGACTCCTCCAAGTTGCCCGACATCGGGTCGGTCGTCCTCTGGGACAAGTCCGAGTCCGATCTCGTCGCGATCGAATTCAAGAGCGACAAGAAGGTCGTGCGCCTCGAGCGGCGTGCGCAGGGCGGCGGGTACTGGTGGGGCCTCGACACGACGATCGAGAAGAAGCCCAAGCCGCCCGAGCCGGCACCAGCTGGTAGCGGAAGCGCGGCCGGTAGCGCGGGCAGCGCTGCGGGGAGCGGAAGTGGTGCTGCCGCGGGCAGTGCTGGCAGCGCCGCCGGTAGCGGAAGCGCGGCCGGTAGCGGAAGCGCCGCCGGTAGCGGAAGCGCGGCCGGTAGCGGAAGCGCCGCCACGCCGGCACCGGTCGTCGCCGAGGAAGAGAAGCGCACCACGCGCGAGTTCCCGCTCGGTGACAAGGCTCAGGACCTGGTCAAGAACTACACGGGGGCACGCGCGATGCGTGACCTCGGCACGCCGAACGACCAGGCGAAGAAGGACTACAAGATCGTCGATTCGAAGACGACGCTGACGGTCACGTTCAAGGACGGCACCCGGTCGTTCCTCGTCGGTGGCACCGTGTACGGCGGCAGCGATCGCTAC
>JAQBQE010000035.1 GCA_028287135.1 Myxococcales bacterium
GGATCAACTACTACCCGCCGCGCGGCGACAACAAGGAAGGCTGGGACAACATCGACATCGTCGGTTGGCTCGGCTATCCGATGCAGATCAAGGTCAACTTCCTGTGCCGCGACTCGATCCTCGCGGCTCCGATCGTCCTCGATCTCGCACTGTTCATGGACTTCGCGCATCGCGCGGGCATGAGCGGCATCCAGGAGTGGCTGAGCTTCTACTGGAAGAGCCCGATGACCCCCGACGGTCTGTACCCGGAGCACGATCTGTTCATCCAGCTCATGAAGCTGAAGAACACGCTCCGCTACACCAAGGGTGACGAGCTGATCACCCACCTCGGCGCTGAGTACTATGACTGAGCTGGTGGATCGATTTCGAACCCCGCGCGAAGCAAGGGGCGAAATCACCTCACAGCGAAGGAATCCCTCACGGACGATGAAGGTGGCCCGCCGCCTCCTCACGCTGGTCCTCGCGTCGTTCGCCTTTCCGGCGGCCGCGATCCTCGTGATGATCGGGGCGGTCCACGCGGCGATCCAGCTCCACGCGCTGTGGCCCGTGCTCACCGGCGCCGGACTGATGCTCGCGGCGTTCGTGATCGCCGCGAGCCTCGGCCCGACCGCTCGGCGATTCCGGGCACGTCGTCCGCTGCCGAGCGATCCGGGCCTGCGCCGGCCGATCGAGCTGACCGATCCGTACCGCGACATCCGCTTCTAGCTGCGCTCCCGCGCGCTTCGTAGCGTTCCGTACGCCGCACTCCGTGCACGGATCGGGCGCTTCCTGCTCCCGCATGCGCTTCGGCGGGCGCACAGCTAGCTTCGATCATGATGTATCGAGTTCGTCTCGCTGACGTCGACGAAGCCCGCGCTCGCATCCTTCCGATCTGGGCAGGGAACCTGCCGGTCCGCGGCGCGCTCGAAGCCAAGCTCCGCTGGTTCTATTGCGACGGTCCGCACGGGCCCGGAGAATCGTTCGTGATCGAGCCGTCGCAGACCGAGGAGGCGATCGGCTCGGCCGGCGTCGGCGTGCGGACCATGTGGCTGCACGACCGCCCGCTACGCGGCGCCTTGCTCGCTGACCTCGCGATCGAGCGAGCGCACCGCAGCGGCTTTCCCGCGCTCGCCCTCGTTCGCGCCGTCAAGCAACACGTCAGCGGAACCTACGATCTCGGATACGGGTTCCCGAACGCGAAGGCGGCCGCCGTCTATCAGCGAACCGGCCATCGCGAGCTCGGTCAGATGCGCCGCTACGTGCGCGTGCTGAAGACCGCCTCGTTCCTCGAGCCTCGGCTCCGCGTGAGGCATGTGGCTCGCGCGATCGCGAAGGTCATCGACCATGCCCTCGTCGTGGACACCCGGCTCCGGCTTCTGCGAGCGCGCGGCCTCGAGCTCGCGTGGCTCGATCAGTTCGATGGCCGGTTCGACGATCTATGGAACGAGGCACGGACGCTCGCACCGGTGCTGTGCGAGCGAAGTGCAGCGTTCCTGCGCTGGCGGTTCTCGCAGCAGCCCGGATACCAGTACCGGATCGCGGCCTTGATCGAAGCGAGCACGCACCGCATGCGTGCCTATGCCGTCGTGCGGAACGCGAAGAACGGTGTCGAGCTCACCGATCTGTTCGGGGTGAGCCCGACGGAGATCGACGTGCTCCTCGGCCGGCTGTTGCTCGCACTGCGCAAGGAGGACCATGCCTCGGTCTCGTTCCGGTTCCTCGGCAGCCGCCAGATCCGCGAGGTGCTCGCTCGCCATCGCTTTGCGGGCCGGCCGGGAACTCGGATGGTCGCCCTCGCGGTCGGCAAGGGCATGGAGAACCAGCTCGAGCTCGCCGACCCCGAGTCCTGGTACCTGACCGACCTCGACGAGGATTCGTAGTCAGGTCACGAGCAGGGGCGGCGCGTGCAGGTAGCGCGCAGCGGCTCGCTTGGCATCGATGTCGCGGAACACGCGTTCGACCTGCGCTTCACTGAGCCCGAGCGCCTCTCCGACCTGCGCGAGGGGAACATCGTGGTCGCGCGCATACAGGCACGCATCCATCCGGTCGTACGGCAGCGAGAAGTAGAACTCCTCCTGCGACTGCGGCAGCGAGTACGTATCGGTCGTCGGGGGACGCAGCCGGATCTCGTCGGGAATCCCGAGCAGCTCCGCGAGCTGATAGACCTGCGTCTTGTACAGGTGCGCGATCGGCTTCACGTCGGCGGCACCGTCGCCGTTCTTGACGAAGAACCCCTGGTCGTACTCGAGCAGGTTCGGCGTGCCTCCGACCGCGTAGCCGAGGCGATCGGCATGAAAGTACTCGAGCATCTTGCGCATCCGCTGCTTGAAGCTCGTGGCGGCGATCACCTCGGCATAGACATCCGGCGGCATCCGCAGCCTGATCTCGTCGCCGTGAGGTGACTGCACGATCAGCAGGAACACGCGCAGTCGCTCGGTCTCGACCACGCTCGGCAGCACGACCTTGCAGCGCCAGTCGGCACCGTACTCGGGCACCAGCCGCTGGATCGCTGCATCCCGGCGCGCGTAGCAGCCCGCCGCCGCCAGCAGCGGTGACAGTGGCTCGTCGACGGTCGGGACCCCGAGATGGTCCCCGACCAGGCGCGCGAGGCGGACGGTGTCCTCGGAGGACTCCGCCTCGTTCATGTACAGGCCGAGCACGCGCTCGGCTCCGAACGCGCGGGCACACAGCGCCGCGACCACGCTCGAATCGATGCCGCCGGAGAGACCGACGACCACGCCGCGACGGCGCAGCTGGACCCGGACGATGTCGTGGAGACTCGTCGTGATCCGGTCGATCTCCTGGAGGGCGCGCGTTCGTTCGAACCGGACGTCAGAGGCGGAGAACGTCACCGGTTCCCCGCTTGCGGTCGATGAACGCCGACACCGCCGCGATCGAGTCGAAGTTCGCGGGGAGGAGCTCGTGATCTTCGATGGCGATCCCGAACTCGCTCTCGACGAACGTCACCAGCTCGAGAACGCCGGTCGAGTCGATGATGCCTTGTTGCAAGAACGACGTGCGCTCGTCCAGCGGCTGGTCCGCGGGCACGTAGAAGTTCTTGGCAATGAACGCTCGCAGTAGCTCCTTGTCACCGATCAGTTCACTCACGGGTCCCTCCTCGAGATGATCGTCACGACAGCTCGGTCTTCTGGATCTTGCCGTTGCCGCTCTTCGGCAACTCGGCGCGCAGCTCGATCATGGTCGGCACCTTGAAGCTCTCGAGCCGCTCACGACATTCGCGCTGGATCGCGGAGGCATCGAGCACGACGCCAGCCTCGAGCACCACGAAGGCCTTGATCGCCGAGCCGAGGAGCAGATCGGGGACTCCGATCACCGCGGCCTCGCGGACGCCCGGGATCGCGAGGATCGTCGACTCGACCTCCTTCGGTGGCACCTTCTCGCCGCGCGACTTGATCACCTCGTCCATGCGCGAGACGAAGTACAGGTAGCCGTCCTCGTCGAGCCGGCACAGGTCACCGGTGTAGAGCACGAGCTCTCCTGACACCGGTCCCGGTCGCAGCTTGCGCGCGGTCGCTTCCGGCTTCTCCCAGTACCCCTTCATCACCGTCGAACCGCGGATCACGAGCTCGCCCACGATGCCGGCGGGTGCGCGTTGTCCCTGCTCGTCGACGATCCACAGCTCGGTGTTCGGGATCGCGATCCCCACGCTGTCGGGCTTGCGATCGAGATCCGCCGGCGGCAGGTACGTGCACCGCTTGCACTCGGTGAGCCCGTACATCGAGAACACCTGCGCGGTCGGGAACAGCCGGCGAAGCTCCTCGATGTGCTTGACCGGCAGCGCAGCCGCGGTGTTCGTGACGTAGCGGATCGCCGACAGATCGAACGGCGTGCGGAGCGCGAGCAGACTGGCGAACATGGTGGGAACACCGGGAAACCCGGTCACGCGTTCCTCGATCACGAGGCGCATGGTCTCGACCGGGTACGCGAACGATCTCTCGAGCACGACCCGGCCGCCGGCCGCAAAGCCCATGATCATCTGGTACAGGCCATAGTCGAACGCGAGCGGCAGCACGCACAGGATCACGTCGTCGTGGGTGATCGACAGGTACTCCGAGATCGATGCCGTCGCTGCGAGCATGTTGCGATGGGTCAACATCACGCCCTTGGGCTCGCCCGTCGAACCGGACGTGTAGATGATCGCGGCGAGGTCGACGTCGATGCACGCGCGTGGCACCGGCGGCAGAGGTCGATCGCCGGTGACGTCCTCCCACGCGGAGAGCCTCGGCAGATCGCCGAGCCGCGTGCGCGCGTCGTCGTCGAGCCCGATCACGACCACGGAGGCGACGTCGGCACACCGCCGCACCGCGGGTCCGAACACGGCCTCGAGCCGGCGATCGGTGATCACCGCGCGCGCTCGGCAGTCCGCGAGCATGTACGCGAGCTTGTCGGTCTTGGTCTGCGGATGGACGATCGAGACCACCGCGTTGGCCTCGAGCACCGCCCAGAACGAGATCACGGTCTCGACCGAGTTGTCGGCGAACACGACCACACGATCACCGCGACGCACGCCTCGCTCGACCAGCGCGTGCGCGAGCGACCGGGCTCGTCGCGCGAGCTCGCCGTAGCTGTAGCGCTTTCGATCGCAGACGAGCGCGACGTCGTCCGGGGTCGCCCTCGCCGTATCCGCGAACAGATCGTAGAGCAGGAAGCACGCGCGCATCATTCGAGGTCTCCTTCGAGCTCCAGGGTGAGTTGGACGTCGGTGGGCGGATCGCGATCCGGGCGCGCTCGGACCAGCTCGCGATGCAGGAGCTGGGTCGACAGCACCGCGGTCAGCGCCATGTTGTCGGCGTTCGAGAGCGACGCATGTCCGCGCGCGCGGCACTTCGCCCACAGCTGTGCGACGGCCGCCGGCTCGAACACGCCGGTCCGCTCGATCGAGCGGGGATCGAGCTCCTCGGCCACCCAGCCCGGGGCGCGCGGACCGAAGAACGCGATCGCATCGGGTGCGCGATACGGCTGCTTCGGCCGGTGGACGATCGATCGGGGCACGAGGTCGCTCGCGGCACGCTTGAGCACGTGCTTCTCGTCGAGGACGCGCAGCTTGTGGTTCGCCGGAAGCGAGCACGCGAGGTCGACGACCTCGTTGTCGAGGAACGGAAACCTGCCCTCGACCGAGCTCGCCATCGCGACGCGATCGCCCTGCGAGGACAGCAGGTATCCCGACATCAGCGTGCGCATCTCGATGTACTGATCGCGGGCGAGCGGATCCCATGACGAAAACGCCGACGGCAGCGTGGCCATCAGACGCTCGACGGGATCACCGTCGACGGCGGCTGCACGGCGGACGTCGGGGTGGAGCAAGCGCTGCAACGCACTCGCCGACGACCACCGGGGTCCATGCGCGAAGTCGGGCGCATCCGGCCGATCCAGATCACGGCCGAAGAACGCACGTGCCATCGCGCGTGCCTGACCGTGGGTTCGCCGCAGGTACGGATACAACCGCTCGAGCAGCAGCGGGCGACGCTCGGAGCGCGGCTCGCGAGCCCAGAACCTGCGCAGCCGAGCCTCGCGAAACAGGTCGTAGCCCGCGAGCATCTCGTCGGCGCCCTCCCCGGTCAGCACGACCTTGATCCCGGCGTCACGGACGCAGCGGGCGAGCAGGAGCATCGGCGCGGGAGCGGTGCGCACGATCGGTCGTTCGATGTGGCGGATCGCGGTCGGGAACACGTCCGCGATATCTGCGTGCGAGATCTCGAGCTCGGTGTGATCGGTGCGCAGCCTGTCGACCATCGCGTGCTGATACGGCCCCTCGTCGAACTCGGCATCGGCGAACCGCAGCGAGAACGTGCGCAGTCCGTCGCCGTGCGCACGCTGGCCGAGCGCCGCGATCACCGAGCTATCGAGCCCACCGGACAGGTAACAGGCCACGGGGACATCGGCGCAGCGAAGGCGTCGCGTGGTGGCTCGCGCCAGTGCCGCACGCAGCATGTCCGCTGCATCCGCGATCTCGAGCGCCGGCGTCGGCTCGGTCGGAAAGCTCGGCTCCCAGTACGACCGCTCACGGACGCCCTGGGGCGAATACACGCGGACGTGGCCGGGACGCAGCTCCTCGACGCCGCGGAACATCGATCGCGGCGACAGCACGGTCCAGAACGTCAGCGTCTCGACGAGACTCGTCGCATCGAGCTCGCGCGGGATCTCCGGATCGGCGGCAAAGATCGCCTTGACCTCGCTCGCGAAGTACACGCGACCTGCGTGCTCGCAGATGTGAAGCGGCCGGACGCCATGACGATCGCGAGCAAGCAGCAGCGTTCGCTCGTGCGGCCACCACAGTGCGATCGAGAACTGACCATTGAAGCGGACGAGCGCTTCTTCGCCCCATGCCCGCAGCGCTTGCACCACGACCTCGGTGTCGCTGCGCGTGGAGAACGCATAGCCGAGTGCGACCAGCTCGCTACGGAGCTCGACGTAGTTGAAGATCTCGCCGTTGAACGAGACGTAGGCCTGACCATCGACGTCGCACATCGGCTGCGCACCGCCGGCGAGATCGATGATCGAGAGCCGCGTGTGCGCGAGGCCGCACCGCGGATCGCGATAGATGCCTGCACCGTCGGGTCCGCGATGGTGCAAGGCAGAGGTCATGCGTCGCAGCTCGTCGAGCCGCGGTGGTTGCCCACTCCGCGCGAGAATCCCTGCGAGGCCGCACATCGAGTCGGCGGTCTGTGCACTCGACGTACCGCGATGAATCGCGGTCCACGGTCACGCGGGCGATCTGGATTGCGGCATCACAGCGCGACGAGCGCCGACGACAGTGGCGATGCGTCGCTGTGTAGCAACGCGTAGCTCACTTCGGCATGCAGCAGCCTTCGCCGGTGGCGCATCCCCACTCGGGAGCTTCTTCGAACCTCGAGCACACGTTCATCGCGAGCTTGTTGCCGCAGCGACCACCGCTCTGCGTGCACTTGTTCTCTGCCGCCGGTGCGGCCGGCACCGCGGGAGTCGCCGGCTCCGCGGGCGTCCCCGTAGGTTCGGCGGGCGTCGCGGGGGCGGGCTCCGCGGGAGCGGCTGGTGCCGGGTTCTTGGAACACGCGGCGGTCAACAGGGCACAGGCAATCAACGCTCTCGTCATGGGACAGGCGTAACCCGTGCGCGTACGGCGTTCAAATAAACTAGCGTGAACGTCGGCGGAACAGGAGGGCCGCGCCGAACAGCACGAAGCTGGCGAGGCCGCCCTCGCCGCCCGCTGCGCAGCCGCCGGTGATCTCGCCGGTGTCCTCGCCGGCAGCGTTGTTCCCGCCGCCGCCACCGCCGCCACCCTCGCAATCGTCATCCGTCGCCTCGCAACCGACCGCGCAGCAGCCGTCGCCGCTGGTGCACGACGTGATCGGCTGGACGACGCACGCCGCATTGCACATCGCGGGCGTGCCCACGACGACGCTCGGCATGCAGGCATCCGCGGGTGCCGGGCAGATCCGAGGACAGTTGCCCGCGGGACCGTCATCGCACGTCTCCGGTGGATCGACGATGCCGTCGCCGCAGCTCGCGGCATTGGGATCGAAGTTGATCGTGACGTTGGAGAACCCACCGTTGGTCAGCGCGGTCTGCACCTGCGGCGCCGGTCCCTTCACGAAGGTGAACGTGCCCTGGTTGTTCTGCGCGGGCTGCGTCGAGTTCGCCTCCGCCATCTCGAGCCGGATCGTGTACGTGCCGTCGGGCACCGTCGCGTTCTGCTTGTTGCGGAGGTTCCAGGTGATCGTCTCGACCCCGTTGTTCGCGATCCGTGAGGCACTGACCACCGCGTCGACATCGTTGGGGCCGGCCGCGGTGTTCCACGCGACAAGGTGCTGCGTCCGGACAAGCGACCACCGGCCGATCGTCTTGACGAACGCGCCGCCCGCCGCCTGGACCCAGACCGCGAGCACGTTGTTCGGTGCGTACTGGTTGTTGGGCGCCGGGACCGGATTGCTCTTGAACGTCAGCGTGACGGAACCTTTGGCCTCCACCATGGCGGGCCCAGCCCCCACGATTCCGAGCGCGATCGCCGCAGCTATCCAGTGGTTACGTCCGTGGTTCCGCCCCATGACCGCTGGGTTAGCAAGAATGCGACCGCCGGCGGCCTGTACGCCCCCTGCGCTGTGCGATCTCCGCACTGGTAGCGCGGGGTTAGCCGCAATGCCAGTCACGTGGCGTACACGTGCCACGTGGCACGTGCTCGTGCACGTACACGTCGACGAACTAGCAACGGGCAGCTCGGCTCGGCCGATGGGGGTCGAACCTCGGTTTCGAAACTTTCGACGTCGATCCACGCCTTGGAACACGAGCGCTCGGCTCACATCGAATTCTGGTCTTCATCGAGACGAGCCTCGACGAACTAGCAACGGGCTGCTCGGCTCGGCGGATGGGGGCCGAACCTCGGCTCCGAAAGTTCGCGTCGATCCACGTGCGATGGAACACGAGCGCTCGGCTCACGTCGATTTCTGGTCTTCGTCCACACCGAGGCACGCTGAGCGAGCTGTGCGACCGATCGTGGAGGTGCACGTGCACGTGACACGTGGCACGTGCACGTCGGAACGGCGCTAACTGACCAACATAGGGGTTAGAGATCGGGATCAGTTGACGCCCTTGCCGGTGAACAGATCGCGCGGGTTGATCCCGAGCGACTGCATCGCGGTGTCCCAGATCGCGTCCGGTGGCGTCTCGAACACGAGGCTCGGGGTCGCGGTGGTGTGGAGCCAGGCGCCGCGGCGCATCTCGCCGGCGAGCTGACCGGGTCCCCACCCGGAGTAGCCGAGCAGGAGGCGGATGTTGCGCGGCGGCTGGTTCGCGATCGCGCGCAGCCGATCGGGCGAGGTCGAGAGCAGGATGCTCGAGGTGATCGCGATCGTCCCCTGCCCGGGCTGCGCGATCCCGAGCGGCTCGTGGAGAACCCATCCCGTGCTCGGGCTGACGGGGCCACCCGCCCACACGACCGCGGAGTCCTCGCCCTGCCAGCTCATCTCGAGGCTATCGAGGAGCTCGCTCGCCCGGATCGGACTCGGGTGATTGATCACGAGCCCGAACGAGCCCTGCTCGCTGTGCTCGATCATCAACACGACCGCGCGAGAGAAGTTGGGGTCGGCGAGCTGTGGCATCGCCAGCAAGAGGCCGGGCGCCAGATTTGCCGACTCCACCACTGATCGGAGTGTTGCGCAAAATCCCGATGCTCACCTGCGAATTCGGCGGCATTCGTTGTGGGGCCGTATCGCACCCCACGGGGTGCCGGATCAGCCGCGCTGCAGATTTGGGTCGGTCGCACCGTCCTGCTGACGAACGGACTCGGAATCCTTGTCCTTGTCCTTCTCGTCAGCGAGGCCGATGTCCTTCGCGACCTTCTTGAACAGCGCTGCACCGAGGCTGAGCGCAAACCCGGTGACGACGGCACGAGCGAAAAACACCATGCGCCGATCGTAGCACCTCGCCTCCCGGCGGCAGCTAGGTCTTCTTGAGCGTGAGCTGCAGCTTGACCTTCAGCGGTCCAGCCACCGACTCATCCGGATCGCTGTTGTCCTTGCCGACCTTGAAGTCGGCTCGCGGGAACTCGTGCTCGCCCTTCACGCGGATCGAATCCTCGGTCGAGCCGACGACCTCGAACGTGACCGGATAGGTCTTCTCGATGTCGCGGAACTTCACCTTCGCATCCGCGGTGTACGTCGCGCCGTCCTTCTTCTTGACGTTGCCGATGTCGATCGTCGCCGTCGTGTACTTCGACAGGTTGATGTACGACTCGCTCTTGAGGTGAGCGTCGCGCTTCTCCGAGGCGCTGTTGAGGCTCGCGAGATCGAGCTCGATCGTTGCGGTGCCACCCTCGACGTTCTTCGGATCGAAGGTCGCCTTGGTCACCGCGAACTTCTCGAACTTGACCGTGACCGGGTCATCCGGCTTCGGCTTGGCGTGGGCGGCCTCGACCGCGATGAAGTCGCTGGCCGGATCCGGCGCGACGGCCGTGGTCCCGCTACCGGCGGCAGCGCTGCCTGCGGCGGCGCTGCCCTCGGCGACGGCGCTGCCAGCGGCGGCGCTACCAGCGGCGGCGGAGCCCGAGCCTTCGGTGACAGGGGTGGGCGTCGGCGCGGCCTCCTTCTTCTTGCAGGCGGGCGACACAGCGAGGGCGGTGATCAAGAGCAGGGACGAGAACATCTTCATTGGGACTCACTCCATATGTCGCAACACGAGCGACACGAAAACGGGGATGCGATCACCATCGAAGTCGCCCGCATCGGGGGCGAGCGCGGTGTCGCGGATCGGGATCGAGAACGATCCGTTGACGAGCAGGATGTCGCCTGACAGGCCCAGACGGGCAAGACCGGCGGCGTCGGGCTTCGAGAGCGTACCGGTGACCTCGACCGGATGAACCTTGCCGATCAACGCGAGCGTACCGCGCGCGCGAAACGCGATGACGTTCGGCGTGTCCTGGCGCGCCGCCACGAGCTCGGCCAGCGTGAAGATCAACCGTGGATAGGTTCCCGCGAGCAGGTATCCCTCGCGCGCATGCTTCGAGCGCTCACCGATGCCGGTATCCACCGACGCTGTCGCGACGCTGACCTCGGCGCGCGTCGGCTTTGCGAGATCGCGCGGGTTGGCGTCCCACGTGCCCTTGATGTCACCGATGAAGCGCGCATCGAACTCCTCACCGCCGGCCGAGACCCGCGCGGTGATCGCGGTGCCGGTGTGAGGAACGACTGTGTACGAGCCAGCGGGCGCATCGAGAGCTCCGGAGATCCCGGTCTCGAGCGCGACGGCCTGCGCGGCCGGGAGCACGTCGCGCCCACCGATCGGACCCGCGCCGCTCGCGAACGCAGCGATCGGAACCGCGAGCGGAACCACCGCGACGATCCACGACGCCACGCGGAGGACCGTCATGCGTCGACCACGCCGCGCCTCGAGCTTGCGAATCACCCAGCCGCCGATCAGCAGACCGATCGCCGTCGCGGCGATGATCGCGCAGACCTCGAGACCCAGCCAGATCGGGTGCTGGCTCGAGACGCGCCAGCCGAGGTCGGGGTCCGGGATGTAGAACCGCTTGTCGAGCGCGGTGTAGAGGTTGCCCGAGCCCTGGATCAGCCACCGCACGAGCGACGCGATCAGCGCCGCGAGCGGAAGCAGTACCGGGGCGAACGGAGAACGCACTCGTACTGGGTAACCGGCATTGCAGCGCACCGCATCCCTGTGAGGCGGAACTGTCTGTTTCGCCTCCTGTAACGAGATGCTGACAAGCTCCGTTCAGTCGATCAGCGATCGACGATCAGCACGATGTCCTCACCGTAGAAGTCCCTCCACAGTGCCCTGGCAGCGCCGCGAAGCTTGTCACCATCCAGCGACGCCATCGGAATCGCGAGCGCGGCGAGGCGCGTGCGATCGACCTGACGGTCGTGAATCACCGGGCCCTCACTCGGGATCGCGAGGTGTCGTGCGAGTCCCTCGATGATCAGGATCGCTGCATACGATTCGGGCGTCCCCCACTGGCGATCGTGGAACGCGAACTGCGCGACGTTCCACAGCGCGAGCTGGGGCGTGACCAGGTCATTGGCGAGCTGGCTCGTGTACGCGGACAGCTCCGCGCGCGCGTGCTCGACATCGCGGCGCGGCTCGCCATCCTGATCGTCGGGATCGCCGAGGTGTGCCTCGAGCGCGGCCGGATACGTCAGCGGCTCGTCGCGATCGTCGTCCATGCCGTGCTGCGCCTCGTGACGCCGGATCGTGTCGGCGACCAGCTGATGGCAGCGCGACGCGATCCGCGGAGCCTCGAGCGCCGCGAGCTTGTCCTCGATCTCCCCGGCTCGGGCGAGCTGGTACGCCGGCACCGCGCCCTCGAGGCTCTCGATCAGCTTCTCGGGCAAGAACAGGCCGTCGGTGCGCGAGATCCGCCAGCCCTTGCGGTCGAGGATCTCGCGCCACTCCTCGACGAGCCGCGCCCGCTCGGCGAGCAGCGCCGCGATCTCGTGCGCGGCAGGGGCATCGGCACCGAACGCGGTCGCGAGCTCGCGCCGTACCGCATCGCCTGCGATCTTCGCGACCGCTGCACCGTCATGGCGCTGATAGGTGTCATCAGCGAGATCGTACGGTGCATCGAGCGCGAGCACCGGCAGGACGTGCGTCGCAACATGCTTGTCGATCTGGTCGAGCAGCAGCACCGGATCGCCGAGGTCGGCGGACTGCATCCCGAGCAGCGTGTGCGTCAGGTTCAGGCGATCGAGCCGGCGCAGGCTGAGCACGCGCCGCGGCGTGGCGGCGGCCTTGACGAACACGACCTCCTCGACGCGATACGTGTAGATCAGCGCGTGCGCCGCACCGGTCCCGTAGACCATGACGTCGCCCTCGAGGTAGTAGCCGATGCCCTCGGCCATCATCTGATCGGAGACCGCGCGCACGCGATGACGGAACTCGCGCGCGATGTCCCGGAACTCCTTGCTCGACGCAGGCACCGACACCCAGCGGTCGAGCATCTCGAGCATCTCGGTCCACGCCTTGACCATCGGCGCGCCACGCTTTGCGATCGCCGGCGCTCCGATCATCGCGATGCCGTGCGCCTTGCGATCCTTGTCGAGCCCGCCGCTCTGCCGGTCCTGATCGGTCTCGATCACGAGTGCGAGCAGCTCCTCGGTGAACACCTTCTCGATCTCGGGATCCGGCAGCGGGACGCCACCATCGCGGTAGGCGCCGGCGGCAGGGATCGGAAGCGGCCGGGCATGGACGCGCTTCGCCGCACCGGGCCGCGTCCACACGTAGAGCGCGATCGTCGAGACCATCGCGAGCGCGAGCGCACTCGCGAGGATCGTCGCGACCGGCACGCTCGACGCACGGGCGCCCGGCAGCGCTCGGTACGCGGCCTCGACCCGCTCGCGATCGCGCGGATCGTCGACCGCGACACCGGCGATCGTCAGCGCCGCGAGCCGCTGGGTGTGACGGATCGCCTCCGGGCTGATCCCGTCGGCGGTCGGCATCGGCCGCGGCGCGTCCTCGTCGACCACGCTCGTCATCGCGAGCGCTGCATCGATCAGCGCTCGCTCGAACCGCCGGCGGGCTGCACCTCGCAACACCCAGTCGATCCGGCGCAGCGCGACCCGGGCTGGCTCCTCGTCGCCTGCTTCGATGCCGATGGCGAGCGCGGCGAGCACGTGGCGACGGATCACGGCACTCAGACAACCGCGGGCGGCCCGCGGTTTCAACCGATATCAGTGGCCAACGGGCCTATTCGGCGAGGCCGCGGTACAGCGACGGCCGGCGGTCACGGAAGAAGCCCATGCTCGCGCGGACCTTGCGGATCTGCGCCAGGTCGAGCGTCGCGAGCGCGATCCCGGGCTCGCTCCGGGACAGCTCGGCGAGCTTGTCGCCACGCGCATCGCAGATGAACGAGCTGCCGTAGAACGTGATCGCGCTCGAGCCATCGCCCTCGATGCCGACCCGGTTCGACGCGATCACGCCGACCGAGTTCGCGACCGCATGGCCGATCATCACGCGCTGCCACGCATCGCGGCTATCGAGGTCAGGCTCCTCGGGCTCGGAGCCGATCGCGGTCGGATAGAACAGCAGGTCCGCACCGGCAAGCGTCATCGCGCGCGCCGCCTCGGGGAACCACTGGTCCCAGCAGATCCCGACACCAATCGTGCCGAACCGGGTCGCGAACGACTTGAAGCCGGTGTTGCCGGGCTTGAAGAAGAACTTCTCCTGATAGCCAGGACCATCGGGGATGTGGCTCTTCCGATAGACGCCGAGCTGACGCCCATCCGCATCGAGCACGGCGACCGAGTTGTAGTGCTCGGGTCCGGCCTGCTCGAAGAACGACACCGGGATCACGACGCCGAGCTTCGCTGCGAGCTCGCTGAACACCTTGAGCGTGGCGTGGTTGGCGACCGGCTGTGCGCGCGCGAAGTCATCCTCGCGCTGGGTGCGGCAGAAGTAGTGACCTTCGAACAGCTCGCTCGGCAGGATGATCTGGGCGCCCTTGCCCGCGGCCTCACGCACGAGCTCGCTGACGAGGTTGACGTTCTGCGCGACGTCGTCGGTGAGAGCGGTCTGCAGTGCGGCGACGGTGACCTTCGACATGGCCGGCTCACCTTACCCGAACTGTCCTTGCTCGCCGAGGGCTTGCGCGCGCTGCGAGGACTTCGTCCCGCCGCCGCGGCACGCGTGGCAACGCGCTTGCAGATCTGACTGGCATGCACTTCATCCGGCGAGGAACGGGCAGGCCGCTGCTCCTAATCCACGGGCTCGGCGGAAGCTGGCGATCGTGGGAGACGATCCTCGACACGCTATCCGCGCAGCGCGAGGTGATCGCCGTCGACCTGCCCGGATTCGGCGAGACGCCCCCACGTGACGGCGAGGTCTCGATCCGGACGCTCGCCGACGACGTCACCGACTTCCTCACGGCGCACAAGCTCGGTCGGATCGACGGGGTCGGCAGCTCGATGGGTGCACGCCTGGTGATCGAGCTCGCGCGGCGCGGCGGCGTGCTCGGCTCGGTGGTGGCGCTCGCCCCCGGAGGCTTCTGGCGCGGCTGGGAGCGGCACGCGTTCCATCGATCGATCGCGGCATCGATCCGGGTGCTGCGCGCACTGCGGCATTCGCTGCCGCGCCTCGCACACAGCCGTGTCGGCCGGACCCTGCTGCTCGCTCAGTTCTCCGCGCATCCGTGGCAGCTGTCACCTCGGATCGTGCGCGACGAGCTGCTCGCCTACGTCAGCGCGCCCTCGTTCGACCCGCTGCTCGAGAGCCTCGCGACTGGCGAGACCCAGAAGGGCGCTCCTGCAGGATCGCTCGACCGACCGCTCGTGATCGGCTGGGGCCGCAAGGACCGCGTCTGCTTCCCGTGGCAAGCGAAGCGCGCTCTCGCGGCGTTCCCCGACGCGCAGCTGCACTGGTTCGACAGCTGCGGCCACTACCCGCACTGGGATGCGCCCGCCGAGACCACGCAGCTGATCCTCGACCCCATGCTGGCTGAGGACTCCGTGATGTCGGAGCTGTTCGACGAGATCGGGTTCGGCGGACCGCGCCTGGCCTAGATGCAATACCAGTCACTTGCGTGCACGTGCACGTCAGAACGGCGCTAGCTGACCAGCATTGGGCCTAGACGGTCGGCTGCTGCTGCGTCGAGCAGTGGAACGCACCGCCACCGACGACGACGGACTTGCCGTCGACGGCCACGGCGCGGCGGGTCGGGAACAGCTTCGCGATCGCAGCGACCGCCGCATCATCCGCGGCAGCGCCGTAGACCGGGACCACGATCGTCGTGTTCGCGATGTAGAAATTCATGTAGCTCGCCGGCATCAGCATGCCGGTCGCATCGAGCACCGCACCGGGCGACGGCACCGTCACGACCTCGAGCTTGGCAGCGCGCAGATCCGCGATGATGCCCGCCAGCGCGTCGCGATTGGGATCGTTCGGTGCCGGCTCCATGCAGGCGACGACGCCGGGAGCGACGAACCGCGCCAGCGTATCGATGTGACCGTCCGTGTGATCGTTCTCGAGACCGCGATCGAGCCACACGATCCGCTCGACGCCGAGCGCCCACCGCAGCCGGGCATCGAGAGCGGCTTGATCGAGCCCGGGATTGCGCGCGCCGCCGAGCATGCATTGGCGCGTCGTCAACAGCGTGCCCTCGCCATCGACCTCGATCGCGCCACCCTCGAGCACGAAGTCGTACGCCGCACCGCGAACGCCGGCCCACGCCATCACGCGTGCAGCGACCTCGGTATCGCCGGCCATCACGTACTTGCCGCCCCAGCCGTCGAACCGGAACCGCGCTGCACTGAGCTCGCCGTCGCGGACGACGAAGATCGGCCCGGTGTCACGCAGCCACACATCGCCGTACGTCGCGTGATGAAACGTGACGCCTGCCGCGGCTCGACCGAGCAGCGTGCGTGCAGCGGCCTCGTCCTGCGCGTCTCGCACGAGCAGATCGACGCGCTCTCCCCGGGGCCGGTCCCCCTCGAGATCGACGATCGCGCTCACCATCTGCATCAGCGCACGGCGCGGAGCGTCGAGGCCTTCCAGCCACTGCTCGGGATCATGGGGCCACGCGGTCCACACGGCGGTGTGCGGGGTCCACTCAGCAGGCATCCGGAAGGCAGTTGTCACGTCGCGTCTTTATCAGAAACGGCCGCCACGCGTCGGCGGCGAATGACGATGTACGTGAACTTTGACAGCACGGACGGACGCTCTGCGGGCGCGGAACTGTGTGCTCAGCCACGGATTCTCGACGAGAGCTGGAGTCGCTGTCAGCCGCGCACGGGCGGTCTCGCGCGCGATGACAGGCGCGCTCTCCGGAGGGTGAGGACGTGGTGAAAAAGGCACGCCGTGCCTGGCGTCACGATGGGGCATTGCAGTGGTCCTATGATTGCAACTCAGGAATCCCCAGAGGGGGATCCATGAGCATGACTGTCACCACCAAGAGATGGCCTCGCGGCACCGGCCAATGGAGTCGCACTCGCATCCTGATCGTCGCCACCAATCCCGGTGTGCGAGACCAGCTGGTGGCAGCCTGGTCAGCCGACCATGACGTGGTCGTGGCCCAGTCTCCTCTCGAGGTCATCCGTCGCGTCGAGTCCGACGGCCCGATGATCTCGACGGTGGTGATCGCCGATTGCGTGGGCTCGGTGGCTCGCAAGGAGCTCGCCGAGTTCATCACGACGTCGTACCCGTTCGTCCGCGTCATCATGCACGACGCCGAGCCAGCAGCGCGCGCCGACTACGCGACCGCGACCCTCTAGGTCCACGCATTCGGCGGCGGATCGATCGCGAGCGGGCGCCCCCGCCGTGCCGCGATGAACGCCTGCGCAAACGACACTGCCGAGGAGAACCGCCGTCGCGGATCCTTGGCCATCGCGACCGCGAGCACGTCCTCGATCTGGGTCGAGACCCGGCCGAGCAGACCCGGGCGCACGGGTGGCGAGTGGACGACCTGATACACGAGCTCGGAGAGGTCCTTGCCCTTGAACGGCGAGCGACCGGTCAGACAGCGATACGCGATCGCGCCGAGCGCATAGACGTCGGCGAGGTGCGTGACATGTCCACCGGAGGCTTGCTCGGGCGCCATGTACTGAGGCGTTCCGACGACGCCCTCGCCGGTCAGCGTGCCTTCACTGCCGACGAGCTTCGACACCCCGAAGTCGAGGATCTTCCACGTCGAGCCTTCGTGGAGGAACAGGTTGTGCGGCTTCAGATCGCGATGGACCACGCCCGCGAGCCGCGCGACCTCGAGGCCGCGCGCGACCTGATCGAGCAGGACGACCAGCTCGTCGGACGGCATCCGTGGCTCGGTGCGTAGCCGGGTTGCCAGATCCGTCCCGTACAGGCGCTCCATCGCGATGTACGGCACCGGTGCCTCGGGGGCCGACAGCTCGATCACCTCGACGATGTGCGGTGACACGAGGCGCGCTGCGAGATCCATCTCGCGATGAAACCGATCGATCAACGACGTGTTGCCGGTCGCCTTCTGGTTGAGCAGCTTGATCGCGACCGACCTCCCATCGGGGCGCATCGCCTCGTAGACATCGCCCATCGCGCCACGACCGAGCACGAGCCCGATCTTGTACGAGCCCATGAGCTGACCGGTCCAGCGACCCTCGTCGGCATGCCGCTGCCGCGCCGACTCGTCCTTGACCTCGGCGAGCGCCTGCTGCTGATCGCCGATCACCTGCATCGCGTTCTGCAGCTCGGCCACGGCTGCCGTGTTCGTCCGTCGCGCCCAGCGCCCGAGCATGTAGCTCGCCACCTGCATGCCGACGATCAAGATCTCGGCGACCAGGAGCTGGAACTTCGTCGCCACGAGCCGGCTCGACATCACGCCGACGTCGTCGATCCAACCGACGAGGATCGCGCCCGACAGGAGGATGTGACCGCCGATGCAGATGCCGGCCACCGACAGCGAGATCCAGCGATTGCGTCCGAGCGAGATGAAGACGATGCCGAGGATCGAGATCATCACGACCGCGGAGAACGGGCCGAAGTAGTAGAGCATCGGCAGCACACCGCCGGTCGTCGCGATGATCCACAGGACGCCGACGGGTGTCGCCTGCCAGCGCTCTGCCTTGCCCGACAGCCAGAGCAGGCCGACGTTCGCGAGCGACATCGTGGCCGCGCCGACCCAGAACACATATCGCGCCATCGGATCGCCACCGATCAGCAGCGACAGCGCGATCGCCGACAGCGGCGCGAGGACGCCGAAGAAGTGGAACATCCGCATCCGCGGCAGGTCCGCGCGATCGAGCGCCTGCGCAGCGGTGGGACCCGCGGCCTTGGACGTCGTGGCCCACACCGACGGTCTGGGCTCGGCGCCGTGCGGAGCCTGCGATCCCGCCATCCCTTCTTCGGCGAGCGCGCGAGGAGTTGCTGCCTCGGTGCCTGCATCCTCCGCGGGGTCACGCGGGAGAATGTCCGTGGCCTCTTCGCCGCGTTCCACGCCGCGACGATAGCGCGTCCCTACACGTAGCCGACGTAAATGTGCTGGACGTCGTCGTCCTCGTCGACATCGGCGAGGAACTGCTCGACCTCACCGCGGGCGACCGGGTCCTCGAGCTTCATCGGGTTCTTGGGGCGCCAGCCAAGGCGCATCGTCGCGACCGTCCAGTGGAGCGCGGACAGCGCCTTGCTCACCGCGTCGAGATCGGTGGGCTCGGTGTAGAACCGAAATCCGCCCTCGCCGTCCGGCTCGAAGTCCTGCGCGCCCGCCTCGATGGCGGCCTCCTCGGGGTCGGCACCGGCGGGCGGCGACGCGTCGACGAGGCCGACGTGCGAGAAGTCCCACGACACCGAGCCGGTGTTGCCGAGCTGCCCCTTGCGGAACAGGACGCGGACCGTGGTCGCCGTGCGGTTCTTGTTGTCGGTCAGGCACTCGACGATCACCGGAACTCGATGAGGCGCGAAGCCTTCATAGGTCACGGTCTCGAACGTGACGGACTCGTCGAGGAGCCCGGCGCCCTTCTTGATGGCGCGGTCGAGGGTGTCGCGCGGCATCGATGCCTTCTTCGCGGCTTCGACCGATGCGCGCAGGCGTGGGTTCATCGCCGGATCGGCGCCGCCCTTCGCCGCGATCATGATCTCCTTCGCGAGCTTGCTGAAGATCTTGCCCTTGGCCTGGGCTGACGCTGCTTTGCCCTTGGCCTTCCACTGTGCGCCCATGCGCTGCTTCTAGCGTCGCAAGGACCGCGGCGGCAAGCCCCTGGCTTCCGCGTTGCTCGTGATGTGCACGTGGTGGCGCAATCCGACGTGAACCTGGCGCGAGTCGCGCAAACTGCATGGCCGAAACCAAAAAGGCTTTTGATCACGATTCACGCTGAGTACTGTCCGCGCAACTTCGAGGGAGGTTCGTTCATGAAGTTGATTACCACTGCAATCCTGGCTGGTTCGGCGCTCGCTCTCGTCGGTTGTGGTCCCGCTGGTCGCGAGGACGGCGATGGCGATGGCGATGGCGACGGCAACATGAACACCCCCGACGCAGGCCCGACCGGCGAGGCACGCAAGTGCAGCAAGATGGACATCGTGTTCGTCGTGGACGACTCGGGCTCGATGGCCGAGGAGCAGGGCAACCTCGCTCACAACTTCCCGATGTTCGCCGACGTGCTCCAGAACTACGTTAACGAGGACGGTGAGCACATCGACTTCCGCGTGGCGGTGACCACGACCGGTCGCGACCTCACCTACAGCAACTCGTTCGGCTCGATGTTCCCGCCGATGAGCTTCTCCGAGATGGGTGACGACGGCGCGTTCCGCAACAACTGCAACGTCAACCGGCGCTGGCTCGAGCCGAGCGATCCGGATCTCGGCACCGCACTCAGCTGCCGCGCTAGCGTCGGCACCGGTGGTCCCGGCTACGAGATGCCGCTGCTGATGACCAAGTGGGCACTCGGGGATCGCGTTGCGGACAACACCAACGCGGGCTTCCTCCGCGACGACGCACTGCTCGGCATCGTGATGCTGACCGACGAGGACGACAGCTCGTCGACGCAGAACAACTTCACGATCGACGCCAGCAACCCGAACAGCGGTCCGGTGGTCGACTTCGAGCCGGCCGATGCGATCCAGTTCCTCGACGGCGTGAAGGGTCACCGCTCGCGGTGGGCCGCGGGCGTGATCGCCGGTCAGACGTCGTGCAGCTCCGGATTCGGCGAGGCCGCCGAGGCCACGCGGCTCAAGCAGTTCGTCCAGATGACGAACGCGAGTGGTCCGCAGCAGGCTGTGTTCTCGTCGATCTGCGACGGCAACCTGACCGGCGCGCTGAACGACATCATCGCGAAGTTCCAGAGCGCCTGCGGCGGCATCATCCTGTAGACCGCGCTACCGTGACGGCATGCGAGGTAAGCATGTCGTGGTCACGGGTGGGCGTGGAGCACTGGGGAAGGGCGTCGTCGAGCTGCTGACCGCGAAGGGCGCGATCGTCCACGTCGCGGACCGGCCCGACGCCCAGCTCGATCACGAAGCTGGCGCTGTCGCCTTCTACGAGGCGCTTCCGCCGATCTGGGCGTCGATCCACCTCGTCGGTGGATTCGCGATGGCGCCGATCGCCGAGACCTCGCTCGCCGACTTCGAGGCGCAGTGGAAGGTCAACACGGTGACCTGCTTCCTCGCGTGTCGTGAGGCGGTGAAGTCGATCCGCAAGGGGAGCGGCGGTGGTCGGATCGTCAATGTGGCCGCGCGTCCCGTGATCGCAGCCGTCGGCGGGATGACGTCGTACCTCGCTGCGAAGGCGAGCGTCGCGGCGATCACCCAGGGCCTCGCCGCGGAGCTGATCGGTGATGGGATCCTCGTCAACGCGATCCTGCCATCGACGATCGATACGCCGGCGAACCGCGCCTCGATGCCGAAGGCTGACCACGCCACCTGGCCCAGGCCGAGCGAGATCGCCGAGACCATCGCGTTCCTGGCGTCGCCCGAGAACGCGCTGACCTCGGGCGCGCTGGTGCCCGTTTTCGGCCGTGCGTGAGCGCTGCATCCAGATCCCCCCGGCCGGCGAAGTCGTCTGAATTCATGGCTTAACGCCGCGTGTTCACGAGGAAACCAACCGGATCAGCGGTTCGCTCGTAACCATGGGGAACCTGCCGCGTACGAATGCACAGAAGGCGATGTGCTCGGCGCGAGTTACGCTTGCGCGACGAGCCCGCTGTAGGAGGCACCCCTGACCCGACCCACCGACCATCCCGACCTCGACCGCTACCCCGAGCTGAAGAAGGCCTGGGACCGCCGCCACTTCATCAAGTCGGCGGCGATCGGCACGGCGTTCATGGCAGTCGGCGGTTCCCTGCTGCGGATCGCTGCCGATGATCTGTCCAAGCTCGCCCGCGCGGAGAAGCGCCCGGATGGTCGGCCGCGGTTGCCACCAGGTCAGCGCACGCTCGAGTACCTGCGCCCGATGGGTGGCGACGAAGGCGACGGCGACGCGCGCAACTTCAAGCTCAAGGTGTACGGCAGCGTGAAGACGCCGTTCGAGCTCGACTACGCGGCGCTGCTCAAGCTGCCCCAGGTCCAGAAGCAGGCCGACGTCCACTGTGTCACCGGCTGGTCGATGCTCGGCGGATTGTGGAAGGGCGTCCAGATCTCGATGCTCGCCGAGAAAGCGGGCATCAAGGACGACGTCAAGCACGTGATCCTCGAGGCGGCGCACGGGTTCACCGCGAACATCCCGCTCAAGGAAGCGACCGCCGACAACGCCCTCATCACCTATCGCCTGAACGGTAAGCCGTTCGCGCTGCAGCACGGCGCTCCGGTCCGCGGCCTGATCCCGGATCTGTATTTCTGGAAGAGCTCGAAGTGGATCACCGGCGTGCGGTTCGTGAAGAAGGACGATCCGGGCTACTGGGAGACGCGCGGCTATCACAATCACGCCGATCCGTGGAAAGAGGAGCGGTATGCCTGAGGTCGCCGAGGAAGCCGTCTCCAAGGCTTCCAAGAAACCGTCCTCGGGCATTGGAACGACGATCAGGAAGAGGTGGCGAGGCTGGCTGCGTGCCGTGCATCGCGACTTCGGTTACCTCGCCGTCGGGTTCACGCTGATCTACGCGGTCTCGGGAATCGCGATCAATCACATCGCGGACTGGGATCCGAACTTCACGTCGAGCGAGAAGACGATCGCGATCGCACCGATCTCGGCCGAGCTCTCCGACGACGAGGCGGTCAAGCGCGTCACCGATGCGGCGGGCACCGGGAAGCCCGACGACGTCTATCGCGCAGGCGACGAGATCCGGTTGACCTACCAGAGCGGCACCCAGGTCACCGCGATCGGTGACACCGGCGAGGTCACCGTCCAGGCGCGCGAGTCCCGGTTCTTCCTGCGGGTCGCGAACTGGCTCCACTACAACCGCGGCAAGAAGGCGTGGACGTACATGGCCGACCTCTACGCTGTGATGCTGCTGTACCTCGCGATCAGCGGCATCTTCATGATCAAGGGGCGGCTCGGCCTCAAGTGGCGCGGTGCGATCCTGATCTCGCTCGGCCTCGGTGTGCCGCTCGCGTACGTCACGATCTCGGGTGGACCGAGTGCGAGCAACGCGAAGACTGCGAGCGTGCCGACGCCGGCCTCGAAGCCGGAGGCTCCCGCGCCTGCCGCTGACGAAGAATTCGCGCGACCTCCCGAGCGAATGGCTCCGCGCCAACCGGCGCCCGCGTCTGACGAGGCGGCAACCTCGGACGACGCGGCGCCGAACGCGGGCAGCGGATCGTCGCGCTGATCGGGCACGGTCAGTGCGGAGCGCAGAGCCAGGGACGGTTTCCACTGTCTCCACTCTCGATGGGTAACGACGCGAATTTTTTGGAGGTCGCGGGGACGGTCTCCACTTTCTAGCGCTGCGGTGGACGGAGGCGGTAGCGGTTGGTTCGCTCGCCTCTGCGCGGGCGTCACGGGCGCGGATAGATCTCCATCGCGTGCCGACACGCGCCGACACGGTCGAAGCCCACCAGCGAGTTGATCGCGAACAGCAGCCCCGACGGGGCGCATCGGCTGCAAGAACGTCGCCCGCGACGGCGGCGCGATTCCGCCGCGCCGGCGTGGACCCGCGCGACCAGCTACTCGAGCTGCCGGTGGCTAGGCGATGACCACGTCTGCTGCGGGCACGCCGCCAAAGCTCGTGTTCCACGCGACCGCGTAGCCGCTGACGTGGCGGAGCACGACGCGGTCTCCTGCCGCGAGCCGATCGGGCGCGAGCGTCCACTCGCCGATCACGTCCTCCTCGTAGCAGGTCGGGCCGACGACGAGCACGCTGCGACCCTCGCCGGCGTGCGGCGCGGGACCAACGAGCTCGATCTGGCTCCACCGCAGGTGGCAGATCCGCGAGAGATCGATCACGCGGAGCGGCCGATCGGCGAGCTCGCGCGCGACGACGACCCGCCCGCACGCGAAGCCGGCTTCCTCGGTCACCCGCCGCCCGGGCTCGATGATCAGCTCGATCTCGCGCGGCACGGCGGCTCGCAGATCGCGCAGCGCTCCGGCGAGGTCGGCGATGCCGTGCCACGCGCCCCCGAGATCGAGGAACGAGGGCACGAGCTCGGCCTCGGCGGCGAGAGCGAGCACGGCGCGCGCGGTCGCGAGGAAGCGCTCGCTCGTCGTCGCGGTGACCGGACCGTGATGCACGTGCAGCCCCACCGGGCGTCCAGCGGCCGCGCGTACGAAGGTGCCGAGCGTGGCCTCGCCGGCGTCGAGCCCGAACCGCGAGCGGCGATGACCGCTGCCATCGAGCACGGCTCCGATCGCAGGATCACGCCCCGTGATCGAGGCGCTGATCCGGATCGCGATCTCGGCGTGAGCGGGCGCCGCCGTGACCTGGTCGATCGTCTCGCAGCCGACGATCAGCCGCCCGCGGTGATGCGCCGCCGCTTCGACCGCGCGGCCGCTCGGATCGACGATCGAGAGCACGCGCGCGGCGGGGAGCTCGCGGACCTCCTGGGCGCTCGCGGCATCGAAGCCATCGAGCGCCGTCGCTGCAAGCTCGCGAACCGCGGCGGCCGGGAACGACTTGGCGGCGAACAGCGTGGTGACGCCGCTCGCCTGCGCGGCGACCGCGATCGCGCGGAGGTTGGCGGTGATCCGCTCGTGGTCGAACACCAGCGAGGGCCGCTCGCTGCGCTCGATCGCCTGCGCGACCGCAGGAGGGAGATCAGCCCGCACGCGCGCACGCTACTACGACGCGCACACGTCCGGTCAGAACGACGAGACCCAGGCGCGGATCATCGGCTCGCTGCCCGGGATGTCACTGCGGATGGCCGCGTGGTGGCGCGGGAAGAACATGTGATAGCGCGCCTCGAGATCACGCAGCAGCACGCCGATGCGCTTGAGCGGTGGGGTCATCGCGACCAGGCGGTGCTCGTCGGCGTCCCGCGCGGCTGCCATGTTGGTGACGAGGATCGTCGAGGTGCGATCGCCGTGCATGAACATGAAGCCCCACGATTGGGGATCGATCGTGATCTGGAACTTGGTCGTGGCGAACATGAACGAGGCCGCGCGATCGCCGAGCTCGAGGGCGATCTGCACCCGCCACGACTTCGCGGCCGGCAGCGAGAGGCCTCGATCGCGGAGCCACGCAGCCACCGCGAGCGTTCCTGCGTTGGGCGACAGACCGGATGGCGTCCCGATCGGATGGGTCGATACCTGCGGCGTGGTCGTCCGCGCCGGCACGGGCTCGCGCGGGGTCACGGTCCGCGCGATCGCGGGCGCGTCGGTGGTGGATCGTTTACGTTCGTCGCTCACAACCGGACCCGCTACGTCCAGCGAACAGCGTGCCCCGTCGGGGCCTGATGCTCGTGATCGCCATCGTGCTGCTTGGGACGCATGCACCTGATCCCGTGATGCACCTTGTCGCCGCAAGGGTCGGGTTTGGTTTCAGGATCGGAGGGCCGTTCAGGTTCGTCGGGATTCACAGCAAGCCGGCAGAGATGCAGCTCACGTGCCTCGGTCGCTACCCCGCACGCACCCCAGCGGCGAAACCTTGTCCGGAGCAGGTGTGCGGGGTCGTCACAACGTGCGGGCACGTAGGTCGACGATCGCTGCGCGATCGGATCAACGGTCGCCTTCGCCGGCGTCTTCTTCGAGCAGATCGGGGATCACCGGCTCGGCGCCGAGCGGTGAGAGATCATCACGGTCCGCACGAACGGCATTTCCGCGCCGCTTCGGCACCTGCGCCGCGAGCTCCTCGGGCCACCGCACCTTGAACGAGAAGTAGAACGTGTTGCGGAAGAAGCCCGGAATCTGCTCGCCCATCGAATCGCGATTCGAGCTCTGCACCATCAGCTCGTAACGGAACGTGTACGAGAACCCAGGACGCACGGCGTACTGGATCCCGACATCGACGCGCGCGACACCGAACGAGGCCTGCAGATCGGAGGTCACCGGATCGACGAGCTGCGTGCGCATCACGGCGATCGAGCCGAGACCCACGAGCCTAGGTGCGCGACGGCGATTGTCCTCGCGCCACGGGATCGGCATCGCGGCGGTGATCATCGCGACGTCGCTGACGGTGTTCTGCGCGATCAGGAGGTTCGGGGTCACGTCGCGACGGAGCGACAGCGTCGAGACGCCGAACACATCGGTATAGGCGAGCTGGCCACCGACGACGGGAAACAGGCCGCGGCGGCGCTCGGCATCGGTCGGGTTGTACGGGTCCCTGCCAAACGGGACCACGTAGACCAGACCGCCATCGATGTTCGCGCTGATCCGGCGATCGATGTCGCGACGCCACGACAGCCGGAGCCGCGGATTGACCTGGCGATCGAGGCGGCTGCCGATCGGTGCGCCGGGTTCCGCCTGGCGCTCGAGCCGCAGCACCGACGCGCCGGCATCGACCGAGATCGAGGTCTTCTGGAACCGGTGCTCGACGCCGATCGATCCGCCGGCCTCCGCCGCGGTCACGACCGTCGGCTCCATCAGGTTGTCGTCGGTCTCGCTGACGCGGCCAAACAGCCGCTGCGAGATCCGATTCTGGCGCGACGCGACGTACGAGAAGTACTGGCTACCATCGGCTCCGCGAAACTCGAGCCCGCCGAGCGGCTGCTCGGGCTGGAGCTGAACGACCGACTCTTCGGGCGACGTTCGCGCCGTCAACGAGCTCAGCACGCCGGTGCCGGCGTTGATCTGGAGGAGGATCTCGGAACGCGGGCCGGGGATGAAGAACGCCCGCCAGCCGCCACGGCCGGTGACCGATGCTTCCTCGCCATGCAGCGCGTACTGGGTAACCTCCGCCTCGAGGTTGAGATCGTGGATCATGCGCGGCATGCCGTAGCTGAGCAGCAGGCCCGGGCGGACCTGGAAGAACAGGTCGCCGTCCTGGTTGCCACGGCGTTCGGAGAACACGTTGTCCGTGAACGCGATGTCCCCGCTGGCGGTCGCGTGATAGCTCGCTCGATCCGCGATCGCAGGAGCCGTCATACCGACAACGCCGAGGATCCAGACGAGCGGCGAGCGGCTGGGGAGCACGGGATTCTTGTATCACGCAGCCTCCTGAGCGCCCGTAATGCTAAAGCGCGCTCACTGAGTTGACACGTATGTGGATCCGCATGCTTAGAATCCCGCCGAGGAATGCCGATGCGCAGTGAAGTCGTCGAATACGTACCCTCCTTGATGCCCTGGCCTGGTCGGGCGCCGCTGCGTGCGGACGCTGACGAGGACGAGGACGACGCCAAGGACGAGCCGGCGGACGACGAGGACGAGGACGAGGAGGAAGAAGCCGTCGACGACGTCGAGGACGAGGTCGAAGGCACCGTCGCACCCGTCGGCGACGACTGGACGGGCGACGAAGAGGAGCTCGTCGAGGAGAAGGAAGAGGACGAGGAGGAGGACGACGGCACGGGTGGCTGGCGCGGTGGGTCCGATCCGCCGTGGGGCAAGGATCCCGTCGACGAGGACGAGGAGAAGGAAGAGGAAGAGGAAGACGAGGACGACGACGGCGTCAAGCCGATCAAGATCATCGGCGTCGATGAGGACGAGGACGAGGACGAAGACGAGGACGAGGACGAGGACGAGGACGAGGACGCAGACGCGCCCGCCGTTCCGAAGAAGAAGACGATCATCGTCGATGACGACGAGGATGACGGTGGTCCGCCCAAGGTCGGCGACGACGACGAGGACGAGGATGACGACGACGAGCCGCGGCCGCGCCGTGGACCCGCGCCCGTGCGTCCTGCGAAGCCACTGCCGACGCCGAGCAGGCCGATCATCGTGCCGGCCAAGCCGCTGCCCCCACGGCCGACGCCGATGCCGCCGAAGCCCACGCCGGCTCCGACCCCCGCGCCAGCTGCAAAGCCCGTGGCACCCCCGCCTGCGCCCGCTCCGGCCAAGCCTGCTCCGGCTCCCGCCGCGAAGCCGGCCGCCAAGCCCGCACCGGCCAAGCCTGCTCCTGCAGCCAAGGCGCCCGCGGCCAAGGCACCGAAGGCGCCGAAGGCTCCCGCGGCGGCCAAGGCTCCGGCAAAGCCCAAGGCTGCTGCAAAGCCGGCTGCGGCGAAGAAGCCGCCCGCGAAGAAGAAGTAAGCAGCGAAGCGCCGAGTCGGGGGAACGCCTCCGCTCGGCGCCCTGCGGCTCTGCGGTTCGATCCAGAGGCACGGGCGAGCGGCGAGGCCGACCCCGATCTACTTTGCGCTCTTTGCGCCTTTGCGTCTCACCGCCGGGGGCACACGCGCTTCTGGGCGAGGGCGCCCAGCGCCCTACAGCTTGCCCTTGTACCGAAGGAACATGGGCAGGAGCACGAACGCGTAGGTCACGCAGCCCGCGACCACGAGGAGGAAATCCTTCATGCCGAACCGGACCCGGAACTCGGGGACGTGGTGGCGGATCGCCGAGTACCAGGCGCCGACGAGGCCGAGGAACAACCACAGCACCGAGTGGTAGGCGAACGACAGCGTGTTGATCTGGAACAGGATGCCCGACAGCGACGCCATCAGCGCCATGCCCCAGACCTGGACCGCGGCGGAGCCCGGCACGCGCGACAGATCGCGGAGGCCGACGATCAGCATCTTCATCGACAGGTAGAGGATCGACGAGAACAGCACCATGCCGACGAAGCCGGTCTCGGTGAGTGTCAGCACGAACGAGTTGTGCGCGGTCAGGAAGTGGTGCTCGCCGAACATGCGCGCGCCGACGCCGAACACCGGGTACTCCTTGAACAGGCTCAGGCCGGTGGCCCACGCCTCGTAGCGAAGCTCGGTGGAGACATCGGCATTCATGCCGCCGCGGCCGCCGAGCACGACCATCGCCGCGCCGAGGAGACCGGCCGGGACCACCGCGTAGAGCCCGTATCGTCGAACCAGGTAGACGCCCGGCACGAGCATCGCGGAGATCTGACCGCCGCGTGACTTCGTCATCAGCACGGTCAAGATGACGAGCAGCACGCACAGCGCGCAGGCGACGACACCGACCGGGTTTCGCTTGCGCAGCGCGAACGCGATCAGCAGCGACAGCGCTCCGGCGCTGATCGTCATCGCGACCTCGTTCGGATCGTGGAGCTCGCCGCGATAGCGAACGCGCTCCTCGATCGAGTAGATGCCGAATGCGCCGACGTGCTCGCAGCGATATTCCTTGCCGGGCTCTGCGTCAGGGCCGAGGCACTGCTCGGCGGTGTCGCACGAGCGACCATCGGTCTTGCCGTTCACGGCGCCGTCGGTGCCTTCCTGCCCGGCGACACATTGCTTGTCGGCAAGGCCCTGGTGGAAGCAGACGACGGTGATGAACAGGCACGCGCTGACCAGGCCTCCAGCCACGATCTGGAACGTCCGGAACTTCTGAACGCCGTGCGCGATCACCGCATACAGCGAGAACAGGATCGCGAGCTCGACCCCACGTTCGATCAGCCGGTCGGGCACGACGACCGCGGTTCCGATGATCGCCCACGCAAAGAACGCGATCACCAGCGGGAGCGTCGGCACCGACATCGGCTGCAGGCGGCGCAGCCGGATGTCGATCACCCAGCCGAGCACGGCAAGTGCCGTGAACAGGTGCAGGAACGGCACGCGCTGCAGGATCGGGATGAACTCCTGCGGCCGGACGAGGATGAACACGATCAGGCAGACGATGCCGGGTATCGCGAACACAGTCACGGACCCTACCGCGGCTCCCGGTCCGTGCGATCGCAATCTCCGTGATGACTCCGCTAGGTTGGCGGCAAGGAACCTGCCCTCCCGGAACTCGGTCACTATCCTTGCGCAGTGATGCGCGAGCGGATCGCCGGCCTCCTACACCGCGCCGGAGCGTTGAAGGCCCTCCTGCGCGTGCGTGGGGCGGTGCCCCTCCCGACGGTGAGCATCATCACCTACCACCACATCGCCGACCACGACCCCAGCTACCCGTACGACCCCGATGTCGCGGACGCGACACCCGCCCAGTTCCGCTGGCAGATGGAGGCGCTCGCCAAGCACTGCACGCCGATCGGGATCGACGACCTGATGAAGTCGCTCGACGGTGGTCAGCTGCCCAAGAACGCGGTCGTGGTGACGTTCGATGACGGCTATGCGAGCTGTCACGACGTCGCCCTGCCGATCCTGCGCGCCGTCGGGATCCGGGCGACGTTCTTCATCTCGACGGCCTACGTCACCGATCGTCGCCTGTACTGGTGGGAGCAGGTCTCGCTGCTCGTCAATCAGGCCAAGCGGCCCGCCACCCTGACCTATCCGCGCCGGATCGAGATCGCGCCGCGCAGCCAGGCCACCCGCAAGCTGTTGCTCGACACGATCAAGGACACGCCTCAGCTCGACGTCGATCGGTTCCTCGTCGATGTCGCCGCCGCGCTCGGGGTGACCTGGAACCGCGAGATCGAGGCCGAGTACGCGAACGGCCTGATCATGACGTGGGACCAGATCCGCGCCCTGTCGCGTGCGGGCATGGATATCGAATCGCACTCGCGCAACCACCGCGTGCTGCAGACCCTCGATGACGACGGTCTGCGATCCGAGCTCGCCGGCTCCCGCGAGGATCTCGAGACCCAGCTCGGGCGACCGGTCCGCGCGATCGCGTATCCGGTCGGGCGCCGGCTCGGCAAGAGCGGCAACCGGATCCGCACCGCGCTGCGAGCCGCTGGCTACAAGATCGGGCTGTCCAACGCGAGCGGGATCAACCGGATCTGGCCCGACGCGCTCGGCATGCCGCCGTTCGATCCATTCGACGTCCGCCGCCTGTCGCTCGACCGCTCGATGTCGGATGCCATGTTCCTGACCCAGATCGCCCTGCCCCGCCTCGCCTACTACGGCCGGCACGGCGACTGAGTCGACCCAGATCGAGGAAAACTGGATCCACGGGTCGGAAGCATCCGAAAATTTTCCGATGAACCAGCTCCGCCGCGAGAGTCCTCGGATCGACGTCGAAACGATGTGCTGGGAGGTCGTGAACGGCCAGGCAGGCGGGTCGAGCGGCATCGCCATGGACCTGTCCTCGATGGGCCTGCGGATCGAGCGCCCCTACCTCGGCGGCCTGACCCGCCGCGAGGTCCAGCTCGAGATCGAGGTCCCCGGGATCGACGAGATCATGTGGGCCAAGGGCGACGCCTGCTTCGATGTCATCGTCCCGTCGAGCACGCCTGCAGGCGGTCCGCTCGGCCTGATCCGGCGCACCGGCTACCGCCTCGTCCTCGCCGCCACCCGCGACCTCAGGACGCTGCGCGAGTTCGTGTTCGACACCGATCGCACGCGGCGCCGCGAGGAGCTCGCGCGCTGCTACGACCGCGCCTGAGCGTAGAGCGCGAGGTACGCATCGACCATCCGGTCGTGGCTGTAGCGCGCCAGCGCGATCTCGCGCGCCCGGGTGCCCATCGCCTTGGCGAGCGCATGATCGCCGGCGAGCCTGCCCAGCGCCGCCGACAGCGACGCTTCATCCACGGGGACGAGCATCCCGTTGACGCCCTCGGTGATCACGCTCGGTAGCCCACCGACGGAGGTCGCGATCACCGGCAGCCCGGCAGCCATCGCCTCGGGAACCACGAGCGGCAGCCCCTCGGTCTTCGACGACAGCGCGAACACGTCGAACGCGTGCACGAGCTTGGGGACGTCCATCCGCCGACCGGTCAGCACGACCCAGCGCGGATCCGGCAGCATCGCGACCGCCGCCTCGACCTCGGGCCGCGCATCGCCATCGCCGACGATGACGAGCCGGACCTGCGACGACAGATGCGGCGCCATCGCGCGCACGAGCAGCGCCTGGTTCTTGAACGCATCGAGCCGCCCGACGGTCCCGACCACCCAGGCGTCGCCGAGGCCGAGCTCGACCCGGGCCGCCGCGCGTGCCTCGGGGTCCGGGGCATAGCGATCGAGGCGGATCCCGTTGGGGATCGTGTGGATCTTCGCGGCCGGCGCATCCTTCTGCTCGCGCGCCTGGGCCTCGGTCGTATCCGAGACCGCGACGAACGCATGGGTGAGCTGGGCGGCGGCCCGGCGCAGCATCCGGTGACCGCGTGAGCCGGGGTTCACGCCGTGCTTGGTGTGGATCGCCGCGGCGCGCACGAGGCGGGCGGCGGGAGCCCCATAAATCAGCGGCAGCGGATTGTGGGTGTGGACGACGTCGGCCTCGAGCGTGCGCAGCTCGCGCGCGAGGCGCGGCACGAGCGTCGGATCCAGGCCACCGTGTTTCGGCACCCGCCCGACGGAGATTCCGGCCTGCGCGAACTCCTGCGCCATCGCGCCATCGGGCTCCGGGGCGAGCGAGAGCACGCTGACCCGGTGGCCCCGCGCCTTCTGGCCGATCGCGAGATCGAGTGCGACCCGCTCCTGACCGCCGACCCCGTACGAGGAGAGCACGTGGACGATGGACAGCACGCGGAACTGCCTACCGCGCGCACGCCCCGATCCGCAAGCTATGCTGCGGCCGTGACTGCGACCGATAGCGCCCTCCCCGGTGATGACGAGCTCCTCGCGGCCCTCGGGATCCAGGTCGGCGGCCCGCGCCATGGCGAGCTCAAAGCTGCCTGCGCGCCGGTGATCCGCCGGATCCGCGGCGATGGTCTGCGCGTGATCGGGTTCATCCCGAGCGACGACAAGGTCGCGATCCCGCCGCTGCTCATCCAGCTCGGTCTCGCGCTGTGCGAGGCGACCGGCGACACCGTCGCGGTCGTCGATGCCAACGTGCGCTACCCCGGACTGCCGACGGTCGCCAAGGACGCACCGACCAACCACGACAAGTCCGTGTTCTCGACGCGCTGGCTGCGCGGCTCGCTCGCCCTGCTGTCCCCACCGCGGGCCGAGCGCGCCGGCGAGGTCGTGCCGCAGCTTGCCCGCGTCCTGATCGAGGGCGCCGAGCTGTTCTCGCACGTCCTCGTCGATCTCACGGGGTTCGAGCTGCTCGGCGAGCATGCGACCGCCGCCGCCTGCATGGATGCCGTCGCGCTGGTCGGCCGCGCGCACCAGACCCACGAAGCCGACCTGGTCGGCCTCTCCGATCTGATGCCGAAGGGCCGCTTCCTCGGCGTCCTGCTCGTCGGTTGACTACTTGCGCTCGAGCACGATCAGCTCGACGCGCTCGTTGATCAGCGCCGAGCTCTTCGCGTTGCGCGGCACCAGCGGCTTGGAGCCGCCGAACCCGCGCACCTCGAGTCGCTTCTTGTCGATCCCCTTCTCGAGCAGCCAGTCGCGCACGGCGGCGCCGCGCTTGTCCGACAGGGCCTGATCGGCGTCGGCGTCGTTCGACGGCTGGACGTGCACGGTGACCCGCAGCCGGACGATCTGGTCGTGCATCCGCAGCATGCCGGCGACCTGACCGAGGACACCAAAGCTCTCCTTCTTCAGCTTGGCTCCGGTGAACGTCAGCGGTCCCAGGAGCTCGAGGCGGTCCGTGCTGAGCACCACCAGCGCGTCACCACGGTCAGGGCAGCCATCCTCGTCGTCGACCCCATTGATCGCCTCGACGTCGTTCGGGCACTTGTCGGCGGCATCGGCGATGCCGTCCTTGTCGTTGTCGGGATCGGGGCAGCCGTCGCCGTCGCGATAGCTATCGCGGTCCTCGATCTCCTTGGGGCATGCGTCCTGTGCGTCGGCCACGCCATCGCCGTCGTTGTCGCGGTCGACGCAGCCATCGTCGTCCTGGAAGTCGTCCTTGTCCTCGGCCTCCATCGCGCAGTTGTCGGTCTCGTCGGGGATGCCGTCCCCGTCGTTGTCGAGATCGGGGCAGCCGTCCTGGTCGTCGAACAGATCGTTGTCCTCGGCCGTATCGACGCACCTGTCCTGCGCGTCGGAGATGCCGTCGCCATCGGTGTCGACGGCAGGCCTCGCGACCTCGACCTCTTCGATCGTCGTGGTCCTCGTGCCCGTGCCCGGGACGAACGACACGCCGATCATGAATTCGCCGTAGCTGGCGTTCAGGTGATAGGGGGCCTGCTGCGACGGTCCGCGCAGGAACCGGCCCTCGGCGCGGATCGCGATCGAGGGGGTGACGAACACCCGGGCCCCGCCGCCCACGTGGAGCAGGACGTCGGTGTCGCTGCCGAGGACGTCGTCATCGGACGACGTTCGCCAGACGCCGAGACCCAGCGTCGCGAACGGCACCAGGCGCTCCGGGAGCGACACCACCGTGCACGGGCACTTGTGCTGGAAGATCGCCTGGGCGCGGCCCGATAGCAGACTGGCGCCGTCGCCGGTCATCTTGGTGGTCGCCATCACCCACTGGCCCTCGACCTCGGCACCGAGCCACCGGTTGAAGAAGTAGGCAAACCGGACGCCGAGCTCCGGGTTGACCCGCTCGAGCTCCTGGCGGCCGAGGGGCTGTGCGTCGACGCTGTAGAACTGGTGGAAGTAGTTCGAGATGAAGCCACCGCCATAGACGCCGGCTTCGATCGGCGCGCCTTCAGCGCGCGCGCTGTGCACGCTTGCGGTCGTGATCACGAGGAGCGCAAACGCTCCAACGAGACATCGAGTCATGATGCCACCCTCGTTCCAGTGTATCCCGACCGGCGGCCGGCCTCCATGTCGTGCGCCACGCGTCGAACCGTCACCGGCCCCACACATCGCGCCGTGCGCTTTCGCTCACTCACGCCCGCCAAACGGTGCCGCGCTTGTCGTGGGTCTGAGATCGTGGTGTCCTCGTCGCGATGCGCCCCCTCGAGCAAGAGAAGATTGCTGTCATCGGACTCGGCTACGTCGGACTTCCCGTCGCACTTTCGTTCGGGCGCAAGCTCCCCACGATCGGCTTCGATATCCGCCAGCGCCGCATTGACGAGCTCAAGAAAGGTCACGACGAGACCATGGAGGTCACCGGTGATCAGCTCACCGGCGCCACCAAGCTCGAGATCACCGCGGACCCGGCCAAGCTCGGGGACTGCACGTTCTACATCGTCGCGGTCCCGACCCCGATCGACAGCAACAACCGTCCTGACCTCGGACCGATGATCAGCGCGAGCAAGACGATCGGCCCGCACCTCAAGAAGGGCGACATCGTCGTGTACGAGTCGACCGTCTACCCGGGTGTCACCGAGGAGGTTTGCGGACCGATCCTCGACGAGAAGAGCGGACTCAAGAACGGCGTCGACTACTTCCTCGGCTACTCCCCGGAGCGCATCAACCCGGGCGACAAGGAGCACACCTTCGAGAAGATCATGAAGGTCGTCTCGGGTCAGACCCCGGAGGCACTCGATCGGGTCGCTCGCGTCTACGCCTCGGTCGTCACCGCGGGCGTGCACAAGGCGCCGTCGATCAAGGTCGCCGAGGCCGCCAAGGTGATCGAGAACACCCAGCGCGATCTCAACATCGCGCTGATGAACGAGCTCGCGCTGATCTTCGACCGCATGGGCATCCGCACCGCCGACGTGCTCGAGGCTGCAGGGACCAAGTGGAACTTCCTCAAGTTCTCGCCCGGCCTCGTCGGAGGTCACTGCATCGGTGTCGACCCGTACTACCTGACGACCAAGGCGCAGGAGCTCGGATATCTCCCCGAGGTGATCCTCGCAGGCCGCCGGATCAACAACAACGTCGGTCCGTTCATCGCGCAGAAGTGCGTGAAGATGCTGACCCAGCAGGACACGCCACTGAAGAAGGCGAAGGTCGGCATCTTGGGCCTGACGTTCAAGGAGAACGTCCCCGACCTGCGTAACTCGAAGATCCCCGACATCGTCGCGGAGCTGGCGCAGTACGGGATCGAAGCGATGGTCCACGATCCGATGGGCGATCCGCGCGAGGCATTCGAGGAATACAAGATCGAGATCACGCCGATCGAGAAGTTCCAGCAGCTCGACGCCTGCATCCTCGCGGTCGCGCACGCCGAGTACATCAAGAACCCGGCTGCGATCTACGAGCGGGTCAAGGATGGCGGCGCCGTGATCGACATCAAGAGCGCGCTCCCTGTCGCCAAGCCCCCGCGCGGCATCCGGCTCTGGAGCCTATGACCCGTACCCGCTACGACGAGGTCTGCGAGGACCTCGTCAATTCTCCTCGCCGCTGGCTCGTCACCGGCGTGGCTGGCTTCATCGGCTCCGCGCTGCTCGAGCGGTTGCTCGACCTCGGCCAGTCCGTGGTCGGCGTCGACAACTTCATCACCGGGCACAAGAAGAACCTCGACGACGTCCTCGCGATCAACCCCGACGAGCGACTGCAGTTCCGGTTCATCGAGGGCGACCTCCGCGATGCCAAGGTCGCGACCGAGGCGATGAAGGATGTCGACATCGTGCTCCACCAGGCCGCGCTCGGCTCGGTGCCGCGCTCGATCAAGGACCCGATCTCGTCGCACCAGCACAACGTCGACGCGTTTCTCAACGTGATCAACGCGGCGAAGGACGCCAGCGTCGGCCGCGTGGTCTACGCGTCGAGCTCGTCGGTCTATGGCGATCATCCTGGCCTGCCGAAGGTCGAGGACCGGATCGGTACGCCGCTGTCGCCGTACGCGGTCACCAAGCGCGTCGATGAGATCTACGCGAAGGTGTTCCACGACGTCTACGACCAGCAGAACATCGGCCTGCGCTACTTCAACGTGTTCGGTCGTCGTCAGGATCCGAACGGCCAGTACGCCGCCGTGATCCCGCGCTGGATCGCGGCGCTGCTCGACAAGAAGCCGATCGTCATCTTCGGCGACGGCTCGAACAGCCGCGACTTCTGCTACATCGACAACATCGTCCAGGCGAACATCCTCGCGGGCACCGCGCCCGATCCGGGGGTGACCGGCACCGTCTACAACTGCGGTTGTAACGGGCGGACCGACCTCAGGGAGCTGTTTTCGATGATCCGGGATGATCTGGCGAAGGATCTCCCCGAGCTCGCGGAGGTCGAGCCGACCTACGAGTCGCCGCGCCCCGGCGATGTCGCGCACTCGCAGGCCTCGATCGACAAGATCCAGGCAGCGCTCGGCTACGTGCCGACGCACCAGGTCACGGACGGGATGGCCGAGACGGTCGGCTGGTTCGCAGCGCGGCTCCGTAACAAGAAGAAGTAGGCGCGCTGGTGGTAGAGTCGTCGGTGAAATGGCCGATGATGAGCTCCCGAAGCCCGAGCCCAAAGAGATCGACGAGAAGCTGGCGCTCCAGTTCAAGCACCTCGCCGAAGACAATGTCCTCAAGGGTCAGCCGTACGGCGACGAGCGCTGTGACAACTGCCTGTTCTATCTGAATCCCGACGAAAAGATCTCGTACTGCTGGCATCCCAAGCTGCGGATCCTGGTCGGAGCCGAGTGGTGGTGTCAGTGGTGGGAGAAGACCGAGTGATCGGCGCGCAAGGCTGAGGCGTGCGCGCCGAGGAAAAACAGGTCGACGGTCCCGATCTCGAGCGCGCCGAGGAGCAGAAGGAGACGCTGCTCGCCGAGGGCGAGGAGTCCGAGCTCGGCGAGCTCACCGGCGAACAGGTCCGCGACCCGGAGCGCGATCGCAGCGCCGATCTGCTCGCGTCGATCCGCCTGATCCTCGAGGACAAGCACCTCCATGTCTCGCACCTCGGCCTGCCGCAGCGCGAGGCACTCGCCCTCGAGGCGTTGCAGTCGGCGGTCACCGGCCGCAAGACCCACCTCGGGACCTTCGTCTACGCCGAGGATCGACGCAGCCTGCTCGAGCAGGCGCTCGCCGTGCTGCAACCCGGTCTCACCGGCGGAGCGCAGCAGCAGCTCGCGGCGATGAGCACCGACTTCCAGATCCTGAGCAAGCAGGTCGGCGAGCTCCGGGCGTCGCTGATGAACCTCGAGGATGGCCAGGACGAGCTGTTCGCGAGCGATCACCGTCGCGAGGAGCAGACCGACACCGACTCCGCCGACAAGCCCACGCCCAAGCCCTCCGACCCGGATGCGCCGCGCCCCGCGACGACACTCACCGGCAAGGGATCCGACGCGAAGCTCGAGCGCGCACCGACGACGCTCACCGGCCCCGAGGTCAAGCCCGAGCCCAAGACCACGACGCTGTCGACCGGACCCGAGGCCAAGCTCGAGCGCTTGCCGTCCACGCTCGCCGGCCCCGAGCGCAAACCCGATCCCGAACCGGCCACGACCCTCGGGGACCCGGCGGAGATCGAGCAGGCCGCGACGACAAAGCCTCGGTGGAAGCCGACGAAATGAACGGCTCCGTTGCCAGATCCGTCTCTGCTCCGCGTCCTCTGCGGCTCTGCGGTTCGAGTCTCCGATCACACGCCCCATGACGCACGACCTCGACGCGATCATCACCGAGATTCGCCTCTACGCCGAGGCCGCTCTTGTCCGCCGACTCAACGCGGGCTCCGGGTTTGCCGATCCGCGGATCCCGGCGCAGATCTATCTGCGCGACGAGGCGGCGCTCGCGCGGCTCGCCGGCGGCACGCTCCGCCCGACGGGAACGCACAAGCGTGCCGAGATCGCGCTCCTGCACCAGATCGACGCCGCGACCGTCAGCGACGACGACGCCAGGGCCACGCGCGTCGGCGTGATGACCGCGCGGCTCGGCCTCGACCCGGTCGCGGGTGGCATCCTCGCAGTCGCCGTCGCCTATGCGCTCGACCTCGACACCCGCGAGCTGTGTCACGCGCTCGCGCCACGCCGGCGGGCGGCGCTCTACCTCGAGACCTGCGCCGATGTCCTCCAGACCCAGCCGGCCGACCTGCTCCGCGCGATCGCGCCGGGTGCACCGCTGCGCCGCGGTCGCGCGATCGTCGTCGACGGCGATGGCCTGTCGGCATCGATCGAGCTGCTCGGTCCCGCGCTCGCCTGGCTGCTCGGCGATGACGGTCTTCAGCCGCCGCTCGCGGGCCTGCTCGAGCTGATGGCGCCAGAGGCCGACCTCGGTGTCGTGCTGCCCGCGCCGACGCTCGCGGCCCTCGATGAGCTGGTGCCGCGCCTGCAGACCACCGCTCCGATCGCGGTCGTCCTGCGTGGTCCGCGTGGCTCAGGCCGGCGAGCCGCAGCGCATCGGCTGGCCCGCGCGCTCGGGCGTTCCCTGCTCGTGATCCCGGTGCCTCCCCTGCTCGCGTACGAACAGCGGGTGCGGACGTCGCTGCTCGCCAACGCGCTCGCGACCGCACGGCTCCGCGATGCGGTGCCGTTCCTGGCCGAAGCCGACGCGCTGTACGACGAGCGTGGCGAGCTCGCGGGCGATCACCTCGAGGCGATCACGTCGGCGCCCGGGCTGCTGATCGCGGGCTCGAGCGGACGCGGTGGTCACCTCGAGCTCCGTCGCCCTGCCCTGGTCGTCGCGATGCCGCGCACCGAGCTCGACGATCGCGAGCGCGCATGGGTCTCCGTGCTGACGCCCCACGGCGCGCAGGCCCAGGCTCCGGAGCTCGCCGCGCGCTACGTGATCGGCCCGGGCGCGATCGCCGATGTCGTCGCCGAGGCCACGCGCTATGCCGCGGTCGCCGGCGGTGCGATCGAGATCACCGCGCTCGAGGCGGCGGTCGGTCGCCGGCTGTCGCTCCGGCTCGGAACCTACGGCACCGTCGTCCATCGCAAGGCGCTGTTCTCCGAGCTCGTGCTCCCCGACGACGTGATCGACACGATCAAGGACATGATCGCGATGGTCCGCGAGCGATCGCAGATCCTCGAGCGCTGGGGCTACGCGCGCCACCTCGGGATCTCGCGCGGTGTCTCCGGCCTGTACTCGGGGGAGCCCGGGACGGGCAAGACGATGGCAGCCAGCGTCGTCGCGTCCGCGCTCGGGCTCGAGCTCGTACGGATCGATCTGTCCGCGGTGGTCTCGAAGTACGTCGGCGAGACCGAGAAGAACCTCGCGAAGATCTTCGACGAGGCGCAGGACGCGCACGCCATGCTGCTGTTCGACGAGGCGGATAGCTTGTTCGGCAAGCGGACCGAGCTCAAGACCGCGCAGGACCGGTTCGCGAACCTCGAGGTCAACTACATCCTCCAGAGGATGGAGAGCTTCGACGGCGTCAGCGTGCTGACCACCAACGCCGAGAGCTCGATCGATCCAGCGCTCCAGCGCCGGCTCAACTTCCGCATCCGATTCCCCGAGCCCGAGCTCGAGGAGCGCGAGAAGCTGTGGCGCCAGCTGCTCCCGCCGTCGACCCAGCTCCACGAGGGCGTCGACTTCCACGCTCTCGCCGAGAAGTTCGACATGACCGGCGGCTACATCAAGAACGCGGTCGTCCGCGCGGCCGTGATCGCCGCTCGCGCCGGCCGCCAGATGATGGGCGATGACCTGTGGGCCGGCGCCCATCACGAGTACGCGGAGATGGGCAAGGTCATGCCGCAGCTGTCCTCCGGGCTGTGAGAACCGGCCCTGTCGGGGCCGGACCGTGCGACTGTCGGGCACCGACCTCCGTCCGGACCTTCGTGAGGATGTTCATGAGCGAGCTCGATCTCAATCCCCAGCCCAAGAAGGATCCCCGGATGCTCGCGATCGGCCTCGCGGTCGCCGCCGCGGTGCTCCTCGCGTTTGCCGCCTTCTCGAAGGACTGGGTGGCGCGCCCGATGTCGGTCGGCTTTGGCCCGATGGGCTGCCACGACTGCAACCTGCTCGAGTTCAACAAGCCCGGCAGCATGTCGAACGGCGCGTTCGTCGACATGATGCGCACGATGGGTGAGGACGGAGCCCGCCACACGTCGAGCGCGTTTGCGCCGGCCGGCTGGATCACGTTCGGCCTGTGCCTGATCGCGGTGCTCGGGCTGCTCGGTGCAGCCGGCCTGGCGTTCGCGAAGAAGCGGCCGGATCTGCCGGTGGCGCCGTCGAGCGCCGCGCTGCTGTCGATCATGGTCGCGTTGATCTCGGGCTGTGTGTTCGTGGCGACCAAACCCGGTGGGCCGGGGTTCGTCGGTGTGTCGAATGGCTTCTGGGCGTTCGGGATCGGCGCCGTGATGGCGATCGCCGCCGCGCAGATGCTGGCGAAGATCAATCGCCCCGTCGACCCGGACCTGCTCGACGGCGCGATGAACCCCGAACAGTACTGAGTTCGCATGCGCGACCGGCGGCTCTCGCGCTAGTCTCCGTCGCATGTCGCTTCGCGGAAAGACAGTGTTCATCACGGGTGCGAGCCGCGGTATCGGTCTCGCGATCGGTCTGCGCGCAGCGCGCGACGGTGCCAACGTCGCGATCGCCGCCAAGACCGCCGAGCCCAACCCCAAGCTGCCCGGCACGGTGTACTCGGCGGCCAAGGAGATCGACGAGGCCGGCGGCAAGGGCCTCCCGCTGGTCTGCGACATCCGGTTCGAGGAGCAGGTCGCCGACGCGGTCCAGAAGACGGTCGAGACGTTCGGCGGCATCGACATCCTGGTCAACAACGCGAGTGCGATCAGCCTGACCGGCACCGAGCACACGCCGATGAAGCGCTACGACCTGATGCACTCGATCAACACGCGCGGCACGTTCGTCGTGTCGCAGGCGTGCATCCCGCACCTGCGCAAGGCTGCCGCGAACGGTGGCAACGCACACGTCCTCAACCTGTCGCCACCGCTCAACATGGAGACCCGCTGGTTCGCGCCGCACGTCGCCTACACGATGGCGAAGTTCGGGATGAGCATGTGCGTGCTCGGGATGGCCGGCGAGTTCAAGAAGGACGGCATCGCGTTCAACGCGCTGTGGCCACGCACGACGATCGCCACGGCGGCGATCAAGAACCTGCTCGGTGGCGACGCCGCCATGAAGGGCTCGCGCAGCCCGGCGATCATGGGCGATGCGGCCTACGCGATCTTCAATCGCAGCTCGCGCGAGCACACCGGCAACTTCTACATCGACGACGAGGTGCTCGCGGCCGAGGGCAAGACTGACCTCAGCGAGTACGCGATGGTTCCGGGCGCCCCGCTGCTCCCCGACTTCTTCATCTGAGTCCCGCGCTCGGGCGACTAGATCTTCGGCTTGGCCTTGATCGGTACCGCGGTGGCCGCGGGTAACCCGAGGTCCTTCACCGTCGGACCGCCGGCACTTCGACCGCGCGCACCGAGGAAGCCGAACGCGGCGCCGGTGAGGCCGCCGATCAGGTGCGCCATGCGCGAGACGTTGTCGTCGGCGGTGAACGCCCGGTAGACCTCACCACCGAGGTAGATCACGGCGATCGCGATGAAGGTCAGTGGGATCTGGCCCTGGCGGATGTTCGCCGTCGAGGCGAGCAGGATCATCATGAACACGACGCCGCTCGCGCCGAGGAGGAAGTTCCCGGAGAACGCGAGGTTGACGAGCCCCGTCACCAGCGCGGTGATCAGGATCATGATCAGCAGCGACAGCGATCCGTGACGCTCCTCGAGGATCGGCCCGATCAGCAGGATCAACATGAAGTTGCCGAGCAGGTGCTCCCAGCTCGCGTGACCGAGGATGTGGGTCACCAGCCCGAGGTAGCTGCTCGAGTCGATGATCTTGGGATGCGCCGCGAAGTAGTGGACGCGGGTCTCCTGCGGCAACACGTAGACGATCAACGCGAGCAACGTGAACGTCAGGACGACAGGCGCGTTGTACGTGATGCGTAGCTTGGCCACATCCAGAGGCTAGCACGCAGGAATCAAAGCAGCGGCCACTCGACGGGACGCAGCAGGACGCGATGGTCCTCGTACTCGTAGCGGTGCGGCGGCACGTAGGTGTGGTCCTGGTGCGCGACCTCGACGACCGGCATCAGCTCGACTTCGGGGTACTTCTTCGGTCGCGCGACCTCGACGCTGCAACCGGCCTCGCGAACGATCTTCTCCGAGGTCGAACCCACGACGATTCGCTCGATCCCGGTGAGCCCGTGACTGCCGACGATGATCAGGTCGGCGCCGACCTCGCTCGCCAGTCGAAGGATCTCGTCTACGGGCTTGCCGATCCGCGCGTGCACGAAGAAGTGGAGGCGGCTCGTGACCTCGACGCGGTCGAGCTCCTGCTGAACCTCGATCGCGAGCGCTTCCTGCACGCGCGCCGCGTACATGTAATCGACGCCGTTGTAGGACGGGATGCTCGGGATGGGCTCGTGCGGGTTGACCACACAGACGACGTGGAGCACGTGGTGCGGCGCACGGGCGGCAAGGCTCACTGCCCGCGCCAGCGCCGCGTGGCCGCTGTGGCTGAAGTCGTAGCCCACGACAACTGGGCTGTGGTGAGTGGTCATGCGGGCTACCGCAGCAACGCTCATGCCACGACCACCGGCGTGCGTTGACGCGCGTCGAGCGGTGCCGCCCGGGCTTGCGGGCGGAGTGCCTCCGGGCCAGATTCCCTTCATGGCAACCGTAGAGATCACCGCCGACAACTTTCAACAAACCATCGAGAAGGGTGGCATCGTCCTCCTCGACTTCTGGGCCGAGTGGTGTGGCCCCTGCCGCGCGTTCGCACCGGTGTTCGAAACTGCGTCGGAGAAGTATGGTGACGTCGTGTTCGGAAAGATCGACACGGAGGCGCAGCAGGAGCTCGCCGGCGCGGCGAACATCTCCGCGATTCCGACGTTGATGCTGTTTCGCGACGGAGTCCTGCTGTTCCGCGAGTCGGGCGCGCTACCGCCCGCCGCCCTCGACGAGCTCGTCGGGCAAGCCCAGAAGCTCGACATGGCAAAGGTCCGCGAAGAGATGGCGAGCCACCAGCACGAGCACGGCCCAGGCTGCAACCACGACCATGACCACGGAGATGGTCACGATCACGATCATGGTCCTGCCGACGCGAAGACGGTGGAGGCACCGGGCGGGCACAAGCACGGACCCGGCTGCACCCACTAGCCACGATCACGACGCGGCATCACGCCGCACCACCTGCGCAGCAGATCACACCACCAGCATCTGCTGCGGAGACCAGCGCGCCAGGTAGTTCTTGAGCCGCAGCTTCCTGAGCGTCGAGCCCGACGTCATGTAGCGGACCGCGCCGAAGATCGGCCGCGTCGGCCACGCTCGATCAAACCGCCCGAGCGTCCAGAAGATTCCGCTGTACGAGTTCGGATCGCGGCCGTCGAGTGCGTACTTGTTATTGAGCTCGATCAGGGTCGCGAGGGCCGCCTTCGGCGAGGGCGACCATTCGAGGATCTTCTTGCCCCACAGCATCCGCAGATAGTTGTGGATCCGCCCCTCACCGACGAGCTGCCGCTGCGCGGCGTTCCACACGGGATCCCCGGTGCTGGCCGTCTCGAGCTGGCGCAGTGTGTAGACCTCGGGGCGAGGATCGCTCGCATGCTCGCCGAGCGTGCGCTGTGCCCAGTCGGGCAAGGAGTCAAAGCTCGCGTAGTCGGAGCGATGAAAGCAGAACCCGTAGCCGAGCTCGCGCCAGGTCACCAGCTCGTCAAGGAACGCCTCGGGACCGCGCGGTAGCCCCCACCAGCCCTCCCGCGCCCCGGTGACCTTCGCGCCAGCGAGCCGGGACGGATCCCACCCGGTCTGGGTCCACACCCGGCGCACCACATCGTGCGTGCCGATGTGGCCGAAGTGGAGGTACGGCGAAAGCCCGCTGGCCGCGTCGTCGTCGGGATGATTGTGACCGTCGCCGTAGCGCTCGAGCTTGTGCTCGATGAAGTCCTCGGCGACGTCCGCGGCCGCGCGCGATCCGCCGTGCACGGAGACCGGAGCGACCGCGTGATCGATCGGCAGCTCGGCGAGCGCAGAGACGCTGGCCGCGAGCATCGCGGGTGTCGCCGCCGGCCAGCGCCGGAGGATCGCCGGAGGAATCGCTGCGCCGCGGACCACGCGAGCCAACCGGGACAGCGGTGCGGCCGCGGGGAACGTCAGGATGTGCGACGGCAGCGTCTTCTGGAGGTGACGGCGAAACGACGCCGCGGTCGGATACGCGCGATCGGTCGCGCGTAGCGGCAACAGGCCGTTGCCGTCGACCTGCTCGAGGCGGACCGCCAGCTTCGCGCCCGCGGCCGCGACCATGTGCGGCAGGAAGAACCCGGGCTGCTCGTCGGTGACGATCAGGCACGCGTGCCTGGCGAGGGCCACGAGCAGTCCGGATCCGTGGCCCGCCGCCGGCTCGACGTACGGGTGATACGTGACGCCCGCCTTGGCGAACGCAGCGGCGTTGTCGGCCATGCCCTGCAGGACGAACGCGTGCAGGCGATCGCTGGCCCACCGATAGCCGACGCGCAGCGGCTCGAGGACGATCAGGGGTCGCTTCAGCTCGACCGCGCGCGCGATCGCATGGTCGAGCCCGAAGCTGTGCGTCGTCCGCCGCGCCGCGATCATCCAGTACACGACGTAGTCGCCGGTCGCGACCGGCGCCTCGTTCACGTTCGTCACGCGCGACATGACGCTTGGATGGTCGCGCGCGCCTCGGGGTTACACCAGAGGGCGTGTTACCGTCTGGCGTGCGCAGACGTGTCGTGCTCCTCGCAGGAGTCCTCGTCAGTCGCACCGGCCACGCCGATGATCCGCGCGACCTGTTCGGGCTCGGCAAGGACAAGAAACCGACCGAGGACCTCCGCTGCGATCAGCCGCACACGTTCGGCTGCGCGACGACCGAGGATCCCCTCGACGACGACGCCTCGCCGTACGGACTGACGACCTGGCTCCCCGCGAGCTACCTGCGACGGCTCCCGACCGCCAACAGCGGCCACGATGGCGTCGCGCACTATGCGCTCGGCGCGAATCGGGACGAGGCAGGCCCCGCGTTCGGTGGCGCGACCGGGCTCGAGAATCGGTGGACCATCGAGGGTGCGCCCTCGGATGGCATCCGGTCCGGCGGGTCCGACACCCACGTGCCGCTGACCTTCCTGTCCGGGATCAGCGTCAGCGCCGGCGGCTTCACCGCGCGCGAGCGCACGAGCACCGGCGGGACGATCGACGCGCAGCTCGTTCGCGGTGGGACGACGCACGTCGTCGACACCGAGGTGTGGGCAGGGATCGCGAGCGAAGGTCGGCGGCGGCCGCTCGCCTCGGGCAGCTACTTCGTCAAGCGGCTCACCCTCGATGCCGGGCGCGAGGTCAGCGCCTCGGTCGTCGCCACGGGTCCGATCGGCACGCTCGCGAAGGGCTCCGTGTGGTACGCGGCCGGCATCGCGCCTGCGCTGTCGTCGACGGACGCCAGCTGGACCGCCTCACGCCTGGTCGATCGCGACAACGACGGTACCCCCGACGGCCTGCCCGGCGTGCTGGTCACCGAGCCGATCTCGACCGAGTCCGAGCGCGCACTCGACTACTACGTCCCCGTCATGGTGCGCAGCGGCTGGGACCGCGGCCCGCACCACGTCGAGCTGACGTTGATCGGCTACGGAGCGCGATCGTCGCGATTCCTGTCGAACGCCACCGAGCAGGCCGCCGGCATCGACCGCAGCGAGCTCGTCGGTGATGGCATCGCGACCTGGCGCGGCACGTGGGCGTCGACCCGGGCCCGCATCCAGCTCGCGTGGCACCGCAGCGATCGCAGTGACAGCCCCCACGACGATGCCGCGAACGTCCCGCAGCTCCTGACCGCGTTCGTGCCGGCGTCCCTGCCCGACGACCCCACCGTCGCGATGCGGTGCAACGACGGCACGTACCCGCAGATCGCGCAGTGTGCGGTGCCCTTCGGGTACTTCGCGAGCGCGGGCGCCGGCGCCCTCGTCGACACGGTCGGCGATCGCCCGACCGTGACCGCGGACATCGCGCATCGCCGCGACAACCACGTGATGCGCGCCGGAGCGACGTTCGAGGACTCTCGCCTCGTCGTCCAATCGAGGCTCAGCGGTGGCGAGCAGTTCCGCAGCCTGTTCGACGGCCACCTCGATCGGCTCCGCTATGTGATGGGCGAGTGCCCCGAGATCATCGGGGCACCGTGCGACTATGCTGACGTCTCCGAGCTGCGCTACCGGACCCGGTACACGGCTGCCTATGTCGAGGACACGTTCTCTCCCGGCGACGGGTTCCGGGTCGACGGCGGCCTGCGCTGGGAGATGATGTGGGTCGGTCCACGGCTCCACTTCTCGAACCAGCTCGCCCCGCGGCTGGGAGTCGCATGGGATCCCCTCGGCGGCGGTCGGTCGCGGGTGTGGACCAGCATGGGTCGCAGCTTCGCGATGCTGCCGGCGGGGCTGGGCCCGACGGTGATCCGCCGCGACTTCACGGTGCACGAGGCGATGACCCCGGTCGGTAACTCGCGGTCGACCGACGCCGGTGCCGCCTACAACGTGGCCGACGGGATCCAGCCGATGGCGCAGGACGAGCTGACCGCCGGCGCCGAGGTCGGGCTCGCGAAGACCGTCCGCCTGATCGCGTGGGCGCAGGGGCGCTGGCTCCGCCGCGGGCTCGAGACCACGCCCGAGGGCTTCGATAACCCCGGGCGGGTCGGTGGTCTGCCCGCGCAGCGGTCGACCCAGCAGATCGCGTTCGAGGTGGCGACGACCCCGACCGGCACGCTGACCCTGCGGGCCGGCTACCTGGCCGGGCGCACGATCGGCAACTTCCCCGGCCCCTACGACCCGCGCCAGGGCAGCGTCCTCTACAACGGCTCGGAGTTCGACGGGCTGTTCTCGTCCTCGACGGAGATCGGCCGCCTTCCGACCGACGTGGGACAGCGGGTGTTCGTCGAGGCCGCCCGGCGCGGGTCCGTCGGCGGGGTGAGCGTTGACGTCGCGACCCGGCTATCGCTCGCCAGCGGCCGCCCGCGGACAGCGTTCGCGGACACCGACGTCGGGGTGGTCGCGCTGGTGCCGCGCGGCAGCCTCGGCCGCGGGCCGATGATCGCGCAGGCCAACCTCCGGCTCGCCGCGCACTGGCGCGGGTTCGACCTGATGCTCGACATCTTCAATGTGTTCGACCGGGCCGAGGCAACGCTGGTCGACGAGATGTACGCCGAGGGCATCGTGCGGCCGATCGACGGCGGCAGCTACCAGGACCTGGTGTTCCTCAAGACGGACACCGGCAACCCACCCCGCCGGCGCACCGCGTTCGGCCTGCCGGCTGCCTTCCAGGGCCCGATCTCGGCGTCGCTCGGCCTGCGCCACACGTTCTGAGAGATCAACGGCGCTCGGAACAATTCGGACCGGGCGCCCAACTCCCGGATCCAAGTCTGCCGAATCGCAAGTGGAACGCCGCTGGCGTTCACGCGATCGCGTGTATGATTTTTTCCGAATCGAACGCGATCGGGGTCGCGTTTCGAATGAGGGAGCCATGGCCGATCTGTCTCAGTTCAACGATGCAGCTGCCGCCGTCAAACACTCTCCACACGCCGTCAGTGCGTGGGAAGAGGTCGAGTCGCTCGCCGCGGATCTCGACAAGCCCGACGAGATCGTCGCGCTCTACAACGAGACGCTCGGAACCTCCGTCGAACCGCAAGTAGCCGAGATGATCGGCGAGCGCGCCGGTGGGTTCTGCGACGAATGGTTCGGTGACGATCCGTCCGTGCTCGAGAAGATCCTCGTGCGCGTGACGCGCCTCGCGCCGTCGTCGGACACCGCGTTGCAACGCCTCAGCGTGATCTACACCGTTGCCGAGCGCTGGGCCGATGCCCTCGGACTCTACGATCGTGCCGTCGAATCGACCAAGGACCGCGCGCGTCGCGTCCGCCTCCTCCGCGAAGCCGCCCAGCTCGCGAAGGACGTCGCGAATCAGCCCGACAAGGCGATCGGCTACTACCAGCTCCTGCTCCCGCTGACGCCCGACGATGCGCAGATCAGCCAGAGCCTCGAGCGTCTGCTCGAGCGCCACGAGCGGTGGGCCGATCTGATCGAGCTGTGGGAGAGCCGGCTCGAAGGCCAGTCGAAGAAGGAGCGCGAGCGCAACCGGGCGCGGATCGCGTCCGTCTGGCTCGACAGCCTCAAGGATCCGCAGCGCGCGCTCGCAGCGACCAAGGCGCTGCTCGCGTCGATCGGTGCCGGCGATGACGACAAGGAGAGCACGCAGCTGCTCGAGCGGATCATCGAGTCGAGCCACGCGACCAAGCAGGTCCGCGACTCGGCGCTCGATCTCCTGCGCTCGCACTACGATCAGACCCAGCGCCCGCGTGAAGTGATCCGCGTCCTCGAGCGCGTGATCGCGATCGATCCCGGCAATTCGGGCTCGCTCCACGAGGAAGCAGGCTCTCGCCTCGCCGAGCTCGATGACCTCCCCGCGGCGATGGACCACTACTCGTCCCTGCTCGCGATGACTCCGTCGTCGTCGGCCACCGAGGAGAAGCTGCGCCAGCTCGCCGAGCGCGGCGGGCATCACGACCGCTACGCCGACGGTGTCGCCACCGCCGCGCGCGCGTCTGAAGATCCGACCCGCCGGGTCGAGCTGCTCGGCGAATCGGCGCGCACCCGCCTCGAGCGCCTGCAGGATGTCGAGGGCGCGATCAACCTGTTCGTCGAGGCGTCCGCGATCAGCGGTGCCTCGGAGACCGAGCAGCTGTCGGTCGCCCGGAAGCTCGCTGCGCTGTACGCGCAGACCAACCGTCCGCGCGAGCGGCTCGCGGTGCTCGAGCGCCAGGCGCACCTCGAAGCAAACGAGACCGCACGCAGCGCGATCCTCAGCGAGGCCGCCAAGCTCGCAGAATCGCTCGGTGACACCGAGCGCGCGCTGTCGCTGTGGGAGCGTCGGATCGACAGCGACCCGAGTGACCTCTCCGGCCTCGATGCCCGGATCGGCATCCTCGAGACCCAGCAGCGCTGGGACGATCTCGTCGCTGCGCTCGAGAGCCGCGCCGACAAGGCGTCGTCGCCGCTGCAGAAGCGAGCCGATCTCGTTCGCGTTGCGCTGATCCATCACCAGCAGCGCACCGACCTGCCGTCCGCGATCGGCGCGTGGCAGCGCGTGGTGGCCGATCACAAGGACGACGAGGAAGGGATCAGCGCGCTCGCCGACCTGCTCGCCGAGACCGGGCGCTGGGCCGAGATGGCCGACTTGCTCGAGAGCTCCTCGGATCGCGCGACCGCACGCACCGTCGCGCGGCTCGTGCGGCTCGGCGATGCTCTGCGCCAGCACCTCGATGCGCCGGCGCGTGCATTGAGCGCGTATCGCAATGCGATCGCGATCGATCCTGCGAGCAAGGAAGCGCGCGCGGGACTGACCGCACTGCTCGAGGTCCCGTCCACCCGCCTCGCCTCGGCCGATGCCCTCGCGCAGGCGATGCGGATCAACGGCGATCTCGGCGGCGTCCTCGATCTGTTGCCGGCGCGCCTCGCGGAAGCGAAGGATGACCGGACCAAGCTCGCCCTGCTCCGCGAAGCTGCGCAGCTCCGGCTCGAGCACAAGCACGACGCGGCCGGCGCCCTCGCGGATCTCGCGAAGGCGTTCCCGCTCGCACCGCGCGACCAGCTGATCGAGAACCAGCTCGGCTCGCTCGCCAAGTCCACGGGCGACTACCTGACCGCAGCGTTCGCGTATCGCGAGGCGATCGACGCGCTCGGCGATGATCCGCGCGAGGCTGCGCGAATCAAGCTGTCGTACGCAGACCTCGTCAGCGAGCACCTCAGCGATCCGCCCGGCGCTGCCGATGCGTACGCGCAGGTCGCGGGCGTCGAGCCCGGTAACCGCCGCGCGGTCCACGCGTTCGCGGCGCTCGGGACCCAGCTCGGACGCTGGGACGAAGCCGCCGGCGTCGTGATCCGGTACGCCGGGATCCGCGAGGCGTTCGACGACGAGCTGCTGTCGATCCTCGAGGTCGCCGCGGCCAAGGCGCACGCGCACGATGCCGTCGCGACCGCGCTGACCGCCGGCCTCGACAAGCAGAAGCTGCCGACCTCGGTCGCAGCGCAGTTCTATTACCGGCTCGCGGTCCTCCATCGCGATCAGCGCAGTGACAACACCGGCGCGACCCGCTCGCTCCGGCGCGCGCTCGAGCTCGGTGGCGAGCGCGCTGCCTGGCTCGGCGAGCTCGTCGCCCTCGAGCGCGGCCAGGGCGTCACGCCCGAGCTGCTCGAGGCGCTACGTCGACTCGCCGACGCTGACGGTCGCGATCTCGATTCGCTCGTGGGTGCTGCCGATGTCGCGAGCAAGCTCGGCGATCGCGAGCAGGCCCTCGCGATCCTGTCCGCGGTCCTCGGCCGTGCGACGGCTGCGTGGCGTGGCACCGCCTCGATCAAGAGCGCACGCTCGGTCGATGCCGTCGCGAAGTGGGCGATCGACGCGCTCGTCGATCTGTACCGGACCGGTGGGCGCGCGCGCGCCGCGGTCGACACGTTGATCGAGGCAGCGCGCCTGCCGTTCGATCAGAACACGCGGCGCGACATGCGCCTGCGCGCTGCCCAGCTCGCGACCGTCGAGCTCGGCGACAACGCGGCGGCGATCGACATGTATCGCAGCGTGCTCGCGTCGAGCCCGAACGATCTCGAAGTGATCGAGCGGCTCGCACACCTCCTCGGTCTCGAGGATCGGGTGCCCGAGCTGCTGACGCTGCGCCAGATCCAGCTCGGTCTCGAGACCGATCCGGACAAGAAGCTGATCCTCCGCCTCGAGCTTGCCAAGCTCGTCGGCATCGTCGAGGAGCGTGGCGGCCGGCTCGATGCCCTCAAGGCCAACCTCGAGGAGCGCCCGGGTCACGAGGCGTCGATCGATGCCGTCGCGGATCTGCTGTCCAGCAAGGGCCAGCATCGTGCGCTCGTCGATCTGCTCGAGAGCCAGGCTCAGCGTCTCGAGACCGCCGCCGAGACGCCGCGCGCGGCCAGGCTGTGGGCGCGGTACGCGCAGGTCGCCGAGACCGACACCAAGGAAGTCGAGCGCGCGATCAGCGGTCACCGCCGTGTCGTTGCGCTCGCCCCGACCAGCGATTCGCTGCGAGCGCTCGCGCGCCTGAACCTCGAGCGCAGCCAGCCGGGTCAGGCCGTGCCGTGGCTCGAGAGCTTGCTCGGAGTCGTGCCGCCGGCCGAGCGTCTGCTCGTCGTCAGCCAGCTCGCGAAGGCGCACCTGTCCGCGAACCAGCCCGACCGCGCGATCGCGGCGATCGAGGTCAACCTCGACGACAAGGAGCAGGCTCTCGAGCTGCGCCAGTTACTCGCCGAGCTCTATCGCACCGCCGAGGCGTGGGAGCCACTCGCTCGCCACCTGACGCGCTCACTGCCGCTGCTCAAGGACGAGAAGCTCGCGCGTGAGTTCGCACGCGAAGCCTCGACGATCTACCTGACGCGGCTCGGCTCGCCGGCCAAGGCGATCCCGGCGCTCGAGACCGCGCTCGCACTCGATCCGACGGACAAGGATCTGCGGACCGCGCTCGCCATCGGCCAGCGCGTCGCCGGCAAGCTCGTCGAGGCGCGGACCGCGCTGACCGAGCTGATCAACGACTTCGGTCGCCGGCGCTCGCCCGAGCGCGCCGCCCTCCACGTCGAGCTCGCTCGGGTCTCGCTCGCCGAGGGCAAGATCGACGAGGCGATGACCGAGATGGAATCGGCATCGAAGATGGACGCGTCGAACGCGTCGATCCAGAAGGAGCTCGCCGAGATGGCGCGCAGCGCGGGTCAGCTCGACAAGGCAGAGCGCACGTATCGCGCCCTGCTCCTCGTCGTGCGCCGGCAGCCCGCCGGTGATGATGAAGCGGCGGTCGGCGCCAGCGAGGTGCTGTTCGAGCTCCACGAGCTCGCGTCGTCGCGCGGGGAGGCCGATCAGGCCAAGGAGCTGCTCGAGTCTGCGATGGAGACCGCGATCCAGTCGGACGCGGAAGTCCGCCGGCTCCGCCGCAGCTTGCTCGCCCACGATCAGGGAGAGCTCCTGCTGAAGGTGCTCGAGAAGCGTCTCAGCACCAATCCCGAGCACCAGAGTCAGGCCCGCCTGCTCTCGGACATGGCCGAGACGCTCGATAGCCTCGGCCGTGGCAACGAGGCACTCGACGCCCTGGTCCGCGCCATCAATGCGCAGCCCGGCAAGGTCGAGCTCCACGAGCGCGCACGCGTGCTGTCGAAGAAGCTTGGCCAGACCACCCGGTTCGTCGAGGCCGTCGATGCGGTCGTCGACCGGCTCCGCCGCAAGGACGATCCGCCGCTGATCGCGAACCTCCTCATGCGCGCGGGCGAAGCGCTCGAGCAGGATGCCAACGATCTACGTGGCGCTGCGAACCTGTATCGCCGTGTCGAGATCCTCGGAGAGAAGCTCGCCGAGGCGTTCTACGCCCAGGCGCGCGTCGCCGCTGCGCTCGGTGATACCGCCGAGCAGGCACGCACCCTCGACAAGATGTTCGAGCTCGCCGGTACCGACTCCGAGCCGACGCCGGCGCAGGTCGACGCGCTGTACCGGTTGTCCGAGATCTTCCTCAGCAGCGAGTCGCGCAAGAAGCAGGGCTTCGAGCTCCTCGAGCGCGCGTTTGCCGCGGAGCCCCGCTGGGCCCAGGCCGGCCGTCTGCTCAAGCAGGCTGCCACGAACGATCCGAACGACGAGAAGGTGATGACGATGTACGAGCGCGTCGCCCGCAACGGCGGCGATGGCGAGCTCATGCTCGACTTCCTCGAGCGTCGTGCAGGTCAGCCGTCGGCAACGCCGCAGCAGATCCGCGAGGCGGTCGATCTCGCGGTCGAGTCCGGTCAGGAACAGCGCGCCGAAGCACTGCTCGTGCGTGCCGTCGCGGCCGCTCGCGAGACCGCGGATGGTCTTGGCTCCGCTCCGTGGGCCGTGCTCGCGCTCGCCGAGCGCCGGCTCGCCGCCGGTGATCTCAACCAGGCGCGCGACCTGACCTACGAGGTCGCGCCGATCGCCGACGCCGAGCAGATCGATGGGCTCGCGATGCGGATCGCGACCCGTGCACTCGCACACCGCCGTGTCGATCTCGCCGCGGATGTCTACGAGTTCCTGCGCGAGCGCAATCCGGCGGATCGCGCCGTGTGGCAGCCGCTGCTCACGATCTATCGCGAGCTCGGAGATGGGGATCGCCTCGGCAGCGTGATCTCGTCGACCTTGCCCGCGCTGATCACCCCGGCCGAGCGCAACGCCTTGCGCCTCGAGCATGCGGGATTCCTGATCGAGAACCTCAAGCGCTATCACGACGCGCTCGACGTGCTTCGCGACTCGCTCGCGGACGATGCGGACAACCTCGAGGCAGCCAAGCTCTACGAGTCGACCTTGCGCCAGCTCGGCGACGAGGACGGCATCGCGGAGTTCCTGTGGTCGCGGTTCGAGGATGCGCAGCGTCGCGGTCATCGCGACTCGACCGTCGACGTCGCGCAGCGGCTCGGCGATCTGCTCGAGAAGAACGAGTCGCCCGATGCGATCCGGGTCTATCGCGCAGCGCTGATCATCGCCCCCGATGATCGCGAGATCCTGCGTCGCGTCGTCAGCCAGCTCGGCGAGAGCGACAACCCGCGCGAGGGCGCGGTGCTGATGGAGCGCCTGCTCGCCGTCGAGACGCCCGAGCGTGCCCCCGAGCTCGCCGGCCGCCTCGCGACGATGTGGGAAGCCGCGGGCGACATGAAGGGCGTGCAGCGCACGCTCGAGCTCGCTCACGGGTCGGCTCCCGACGACAGCGCGATCCACGATCGCCTCGAGAAGTGGTATCGCGAGCACGAGCTGTGGGGCGAGCTCGCCGAGCTGATGACCAAGGACGCCGAGCGCATGCCCGACGACGCCGCGGTCGAGCGCCTGCGCGAAGCAGCCGCTACCTACTCCGGTCAGCTCGCTCAGCCGCTCAAGGCGGCCGAGGTGTTGCGCAAGGCCCGCGCTCGCGCACCGCACGTCGCAGAGCTCGTCACCGACCACGCAGCGGCACTCGCCGCGGCGGGCGAGCTCGACGCCGCGCAGCGCGCGATCGGCGAGGCACTGGCAACCGTGCAGGGCGAAGGACGGACCACGCTCCTCCTCCTGCGCGCGAGCTTCCGCCAGCAGCTTGGCGACGATGCCTCCGCGGTCACCGACCTCGCCGAGGCGTACGAGCTCGACAAGGAGCGCTCGACCGAGACCTACGTCGCCGGCCTCGAGCGCCTGCGCAGCCGCGCCGAGCGCGACAGCGATCTGCCGACGGAGCGGACCGCCACGCTCAAGCTCGCGCAGCTGCTCAACGCGCATGGGGAGATCGAGCGCGGTCGCGCGTTCCTCGTCGCGTGGATCGAGCGCGATCCGCGCGATGCCGAGCCGCTGTACATGCTGTGTGATCTCGACGAGTCGATCTCGCACTGGGATGGTGTCAGCGCTGCGGCGACGCGCCTCGCGTATGTCACCGAGGGCGATGCCCAGGTCCAGGCGGCGATGCGAGCTGCTAATGCATCGACGCAGGCGGGACGTCCCGCCGACGCCGTGCCGGTCCTCGAGGTCGTTCACCAGGCGCAGCCCGGTGTCGAGATCCTGCGCGACAAGCTCCGCGACATGTACGAGGCAGCCGGCGAGTACCGCCTGCTCTCCGGCGTGCTGATCGCGGATGCGGATCACTCGAGTGATCCCGCGAGCCGGTACGCGAACTACCGCCGCGCGGCAGAGCTATTGCTCTACTCGCTCGGTGATGCCGCAGGTGCGCAGGTGCCGGCTGCCAAGGCGCTCGAGCTGCAGCCCGACGATCACACCGCGTTGATGCTCAACGTCGACGTGCTGATCACCTCGAACCAGCTCGAGGATGCGGGCCGGACGCTCGAAGCCGCGATCCAGGCGCAGAAGAAGCGGACGCCGGAGCTCGCGGTTCTCCAGCAGCGGATGGGTCGCGTGTCGTCGATGCTCGGCGACAAGGACGGCCAGCTCAACTGGCTCAAGAAGGCGTTCGACGTCGACCGCAAGAACGCCGAGGTCGCGGCCGAGCTCGCGCAACTTGCCACCGAGATCGGTGACTACGAGCTCGCGCTCAAGCCGCTGCGCGCGATCACCCTGATGGACAACCCATCGCCGGTGACCCGCCCGATGGCGCTCCTGTGGGAAGCGAAGATCGAGCACGCGCGCGGAAACCGGGCGAAGGCCGAGCTGTGGGCGAAGAAGGCGCTGCGCGAAGACCCGGCGTTTGCCGACGCGCAGCAGTTCCTCGACGAGCTCGGCGGCGCCTGAGCTAGATCCCGAACACCTGGATCGCGCCGTGACGCTGCGACGTCCCGGTGACCACGATGCTGTCGATCTGGCGGTTGTTGCCGTCGAGCAGCACCTCGACCATCGGGCTCCGGACGTCGAGGCGGCGGTTGACCTGCTCGACCTGACGCGATCCGTCGCGGAACTTGATGATCACGCGGTCGATCTGCGAGACGCCGGACGTCGTCTGGAGCCGGAGCTGCGTGAACGTGCCGCGCGCGTTGACATCGATCACGTCGCGTCCACGACGCAGCTGCATCGGCTCGTTGAGCGCGACCCAGCTCGACCGATAGTGCCGCCCGCCCGTGCTGCGGCCGTCGTCGCGGTGGCGCCACCCGTCGCGCCGCGCGTCATCGCCGAACCCGTAGCTGGTGTCGACGCGGTGATCGCGCACCGGCGTTGGCGGGTTGACCACGAACGGCGCGGGTTCGCGCCAGCGAGGCTGTGCGATCGCCACCGACGAGGCACCGAGAAGGAGCGTTGTGATGAGGACGTTGAGCTTGGACATATCGGTCACTCCCGGTTGATGAAGCCCACGAGCTTCGATCCGGAGGAGTTGCAGCGAGCGGGCCAATCACAACCAGCTGAAACCTCACAAGGTCGACCGGCGTGCCAGCAGATGGCTGATGCGAGAGTTGCAGTCGCTCGGCAGGATCCGCAGCGGCACGTTTCGCCGTAGGCTCCGACCATGTCCGATGCGGTGCTCTACGACAACGACGGAGACGTCGGCGTCATCACCCTGAACCGTCCCGACAACCGCAACAGCATGACCCCGGAGGTGCTCGACGCGTTCGCCGCGGCGACCGCAGCGGCGCGAGCCGATACCCGGGTGCGGTGCATCGTGATCACGGGGCGCGGGACCTGCTTCTCGTCCGGGGCGGACTTCAAGTCGGTGCTCCAGCGCGAGGGTGACACGGCGGCGCCGCACGAGCGCTCGTTCGCGATGTACGCCCCGTTCCTGTCGGTGCTCGAGCTCGAGGTCCCGGTGGTCGGCGCGCTCAACGGCCACGCTGTCGGCGGTGGTTTCGGGCTATCGCTGGTCTGCGATCTCCGGATCGGTGCGCTCGATGCGAAGTACGGGGCCAACTTCGTCAAGCTCGGCCTCGCGCCCGGGATGGGCATCAGCTACACGCTGCCCCGTCTGATCGGGATGGCGCGTGCCTCGGAGCTGCTGCTGACCGGCCGGCTCGTCGAGGGTGTCGAGGCCGAGCGGATCGGCCTGCTCAACCGCGCCGTGCCCGCCGCGGACGTGCTTCGCGAGGCGATGGCACTCGCCCGCACGATCGCAGACAACGCGCCGTTCGCGGTGCGCGAGACCAAGCGCGCGATCCATCGCGGTCTCGATCTCCAGATCAAGGAGGCGGCGCGACTCGAGGCGTTCGCCCAGGCAGACTCGATCGCGATGGACGACTCGCGAGAAGGCATCGCGGCGCTGCTCGCGAAGCGGTCGCCGAAGTTCACGGGACGGTAGCGGGCGGCGCGACCAGCGTCGACGCTGGCACGCTGCCGGTCGGTCCACACGCCTGGAGCGACGACGCATCGGCACCGCGCGCTGCGAACGCGACCGGGCCCCACGGCGTGTCGATCGCGAGGCTCCACCAGCCGCGCGTCGCGTCCGCGAGATCGACGTCCTGATCGCCGACGAGATAGCCGATCGGATCACCGTCGGACCGCGCGAACAGGCACGTCCCGCTCGCGACCCTGGTAGTGGGCGCGATCGGTGCGGGCGCGAGCGTCGGATCGGCGCGCTTGCTGCGAAGACGGCCCGGCGGATCACGCCGCGAGACGTACCCGGTCACCACCAGATCGCCGTCCTGATAGAACACCTCGACCCACGCGGCGTCGACGTCCCTCACGGTGTCGACGAAGTAGCCGTTCGCCATCACCGCGAGCTGGCGCCCTGCCCACCTGGGCTCGGCACGGATCACGGCACCTGGGGTCACCATCAACGTGCGAGCTCCCGACGGAATCCGACCGATCGAATCGTGCGCCGGTGCAGCCTCGCCGAGCACGACATCGGGCAACCACCCCTCGACCTCGAGCGCGCCTGCGTACCGGATCTGCGTCCAGCCGTCCTTGCGCGCGAGCCGCTTCACCGCTGCTCCCTGGCGGAGCAGCACCTGTTTGTCGTTCGGCATGCCGCCACCGCCGGCACGTGCACTCACCCGTTCGTCGCGGAGCACCACGCCGAGCAGCCGGGCGCGTTCGGTCCACACCGCGAACCGCGCGTGCTCGAGCCGGATCGCAACACGAACGAGGTTGCCTTGCGCATCGAGCACCGACACCTCGAGGGGCGTCGCGGGTCCGGGGCCCTCGATCGGCGTCGCGTGGAGCTCGAGCTGCGCTGTGCCGGGAGCGAGCCGGGACACCCTGTCGGTGATCGCGAGCGCCGCGATCGGTTCGACGAGTGGGCGATCTCTGGCATTCGTCGGCGTGGTCGCGCCGTCGCCCACCACCGCCTTGGTCCGGGGCCGCGGAGGCGGAGCGACGGTGCCACCACACGCTGCCAGCACCGCGATCACGAGGGCCCGCACGCGTTGATTATCGACGATGACCGACCAGGGATCTTCCTGACAGGCAAAGGTTGGGTGCGTAACCGGGACGGCTGTTATCCAGGGACCCGCGTAAGGGTCTGCGCACAAGCCAGCTTCTGCCGGGTGAGGCCATCGTGATTCCATGGGGTTACGACGCGGTGCGTCTCGCCCGGCTCTTGCAACCTTCTCGGATAGATGGAAATCGGCGTCATCACGAATCCGAACAGCCGCAAGAACCGCAATCGCCCGGACCGGGCCGAGCGGCTCCAGCAGATCGTGGGTGCCCTGGGCGAGGTTCACGAGACCGAGTCGATCGCTTCCATCAAGCCCGTGCTCCGGGACTTCCTCCGCAAGCGCGCCCGCTACTGGGTCGCGGACGGCGGCGACGGTGCTCTGCACTGGATGCTTCGGATGGGCATGGAGGTCCTCCAGGAGGACGAGTTCGTCGGCCAGGCGTTCTCGCTGCCGATGACGCTGCCGACCAAGGGCGGCACGATCGATTTCGTCGCCAACAACGTCGGCATCGAAGGCGACGCGGAAGGCATCCTCGGGATGCTCCGCCGCTCCGTCGAGCACGGCGCCGTGATCCAGGAGACCGAGGTGGACTCCATGGTGATCGACGGCGTCCAGCTCGTCGATGGCGTCGACGTTCCGTTCCGCACCTACGGCTTTGCCTCGGCAGCCGGCGGCGTCGGCCAGCGGTTCTACGCGAAGTACTACGCCGAGAAGGATCCGAACCCGCGCTCGATCGTGAAGGTCATCGCGAGCACCGTCGCCTCGGCGCCGATCGCGCTGTCGCCGCTCTCGAAGCTGCCGTTCGGTCAGTACCGCACGTACGCCAAGGAGATGTTCGAGCCGACTGCGTGCAAGGTCATGCTCGACGGCATGCGCCTCCCCGGCGACAAGTTCACCGGTGTCCACGTCGCATCGATGTCGATCAACCTCGGCAACGTGCTGCGGTTCTTCGGCAAGGCGGATCAGCCCGGCCTGATGAACGCGATCGTCGGGACGCCGAGCCCGTGGTCGATCATCCGCAACATCCCGCGGATGGCGCGTGGCGAGGAGATGCGCGGTCGCAACATCCTCGACCGCCCGTGCCGCGAGATGATCATCGAGGCGACCGGCGCCGAGCTGATGGCGCCGATCATCGACGGCGAGTTCTATCGCAACGTGAAGAAGATCGAGTACCGCGTCGGCCCTCGCGTGCGGATCCCGAAGGTCGTCGCGCCCAAGGCGGCGTAGCGTCAGTCACTTACAAGAGACGGTGGCCGGCGCAGCGCCCACGGCGTTGCACTTCTTCGGCTTCTTGCACTTCGCCGCCTGACACGCGGCAGCCTCGGTCTTGAAGCACTTCGCGCCGAGCACGAAGAAACACGCATCGCGGTCGCCCTTGTAGCGCCAGCCGCCCCACTTCTTGCTCCCGCCATCGGCCTCGCCGCTCGCCTCGGCCTCGCGTCGCTGCTTCTCGCGGGCCGTCGTGGGCTCGTCAGACTTCGGGTCCGCCCCGCAGGCCATCACAGCGCATGCGGCAACGACGAGGGTCAGCGATCGCAGCGACATCCGGCTAGATCATGCCATAGTCGAAGGCGTGTCCGAAGACGACCGGGCCTTGATGGAACGGTTGGCGGCCCTCGAAGCCGAGGTCAAAGCCGACGCGGACGCGCAGCGTGCGCGCAAGGAAGCGGCCCAGGCCAAGGTCCGTGAGCAGCGCGCCGTCCAGCAGGCCGAGCGCGACGAGCTCCGTGAACGGCAGAGCCAGATCGTTGCGAAGAAATCGCGACCGGTCGCCAGCAGCTCCGAGCGAGCCGACCACGACGCGGACCACGGCGGCGACCTCGGTGGTGCACTCGAGCTCGCGAAGCGAGCGCACGGCGTACGCCAGGAGCTGACGAGGACGCCCAAGCAAGGCGACAAATCGTGGGTCAAATCCGGCGTGGCCTCGGTGCTGCTCGGACCGATCGGCTGGCTGTACGCCGGTTCGATGCGCGAGGCCGTGCCCGCCTCCGCCGCGTGGCTCGCGTTTGCGGCGCTCGCGAGCAAGATGATCCCGATGTTCCTCCTGTTCCCGGTGCTCCTCGTTGCGCTGCCGTTGTCGGGGATCGCGGGCTTGCTCTATGCTGTCCAGTACAACCGGACGGGAACCCGACAGCGCCTGTTCGGGGACAAGGCGAAGAAGAAGCAGCTCCGCGGTGGGTGAGTGTGGGTCCTGACTAACGCCCCCCTCACCGGTCGAGTTAGGCTTCCCTACGTTTCTCCGCCGGTCGGGTCGATACGATGAACCTAGTGAACCACGCCTTCCTCGCCGCCGTGATTGCCACGACCGTCGCGATGCCCCAGCTCGCATCGGCAGACCGCATCAAGGTCGCGATCGTTCCCGGCATCGCCGTCAACCTCGATGCGGCGCGCGTCGATGCGCTGAGTCAGGATCTCGCAGACGCCCTGCAGACCGAGCTCGACATCGATGCGACCGGCGGCCTCGAGGTCCGTCGCCAGCTGCCGCCCGACGGGATTCCACCCGATTGCGTGGCGACCCCCGCGTGCATCGCTGACGTCGCTCAGCGCGTCGGCGCGAACCAGCTGCTGTTCGTCGTGATGGTCGATACCGGCACCGGTGGCGCGATCCAGATCGACAGCACCTGGATCGAGGCGGCAACCGGCAAGACCGCGTCACGTCCGGCGATCGACATCGCATCGCTCGCCGACGCCAAGTCGCGGTTCCTGACCGCTGCACGCCAGCTGCTGCCCGACGCGCCGGTTCGCCCGAAGCCCAAGACCGGTGGCTCGATCGGCACGATGTCGCCGGAGATCCCGCGTCACTTCACGACGCCGGCCAAGATCACCGCCGGCGTCGCGGTCGTCGGCGTCGGCCTCGGCATCGCGTTCGGGATCAAGGCGCGCTCGAAGTACAACGCCTGTGACGAGGATCGCGCCGCGTGCTCGAGCAGCGACCGCGACACGATCCGGAACTTCGGTCTGATCGCGGACGCGGGTTACCTGATCGGCCTCGGCGCCGCGGCGGCCACCACGGTGCTCTACGTGACGTCTGGCAAGGAATCGCATCTCGTCGTCGAGCCGTCGCCCCAGGGGGTGACCGTCATGGCGTTCGGAAGGTTCTGATGTCGAGCGAGCGCGCCTCCGCACCGGATCCGAAGGACAAGCTGATCGGCGAGGTTCTCGCGAACCGCTATCAGATCGAGTCCCGGCTGGGCGAGGGCGCGATGGGCGCCGTCTACCGGGCGCGCCACGTCAAGGTCGGTCGGCCGTTCGCGGTCAAGGTGCTGCACGCGAAGCTGCTCGAGGACATGAAGGTCGCGCAGCGGTTCGAGCGCGAGGCCGAGCTCGCAGGTCGGCTGCGTCACGCCAACGTGATCGGGGTCGTCGATGTCGGAGAGACCACCGAGGGGCTGCGCTACATGGTGATGGACTTCGCCGAGGGCTTCGACCTCGCCGATCTCCTGTGCGAGGCGCCGATGCCTCCGGCGCGGATCATCAACCTGACGCGGCAGTTGCTCGAGGGCCTGTATCACGCGCACGAGCAGGGCCTGATCCACCGCGACTTCAAGCCCGAGAACGTGATCGTCGAGAAGGACAATCACGGGGTCGAGGTGCCGCGCATCGTCGACTTCGGGATCGCGATCCTCCGTGAGGGTGGCGATTCGCCGTCCTCGCAGGGCCGGTTGACCACGAACGGCCTGGTCCTCGGAACGCCGCACTACATGGCGCCCGAGCAGGCCGTGGCCGATCCGATCGATCACCGGATCGACCTGTTCGCGCTCGGGATCGTCGTCTACGAGATGCTGTGCGGCAAGCTGCCGTTCGATGGCACCGGTGCCGAGGTCGCGCGCGCCAACCTGCTGCTCGATCCACCGCTGATCTCGCAGCGCGTTCCGTACCTCGAGGTCGATCCGCTGCTCGAGGCGTTCGCGCGCCGGATGATGGCGAAGAAGCGCGATCATCGTCCCGCGACGGCGAAGGCCGCGAGAGAGATCCTCGACCTGATCGAGCGCGATCGCGCCGCGGCCGCGGCAGCGCTCGGCGTCCCTCTCGCCATCGCCCGCGAAGCCCAGGTCACCCAGGACAACCCGCCGCAGAAGCACGTCCACGAGGACTCGCCGTCCGCGCAGTTCTCCGCCGCCGCGGATCCACGCACCGACGCGGGATCGCCGGCTCCGGTGCCGCGCGAGACCCGGACGTCGGTCACGGATCCGCTCGACTTCGACCTGCCCGGACGCTCGAAGCGCACCTGGATCGTCGCCGGGCTCGGACTCGCGGTGGTCGGTGGGATCGCGGCGTTCGCGCTGTCTCGCGGTGGCGACAAGCCCGCGCCTGCCACGGCGCCCGACGATCCGAAGATCGTGATGCCGACGTCCGGCACGGACGGTTCCGCGGCACCGGACACGGTCACCCCGGACAAGGTCGCGGTCGTCGACACCGCCGTCCCGGACAAGGTCGTCCCGGACACCGTCGTCCCGGACAAGGTCGTCCCGGACAAGGTCACCCCGGACAGGACCCGGAAGACCACGCCCAAGCTGACCGGGACCAAGGTCACCACGACCAAGGTCGAGCCGGTCGCCGAGGTCAAGCCGGTCGTCGAGGAGCCGAAGCCCGCCACGACCGAGCCGAACAAGACCAAGGTCTCGCAGCAGTACCAGGCGATCGGCGCGAAGCTGAAGGCGCTCGGTCAGGGCGGCGATGGCATCGACGAGATGTGGAACCTGTACCGCCGGATCAGGATCCAGAACGCGATGCTCGATGCGGCCAAGCTGCGCGAGGCCGCCGACATCCTCGAGCGCCTCGAGAAGCAACTCGCGACCCGCAAGTAACTACGACGGCAGGAACGCGACGTCGATGCAGGTCTCCGCCTCGTTCGAGCGGCGGACGCCGCCGGCAAGCGTGACGCATACCTTGTTGAGGCCGCCCTTCAGCACGACGTTGATCTCGAAGCTGCCGTTGCTGCCGATCGTGTGCGTCGCGCCGTCGACATCGACGCCAGCCTGCGACGTGTAGAACGAGAAGCCGGCGTTGGGCTCACCGAGCACGGTGATCCGGGCGTTCGTCGTCGAGACCACGAGCGGCGTCGCCGGCGCGAACGAGAGCCCGCGGTGGGTCGCCACGTCCGAACCGGGCGCCGTGCTGACCGGCGAGTCCCAGCGGACCCGACCGTCACCGCCGGCACCGCCATCGCTGGCGCTCGACAGCGCGCCACCGACACCGCCCTTGGCGAGGATCATCGTGGTCATCAGCGTTCCGCCCGCGCGAATCAACACGCTACCGCCGGCTCCACCACCACCGCCTGCGGATCCGGACGCAGCACCGGCACCGCCCTGCACGTTGATGGTGCCGACGACGACGTTGCCGCCTGCGGTGATCTCGATGGCACCGCCGCCACCACCACCGCCACTCGCGCTGCCGAGCAGCGACGGTGCACCACCGCCACCGCCACCGCTCGCGCGATTCGAAGCTGCGCCGCTTCCCGGATAGATGACCAGGAAGTCATCACCGATCTCGCTGCCGGCGCCACCGGCCATCGGCCCGCCGCCGCCGGTTCCCATGCTGCCAAAGCCACCGCCACCGCCACCGCCGCCGGCCGTGGTGCTCCCGGTGCCCGCGCCGCCGCCGCCTTGCGACGAACAACCGCCGACCGAGCCCTGCGCTCCACCGGCGCAGCTGCCGAGGACACCCGGCCCCCCCGTCGCGCCGCTCGCTGCGCCGCCGACGGCCGACAGGGACGGCAGCGTGATCGACGAGACCGCGCGGAGCTCCATCCGATCGGAGCCCGAGAGTGCGATCAACGCCGGTGGATTCATGGCCGCGAGACCGATCCGCGAGTAGGTCAGCGTCTGCGCGGGACGCATCAACATCGTCGACGTCAGCGTCAGCTCGGGGAGGTTGCGGAGCACGAGTCCGGACGTGACCGTGGCATCGGGGATCGTGCGCGTGATCATGCCGCCTGCGCCATCCGATTGCTGGACGGTGATCGTCAGCGGCACATCGCCGATCGCGAGTGCGGTGTCGACCGGCGCGGTGAGCTCGATCGCGATCGACTTGTGATTGAGCGCGTGCGTCACCGTGCCCGCGGTGACGTTGCCACCGGTGACGGTGATCGTCGCGGTCTCGGAGATGTGGTCACCCGCGACCACGACGATCGCGCGGCGGCTGCCTCCGTCACCCTGGCCTTCGAGGATCACGGTGGGATCCACGCTGGTCAGCGCGAGCATCGAAGGATCGGCATCGACGATCACCTCGGCATCCGGTTCGCCCGCGTCGGGATCCGGGTTCGGGATGTTGCTCGGGTTGTAGAGCAACGAGCAGCCGCCGAGCGTTGGCGCGAGGAACAGAAGTGCCAGACCGTGCCGCATCTGCGGATTATAGCCGCGTAATCCCGCGACTCACGACTGGCTCACCCACGTCCTATCACCGGCGACTCACCATCGGTCGTTTGATCCGTGATCGCGGTCGGTGGACAATGGTCGAATGGGGAAAACAACGGGGCTCCTGTGCCTGGTGCTGGGGGGGTGTCTCTCGAGCACGCGCGGTGTGACGCCTGCCACGCCGCAACCCCCCTTGAGCCACGCGGCGCCCGTCGACGAGCCGACGCAGCGCGCGCTCGCACAGGATCCAGCGCCGTTCGCGCGCGCGGCGCAGCGCGCAGCGTCGAGCGATCCGACGCTGTTCGCACAGCAGCCGCAGCCCACGAAGCAGCCGCAGGCACCCGCAGCGCCGCCGCAGCCACAGCCTCAGCCACAGCAGCAGCAACCGTATCCGCAGCAGCCGCCGTATCCGCAACAGCCACAGCCCTACCCGCCGCAGCAGCCGTATCCGCCGCAGCAGCCGTATCCGCCACAACCCCAGGGCTATCCGCCGCAGCAGCCGTACCCGCAGCCGTACCCGCCGCAGCCGTACGGGTACCCGTATCCACCGCCGCCGCAGGAGCCGCTTCCGCCGCCGCGCCCGAGCCGCATCCACGACGGCGAGGTGATCGGTAACTTCGCGACCGTCGCCGCGCTCGCGTCGATCGACATCCTCGTCCGCCAGGATGTCCAGAATGGCGGCGTGGGAACGATGGTCCTGATCGCCGGTGTCGTCGGTGGTGGCGCCGCGGGGTGGCTGTTGACCGAGAACTACACGGTCACCGCTGGCTCCGCACATGCGACGACGATCGGTCTCCTCGTCGGCGCTGCGAACGGCGCGCTGCTGATCGAGCCGACCGGCTGGACGCGACCCGAATCGGTGATCGGCCTCCTGTTCGTCGGCAGCGCGATCGGCGCGACCGGCGGATTCATCTATGGCCAGAACGCGAAGCTGACAGCAGGCCAGGCGACGTTCGTCGGCAACGTGACGCTGCTCGGCGTCGCGACCGCGGCGCTCGGCGCGATCGCGGGCAGCAGCGACGAGGAGTTCGGCAGCTGGGAGAATGGCACGCTCGCGATCGGCCTTGATGCCGGTCTGGTCGCGGGCGCGCTGATCGCACCCCGCCTGGACTGGTCGGCCCGCCGTTCGAAGATCGTGTTCGCGACGACCGGCGTCGGCGCCCTGGTCGGCGGCATGCTCGCCGGCCTGACCACCAACAGGCGCTCGGGCGACTCGAGCGACTCCGACCCCAACGGGGACGTGGTCGCCGCCAGCATGACCGCGGGGATGTGGGCCGGGTTCGGGCTGGGCGCCCTGATGACCCGCGAGAGCCCTCCCGATCCGAAGTTCACCCAGCCGTCAAGGGCCCCGGCATCGGCGCCGACCACCTACGCGCCCTGGGTCGGCGACCAGGGGAGGCTCGGATTCATGGCCGGCGGAACCTGGTAGCCGCGGTCACTTGCGCGGATCTCGCTCCCGGGTGATCGTAAGTGTGCATGGTGTCATGCTTGCTCTGCTCATCGCCCCGGTCCATCGGAGTCCTGTGTACGTCTCACGGTGTGGCTATCGCCTCGCCCGGTATCACGAGTGAGCAGATC
>JAQBQE010000046.1 GCA_028287135.1 Myxococcales bacterium
GCACCGATCAGCGTGTTCAGCCGAACCGGCGAAACGCGAGGGGGTCTGGATGCGCAGCAGCCAGAACCCCGAGCAGCGTACGTGCCGTGGGCCCATCCACCGATCCGGCTACGAACAGCGTACGCGCACCCCATCCGCAGCGGATCGTGGACGTGGACGTGACGTGCACGTACACGACGACGGAACCCGCTAACTGACCAGCATTGGTTCTAGCGCGTGAAGTAGCTCGGGTGGCTGCCCCACGTGGCGGGCCATCCGGGCAACCGATGGGCGACGCCCCACGGCGTCAGCACCGGCGGAAGCGCGCTCTCGAGCTGGAACCACAGCGAGTCCACCCCGAGGTGGACCGGGTGATCCGCGACCGCTTCCTCGCTGGTGCGGCTGTGCTCGACAGCGCGCGCGCTGACCCCGTGCGCGGTCAGCGCCGGCGTGAGGAACGTACAGCCGGGCTGGAAGGCGCTGCCTGGATGCACGCTCTCGCGGACGATGCCGTTGATCTCGGACGTCACGTTGCGGTGGAAGAACGGCGGGCGGAACGTCCCCGTCGTCGGATCCCAGCGCGGTGGGAACGTCACGAGGTCGAGCGTGTGAGAGCCGGGCTCGTCGAGGGGCGCGGACAGCACGGTGTGGATCGACGGATCTCCGTGATCGAAGCGGATGTTTCCCGACGGAGAGAACGCGGCGAGATCGTAGACGAACGGCGCGTAGTTCCCGTGCCAGCCCGCGACATCGAAGGGTGAGTGATCCTGCGTTGCGACGTGGAGGTGGCCACCGAGCTTCGCGACGATCTCGAATCCGGGCGCGAGCCGGTCCTCGAACCAGGGCGCAGGCGCGCGGAAGTGACGTGCGTCCGCGAGCCCATTGGCGCCCACCGGTCCACGATCCGGCAGCCGGAAGTGGCGGCCGAATGCCTCGGCCACGTACCCGCGTGCGGTCGACTCGCGAAGCAGGACCGAGAACACGATGCCGCGTGGGAGGAGCGCGACGTGACCGGGCGCGACCTCGAGTACGCCGAGCTCCGTCACGACGGTCAGCGCGCCGTGCTCGGGCAAGATCAGCAGGTCGCCGTCGGCGGTGTAGAACGCGCGACGATCCATGCTGCGATTCGCGGCGTAGAGGTGGAACGCGTAGCCACGACGCATCGCCGCGTCGCCGGCACCACACACCGTGGTCAGCCCATCGACGAAGTCACGCTCATCCGCCGGGAGCCCGAGCGGCGCGAACCCGCACAGGTTGATCTCGGGCGCACCGTGGAAGCTCCCGGTCACGCGCGGCTGGACGAACGCATGGAAGCTGCGTCGCTGCGACGACGGCCGCACGCGATACATCCACGTTCGCTGGTTCTCGGTGCGGGCCGCGGTGAACCCGGTCCCGTTGATCTGCTCCGCGTACAGCCCGGACGGACCGAGCCGTGGCGAGTTCTGCAGCGGCGGGACGGCGCCCGCGATCGCCTCCGACGTCAACGTGTTCCCGAACCCGGTGCTGCCCTCGGCCGCGCGAGCCCCGAGCACGACCTCCCGGCCGCGGAGCCGCTGGGCGAGCGTGATCTCGTGACGGTCGCCCTGGGTGTCGAGGACGTCGACGCTCGCGCCTGCCGCGCGAAACCAGGCAGCTGTCGCCTCGAGATCGGCGTGTGCGATCCACCTGTCGGCGTCGGCCGCGCCGAGCACGACCGGGATCCCGGCGAGCCGCTCGGAAGAGGCTGGCGACCACTCGGTGGCCTGCCCGATCCGGGCTCCCGAGGGCGCGAACACGCCGGCGAGCGCACCCGCGTGGCGCGCCGCCACCTCGAGCGCGAGGCAGGCGCCTTGCGAGAACCCCGCGAGCAGGACCGGCACCGTCGGATCCCGGTTGAGTGACCGCAGCGCCGCGATCGCGGTCTCGACGCGCTGGATCGCCGCGAGCACCTCGGGCTGCGATCCGGCACCGGGCTCGCCGTAGCGCACGCCGTACCAGCGCTCGGCGCCTTCCGCCGCGCGGAGCCCGACGATCGCGATCGTGGGATCGTGACCGGCGATCTCGCGGAGCCGCCGCGTGATCGTGCCGGCCTCGGCGCCGCGACCGTGCAGCGCGAGCACGATGCGCCGCGCCTGGGCGGGGTGCGCGCCGGCGAGCAGCGCGAGGGGCGACAGCCCGAGGTCGATGCGACCTGCGCTCCCGGGAGGACGCAGGCCGTGCTGTGCGTCGAGCACGAACTGGGCGTCGCTGGTGAACGCTCCGAGCAGCTCGCGCACGGTCTCCGGCTTGATACCCAGCGCGTCGAGCGAGACCGGCGCGCCCGCGCGAACGAGCAGGTCGTGCACGTAGCTGTCGATATCGGCTCGTCCGATGTCGTGCTCGAGGTGCTCGATCAACGACTCGTTGCCCGTGCGAACGTGGGCGAGGAACTGCGGCAGCAGCACTGCGTGGAGCGCAGCGTGATCCACACCGGTGGCGCCGCCGATCACGTGGGCAAGCTTGTGCTGCATGCCGGCGGTGCCGCGATCGAAGGCGATCGCGCACGCGGACGCGCCCCGCAGGGCCTGCTCGCGTGCGCGGCGGTCGTCGGGGGCGAGCAGGAGATCCTCGAGCGCCCGGATCACGAGCGCCGCCGCCGCGAACGCCTCGACCCGGTGCGCCTCGTCGACCCACCCGGTCGACAGCACGCTCGCCACATGCGCGAGCGAGTTGCACAGGCTCTGCGCCGTGAGCGCGATCGGCATGCTCTCGGTCAGCGCCACATCGTAGAGCACGAGATCAGGCCGGACCCGGGCATCCCGCCCGGTCTGCTTGTCCCTGGCGCGCGTGATCCCGAACATGGTCGTCATCTCGGAGCCCGCGTAGGTCGTCGGCACCGCCGCGAACCGGACCGCGCTCGCGAGCCGCAGCGCCTTGCCGAGCCCGATCGCCGATCCACCGCCGACCGCAACGATCGTGTCCGCGCCACTCGACGCCAGCTGCGCCGCCGCTGCCTCGACCACCTCGACCGGGACGTGGACGCGGGCGCCGTCGAACACGACCGGCGCGAAGCCAGCGAGGGCAGCGACGACATCGTCGACGTGGCGACGGCTCGGGGGTGCGAGCACCAGCACCTTCTTGGTCCCGAGCTCCGCGAGTCGCGCGGCCAGCCGCGGCAAGCCACCTGCGACGTACAGCGTCTCCACCTTGCTCATCGGCGGCACGATAGCCCAGCCTCGAAAGTGAGGGTTGCGGATGCGGGGGCCGAGCGGCTAGGTTCCGATCCACTCATGACGCAAGAGACCCGTACCGACGCTGCCTGGCTCGAGGCCCACTGGATGCCCTTCACCGGGAACCGGGAGTTCAAGGCGCACCCGCGCATGATCGTCGCCGCCGAAGGCGCCTACTACACAGACTCCAACGGCAAGAAGATCTTCGACGGTCTCTCGGGCCTGTGGTGCTGCGGGCTCGGTCACGGTCGGCGCGAGATCGTCGAGGCCGTGCAGAAGCAGATCGCTACGCTCGATTACGCGCCTGCGTTCCAGTACGGACATCCGCAGTCGTTCGCGCTCGCGAACAAGATCAAGGAGCTCACGCCCGCCGGTCTCGACTACGTGTTCTTCACGGGCTCGGGCTCGGAGTCGGCGGACACCTCGCTCAAGATGGCGCGCGCGTACTGGCGCGCGAAGGGCCAGGGCACGAAGACCCGGCTGATCGGCCGCGAGAAGGGCTATCACGGCGTCAACTTCGGTGGCATCTCGGTCGGTGGCATCGTCGGCAATCGCAAGGCGTTCGGTCAGGCCGTCGAGGCAGACCACCTGCCGCACACGCAGCTCGCACTCACCGACAAGACGCAGGCGTTCACCCGCGGCATGCCGCAGAAGGGTGCCGAGCTCGCGGATGACCTGCTGAAGCTGATCGCCCTGCACGATGCGTCGAACATCGCCGCGGTGATCGTCGAGCCGTTCGCCGGATCGGCCGGCGTCGTGATCCCACCGGTCGGCTACCTCCAGCGGCTGCGAGACATCTGCACCGCGAACAACATCCTGCTGATCTTCGACGAGGTGATCACGGGGTTCGGCCGCGCGGGCGCGTACACCGGTGCGGCCGCGTTCGGCGTGACGCCGGATCTCCTCAACATCGCCAAGCAAGTCACCAACGGCACGCAGCCGCTCGGTGCGGTGGTCGCGAAGAAGGAGATCTACGACACGTTCATCGCGTCGGGCGGCCCCGAGTACATGCTCGAGTTCCCGCACGGCTACACGTACTCGGCCCACCCGGTCGCGTGTGCGGCAGGCGTCGCGGCGCTCGATCTGCTGGTCAAGGAGCGCGCCGTCGAGCGCGTCGCCGAGCTCGCGCCCTACTTCGAGAACGCGGTGCACGGCCTCAAGGGCTTCAAGCATGTCACCGATATCCGCAACTACGGGCTCGCCGCGGGCCTGACGATCGACGCCGTCCCGGGTGAGCCGGCGAAGCGCCCGTTCGAGATCGCGATGAAGTGCCTCGAGAAGGGTCTCTACGTCCGCTACGGCGGGGACACGATCCAGCTCGCGCCTCCGTTCATCGTCGAGAAGCCTGAGATCGATCGGCTCGTCAGCATCCTCGGGGATGCACTGACCGCGACCGCCTGACGCGCGATCGCCGATCGCGGTCAGTGGACGACATGGCGGTCCATGGCGGCGAGCAGCTCACCGATCGGCACCGGCTTGCGCATCACCTCGAGACCGCTCGCTTTTGCGTGTGTGGCCACGTTGTTCGCGCCGGTGAGGGCGACGACGGGCACCTCCGAGATCGAAGGATCCCGCAGCTGGGCCGCGCGGAACTCGAGCCCGTTCATCCCCGGCATCATCAGGTCGAGCAGGATCACGGACGGCGGCTCGCCTTCGTGCAGCCGCTCGAGCGCTTCGACGCCGTCGGCCGCCACCTTCACCTCGTACCCATGCCGCTCGAGCATCAGCTGCATCACCTCGCGAATATCGGCGTCATCATCCACCACAAGCACGCTGCGAGTCATTCGGGTCTCCCTTCAGTGCGAGAGGTAGAGACATCGTGAACATCGTGAATGTCGAACCCTCCCCGACCCGGCTCGCTGCTGCGAGCGCGCCGCCGTGGGCTTCGACGATCTTTCGACAGACGTACAACCCGAGGCCGAGCCCGCCGTAGTGATCGGCGGGAACCGCGCGTACGAACCGCTCGAACACGGCGCGCAGCTGATCGGGCGGGATCCCGATGCCGTGATCGGTGACGCTGAGAATGGCGCAGTAGCCGCTGCGATCTTTCGCGCGCCGCACCGTGACCTCGATCGGCTTGCCGAGTCCGAACTTGATCGCGTTCGACAGGAGATTCGTCACGACCTGCTCGATCCGGGAGCGGTCCCATGAGCCTTCGATTCCGGGCGGAACATCGAGCACGAGCTCGGAGCCTGAGCGCACGAGGTCCGCGGTGAACCTCTCCGCGACCTCGGTGACCATGCTTCCAACATCGAACCTCTCCGGGGTCAGCTTCAGGGTCCCGGCATCGACGCGCGTGACGTCGAGGAGACTCCCCACGAGCTTGCTCAGTCGCTGGACCTGCCGGATCGCGAGCTCGGTCATCCGCGCGGCAATCTCCGGTGGCGTCGGTGGATGGTCCTCGTTCGGTGACAGCATCTGGAGGGCGAGCATCAACGAGTGGATGGGCGTGTAGAGCTCGTGCGAGGCGATCGAGAGGAACTCGTCGCGCACGCGGATCGCGTCTCGCAAGGCGTTCTCGGCGAGCCTGCGCTGCGTGACGTCGCGAAAGCTCCATACCCGGCCGACGATCTCCTGGCCGACCCGTTGCGGCTTCGAGAGTCGCTCGATAAAGCGACCGTCCTTGAACTTGATCTGGTCGAAGCTCTCGAGGTCGGGTTGTGCATAGAGGTCGCGAACACGACGAAGAAATTCCGACGGGTCGTCGAGTTGTGACAGCACATACTCGAGCAAGCGGTAGTCGTCCTGACCTTCGAGGAACGCGGGCTGGATCTTCCACATCTCGCAGAACTGGGCGTTGTACAGACGGACCTTCCCTGCGAGGTCAATCACCAGGATGCCGTCGGCGGTCGAGTCGATCGCAGCACGCACGAGGGATTCGTCCCGGCTGTGCTTCGCTCCTCCCAGGGACACCATCGCGACCTCCGCTCTTCCACACCACCGTACCACCACAGAAAAACCGCGCTATCCCGCAGTGATCGCATGCGCCTCCCGCGCGTGCGCCCGAGCACACGCTCGACGGCTCAGTAGAACAAGCGGTATTCGGCGGGAATCTGTTCGGAGGACTCGACGACGGTTCCGAGATCTCGGAGCAGTCCGTCGGCGAGCGAATAGATCCAGCCGTGGACGGTGAGCCGCTGCCCGCGGCTCCACGCATCCTGAACGATCGTCGTGTGACACACGTTCGCGACCTGTGCCTCGACATTGAGCTCGGCGAGCCGGTTGGCGCGGTCGGTGGGATCCGGAATCGCCCCCAGCTCCTCGCGATTCCACAGGTGCACGTCGCGGATGTGGCGCAACCAGTTGTCGATCAACCCGAGGGGCTGAGGCGACATCGCAGCGCGGACGCCGCCACAGCCATAATGACCGCAGACGATGATGTGCTTCACCTTGAGGACGTCGATCGCGTACTGCAGGACCGACAGGCAGTTGACGTCCGTGTGCTCGACGACGTTGGCGACGTTGCGATGCACGAACAGCTCGCCCGATTTCCGTCCGATGATCTCGTTGGGCGGAAGTCGGCTATCGGAGCACCCGATCCACAGGAGCTCCGGGCTCTGCAGCGCCTCGAGCCGCTTGAAGTACTCCGGGTCGCGGGCCACCTGGTTGCGAGCCCACTTCCGGTTCTCCTCGAAGCACTGATCGAGGAGGCTACTCACTGTGTTGGACCGAGCTCGTGTCATCCGCCAAGGGATCTATAGCCCAAACGTGGAGCGGCGCACGAACTGGCCACGCCCCTGCTTCTTCCTGGCGACCCACTGATCGTCCTTCACCACCAGCTCACCGCGCGACAGCACGTGCGAGGGGCTGCCCGGAACCACGTGGCCCTCGAACGGCGAGTAGTCGACCCGCATGTGGAGGTTGGCCTTGTCGAGGCGCTTGGACTTGTTCGGATCCCAGACCACGACGTCGGCGTCGGCGCCCATCGCGAGAGTGCCCTTCTTGCCGTACATCCCGAACAGCTTGGCGGGCGCGGTCGACGTGATCTCGACGAACCGGTTCATCGAGATCTTGCCCTGCGTCACGCCTTCCCACAGCAGGTGGAGCCGCGTCTCGACGCCGGGCATTCCGTTCGGGATCTTCGAGAAGTCATTCTTCCCGAGCTCCTTCTGGTCCTTCATGCAGAACGGGCAGTGATCGGTCGCGACGACCTGGAGATCGTAGTTCTGCAGCCCCCGCCACAGGTGATCGTGGTGGTGTGCCGGCCGCAGCGGCGGCGTGCAGACGTATCCCGCTCCCTTGAACTCGTTGCCGGGCTCGCCGCGAAGATCGTCCTCGGAGCAGAACAGATATTGCGGGCAGGTCTCTGCGTACACGGGCAGTCCGCGATCGCGCGACTCCATCACCCGCTCGAGCGCGCGCTGCGCCGACAGGTGCACCATGTAGACCGGGACCTTCGCCATCTCGGCGAGCGCGATCGCGCGCTCGGTGCCCGTCGCCTCGGCGACCTCGGGGCGGGTCAGCGCGTGATAGACCGGCGCGGTGTGGCCCTCGGCGAGCGCGCGCTGCACCAGCACATCGATCGGCAACCCGATCTCCGCGTGCATCGTGATCAACGCACCGAGCTCACCGGCGCGCAGCATCGCGCGAAAGATCTGCTGATCGTCGACGAGGAACACGCCCGGGTAGGCCATGAACATCTTGAACGACGTCACGCCCTCGCGGATCATGTCGGCCATCTCCGCAAGTGTCTGCGGGTTGGCTTCCGTCATGATCATGTGGAAGCCGTAGTCGATCGCAGCCTGGCCTTCGGCCTTCGCGTGCCAGGCATCGAGCCCGGCGCGCATCGAGCTGCCCTTGGACTGGATGGCGAAGTCGACGATCGTCGTCGTGCCACCGTGGGCCGCAGCGACGGTGCCGGTGTCGAAGTCATCCGACGCCGTGGTCCCGCCGAACGGCAGGCTCATGTGCGTGTGGCAGTCGATGCCACCGGGGATGACGTACTGCCCCTTCGCGTCGATCTGCTGGAGGTCAGGGCCCGCGCCCATCGACGCACGTGCCGACGGATGCGTGAGCCCGACGATCTTGTCGTTCTCGATCCAGACATCGGCGGCGAACGTGTCCGAAGCGGTGATGACGGTCCCGTCCTTGATCAGCGTCTTCATGTCACCCTCCTGGGGCTGGCTCGTTATTCGAGGTCGTCGTAGTCGCCAAGCTTACCGACGTCGAGCTCCTTCGCGCGCGCGTGGCCGTAGATCCCGGCGAGCACGCTGTCGAGGAAGTCGTCGACGATCTTGTCGTCGGTGGTCTCGTTGAGAAAGCCGATCGTCGAGGTCTTGATCGCCGGGTCCGCGGGCTTGCCCTTCTTGCCGCGCTGCGCGGGCTGCGGTGCCGCCATCCCCTGCACCTGGTAGCGCACGGAGCAGATCATGTCGTACTTGCGCGTCGCGTCGCTGCTGCCGAGCAGCAGGCGGACTTCGCGCTCCGCCTCGTCGAGCCCGACGACCACGGCGTCGTGCTTGTCCTTCAGCGTGATCCACGCCTTGGCGTCATCCAGACCGCCGTCGAACACGGTCAGCTTGAGCTTGTCGCCGGCCGCCATCCGACCGATGCCGATGTAGCTCGGCGTGTGATCGCCATCGGCGAGCGTCACGAGCGTCTGCGCGACGAGCCCGCCGGCCGCGCGCCCGATCTCCTTGACGTCACGCCGGGTCATCAATCGTCCACCAGTGGTCCGTACGCATCCGGGCGGCGGTCCCGATAGAACTGCCAGGTCCGCCGGACTTCCTCGATCAGGTCGAGGTCGAGCTCCGCGACGACCAGCTCGTCGTTGTCCTCGGAACCGCACGCGATGATCTGACCGCGCGGATCGACGAAGTACGAGTTGCCGTAGAACTTGCCGATGTTCCACGGCGCCTCGGTACCGACCCGGTTGATCGCGCCGACGAAGTACCCGTTCGCCACCGCGTGCGCGGGCTGCTCGATCTTCCACAGGTGCTGCGAGAGCCCGGCGACCGTCGCCGACGGGTTGTAGACGATCTCGGCGCCGGCGAGACCGAGGGCACGCGCACCCTCGGGGAAGTGGCGGTCGTAACAGATGTACGCGCCGATCGTCGCGTACCGCGTCTTGAACACCGGGTAACCGAGGTTGCCGGGACGGAAGAAGTACTTCTCCCAGAACCCGCTGGTCTGCGGGATGTGCGTCTTGCGGTACTTGCCGAGGTAGCTACCGTCGGCATCGAGGACCGCGGCGGTGTTGTAGTAGACGCCGGCCTGCTCGCGCTCGTAGATCGGGACGACGATCGCCATCTGGTACTTCGCCGCGATCGGCGCGAGCTTCTCGACCGTCGGACCGGGGACCGGCTCGGCGGCGTCGTACCAGCGCTTGTCCTGCCCGGGGCAGAAGTACGGGCCGTTGAAGATCTCCTGCAGACACAGGATCTGGACGCCCTTCTTGCCGGCGTCGTGGATCATCGGCAGGTGCTTCTCGAGCATCGCCGCCTGGACCTCGGCGACGCTCTTCGACTCGTCGTTGATCGGATTGGAGGCCTGGATCAAGCCTGAGAGAACCTTGCGTGCCATGGGGTCTCCTCAGTTGGTGACGAGCGTCGAGGTCTCGCTGGCGATGTCGCCCTTCCAGGTCTCGACATCCTTCGCCTGCGACTTGGTCGCACGCGCGGCTTCCTTGGCATCGCGCACGCTCTTCTGGCGCTCGACGAGATCCATGTGCGTCGTGAAGTACGGCAGGCTCTTGCCGATGAACTCGCGCAGGTTCGTGAACTTGTGGTCCACCATAAACTTGCTGAGCTCTTCCTTGAGCTCGCTGATGATCTCGTAGCCGCGGAGCATCGCGCCGGTGCAGACCTGGACGGTCGACGCGCCGAGCAGGAAGAACTGCGCCGCGTCGAAGCCAGTCTCGATGCCACCGATGCCGCTGATCTCGACGCCCTTGTTGGCGCGCGCGACCTCCATCACCTGGCGCAGTGCGATCGGGCGCACGCTCTGGCCGGAGTAGCCGCCTGGGACCGAGTGACCCTCGACCGTCGGCATCGGGCGCAGCGTCTTGAGGTCGATGCCGCACACGCTGAGGATCGTGTTGATCATCGCGATGCCGTCCGCACCGCCGCGCAGCGCGGAGGCCGCGGGCACGGTCGGGTTGCCGACGTTCGGCGTCATCTTCGCCCACACCGGGATCGTGGAGACGCCCTTCACCCAGCCGACGACCTCCTCGACGATGTCGGGGTTCTCGCCCATCGCCATGCCCATCTTGCGCTCGGGCAGGCCGTGCGGACACGACAGGTTCATCTCGAAGCCGTCGACGCCGGTCTCCTGGACCTCGCGCGTGATCTGCTGCCAGGCTTCCTTGCGGTACTCCTCCATGATCGACGCGATCAGGATCTTGTTCGGATAGTTCTTCTTGAGCTGGCGGAGATCGTCGAGCCAGTCCTGGTACGGGCGGTCGCTGATCAGCTCGATGTTCTGGAAGCCGATCACTTCCTCGCTGGTCCGAGCGCGCAGCTTCGCGTAGCGCGGAGCGGTGTTGATCACCTTGCTCGCATCGAGCGAGAACGTCTTGCAGACCATGCCGCCCCATCCGAGATCATAGGAGCGAGCGATCACCTTCCCGTTGGTGCCGGGGGGACCGGAACCGAGAAGGAAGGGATTCTCGAACTTCATGCCATTGACGGTGATGGACAGGTCGGTCACGTCGCCTCCAGGGGTCGGGGTCTCGATCGGTGAAACGGTGTGGCTAACACAGGGTTAGAGCGCCCTTCAACAAGCAACTGCGTGGCCCCCGGATTCGAGACCAGCGGTGCGATGCTGCAGAGATGCGGGGGATCCTACTCCTCCTTTCGTTGTTGGCCACGACCGGGTGCGATCAGGTGTTCAGCCTCGATCGCCCTCCGGTCCCCGATGGTCCGGATGGCTCGCGCACGACGTGCCTGGTGCCGATGCCAGCAGCCAGCGGGACGTGGAAGTCGGTCGCCGCGGGGGGCGACGAGACGTGCGCGATCAAGGACGACGACACGCTGTGGTGCTGGGGCGCGAATGCCGACGGCCAGATCGGTGACGGCACCGCGTGGTCGCCGACGTGGGTCACGGTCGCTCTGTAGCGAGATCCGCGAACCTCGCCGCGAGCGTTCCTCCGACGAGGAGCATCACCACGGCGATGCCCAGCTCGCCGGCGAGCGTCAGCAGCAGCACCGGGCCGATGCCAAGCGACGCGAACGTTCCGACGGTCACCGCGAACAGGCCGCCGAGCGTCACGAGCCCATCCGAGGCCACCAGGATGTGCGCGGCGAGGTCCTGCACCGGGGTGTCGCGATGCGCCACCACCTGGGTGAGCTGCGGCTGGGCCGCACCGCCGAACAGCATCGCAACACCGAGGACGATCGCGCCGAGGGGAAGCATCCGCTCCGAGACCACGCCCGCGACCACGAGGATCCCGAGGCTCGCGACCACCGCCCCCGCCGTGGCATCGACCGCGAACGACACCCCGACCGAGCGACGATCGTAGCGCTCGATGAGGCCGCCGGCGGTCACGGCCTTCCACCGCAGGGTCACGGCAAGCGCGTGGACGAGCAGCGCACCGCCGAGCACGATCGCGACCGCGGCCGCGAGCTTTCCCGGCGCGCGCCCGAGCAGCGCCGCGAGCGCCAGGGCGCAGGCCGTCCCCGCGCCGACCAGCTCGACGGTGCTGGCACCGAGCAGGAGCCCGGTCCGTAGCGGCTTCGCGCTCGCGTTGCTGCTCGCCATCGCGGTCCTCCGGTAGTGCATCCGCGATGCCGGCGAAATCGATTTATCGAGCGGGAACCGCGTGGTAGGCCTAGTGCCCCATGGCGACCAAGACGATCAACCACTGGATCGACGGCAAGGCGTACGAGAAGTCCGCGGAGCGGCACGGTGACGTGTTCAATCCCGCGACCGGCGAGGTCCAGGCAAAGGTCGCGTACGCGACGCCGAGCGTGGTCGACGAGGCGGTCGAGTCCGCGTGGAAGGCATCGCAGACCTGGCGTTCGATCTCGCTGTCGAAGCGGACCAAGGTCCTGTTCGCGTTCCGCCAGCTCGTCGACAAGCACCAGCACGAGATGGCCAAGCTGCTCACGCTCGAGCACGGCAAGGTCACGGGCGATGCACTCGGTGAGGTCAACCGCGGCCTCGAGGTGATCGAGTTCGCGTGCGGCATCGCCGACCTGTCGAAGGGCGAGTACTCGGAGAACGTCTCGACGGAGGTCGACTCGTACTCGATCCGTCAGCCGCTCGGCGTGGTTGCCGGCATCACGCCGTTCAACTTCCCCGCGATGGTCCCGATGTGGATGTATCCGATCGCGATCGCGTGCGGCAACACGTTCATCCTGAAGCCGAGCGAGCGCGATCCGTCGTGCGCCAACTTCTGCGCCGAGCTTCTCGCCGAAGCAGGCCTGCCGCCGGGCGTGTTCAACGTCGTCCACGGTGACAAGGTCGCGGTCGACCGGCTGCTCGAGCACCCGAAGGTCTCCGCCGTCTCGTTCGTCGGCTCGACCCCGATCGCGCAGTACATCTACGAGACCGGCACCCGCCACGGCAAGCGCGTGCAGGCGCTCGGCGGCGCGAAGAACCACATGATCGTCCTCCCGGATGCCGACATGGAGCTCGCCGCAGATGCCGCGATCTCCGCCGGCTTCGGCTCGGCCGGCGAGCGCTGCATGGCGATCTCGGTGGTCGTCGCCGTCGGAAACGCGGCGGACCGGTTGATGCCGCTGCTCAAGGAGCGGATCGCGAAGCTGTCCGTCGGTGATGGCTTCGACAAGGCCTCCGAGATGGGCCCGCTGATCAACAAGGCGCATCGCGACAAGGTCGCCGGCTACGTCGACAAGGGCGTCGCCGAGGGCGCGACCCTGGTCTCCGATGGTCGGCAGCTGGCGGTCGCCGGTCGCGCGGGTGGGTTCTTCCTGGGACCGTGCCTGTTCGACAACGTCTCCACGGAGATGAGCATCTACAAGGACGAGATCTTCGGCCCGGTGCTCGGGGTGACGCGCGTCGGCACGTACGACGAGGCGATCAAGATGGTGAACTCGAACCCGTACGCGAACGGCGTCGCGCTGTTCACCAACGACGGTGGCGCGGCTCGCAAGTTCCAGCACGAGGTCGAAGTCGGCATGGTCGGGATCAACGTCCCGATCCCGGTGCCGATGGCCTACTACTCGTTCGGCGGATGGAAGGCGTCGCTGTTCGGTGACCATCACGTCCACGGTCGCGACGGCGTGCACTTCTACACCCGCATGAAGGCCGTCACCTCGCGGTGGCCCGATCCGCGCCACCGCGGCGTGGATCTCGGATTCCCGACGAACAAGTGACCGCTCGCGACAACGTGGTCGACGAGATCACGATCGACGCGCTGACCGGCGGCTGGACGATCGAGCAGCGCAAGAAGGGTCACCGGCACTCGACGGATGATCTGCTCACCGGCTGGTATGCCGTCGAGGTCGTGCCCGATGCAGGACGGATCCTCGATCTCGGTGCAGGCATCGGCTCGGTCGGGCTGATCGCGCTGTGGCGATCGCCGGGCGCGACCCTGGTCGCGATCGAGGCCCAGGAGATCAGCTTTGGCCTGCTGACCCGGAACATCGCGCGCAATGCGCTCGGTGACCGCGTTCGAGCGATCCATGGCGACCTCCGCGAGGTTCGCGAGGGCGAGACGTTCGATCTCGTCACCGGCAGTCCGCCGTACTGGGACGTCTCCGAGGGCGTGGTCCCCGCCGATCCGCAGAAGGCGCACGCGCGCTTCGAGCTGCGTGGCGACGTCCGCGACTACGCGCTCGCCGCTCGTGCCGCGCTCGCCGAGCACGGGCGCTTCGTGTTCTGTTTTCCCACCGTCCAGCGTGCGCGCGCCGAGGCCGCGTGTGCCGCTGCCGAGCTCGCCGTGATCCGATCGCGCGATGTGATCCCGCGCGCCGGCGCGGCGCCGCTGTTCACGCTGTTCGCGTGCCGGCGTGCCGAGGACGGCGACCAGGCGCACGTGCGCGAGCCCGACCACGTGGTGCGCGACGAACACGGCGTGCCGACCGCGATGCACGCCGCGGCGCGCGCGGCGCTCGGCTTCACGTCGCGCTGATCCCTGGACACGCGATGGGCGGGCCATGTGCTCGTTCGCGACGTCCGGGGCTTCCCGGCTGCGCGCGCGCGCCTCAGCGGGGCACGGGGCACTGCGAGCGGGTGCTCCGCGGAGAACCCCTGGACGACGATGATCCGCGCATTCACGAGCGATCTGGCGTACAGGCGCCGCCATGTGCGTGGGCGGCGCCGCGCAGCGTGCGTGTGCGCGCAAGGCATGACGGCTGCACGGGTCTCGGACATCCCCTGGAGGTCCGTCATGTTACGCACGCTCGCCACGTTCATCTCGCTGACCCTGTTCGCTCCGATGGCGCTGGCGGATGCGCCGACGCCTCCCGCCGAGCCCGCGGACGCTGCGCCTGCAAAGCCAGCCGACGCACCGGCTGACGCGCCGAAGCCCGACGCGCAGAAGACCGACGCCGCGAAGTCCGACGGCGCCGAGGCCCCCGCTGCGAATGCACCCGCGGCCGATGCACCCGTTCGCTCGGTCTCCGCGGCGAGCGTCACGTCGCCCAGGCCGCGGCTGCCGAATGGGCTGATCGCGATCACGGTCGCCGAGCTTCCCGAGCTGTGTCGTGACAGCGGCAAGCGCGCGCTCAACCCCAACCTCGTGCAGGCATTGCCCGCGCGGATCTCGCTGGCGAACTGCGTCTCCGACGCCAAGATCAATGCGCTGCAGCTGATCGATGGCAACGAGTCGATCGTCGCGATCGAGGAAGCGATCGCACCATCGATCGAGCTGCTCGATGATGTCGCGGCCCAGAGCGATGCTGCGAGCAAGGTGATGGCGCTGCACGCCAAGGCGCAGCTCTACTCCAATGCGACCAGCCGGATGCTGAAGACCGTGCCTGCGACCAACCAGTCGACGCAGGAGAGCCAGGCACTGCGCGATGCGCGGCGCGCGATCCTCGAGGCGATGATGGCGCCGTGGCGCGAGAAGCAGCTCGAAGCCCATCAGGCCGTGGTCGATGTGGCGAAGCTGAACCCGCAGCTCGCGAAGAATCCGGTCGCGCAGGCCGCGATCGCCGATAGCCGGCAGCGCGTCGCGCAGGCCGGAAGCGTCGCGACTCGCTGATCCGTGAACGTGATCGGCCCGCCGTGATCGTGGCCGTGCACAGGAACGGCAACGCCCCCGTGGGCTTGGTCGGCTGTGTCGATGACACGTCACCGTGAACCGAGTCGACGGTCGATCCTGATCCTGGCGATGAGTGTCGATCCGCGACACCCTCGATCACGATCCCGTTTGCATTGCCTTGCCCGGCGATGGCCACGGGTCCGCGATGAGGGGCGATCCGCGGGATCCGGATCGCCTTCCAGGGCGGTTACCATCATGACGGCACTGCACCGGCGGTGAGTGTCGATCCGCGACACCCCCCGATCACGATCCCGTTTGCGTTGCCGTTCACGTGCACGGCCACGATCCACCGACCCGATCATACAGCCCCCCGCATGATCGTGTCGTCGGAGCTCGTGGCCGTCCACGCGAACGGAGACGCCGCCCGCGAGGCCAGCTGGCCAGCTCAGTCGGTACAGCCGTCCACGACTTCGATCGGCATCCCGTCGTCGTCCTCGACGACGTTCATGGCCTTGAACGTGATCGCCGGGGTCCACCGCGGCTTGCGGATCCGGATCGGCTCCGCGACGGCCGGCAGCTCGACGACATCGACCACGTCGACGACGAGCTCGACCAGGTCGGCATGGATCGCGGCAGCCGTCGGGCGGTCGAACCGGTTGTCGGCGAGCATCTGATCGATCAGCAGCGCGAGCTCGCGCGGGGCGCCGGGACAGCGCTCGAGCATCGGGACGTAGATGCCGTTGCTGCTCGAGAACGGACGGCCGCCAGTGAGTGCCATGTAGGCGATCACGCCGAGGGCGTACACGTCGGCGCGATCGTCGACGGCCTCGCCACGAGCGAGCTCCGGGGCGGCGTAGTGGCTGGTTCCCGCGAGCGGAAGATGCGCGCTGCGGGCGTCATGGGTGCGCGCATCGCTCCAGTCGGTGATGCAGATCGGAAACCGGCGCGACGGCGTCAGCGTGATCCGATCGGGGCGCAGACCGCAGTGGAAGATCCCGCGACGATGCGCGGTGGTGAGGATCTCCGCGACGTCACGAACGAGCGCCGCGATCTCCTCGGCGCCCATCGGTCCGCCTGCCAGCACCTCGGCCACCGTGGAACCTTCGACGCGCTCGACCGTGAACCACGCACGGCGATCTTCGAGGACGCCGGACTCGAACACCGCCGGAACGCCGGGGTGCTTGAGTGCCTCGAGGATGCACGCCTCGCGGAGGAGCTGAACGCCGTGTGCTTGCGGCGCCCGTGCGTGCACGACCTTCAACACCGCGCGCCGCGGTAGGACCAGGTGCTCGACCTGGTACACCACGCCCGTACGCATCGCACCGAGCTCGCGCTCGACCTGGTACTGCCCGACCCGCTCACCCTGGGAGAGTTTTTCCACGAGGAAGCGTTGTGCAGCGAGCGTGCCTCGCGCCATCTCGGTGGTTGCGCGAGCTTGCACGCAGCGCCCCTCCGGGACCGCAGACCTCGGGTGCACCGACCCCGGCTGCGCGACCCTGGACGATGGTGGTGAGTCAGCGGGTTCCGTCGTCGTGCACGTGCACGTGTCACGTGCTCGTCCACGTCCACGGACTCGGTAGCAACCGGGCTGAAGCACGGCCGATACGTCCGGCATGCTCGACTACGAGAAGCTTGACGGCTAT
>JAQBQE010000048.1 GCA_028287135.1 Myxococcales bacterium
TCGGCGGTGTCGAGCGGCGTGGTCTGGCGCAGGAAGTAGAACGCCGCGTCGCACTCGACGCGCTCGCCGGCGAGCCCGACGACACCCCGGGTGCCGCCGCGGAGCAGGGCGACGTAGCGATCGCCGCGCTTCCAGCCGGCGCGCGGTGGGTCGATCGTGATCTTGGTGCCGTCGGCGGACACCGAGACGCGCACGTCCTCGACGCGTTCGGGATGCGCGCCCCAGTGCCAGACCTGGAGCGTGGCATCACCGACCGAGCGCGGATCGATCGCGCCGGTGAGCTCGACCGTCGCGGACATCAGGCTCGACCAGCCGTCGAGGGTCTCGAGGTAGTCGTAAAACTCGAGCTCGGAGGCGTTGAGCTTCGCGAGCTCGGTCGCGGAGTCGTTCGGCAGGTTCAGCCGACCCGCATCCGGATCGCGGAGGACATCCGTCGGCATCGGGATCACGCTCGCGTCGGGATCGAACCGCGCGTGGATCAACGTGGGCGCGGGATCGAGCCCGAGGTCCGAGCATCCCCCGACGACGACACACACGAGACCTAGACACCACCGACCGATCACGAAGCTCCTCACCGGTTCCCCCTGGGAAGACGCGCCAGTTCTCGGCGATGCGGAGCCCTCGGTCAAGCCCTTATTGAGAAACGTTCAATGACAGAAGCGAGCTGCGACCTGTGAGTCGCAGCCGGGGCCGTGGTCTCCATCAGCGCGAATACACGGCGCCGGCGTAGATCGAAGCACGTCGGAACGTCGTCTCCATCTCACCCCCGAGATTGCGCCAGATCGCCGCGCGCGCCTCGATCGACCACGCGTCGGAGACCGGTCGACCGATCCGGAGCTGCAGCGAGCTGCGGTTCTCGTCGTCGAGGCTCGTGAACTCCGAGCGCTGCGTGTCCTTCTTCAGCACGAGACCATCGGGATACTGATCGATCTGCAGGGTCGCGAGGGCCGTTCCGTAGAGAGCGAGGGGGAGCGAGCGGGTCGCGGAGATCGTCGCCTTGTGGCGGATCAGGGACTGGCCATAGCTGTTCGAGTCGATCACGGTGAGCTGATAGCCAGCCGCCGCCACGACCTTCCCGGTCCACGTGAGCTCGACACCGATCCGCTCGACCCGGTCGCGCCGGGGCAGCGAGGTTCCGGCGGAGCAGCTGTCGCTCGGTGGCGCGCCGGGTGGGCATGCGTTCGCGAGCGCGGTCGACTCGTAGTAGCGACCTTCGAACGCAAGCCAGGCGGCGAGCTCGAGGCTCCGGGTTCCTCCGGACGGTTGCCACAGCGTCAGGTCGATGCGTCCCGTCGCGATCGGTCCGCTCCAGTCGAAGTCGTGGTTCTCCTTGTACGTGAAGTCGCGAACCCCGACGCCGATCGTCAGGTGCTTGCTCGCCTGCTCACCCTGACCGCTGTCGAGGACGAGCAGCGCGTCAGCGCCGAGATTGCGGAATGTGCGGGCACCGATCTCGTCGGTGATCGGCTGAGCGTCGGCCACGATCGCACCGAGCCCGAGCGAGACCGGGCGGTCCTCGATCGGGCGCAGATACCGCAGCTCGGCGGTCAGCAGCGAGACGTTCTCGGTCGAGGCCTCGGTGTTGGCGACGATCCGGCTGAGGAACCCGGCCACCACGGCGTACGCGCCACCGAGGAGCTTGGCGCGGCGATCGACCTTGGCGCCCAGCCGCATCACACCGGCGTCGACACGATGGGTGGTCAGTCCGGGGCCGGTCTCCACACGCTGGACGTTGGTATCGGCCTCGCCGCCACCCTCGATCGTCACGGTCCACGGAGCCGCGTCCGCAACCCCGAGCGAGGTCACGAACGCCAGGCCCACCGCCGCGCGACGCATGGCCGCAGCGTATCGCATCGCGGGTCCCCGTCGCCGTGGTACGTACCCGTCATGCGCCGCGCCGTCATCCTGCTCGCTCTGGTCGTCGGGCTCAGCGTGCCCCTGGGTGCGTGCAAGGGCGATCGCAAGAAGTGCGAGGAGGCCTGTCGCAACTACGCCTCGCTCGTCTACTGGAAGAAGGTCGACGCGGAGATCGCAGCGCTGCCCGAGGCCGAGCGAGACGCGCATCGCAAGAAGCGGCTCGCCGCGTTTGCGAGCCAGCTCGAGAACGGTGTCGACCTGTGCATCAACCAGTGCAGCTCCGCGAACAACGACGAGCAGATGAACTGCATGATCGTCGCGAAGACGGCGATCGACGCCGAGAAGTGCGTCGAAGACGATTGAGGAGCTGAGCCGGTCCTAGCGCCGGCGGTGGTCGCGGATCGTGCTCTTGTCGTCGTCGTTTTCCTTCTTGTCGTCGCGGTGATCGCGGACCGTGGATTTCGGCGTGTCGTCGTGGTTGTTGCGATGGTCACGCACGGTGGGCTCGGCCTTGCTGCTCTCGCGATCGCGGTGATCGCGGATCGAGCTACCGGAGTCGTCGTCACGGTGGTCACGGATCCGCTCGCGACGGCGGTGATCGCGGAGCGTCTCGTCATGGGCGTCGATGCCGGTTCCGATGTCGGCGCCGACGAACACCTCGGCGTCGAGGAAGACGTCCGGATCGCTCCACGACCCACGCCGCCACTCCCAGCGGCCGTGGGTCCAGACCCAGCGACCCGGCGTCCATACCGCGCCCGGGAACGGCGGCTCGCCGGCGATCTCGGCGAGCAGCGCAGGCATCGGCGGTCGCGGGATCGCACCCCACGCGAGCCAGCGCTTGCGCAGCAGGTCGCGGGCCTGGAGCGCGAGATCGAGCCGGTACTGCTGGAGGTCGATCGTCCCGGGCGCGTGGACGTCGCCGGGCGCCTCGGTGGTCGGCGCGGCGAGTCGCTCGTGCGCGGCGATCTGCGTCGTGGCGCAGGCCGACACCATCATCAGTGCGCCGAATGTTGCGAATCGTAAAGCGAACATCGCCTCCCGAGGCTGCAAGGGAACGGCCACGGCGGTGGCCCCACACTTGCGGTGAGTGATGCAGATGATCGAGAGCTCGACCAGAGGCAACGCGCACTTGCGAGCGTTCGTGCAGAGCAGGGGCGTGATCCGCCGCGCGAGGCGTGAAAGCCGTACCACGCCCCTCCGCCGGACCGTGGTCCCAGGACTACGGTGGTCGGTCGCGCTGACCGCCATCGCGCTGCTCGTGGTCGGCTGCGGTGGTGGCCGGCGCAACGACACCTACGCACGCGGGACGCAGGTCCAGGAACAATGTTGCGAGCATCTCCAAGGTCGGGACCGCGAGCTGTGTCTCTCGGAAGTCATCCGGGTCGGCGATCCGGGCGCCGCGACCACTGCGACGAACCAGCAGACGTTCGCGTGTGTGGTCGAGCACTTCGTGTGCGACCCACAGACCGGTCGTGAGACCACGGCCAGTGCCCAAGCTCAGCACGACTGCACGGAGGACATCAAGTAGACTGGAAGCGTGAGCGTCGAGACCGAGGCATCACGGATCCAGCGACTGACCGCGCGGGTGCGCTGGTGCGATCGTCATCGCCGCTGGGTCACGATCTGTGCGGCCCTGGTGATCTCGCCGATCCTGATCACGCGGCTCGATCAGGAGCTCGGTGCCCACTGGCCGCTGTTCCACAGCGTGATGATGTCGGTGATGCTCGGCGCGTTCGTCTGGTGGTTCGCCGAGGTGATCCTCGCGTGGGTCACCGCCGTCTGGGAGACCGAGGCGGATGAGCTGACCCGCGATCGCGGCCTGCCGCGCGCCGAGCTGATCGTTCGCCGAAACTGAAAACGGCGCCCACGTGGGCGCCGCCTTCGAGGTAGCTGAGTCGGAGTGGAGAGGAGTGGACTAGAAGTCCATGCCGCCCATGCCGCCCATGCCGCCCATGCCACCCATGCCGCCCATGCCGCCGCCACCGCCGCCGCCCGGAGCCGCCGCTTCCTTCTTCGGACGCTCGGCGATCATCGCCTCGGTCGTCAGGAGGAGCGACGCGACCGAGGCCGCGTTCTGGAGCGCCGTACGAACGACCTTGGTCGGGTCGATCACGCCGGCCTTGACGAGGTCACCGTACTCGAGGGTCGCGGCGTTGAAGCCGAACGGCCCCGTGCCTTCCTTGACCTTGCTGACAACGATCGAGCCATCGACGCCCGCGTTGCTCGAGATCTGACGGAGCGGCTCCTCGATCGCGCGACGCACGATCGTGACGCCGAACTGCTGCTCCTCGGAGAGCTTCAGCGCGTCGAGCACGCTCTGCGCGCGGATGAGCGCCACGCCGCCGCCGGGGACAACGCCCTCTTCGACAGCCGCGCGGGTCGCGTGAAGGGCGTCCTCGACGCGAGCCTTCTTCTCCTTCATCTCGACCTCGGTCGCAGCGCCGACCTTGATCACGGCGACGCCACCGACGAGCTTCGCAAGGCGCTCCTGGAGCTTCTCCTTGTCGTAGTCCGACGAGCTCTCCTCGATCGCGTTGCGGATCTGCTTCACGCGAGCCTCGAGGTCCGCCTTCTTGCCGGCGCCATCGACGATCGTCGTGTTGTCCTTGTCGACCGAGATGCGCTTCGCCGAGCCGAGGTCGGCCAGCGTGAGGTTCTCGAGCTTGAGGCCGAGATCCTCGGTCACCGCGTTGCCGCCCGTGAGCGTCGCGATGTCCTTGAGCATCTCCTTGCGGCGGTCGCCGAAGCCCGGCGCCTTGACGGCGCAGATCTGCAGCGTGCCACGGAGCTTGTTGACGACGAGGGTCGCGAGAGCCTCACCATCGACGTCCTCGGCGATGATCACGAGCGGCTTGCCGGACTTGGCAACCTGCTCGAGCACCGGGAGGAGCTCCTTCATGTTCGAGATCTTCTTCTCGTGCGTCAGGATGTACGCGTCGTTGAGGACGACCTCCATGCGCTCCGTGTCGGTCACGAAGTACGGGGAGAGGTAGCCGCGATCGAACTGCATACCCTCGACGACGTCGAGCTCGGACGTCATGGTCTTGGCCTCTTCGACCGTGATCACGCCTTCCTTGCCGACCTTCTTCATCGCCTCGGCGATCATCTCGCCGATCTCCTTGTCGCCGTTCGCGCTGATCGTGCCGACCTGCGCGATGTCTTCCTTGCCCTTGGTCGGGGTCGAGAGCTTCTTCAGCGACTCGATGACCGCGGAGACCGCGGTGTCGATACCGCGCTTGAGCTCCATCGGGTTGTGACCGGCCGCGACGAGCTTGCTGCCCTCGCGATAGATCGACTGCGCGAGCACCGTCGCGGTGGTCGTGCCGTCGCCGGCGTTGTCAGAGGTCTTGGAAGCGACTTCCTTGACCATCTGCGCGCCCATGTTCTCGAACTTGTTCTCGAGCTCGATCTCCTTGGCGACGGTGACGCCGTCCTTGGTGACCGTGGGAGCGCCCCAGGACTTCTCGATCACCACGTTACGGCCGCGCGGGCCGAGGGTGACCTTCACTGCGTTGGCGAGCGTGTCGACGCCAGCGAGGACGCGGTTACGAGCCTTCTCGTCGAAAATAATGTCTTTGGCAGCCATGGGATTCTCCTTACGACTCGATCACGCCAAGGACCTCGTCCTCGCGCAGAATGATGTGCTCAACGCCGTCGACCTTGATCTCGGTGCCGGCGTACTTGCCGAACAGGATCCGGTCGCCCGCCTTGACGTCGAGCGCGACCAGGACGCCGTCCTCGGTGCGCTTGCCGTTACCGACAGCGACGACCTTGCCCTCGAGCGGACGCTCCTTGGCAGAGTCGGGGATGATGATGCCGCCGCGGGTCTTCTCGACCTCCGGGACACGAGTAACCAGGATGCGATCCTGAAGCGGCTTGACGTTCATGGCGCTGATCTCCTCAGTGATGTTTCCAGCAGATTGCGAACTTTGTTAGCACTCACGCTCGGCGACTGCTAACGGGCGCCTTCGTAAGGCGGCAGGGCGTTCCGCGCAAGGGGCTACCTGTCCGAATTCGTTCGCCAGTTCGCCCGGTCGCTCACCTCGTGCGCGCCTCTGCCACGGGTCTTTCTGAGCCCGATTCCGGAGCCCTTGTAAAGACACGGTTTCACTGCGTTCTTGCGTTGGCCCCCAACTGGCAGAAGATCGAATCATGGACGTAACGTTGGCTGCCTCCGTGGATGAGTACTTTCACGAGGTCGTGACCGATGCGCTCGAAGCGGTCGATCTCGATGCCTCCGAACCTGCCGGTTGGTACCTGGTCGGGCTCCTCGGCGACTTCACCAAGACCCGGCTGACCGATGAGCCGCTGGGGATGAAGCTGGCGACCCCCGTGGCCGATTCAGGGCAGCGGGTGAAAAATCTGAAACAGGTCGGCGACACCTCGCTCTATGTCGCAGGCTTCTTCGCCGAGTCGCTGAACCGGTCGCTGGTCGACGTCGAGTACTACGTCGGGCTCGGCCAGTCCGCGTATGCGCAGCTCGCGCGCTCGCTCGGCGGCGGGACGCGCCCCGGCCCGCTCGGCGATGTCTACGAGGAGCTCGCGGAGAAGTTCCCGCGGTTTGTCGACGTGCTCACCGAGGTCCGCAAGCGGACGACGCTCGCGGAGCTCAACGCGACGACCGACATCGGCAAGCTCTACGAGGTCTGGCTGCGCACGCGCGAGGACTGGGTCGAGCAGAAGCTCAAGGCCGCGGGCGTCCTCGTCGATCCGGGTACCAAGGTGATCCAGTAGTGACGACGCTCTCGCGCGTCCAGCGTGGGATCGAGACCATGTATCGGATCGAGACCGGGGTCGAGGTTGGCGACTACATGGTCGGCGCCGAGTTTCGCGACGAGCTCGTCGGTGACCGGCGGCCGCGCGAGCAGCTGCTCGTACTCGAGGCCAACGGCGAGATGAACCTCGCGCTGTTCATCGAGCCGAGCGTGTTGCAGAACCTGATGACGAACGATCCGAGTCGCCGGCTCGGCGATCACAACCTCGGCGACTTCCTGCTCGCGATCGAGGGCGTCAGCCATTTCATCTATGCCGTGTGCTGCGCGCGCGCGGAGCGACCGGTCAGTCAGCTCGAGCTCGAGCTCCAGGCCGAGGTCGACAAGTACGTGACCTGCCTGCTGACGACCGAGCCAGAGATGGAGGTCTCGGTCTCGCTGCGCCGCCGGCTGTTCGGCGATTGCGAGTACCACGCCGACCTCGATGACGAGGAGCAGCACCGGTATCGCGCCGCGAACGACAACGCGCATCGCTACGCGAGCTGGCTCGAGGAGACGTTCGTCGCGCGGCGCCGGATCCCGGAGATGCTGTCGGAGCTGCGCCGGTTCTATCGCCAGGGCCTCGCGGCCAAGCTGTCGACGATCGCGCGCGCGGCGTAGCGCTGCTACGGCGCGACGGGTGCGCCCGTGCGATCGACGACCAGCTTCTTGCCTGCCTGCTCGACCTCGACCTTGCCGCGGCAGAACTGGAAGGCGGCGTCGAACCGCGGCGAGATCGCGATCACGCCCTTGTCATCGATGAACCCGATCTTGCCGTCGGCCCCGACGATCCGCGCGAGCCCCTCCTGGAAGTAGTCGGGGCCGTTGTCGAACGCGTACGCCTTCGCGAGCACCTTGCCGCTCGGATCGATGTACGCGAACGGCGTCTTGCCATCGATCACGGCGGCGATGCCGCCGGCGCGGAACGGATAGACCGACGCGTACCTCGGCTTGATGACGACCTTGCCGGCCTTGGTCTTGAACCCCCACAGCTCGGTCTTCGGATCCTGGAACGCGTAGCGATCGTGCTGGCCGTCGGGCACCTCGGTGGTGTCGGCCTCGCACGGCTCCTCGGCGACCGGCGGCGTCTCCGCGGCCGAGCCAGCAGCTCCCGTGGTGTCCGCCGCGGGGGCGGCGGCGCTGGCGGGCGCCGCGGCCGGCGGAGTCGCGGCCGGGGAGGAGGGGGAGCTCGAGCCACACCCGACGACGAACAGCGAGATCAACCAGCGCATCTCGCGCCACGTTATCACTTCAGCTGGGCGCGGAGAGCACCAGGACGATTGATGCACCGCGCGCGAGGCCGAGCGTCAGCCTGGTGCCGACCGGTGCGCGGAGCAGCGGCCACGCGTGCATCGAGCTCCCGCCGGTGACGTCGACGCCATCGATCGACGTGATCACGTCACCGACCTTGATCTCGGTCTTGGCGGCGGCGCCGCCGGGCTCGATGAAGCTGACCTCGAGCCGGTACTTGTCGGGCGGCGTGTCGTTCGGCAGCTCGACGAAGTGCACGCCCAGCCCGCCGGCGACCTCGCCCTTCTTCAGGCGTTTCTTGAGCACGGTGAGGTCGCCGAGATCGACGGTGCTGCTGCCCGTGACGGTGCGGAGGACGCGGATCCACGCGTACTCGGAATCCGGGACGTCGCGGTGGATGCCCATGATCGCGAGCTGGCCGCGTGGCGCGCGCTTGATCGTGAACCGGCCGGTCGTATCCGAGATGTTCTCGCGTCCCTCGTTGTTCTCGTCGAAGGAGCCACCCTGGGCGAGCTGCGCGCTCATCCGCATGCCGGCGACCGGCTGCTTGGTGGCGAGATCGACGACGCGGCCGGTCAACGTCAGCAGTGACTCGAGGACGACGGTGACCCCGGTCCTGGCCTCGGAATCGGCGAGATCGAGCTCGAGCTTCTTGTGGCCGCCCTCGGCAGTGACGGTGAGGTGGAAGTGCCCGGCGGGAAGATCGTGGATCGCGAAGCGACCTTCGGTCCGGTAGAACGTCTCGGAGCGAAGCAAGCCGGTCTTGAGATCCTGGAGGTCGACCGTGATCTCGACGGGGACGCCGCCCTCGCGCGTGGTGACGCCACCGATCGATCCGGTGTGCTTGATCTCGAGGCGTGCGGCGGCACCGGTCGCGACGTGCTCGGCGATCGCCTCGCCACCGCCCTTGCGATAGGCGCGCAGCGTGTAGGTGCCGGGCGCGAGGCTGGTGACGGTGAACGCACCGTCGGTGCCGGTCAGCACCGGCTTGTCGGAATCGCCCCAGCCCCAGCGCGTCTGCTGCGCGCTCGTGGACAGCGCGCCTGCCGCATCGGATTCGCGCGCACTCGAGATGAACGCATCGGAGACCGGCTTGCCGTCCGGATCGACGACGATGCCCTTGATCGTGCCGTTCTGTGCCTCGACCACGAGCTTGACGGTGGCGGTCTGCCCCGCACGCACGGTCGTCTTCTCGCCCTGCTTCGCGTCATCGGTGGTGCCGGGCTTCTTGAGTCGATCGCCAAAGCCTTGCTCCGCGGTGACCTGGTAGTCGCCCGGGCGAAGCCCATCGATCGTGAACGACCCGGTGCGGTCCGACTTGTTGTCAACGCCGAACCACATGCGGCTGTGGTTGGCGTACGGCGAGGCGTCGATCGATACATCGGCGACCGGCTTGCCCTCCGCATCGACGACGGTGCCCTTGATCGTGCCTCCGTCCTCGAGAATGAGATCCCTCTCGACGGTCGCGCCGGCCGCGAGCTCGACCTTGTACTCGTCCTCGGGAGCGACGCCCTGGTCGGTCATGACCGAGAGCCGATACGTCGCGACTCGCAGCCCACGGAGCTCGTAGCCGCCATCGCGCTGCGAGCGATCGCCGGAGAAATCATCCTTTGCCCGCGCATCGCCTCCGGTGGTGCCTGCGGAGATGAATGCGTCCTCGATCGGGGTGCCGCTCCGGGTCAGGACCCGGCCGCGGATCGTGGCACCGGGCTCGACCTCCCACGTTTGGTCCGTCGCGTCCTTGTCGGCGATCACGATCGGCGGATAGCTGTCCTTGGCCTGGTAGCCCTCGCACCGGACCTCCGGCTTGTACGTGCCAGGCAGGACACCCTCGGCGACGATCGTGCCATCGGGCTCCGTGCGCGCGCTCGCGCCGCGATCCTTCTCCTCGTCGCGGAACGACACCTTGGCCTCGGTGCACACGGTGACCTTGTCGCCCGGAATCATCACCTTGCCGACGATCCGCGACGCGGGGAACACCTTCACGATCACGCCGTCGACGTGCTGGCCGAGCCCGACGAGCGTCGAGCCCTCGGTGCGTCCATAGCTGGTCGCGGTCTGCGCGATCGCGATGAACCGACCCGGCGTCAGGCGCTGGACGCGGAACGTGCCCTGCGCGTCGGTGCGCTCGCCCTGCGTGCTGTTCCAGTCCCAGGTTGCGCTCTCGACGGTGACGCGCGCGCCCTCGATCGGCTTTCCCGATCTCGCATCGACGACCGTGCCCGACAGCGACGATTCGGGCGTCATCAGCAGCGTGATTGCGCCGGGGGCGCGTCCGGCCCCGGTCGCCGGTGCGTAGCCATCCGCGGTCGCGGCGAGCTGGACGTTCCCGGGCGGCATCCAGATGGAGAACGCGCCACGCTCGTCGGACTCGACAACGGGGCTGGTCGCGCCTTCACCCCAGAACCCTCCACTCGCGCGGACGTGCGCGTGGGCGACCGGGCCGCCGCTGATGTCCGAGACCGTGCCGGTGACCTCGACGGCACCGCGGCGGAGCGCGAAGTCGACGTCGGTCCTCGCTTCGCCTGCGGCGAGGTCGAAGCGGGTCTTGCGGCGATCGCCGCCGGGATGAAACGTCTCGGGCCGGAATGTCTTCGCGCCTGCATCGACGCTGTACGCCGCCGCGAGCAGGTTGCGCAGCAGATAGGCGCCGGTCGCATCCGTTGTCGCGCAGACCGGATCGCGGGTCAGCTCGCCGGGGAGGTCGTACGCGGAGATGTCAGCGCACACGATCGCGCCCCCGATCGGCGCCTTGTCCTCGGTGCGCACGACGCCTGCGATCGAGCCGCGCGGCTGAGTGCGTGGATCAGCTCGCTTCGCGACGGAGCTGGTGGTGCTGCCGGTGGCCACCTTCGCGGCGACCTGTGGCCCGGTCTCCGAGGACGAACCGGGGTCTCGACCTCGCCACAGCACGAACGCGGTCACGAGGACCGCGAGCCCGATCGCCACAGCCAGCCTGCGCTTCGTCATCGGATCTCCGACAGGCCGGTGTGGAACCGGTTGCACTACCGCATTCGTATTTCAGCAGCCGTCAGGGCCGGAGGACGCGATTGTCGATCAGGCGCGTGGTGCCCATGAACACCGCCATCGCGAGCACGCCGGGCCGCTCGAGCCGATCGGTGATCGGCGTCAGCTCGGTCGCGTCGCGGAGCTCGAGGTAATCGATCCGCGCGAGCGACTCCGCCTCGATCGGTGCGCGTGCCGCTGCGACGATGGTGGCGGCGGATCGTTCGCCGGCCTTGACCAGCGCCTCGGCGGCCGCGAGGCCCTTCGACAGCGCGAGCGCGGCGTGGCGCTGCTCGGCGCTGAGGTACGCGTTGCGCGAGGACAGCGCGAGCCCATCGGACTCACGGATGATCGGCACGCTCGCGATCTCGATCGCGAAGTCGAGGTCCCGCACCATCCGCCGGATGATCGCGAGCTGCTGATAGTCCTTCTCGCCGAACACCGCGAGGTGCGGCAGCGTGATGTGGAACAGCTTCGCGACGATCGTCGCGACGCCGGCGAAGTGACCCGGACGGCTCGCCCCGCACAGCGGTTGCTGGAGCTCGCGGACCTCGACGAACGTCTGCGCACCGGGCGGATACATCGCCGCGGCTGGCGGACAGAACGCGAGATCGATCCCCGCCGGGCGTGCCTTCGCGAGGTCACCGGCTTCGTCGCGCGGATACCGCGACAGGTCCTCGGTGGGTCCGAACTGGGTCGGGTTGACGAAGATGGTCAGGATCACGACGTCGGCCTGCGCCCGCGCGTGACGCACGAGCGCGAGGTGACCCTCGTGGAGTGCACCCATCGTGGGCACCACCGCGATCCGGCGACCATCTCGCCGGAGATCCTCGACGCGGGCACGCATCACGGCCGGCTCGCGGAACACCTCGAACGGAATCTGCACCCGCGGATGCTACCGCGGGAACGAGCACTCAGCAGTGCGAGGCTTCGATGCAATCTTGCGCGGTCAGCAGCAGCTTCTGGACCTGGTCGAGGCCCCCGGCGCCGGCCGGGCCCGAGCCGCCCGAGCCGCAGACGTCGAGCTGATCGATCTGCGCGAGGCAGCGCTGCGCGGCGACACAGCCTGCAGGCAGGGCAGGCGCCGGGAACGTACCGAGCTGCTGCTCGATCATCGAGCACATCGCGCCGGCCGGCGAGCTCGGGCACGACGTGGTGCGCTCGCATGCGTGCTTGAGCATCACCATCAGCATCGCGCTGCTGCCGCCGAGGCTGCCGAACGGGTTACCGAGTCCGAGCCCACCGCTGCCACCACGCGGATTCGCGAACGGATCCTTGAACAGGTCATCCGGATCGATCTGGAGGTCGTCCGGATCATCGGGGACAGCGGGGGCAGGAGGCGTGGCGCGGGGAACCACGCCACCGCGATTGCTCCATGGATCGGCGCCGCCCTGCGGAGGCAGGCTCGAGCCCGGATCCCGCGGTGCCATCGGGTTGGTGTCCATGCGCTCGGGTGCCGGCGGAGGTGCGAGCCGGCGAGAGTCCGCGTTGGCGTCGCTCGAGGGTGGCCACAGCATCAGCACGACGGCCGCGGCGATCGCGATCACCGCGAGCACGATCACGATCACGGGCCAGTTGCGCCAGACCGATCCGCGCATCGGCTCGGTCTGCATCCGACCGGTCGGACGCGGTGGCAGGATCGGGCGGGACTCGTCCCGCACCGGAAGGAAAACCGCGATGCCCGGGTTCGGCCCGACGAGCGTCTCGGCGAGGTGCGGGGCGTACCCGTTCGGCGCGCCGAGCGTTGCCGGATCGGGGGTGCCGAACGTTGCCGGATCGGCCGGGCGAGCGAGCGTCGGGATGACCCGTGAGAGGGGCGGCAGCGCCATGCTCGCCGCGGGCCGGGTGGCGCGCTGGGCGTGGACATCGGCCTTGCAGTGCTTGCAGCGGCCCGCGATCGGGTGAATCAGCCCCCCGCACAGCGGGCAGGGGACACGCGCATCCGAAGGGCCGGTGTTCCGAGCCGCCACTGCCATGTCCCTGATGCTGGCAGGAGAACCGCAGGGATGCAAAGCCAAGTACGCGCCTGTGCCACAGATGTGTCATTGCCAAGGTGCGTTCCGCACCTCACAGTGCCGCGAATGGCTGGTCCCCTCCCGCCGCGCGTCTCGCACCTCGAGGTGCGGATCGCCGGCCTCGATCCGCGCCACGACGGCGTGAAGATCGCGCAGCTCTCCGATATCCACGTCGGCAACCTGACCCCCGCCTCGCACATCCGTGCGGCGATCGACGCGGCAAACGCGGCGAATCCAGATCTGATCGTGCTGACGGGTGACTACGTGTGCTGGCGCCGTCAGGAGGTCGCGCTCGCGGCGGACCAGCTCGGCGGACTCCGTGCGCCGCGCGTGCTCGCCGTGCTCGGCAACCATGACTACTTCGTGTGGGGTGCGGGTGTGAAGGGCGCGCTCGAGCGCAACGGCTACGAGGTGCTCCGCAACCAGACGACGGTCGCCACGGTCCGCGGCGCGCCGCTCGCGATGATCGGCGTCGACGATCCGATCACGCGTCACCACGATCTCGATGCGTCGTTCGCCGGGACCCCGAGCGGGATGTCGCGGATCGTGCTGTGCCACTCACCCGATCACGCTCCGGAGATCTCGCGCCGCGGTGCCGATCTCGTGATGTCGGGCCACACCCATGGTGGTCAGATGTACGTGAAGGGAATCACCGATCGGATCATGAAGCGCGCGGGCCTCAACTTCCGCCGGGGGCTGTTCGAGGTCGGCGAGGGCGATACGAAGACCACGCTCTACGTGACCCCCGGTGTCGGCTTCTCGGGTGTGACCCGCAGGTTCGGCGAAGGGACCCACGCCGAGGTGGCCGTGATCACCCTGCGCCAAGCGATCCGGGAACAACCGGCGCGCGCGGCCGGGTAGACGGATCGCGATGCCGCGCCTGTTCACCGAACGCATCTGATCTGTCGTCCGGTCGTTCGTCCGACTCCGACCTGCTGCTCGCGATGGCCGTTCGCACGCCGGCCCGAGCACTCGGGCTCGGTGCTCGCCGCCGGACATCTGTTCACGCCGCTCGCGCTCGCGTTGCCGTGGGTGATCGGCATCGTCGCGGATCATGCGGATACGTACGTCGCACTCGGCCTGCTGATCGCGCAGCCGATCGGTCTCGTGGTGCTCGCAATCGCCGTGAGATCGCGATCGTCATCCTCATCGTCCACGTGATCGCACCCGTGATCGCACCCGTGATCGTGGCCGTGCACCTGAACGGGGCCGACCCCGTGATCCTGCGGGACCGAGCAAGCGCGACCCCTACGGACCTGCGAGGCCGATCTGCGTGATCGCTCTGCACGATCGAGGTCTGCGGTAGCGATCGCGCCTGATCGAGCGCGGATCAGATCGATGGTGGCGATCACGCGCACGGGCGCGTTCGGGTTCACCTGCAAGGCCACGATCACGACCGTTCGATCACGTTGCCGTTGCCATCGAGGCAACCTCGAGCGGTTCGGCCCGGTCGTAGGGAAACACATGATGGCGAAGCAGACGCGGATGTCTGCCTCGCTCGTGGTGTTGCTCGCGATCCCGTCGGTGCCCGCATTCGCGGAACCGGAGGCGATCGTCGTGCAACTCACGGGTGAGGTGCGTGATCCAGACGAGGACACTCGCGACGAACGCGAGGATCACTCGGTGAGCACGGCACCGGGGGCGCAGGATCCGCTGGCGACTCCGCCCGCACCACCAGTGGTGCCACTCGCGGATCTTCCACGGCCCCGGAAACCTCCGAGCGGTAGCTTCAGCGTCGGGGCCGGGTACTCGACGGACGAGTCGTTCATCGCGACGGCCAGCGTTGCCCAGAACGACCTGTTCGGTACCGGCCACCGGCTCGCGCTGGACGCCAGGCTCTCCGACCGGCAGTCGCTGGTACGGGCGAGCTACGAGGTACCGCACCTGCTGGGGACCGATCTGCGGCTTCGCGGCGAGCTCTACGCGAAGGAGCGGGGCTATGTCGGGTTCATCCGACAGGCCGCGGGTGCCGCGCTGACGTTGACCGCTCCGGTCGGTGCGCACACCGAGGTGTTCGTCGGATTTCGAGCCGAGCAGGTCTCGACCATCCAGACGCTCGTGGCTCCGTGGAGTCTTCACGGCGTGGGTGGCGTGGACGGCACCACGCTTCCGTCGGAGATGGGAGGCATGATCGCGTCGCTGCGAGCAGGCGTTGCGTACAGCACGCTCGATGCACCGGTCCTTCCGAGACGCGGCACCTCGCTGGGACTCTCCGTCGAGGTCGCGGACGAGCAGCTTGGATCCGCGTTCCAGAAGACACGTGTCGATGGCTGGGCGAGCATGCATGCTCCGCTCGGTCCGTTCACGCTGCATCTCGGCAGCCGGGTGAGCGCGGTGACGAGCTCCGATCCATGGGGCGTGCTGCTCTCCGAGCGCCTGCAGTTCGATGGCTCCAGCGACATCCGCGGTTATGCGCCCGGATCGATCGGTCCTCGTGATCCGCGCAGCGGCACGTCGCTCGGCGGAAACCTCATGTACTCGTCCCGCGCCGAGCTCGAGGTCCCGTTGGTCCCGCGCTACGGGATCTCGGCGGTCGGCTTCGTCGATGCGGGAGGCGTGTTCGACGCGAGCGGTTGGGGAGGGACCGGGGTGTCCGCGGGCTTCGGCTTGATCTGGCGCTCGCCGATCGGTCCGTTGCGCTTCGACTGGGCGGTGCCGCTGGACGGTGGCAAGCCGCAATTCCTGTTCAACGTGGGCAGCAGCTTCTAGGCACTGCGATGGTTCGCATAGATCCGCAGGGCGAACTGCCCGGCGGGGCTCGCGCGCCATACCTCGATCTGCGCGCGAGCAGGCGGCGGAAACTCCTCGGGCGGCGGTAGCGCGAACGGATGCTCGCGTGGGCCCACCACCGGCGCTGCGAGTGCCGCGAACGTGAGGTCCGCGACCGAGAACCGGTCGCCCACGAGGTAACGCTTGCCCCCGGCGAGGAGTGCCGAGACGCGCTCGAAGGTCTCGTCGATCTTCGTCCGCGAGCGCTCCGCGCCGGCCGCATCGATCTTGAGGCTGCGCTTGATCATCGTCAGCGCGATCGGCCGCGACATCTTGAGAGCGATCGACTGCCAGCGCGGCACGCCACGCGTCAACATCGCGTCGAGATCCTTGCGCGGCAGCATGTAGTAGTAGCCCCATCGTCGCGTCGCAGGACCGAGGTTGCGATCGAAGTCGTCCTCGTGCGCCATCGCCTCCGCCCGTGCGCTGGCAACCTGGGGCAGCAGGGTCCCGGGCTTCTGCGCATCGGCCCACGCGACGATCTCCGTGGAGTCGGTGATCAGCGTGTCACCGTCGACGACGACCGGCACCGTACGCTTCGCGCCGGCGCGGCGATTCGCGAGGTAGTGAAAGATAGGGAGGTGACCGTCTTCCTCATAGGCAACGCCACAGCGCTCGAGCGCCCAGCGCGCCTTCTCGCAGTAGTGAGAGAACGGGATCGTGATCAGCGTCGCGGGCACGCGAGGAGTTTACTCGCCCGGGCGGCACACAGCGCCGGGACCATCCGCGATCGTCACGCACGTCGTCCCGCCGGGACATCCACCCTTGTCGTCCGCGCACGTGATCTCGCAGCTCGAGAACTGGGGGCCGCGTGGACCGGCGATGCCGTAGTAGCTGACGCAGGTCGCGGGCGCGGGGCACGCACCCTGATCGCAGGGCGAGCCGAGCTTGGCCGGATCGATCGCAGCCGGAGCGGGCGTCGGCTCGGGGGCCGGGGTCAGCTCCGGCGATGGCGCCGGCGTTGCGGCGGGCGTGGAGCTCCCGCTGCACGCGACGAGCAGGCTGAGCACGGCGGACGCGACGATGCGGTTCATCCGCGAACGGTACGCGATCAGTGTCGGCGCGCCATCGCGCCGCGCATGAGATCGGTGAAGCCGCCCTGACCTTCGGCGAGCATCGAGTCGAGCTCCTGGCGGACCCCGCCGAGCTTCTTGCGTGCGGGGAACGCGAGCACCGAGAAGATGCCGATCGTGATCAGCAGGCTGAGGCGCACGCCTGCCATCCCGACCCAGCCGCCGGCACCGAACCCGAGCACGGCAAGGCGCAGCAGCGTCCCGAGGGGCTCCTGCACGTCGCCGAACATCCGCCGCGTTGCGAGCGCGGTCGAGCGCGTGCGCGCGAGGGAGGTCTTCGGGGTGGTCGGCGCCGGAGGTCGCGACTTCGCGAGCAACGCGACGACCTCGCGTGCGCGCTGGGGGCGCTTGTCGGGATCCGGATCGGTCATCGCGCTGAGCGCCGCGCGCAGCCCGGGGTCGACGCCAGGAAGGTGACGATCGAGATCCATCCGCAGGCCCTTGCGCGGAACATCCTCGGGCTCGATGCCACCAGCGAGAGCGACGATCGTGGCGCCCAGCGAGTAGATGTCAGTCGCAGGCATGACCTGACCGTGCAGCTGCTCGGGCGCCATGTAACCGTAGGTGCCGACGATGGTGGAGCCGCCGCCCTCGCGGGCTGCCTCGAGCACGCCGCCGAAGTCGACGAGCCCGACCCGGCCATCCGGCGCGCGTACGAGGTTCGACGGCTTGATGTCGCGGTGGATGACCGCGGGCGATCGCGTGTGCAGGTAGTCGAGGATCTCGAGCCCCCGGATCAGCACATCGCGCAGCTCGAGGTGCGAGAGCCGGCGACGTGCCGACAGCTCGCGCAGGTTCTCGCCGGGCAGGCGCTGCATCACCAGGTTGAACGTGCCGGGCGGTTCCTCGATGGTCGCCAGGTGGCGCGGCACGCCGGCATGGCGGAGCTGCGAGAGCACCTTGGCCTCGCGCTCGAACAGCTCGAACGACTTCCACGCACCGCTCAGGCGCAGTCGCTTGACGATGACCTCGCGCTCGTCCGCTCCCTTCGCCTTCTCGTCGCGTGCGAGGAAGATCTCGCCCTGCGAGCCCTTCCCGAGCCTGGGTCCGAGCCGGTACCGCCCCCCGAGAAGGGGGCCGTCGAACGCGCTCGGGGCCATGTCCGCTTGATAGCACCCGCCGCCGGATCGCGGGCGCCTGGGATGGCTACTCGTACGGTGCGAACGTGGCCTTCGACTGCTTCTTGCGGTTGAACGCGGCGAGCTCGTCCGCCGAGTACGCGCCGGCGGATCCCGCCGGTACGCGCGTGCGGATGAACCCGACCACGAGCTTGCGCGCGGCACGGCCCGCGATCACGAGGTCCTCGGTGCCGGTCTCGGCGCACTCGTCCCACAGCTCGAACAGCGCCTGGCGACGCGCGACGGGCTCGGTGATGGTCGACCACATTCGATCGAGGTTGGTCTTCATGATCTGCGTCGCCTGCGCGAGCTGCTGCTGGCGATAGCGCTGGCCGATCTGCACGCGCTCGTCGCGGGTCGAGTCGAGGAACTTGAGCTTCTTGCTGGCGTACGGGTCGATACCCTTGCGCCGCATCAGCGCGTCGGTCACATCGAAGCCACCGCCGACGATCGGGACGGTGCCGCCGTGGTCGGGCTTCCTATCCTCGCCCGACGACTCACCGAGGTTGACGCGCGGCTTGTCGGTCTCGTTGGGCCCGATGGATCCCACGGGCTTGTTTGGATCCGTGTACCAGCTCGCGACCGCACGCTTCATCTTCTTGGGGCTGGGCAGGCCGAAGCGGAAGTTCAGGTTGCGCTTGTCCTTCAGGTTCACGCTGCCGTCGCGCTCGACCTTCGCGGTGAACGGACCCTGATCGGCGCGATAGGTTCCGCCGCCGTCGTTGTCGAGCTGACCCGAGTCGATGTCGGGCCCGTAGGTCTCGGGAGCATTCTCGCGGCCGTCCCAGCGTCCCGTCGGTACGCCGACGGTCAGGCGTACCGGCTTGCCCTTGCGCATATCGAACATCGGCGAAGCACCGGAGCCGTTGCCCGTGCCGGGCTCGGTTGCCGATCCGGTGCCGGTGCCCGGCTCGCGGATCGCGGTACCGGTGCCACTCGAGATCGCGACGCGATCGGCGGGATCCGGGCGGCGGTCGGTCGTGCGTTCCTCGCGGGATGCCGATCGCGGCGTCTCCTCGCGCATCGCGATCGCGGGCTGCTCGGGGATCGCGGCCAGCGTCTCGGCGTCGAGCAGCGTGACGTCGACCGGCACGATGTCGTCGTCCACGGGTTCGATGGGCGCGGGAGGCTCGGTGCGCTGCACGTCGACCAGCTCGATCGTGGCGCCGGCGCCGGTCGGCTCGGGCGGCGCTGCGGGCGTGTAGGCAAGCACGCACGCGACCGCCACGGCATGGACCGCGGTCGAGATCGCGATCGCTGCCGGCAGCTTCCGCACGAGGGTGCGACCAGTATCCCCTCGAAACCGTTGCCTCGCCCGCGATTTATCGGCCGGGACCGGTGACCATCCGTGAAGTTCCGACACCTCGGCACCGGCCGATGACACGTCAGGCATGAGACCCGCGAGGCACCGATGATCGTAGCCCTGTTTGCCAGGCTGTTCCGCTCCGGACCTCCCGGCGACCTGCGTGCGGCGCGCGCCGGTGACCGCGCCGCGATCGGCCGGTTCTACGACGCTCACGTCGATGGGCTGTTCGCGTTCGTGTTCTATCGCGTCGGTCGCGATCAATCCCTCGCGGAGGACATCGTGCAGGAGACGTTCGCGATCGCGATGTCGCGGGAGGCGGATTACAAGCCGGAGCGTGGCTCGGTCGGCAGCTGGCTGACCGTGTTGTCGCGCAACGTGATCCGCGATCACCTGCGGGCGCACAAGCGCAGCGACGAGCTGCAATCGACGTGGGAGCGGATCGACGCCACGCTCGCTCAGACGTTCGCCTCGATGTCGGAGCATCCGCTCCCCGGCGACGTCCTCGAGCGCGTGGAGACCCGCGACCTCGTGCAGATGGCGGTCGCCAACCTGCCCGAGCAATACAAGACCGCGCTGACGCGCAAGTACGTCGATGGCGAGAGCCTCGAGACGCTCGCGGGCGAGCTCGGGATCTCCGTCGATGCCACCAAGTCTCTCCTCGCCCGCGCCCGACGCGCGTTCCGCGACACGTTCGCGACGCTGTCGACCACTCTCTCGGAGGTGTCGCTATGACCCGCACGACCAAGGACGACGGCGTTCTCGAACGCAACGTCGAGACGCTGCTCGAGACCGGCGGTGAAGCGCCGAAGCTGCCGGATGCCGCGCGCTCGCGCATCCGCGCCCACCTGATCGCTCGACACGGCAAGGAAGCGCCGGCGCGCTCGATGCGCACGCCGCTGTTCGCGATCGGCCTCGGGCTCGCGGCGACGGTGGCGGCAGCGCTGATCCTCACGCGCGGTCCCGGCACGACCGCGGAGGTCCCCGCGGGCGACGTCCATCAGCTCGCCGATGGCTCGACGTGGGTCACCGAGCCCGGTGCCAAGGTCACCGTCGTCGGTGCGCGGCATGTTCGCGTCGAAGGTGCAGCGCTCCTGGATGTCGTGCCCGGCAAGGGCACGTTCGTCGTCGACACCGCACGCGGCAGGATCGAGGTCCTCGGGACGCGGTTCCTCGTCGACGCCAGCGCCGAACGGACGACCGCGGCGGTCGTGCGTGGCTCGGTCAAGCTCGCCAGCTCCGACGGAAGCGTGCTGCTCCACGCAGGTGAACAGGGTGTGGCAGAGCCCGGGCGCCCGCCGAGCCGGGGGCCCGCACCTCGGCTGTCTCACCTCGTCTCGTGGGCAGCGCAGGCACGCAAGCGCGACGAGAAGGATGTCGCGCCCGTCCGTCACGGCACGCTGTTCGCGCGTGACCCCGGGATGCGCAATGGTCAGCTCGGTGCGGAGTTTCCGCTGCCGATCAAGAAGCTCGGGATCGATATCGTCGTCGAGAACCAGGTCGCGCGCGTCGTGCTCGATCAGACGTTCCACAACGAGCAGAACCAGGTGCTCGAGGGCGTGTATCGGTTTGCGATCCCACCCGACGCCGCGCTGCAGCGGCTCGCGATGTACGTCGACGGCAAGCTGACCGAGTCCGCCGTGGTCGAGCGCATGCGTGCTCGGCGGATCTACGAGGAGCTGGTTTACCGGCGCGTCGACCCGGCGTTGCTCGAGTGGGCAGGCACCGGTCGGCTGTCGCTGCGCGTGTATCCGCTCCCCGCGCACCAGGACAAGCGCCTGTTGCTCGCGTACACGCAGAGCCTGCCGAAGCTGTACAGCGACTGGAGCCTCAGCGTTCCATTGCCCGAGATCGATCGGCCGGTCGGCGAGGTTGCGTTCGATGTGACGGTGCGCGGCTGCGCGAACTGCGAGGTCACCTCGACCAGTCATCCGATCACGGTCACTCGTAAAGGAGAGGACGCGATCGTCACCTATCGCAAGACCTCCGAGAAGATCGGTGACTCGCTCGTGCTCCGCGTGCGCGACGCGCGCCAGCCGACGACCGTCGCTCGGTCGGCGGAAGCTGGCGCGTCGTACCTGATGGTGCGTGCCCCGGCGAACCTCGAGCGCAAGGTGCGTGAGTACCGCCCGCGGACGTGGGTGATCCTCGACGATGTCAGCGCCTCGCGGGGTGCGATGGAGCGCCGTGCCCAGGCCGACCTCGTGGATGCCTTCGTGCGCGAGCTCGACGAGGACGACAGGCTCGCGGTGATTGCGTTCGACGTCTCCGTACGTCAGAAGCTGGCACCAACGCGCGTGCTCGACATCGATCGCAAGGCGCTGCGTGCATCGCTGCGCGACGAAGGCGATGTCGGTGCGACCGACTTCGCGGTGGCGCTCGACGCGGCGATCAAGCTGCTTGCCGGCGTCGCACCCGAGGACGCGATGGTCGTCTACCTCGGTGATGGCGTGATCACGAGCGGCGCTCGCAACCTCGATGCGCTGCGCACGCAGCTCGCGGGCAAGGCGCGGTTCATCGGCGTCGGCGTCGGTGATGGCCCCGACACCCAGACCCTCGAGACGCTCGCGTCCGCGACCGGCGGGTACGCGACGACGATCGATCTCGCGGATGATGTTGGGTGGCGTGCGTTCGATCTCGTCGCGGCCCTGCACACCGCGCAGGTGACCGGGCTCGAGGGTCGTCTCGTCGATGCGAACGGACAGCTCGTCCCGTCGACGCTGTACCTCCGGTCGCCGCAGGTCTCGGATGGCGAGGAGCTCGAGGTTGTCGCCAAGCTGGCAGGCGCTGGCGTGCCGGTGGCGCTCGAGCTGACCGGCACACAGAATGGTGCGCCGTGGCAGCGCCGGATCGCGCTCGACGTCACCCCGTCCGACGGTGGTTACCTGCCGCGGATGTGGGCCCAGCGTCACGTCGCCGCGCGCATGCTCGAGAAGCACGAGGCGGTCGCGAGCGTGCGGTGCACCGCGAGCGTCGCTCCGTGCCCCACCGATGCCGAGCTACGGGAGAAGCGCGACGAGGCGATCCGTCAGGAGGTCGTCGCGCTCGGCAAGCAGTACTTCCTGCTCTCGCGCCACACCTCGCTGATCGTGCTCGAGAACGACGCGATGTACGCGCAGTACGGCGTGCGCAAGGGCTCCGGCGACACCTGGGCACCGTATGCCGTGCCCGCCACGATCCCGGTCGTCACGACGGCGCCGATCATCGTCCCGGTCGATGTCGCCGAGGACGCGGAGCTCGTGCGTGCGCCGCTCCAGATCTTCTACAACCACGGCTACGAGCCCGGGTACTTCGACGGCGCGTTCGCGACCACCGGTACATCGACGGGGTGGGGCACGATCGGCACGATCGGACATGGCTCGGGGACCGGGCAGGGCTTCGGGTTTGGCCGCGGAGGTGTGGGGCGCGGTGGCGGTGGAAGCTCGGAGGGCGACGTCACGCAGGCACAGGCACAGGCGCCGATGACGGTGACCGCGACCCTGCCGCGCGACGAGGAGGGCGGAGACGCGACGGGCGTGACCGAGCGCAGCGTCGAGACGAAGGCGGCCAGCAACAGCGACCTCGAACCGATGCAGCGCGAGAGCCGCCATGAGGGTGCGAAGCGTGCGCGCCGGCAGTCGGTGTCGACCGACGAGTTCTCGGCCACGCTTGGCTACAAGGGCGGCCTCTTCGTGGGTGATGGTCAGTTGAGCTGGTCCGGCGGTGCGGGGCCGCTCGTGCCGCAACGCCTGAGCTACCCGAACGACATGACGTTCGACGACCTGACGGCGTTTGTTCCGGCGCTCGTCGCCGACGGTGCCGACGCCTGGCGCGCGCAGCTCACGGCCGTCGCCGGCCCCGGCAAGCACACGATCGATGACGCCGCGACGGCGATGCTCTCGGCCGCGCGCAAGGCGCTGCCCGGGGGGGTGTATCGCTGGGGGCAGCTCGAGATCGCCGTCGATGCCCAGCGCCGGCTCGGCTGGCGCCGCACGAGCGACATGGATCTCGTCGAGACCACCTCGTTCGATGGCACGACGTGGACGCGGCGCTATGCGGAGCTCGGTCTCGACGTCACGCGCGCGTTCGCCGAGGACGACATCGCGCTCGCGCTCGCGTACTTCCCACTGTGGATCGCCGAGCCCGCGCACTACGCGAAGTGGTTCGACGTCCGCGCCACGGGACCGCGGCAGGTCACGCTGTCGCGCACGGTCGGTGGCGTGGCCGAGGTCGTGTTCAAACTCGAGCTCGATGCCCGCCATCGCCTGATCTCGATCCGCGACGCGAAGGACACCTCGCTGCTGTCGGTGACCTGGACGGATCAGGGACCGACGGCCGCGACCCTGTTCGGCGAGCCGATCGCGGTCGGCTACACCGGTCAGTCGATCGGTGACGCGCCTGTCTGGGCGCACGGCCCGCAGGGTGCGGCGAACGTCACGGTCGAGTTGCCGGGTCGGTTGCCGACGTACTGGGATGCCAAGATCGCGAAGGAGACGGTCGGCTCGCCGACGTGGCGACACCTGCAACGCCAGCGCATGGTGAGCCTCGCGGCGACGAACCAGCGCCCGCTCTTGTTTGCAGCGTACGAGGCGCTGCGGACTCACGGTGGCGTCCAGCTCGGCGATCTGACGCTCGCCAGCGGCGGGATCGCGACCGCCAGCACCGATGCGCAGCTCGCTCCGGCGCTCGCGCCGTTCACCGGTGCCGATGCAGCGATCGCCCGGTACTTCATCGCCGGTCGGGCCTGGGGCAAGTCGCCGAAGCCGGAGCGCCTTGCACCGGGCCTGACCACCGGACTCGTCGGCGCGCTGTGGCAGCTGCGCGAGATCATCGCGCTGGCCTCCACGAAGCCGACGCTGGCCGTCGATCGGCTGACCTCGATGGGGAATCGCGCGATCGCATTCCGCCTCGTGGCCGCGGCGGCGGTCTCGACTCACCACGAGATCAAATCAGCAGACATCAGGCGTGCATGGGATTCGGTGGCCGTCGGCATGTACAAGAACGTGGCGCGAGCACAGGCCGCACAGGTGATGGCGAATCACGGTGATGTGGACGGCGCGGTCGATCAATTCGCGAAGGCGGTCGAGGATCTGGACTTGCGAGCGCTGCCGCCGCGGATCCATCAGCTTGCCTATGCTGCGCAGGGCTCGCGTCGCGGTCTTGCAGGTTGGCAGATGATCTGGTCGATGTGGCGAGACCGCGTGCTCGCCGGCACCAGTGTCGAGCACTTGATGGCGCTGTTGCACGACGCCGCGTACTTCCGCACCGATCTGCTTCCGATGCTGACGCGCGCCTCGGAGCTGGCGGGTCCGGATGTCGATCGGCAGGTGGAGATCGCTCGGTTCGCGAGCGAGAAGGGGCTGTCGGCGTGGGCGCAGCGCAGGATCGAGCCCCTGCTGAAGACCTCCGGCACACGCGATCTCTACCTGCTCGCCGCACAGCTGGTGGAGGCGCAGGGCAACCTCGACCTCGCGCTCGACTACCTGGAGTCCGCGCACACGGCAGCCGGTGATGATGCGGTCGGGATCTCGAGCGTGCGTGCGGAGCTCGCAAAGCTGGTTCAGGTCTCGGGCGAGCTCGCACGTCAGTCGTCGGGCGCCGCGCGGACGAGCGCGGTCAAGCGCGCGATGACTTGGGCGACCCGATGGCGGGCGATCGATCCGGGCAACAGCGAGATCGATCGCCAGCTCGGCGAGATCCTGCTCGCCGTCGGTGACAAGCAGGAGGCGTGGCGCCAGCTCTCGAGTGTGATCGAGCGCGATCCGATGTCGGGTGCCGGGTACCAGACCGTCGCCGAAGCGTTCGAGCGCCAGGGCCGCGTCGTCGAGGCGCTCGAGTACTGGCAGCAGGCGATCGTCCTCGACCAGACGAACCCGACGCACCGATTGCGCAAGGCACAGGCGTTGATCGCGCTCGGCCGCACCGCAGAGGGCGATGCGCTGCTCACCGAGATCACGAAGGCGAAGTGGCACGACGTGTGGAGCGGTGTCCCCTACCAGGCGCAGTACCTGCTCGATCGCGGGAAGCAGACCGGCGGGCGCTGAGCGCAACCGACGCAGAGTCGGGTACGATGGCGCCGTGCCGACCGACGGAGAGCTGGAGCTCTCGTTCTACGAGAAGTTTTTGTGGAGCAAGGGCGTCGAGCCTTACCCCGTCCAGGAGCAGGCCTTCGCAGCGATCTTCGCGCGCAAGAGCCTGCTGGTCACCGTCCCGACCGGCACCGGCAAGACGCTGATGGCCAAGGCCGCGCTGTATGCGGCACTGGAGCGCGGTGAGCGCGCGATCTACACGACGCCGCTGCGCGCACTCACGGAGGAGAAGTATCGCGAGCTGTGCGCGGACTTCGGAGACGGGAACGTCGGGTTCGCGACGGGTGACTACAAGGTCAACCGCGAGGCGCCGATCCAGGTCGAGGTGGCCGAGATCCTGTGGAACCGGATCGTCGCCGAGAAGCACGTGAGCCCCGCCGAGGTCGTCGTGATGGACGAGGGGCACTACTTCAACGACCCCGAGCGTGGCTACGTCTGGGAGCAGTCGATCATCGGCCTCGATGCGCGCACGCAGCTCGTGGTTCTCTCCGCGACCGTCGGTCGCCCCGAGCAGTTCACGCACTGGGTCGAGCTGACACGCCGGCTGCCCATGGATCTCGTGGACTCGCGCGAGCGCAAGGTGCCGCTCGTTCACGAGTTCCGCGAGGAGATGATGATCGACACCGTGCGCGAGCTCGCGCACAGCGGAGACGTGCCCGCGATCATCTTCGTGTTCGGTCGCGAGCAGTGCTTCGAGGTCGCCCGCCTGATCAAGTCATGCCGCCGGTTCACGACGGACGAGGAGAAGGCGAAGATCGAGGAGCTGTGCGCCGGGGCGCTGCTCGAGTCGGGCGTCGCGCGCGAGCTCAAGCCGCTGCTCACACACGGGATCGGGATCCATCACGCCGGCATCCTCCCGCGCTACAAGCAGCTCGTCGAACAGCTCGCGCTCGAGCGGCTGATCAAGTTCGTGGTCTCGACCGAGACGATCGCCGCCGGAATCAACTTGCCCGCGCGCACGGTCGTGTTTCCGGCGCTCCGCAAGTTCATCAAGCAGCAGGCACGGCTCATCACGGCCGCCGAGTACCACCAGATGGCGGGCCGGGCAGGGCGCCCGCAGTTTGACGACCGCGGTCTCGCGATCACGCTCGCCCCCGAGGAGATCGTCAGCGACATCAAGAAGGAGCTCAAGGACGGCGCGAAGCGGCCGGCCTTCGACGCCGAGCGGATCAAGAAGGGCGTCTACAACCGCGCGCAGAGCGACGCCCAGCGCAAGGGCGACATCGTGTGGACGCCCGAGGTCCACGCGGCGCTGGTGCGCGGCGAGCCTGCCGAGCTCCGTAGCAAGACCAAGATCACCGCCGAGCAGGTCCTCGCGATCGGGCTCCCCGATCTGACCGAGCAGGCGCTCCCCGGTGGCGATGCCGCCGTGCGGATGGCCGCGGCAGAGGCGTCGCTGCCGCCCTCGATGCGCCTCGACATCGTGACGGTGATCGACAACCTCCTGCTGACCGATCGCGAGCGCAAGGAGATGCACAAGTTGCTCGCGCAGCTCGTCGCGAACCTCAAGGCGATCGGTGTCATCGACGAGCACGGCAAGCAGATCGCCGGCGACATGATCGGCGCGCTCCAGGGCATGGATGCGCTGCTGACCTACTACATCCTCTTCAACCATCAGCTCGAGTACGTCGAGCTCCGCGAGCTCGTCGAGTACCTGATCGATCACGACATCATCCAGCGCCAGCTCGACAGGAAGGGCGAGGAGGCGAAGAAGGAGTGGATGCGGACCTGGCTGCGCGAGCAGCGCGAGACCAATGGCCAGGTCACCTGGGACGATGCCGTCACGGCGTACGAGGCGGCGCACCCGCGCCCGCTGACCAAGGTCGAGCTGATCCACCAGGAGTTCTCGAGCAAGGTTCCTCACCCCGAGCTCCACGGTGGCAAGAAGCCGAAGAATACGTGGGCGCAGCTCGAGGACAGCGGCCTGACGTTCCTCGAGTTCGTCGACAAGCATGGGATCGATCACGAGGAAGGGAATCTGTTCTCGTACCTGATCCGCGTCATGAACTTCGCGCGCAAGCTCGGCACAGCGAGCGGGCTGACCGAGTACGAGGACATGGCGGAGCGGGTTCAGCGGCTGCTCGCGCGCGTCGATGTGCGGCTCGTGGACGACAAGAAATGGGACGGGTCGTTCCGGTGATCGGTCTCGTCTCGGCGATGGCCGAGGAGCTCGCGGCGGTGATCGACGTCGTGCATGCGGAGGAGGTCATCGAGCACGGAGGCCGTCGCTATCACCGGGGACGCTACGCGGGTGAGGATGTCGTGTGCGTGATCAGCCGGATCGGCAAGGTCGCCGCGGCCACGACGGTGGCGATCCTGCTCGAGAGGTTCCGCCCGCGTGCGGTCGTGATGACCGGGCTTGCCGGCGGGGTCGATCCGCGGCTCGCGATCGGCGACATCGTGATCGCGGACACGCTGATCCAGCACGATCTCGACGCCCGGCCGCTGTTCCCGCGGCACGAGATTCCACTGCTCGGCATCGCGCAACTCCCGGCCGATCCGGCGCTCGCCGACCGGCTCGCGCGAGCGGCCGAGCGCTTCATCGTCCCGCCCGAGGTCGCAGCTCTCGGGATCACGGCGCCCCGGGTGTGGCGTGGGCTGATCGCATCGGGCGATCAGTTCTTCTCGTCGTCCGACGCGGTCGCCGCGCTCCGCGTCCTGCTCCCCGACACCCTGGCGGTCGAGATGGAGGGCGCGGCGGTCGCGCAGGTCTGTCACGAGCACGGCATTCCGTTCGCCGTCGCCCGGGTGATCAGCGACACCGCCGATCATGGGGCCGCGCTCGACTTCGCCAGGTTCCTGCGCGACGCCTGTGGGCCCTATGCGCGTGCGCTCGTCGAAGGGGTCCTGACTGGAGTACCATCGGGGCGTGGCTGAGTCGCTCGACCCGCTGTGCTCGATCGTCGAGCTCGACTTCAAGACCAAGCAGCATCGCAAGGTGACGCTCGACGAGTTCCGCGGCTCGATGGCCGATGGAAAGTTCGTCTGGATCGACGTCGACATCACGCAGACGGACGCGGCGCGCCGTCTGCTCGGCAAGCTCGAAGGCCTGGTGGCGCCCGAGATCGTCGAGGATGCCGTGACGCGCGAGCCCGCGACGCAGATCGGTCGCTACGACGACTACCTCCACCTCGTCCTCTCCGGGTGCCGGCTCGCGGGTCACAAGTTCGACCTCGAGCGCGTCGACGTGATGATGGGGGAGCGCTACATGCTCACCCTGCACAGGGGGCAGCCCGTGTTCCTCGAGGCGGTACGCAAGTCGTACATCGCCGACTTCGTCCGGTTCGCGCAGACGCCGAGCTTCCTGCTCTACGAGCTGTGGGATCACCTGATCGACAACTACCTCTCGATCCACAAGCGGTTCGAGGAGCGCGTCGAGGAGGTCCAGAAGAGGCTGATCGGCGATGTCGATGACCGGGTGTTCGGTGAGGCCTCGGAGCTCGGCTCGGATCTCCTGCACCTCCGCAAGGTCGTATTGCCGGCGCGCGCGGTGCTCACCGATCTGTCGACCCGCAAGTCGCCGTTCGTCGGGGAAGGGACGCAGCCCTATCTCGCGAACATGGTCGGTACGATCGAGCGCGTGCTCCAGGATGTGCTCGTCGATCGCGACATCCTCGCGGGGTCGCTCAACAACTACATGTCCCTCGTCGCGCACAAGACGAACAAGGTGATGTCGCGGCTGACCGTCGTCAGCATCATCTTCCTGCCGTTGACGTTCCTCTGCGGCGTCTACGGCATGAACTTCGATGTCATCCCCGAGCTCAAGTGGGCGCACGGGTACGGCTACTTCTGGGGAATCACCGCTGTGGTGGTCACCGGCCTGCTGATCCTGATGCGCAAGTACAAGCTGCTCTGACCCATGGCGCGTCGGTCGTGGGATCTCCGGTACGTACCGGGCAAGCTCGCGCCCTGGTTGCGATGGTCGCTGTTCTGGCGACGCCTCTCGCCGCCGGTCTTCTTCCTCGCGAGCTTCGTCGTCCTGATCGCGCTCGGAACGCTCGGGCTGATGACGATTCCGGGACTCCAGGCAGGTCCCGAGCTCGGCTTCGTCGACTCGCTGTTCACGGTGACCAGCGCGGTCTGCGTCACCGGGCTCGTGGTCACCGATACGGCGACCCACTTCACGGGGCTGGGTCAGGCGTGGCTGCTGCTGTTCATGCAGCTCGGCGGCATTGGACTCATCACGCTGACCACGCTCCTGATCGGTGCGCTCGGCAAGCGCCTGTCGCTGCGCTCGGAGATGCTGGCGGTCGCGCCGAGCCGATCCCACGATCGGCCCGAGGTCTGGAAGGTCGCCGCGGGTGTCGCGAAGTTCTCGCTGATGATCGAGCTCGCGGGGATCACGGCCTTGTTCCTGCTGTGGCTGCCGCGCTTCCCGATCGGCGAGGCGGCCTGGCACGCGGTGTTCCATGGGATCAGCGCGTACTGCAATGCGGGGTTCTCGACGTTCAGCGACTCGATGATCGGGTTCCAGGACAGTCCGGCCGTCCTCGTCGTGATCTCGCTGCTCGTGATCCTCGGCGGCCTTGGCTACCTGACGTACGAGGAGCTCATGCGGTGGTGGGCCACGGTCCAGGCGCGGCGGACGGGTGCGCGGATCCGGTTCCAGGGTGCGCGCCGGCTGTCGAGCCACACCTGGGCTGTCCTCGTCGTGACCACATCGCTCCTGATCATCGGGTGGGTGCTGTTCGCGGTGTTCGAGTGGTCGGACACGTTCGGTCACTTGCCGGTGGGCGACAAGCTCGCGAATGCCTGGTTCATGTCGGTCACCTCCCGCAGCGCCGGCTTCAACACCGTCGACTACGGCGCGATCGGCAACGACAGCGCGACGCTGACGATGATGTTGATGTTCGTCGGCGGATCGCCCGGCTCGATGGCGGGCGGGATCAAGACGACGACGCTCGCGGTGCTGATCGCGCTAGGCATGTCCCGGTTTCGTGGACGTCGGTTCGTCGGCCTCAAGGACCGAGCGATCCCGCAAGGAACGATCGAGCGCACGATCGGTATCATCCTGTTGTTCATGTTCGTGCTGATCGTGAGCTTCTTCCTGGTCAGCGCGATGCAGGCGGCCGGGCTCGAGGCGAAGCACACGCGCGATCAGTTCCTGCCGATCGCGTTCGAGACGGTCAGCGCGTTCTCGACCACCGGCCTGTCGATGAACTTCACGCCGGAGCTCCACGCGCCCTCCAAGCTCGTGCTGATCGGGCTGATGTTCGTGGGCCGCGTGGGGCTGTTCTCGTTCTTCACCGCCGTGATCTTGCGGCGGTCGGCTCCCCCTTCGTACGTGCGCCCCGCACAGGAAGACGTGATCGTCGGATGAGGACCTCGTGAATCGCTTCGTCGTCATTGGTCTCGGTAATTTCGGCTCCTTCCTCGCGAAGCGGCTGTATGAGCTCGGTCACGAGGTCGTCGGCATCGACGCCGATCCCGCCATCGTCGATGCGATGGGGCCGTTCGTGACCCGCGCGATCGTCGGTGACGCGACCAAGCGAGATGTGCTCGACGAGGCCGGTGCGGATGGCTCCGACGGCGCGATCGTCTCGATCGGCGAGAACCTCGGCGCCTCGATCCTGTCGTTGCTCGCGCTGCGCGACCTCGGCGTCAAGGCGATCTACGTCAAGGTCCTGTCGGAGGAGCACGCGCGGATCGCGGATGCGCTCGGTGCCACGGACACCGTGTTCCCGGAACGTCAGGCAGCGACGAACCTCGCCTCGCGGATCACGTCGGGCAAGCTGCTCCAGTACACCTCGTACGGTGATCAGTTCGGGATCCAGGAGATGGCCGTCCCCGAGGCATGGCAGGGCAAGACCCTCGAGCAGCTGAGGTTGCCGCAGGAGTACAAGGTCCAGGTGGTCGCGGTTCACGATCTGCTGCGAGACACGATCGGCGTCCCGCAGCCGACCCACAAGCTGACGCCGTCCGACACGCTGCTCGTGGCCGGTGCACCGCAGCAACTCGAGTCCGTGACCAAGCTGCGCTGAGCGGAGCGCGTGCTACCTACCGGACGAGCCTCATGACGTCACTCCACACCCCGCTCGGTCGGTTTCGCCTGATCAGCCTCGTCGAGGGCATCTCGTACATCGTCCTGATGGGCATTGCGATGCCGCTGAAGTACCTCGCAGGCAACTCGGAGGCGGTCCGGGTGGTCGGCAGCATCCACGGCGGCCTGTTCGTGCTGTTCGCGCTCGCGCTGCTCCACGTCTCGATCTCGGAGCGCTGGCCGCGCCGGGCATCGGCGACCGCGATGATCGCAGCGCTGCTACCGCTCGGCGCGTTCTGGCTCGAGCACGGATTCCGCCGCGGTACGTTTCCCCCGCGACCGTCCTGACCGTCACGCAGCGCGCGCGAGCCCGATCGCCTGGAGCATCCGTGCGAAGTCGGGGCCCCTTTTCGGCTGCCCATGTCGAGCACGACCAGCGCGTCTGCGGGATCTCCGACAGGCGCCTCCGCATCGCGGGCGTGTGTACGTGCTCGCCCTTGCCGGGGATCACCGAGACCGGGACGCCTCCCATGCGCTCGATCGCGCGGATCATCAGGGCGCCTGCACCCAGGCCGTCGGCATCGCCATGCGGCGAGACGATCACGGGCCGGCTCGGTGCGCGACGTCTGCGAGGAGCTCGCGTGCAGACGCGATCGCGTGCGCGGGTGCGGGCCAGCTCGACGGGCGTCCGGTCATGGGTGTCCTACGCTTCCACCATGGTCCGGCTGGGTCTGTGCTGCACGTTCCTCTCGGAGCCCATCAAGTTCCGGACCACGACGGTGCGGTACTCGTCGACGCTCACGCCGGAGGACCGGCGAGGTCTTCTCAACTCGCTCGCGCGTCACAACGTGGCCGCGCTGCGCTGTGCGATCGCGTGGTGTGCCGCGAACGGCGTGGGAGCGTTCCGCGTCCAGAGCGGGCTGTTACCGCTGTACACGCATCCGACCGCCGGCTGGAAGCTCGGGGGCGCGATCGGTGCGGGGATCGCGGACGGGCTGCGTGCCGCTGGTGCAGACGCCCGACGGCTCGGTGTGCGCCTGAGCTTCCACCCGGACCAGTTCGTCGTCCCCGGCTCGGTCAACCCGTCGACGGTCAAGGCATCGCTGGCCGAGCTCGAGTACATGGGAGAGGTGGCCGCGCTCGTCGGTGGCGAGCAGATCACGATCCACGGTGGTGGTGCGCACGGCGGCAAGCAGGTGAGCCTCGATCGCCTCGCGCAGGGGCTCGGTCGCCTGTCGCCCCGGGCGCGGGACCGCGTGGTGCTCGAGAACGACGATCGCCTCTACACCGTCGAGGATCTCCTGCCGGTGTGCGAGCGGCTATCGATTCCGCTGGTCTACGACGTCCACCATCACCGCTGCAATCCCGACCGGCTCGACGTCGAACGAGCGACCGAGCTCGCGGCAGAGACCTGGGGCGGTCGCGAGCCCTGGGTGCATCTGTCGAGCCCCGCGCAAGGCTGGCGGTCCGGCGATCCGCGCCCTCACGCCGATTACATCGACACGGCGGATGTCCCGCGGTCGTGGCTCGATCGCACGTTGACGATCGACGTCGAGGCCAAGGCGAAGGAGCTCGCGGTGGTGGAGCTGCAAACCTGGGTCACGGCTCGTGACCGCACACGTTCACGTCGAGCCGCGGCGGCGGTCGAGCGACACGGCCCTCGCCGGCGCTAGCGAACGCTCGCGCGCCATGGCGAGGCTCGTCGTGGACGACAAGGCCGTACGGACCGGCACCGGTTCGGAGGCGACGAGGGCGCGATGCGCATCGACCCAGCGGCGGATCGCGGTCCACGTCGACAGCAGGCCGCAGGTCATGAGCATCGCGCCGATCGTGGGCGCAGCCAGGTAGGTGGTCGCCGGGCTCGCGCTCAGCCACGCGGCGGCGAGCGTACCGACCGCGATCAGGAGCACTCGCTCCGCGCGCTGCATCGCACCGCTCTTCAGCTCGAGGCCGAGAGCTTCAGCGCGCGCGCGGGTGTAGCTGACCATCAGCGAGCCGCCAGTGGCGGCCATCACGGCAACGAACCACCCGCCATGATCACGCAGAAACCACGCAAAGCCGGTGAGCATCGCGAGCTCCGCCCAGCGGTCGGCGACGGAGTCGAACAAGGCACCGGCCTGCGTCTGTCGGTTCGTGGCCCGCGCGAGTCGACCATCGAGCATGTCCAGGATCCCGCCCGCGATGAACAGCCACGCACCGGTGGCGAGGCTTCCGAGCGCGACCGCGACGCCGGCGAGCACGCACAGCCCCAGCGAGACCGCGGTGACCGTCATCGGCGAGATCCGAGCAGCGATCAGCGCTCGTTCGAGCGGCCGGATCAGCCAGACCATGTAGCCCGACCAGAATCGTCCGAGCGCTCCGCTCGTCTTGAACCGACCCAGATCAGGGGCGCGGCCGGTCGCGATCATCGTGGCGTAGATCACCAGGTTCACCACGAAGAACGCCACGCCGAGCGCGGCGGGTGCAAGGACGGTCATGCGATCCATGGGAGAGCTCCAGCGACAGAAGGGCGGGGACCGTGGCTTGCATCCAGCTCGTGCCCATGAGCGACAAGCCCAGCGGCGATCGTGACTGCAAGCACGAGGCGGGAACGTTCGCGCCCCACGTCGAGCGCGGGCGCTGCGAAGGGAAGGCTGATTGCGTCGACGTCTGCCCCTACGACGTGTTCGAGGTGCGACGGATCGCGGACGGCGACTTCGAGATGCTCAGCGTGATGGAGCGACTGCGGTCGCGCGTTCACGGGCGAAAGACGGCCTACACGCCCAGAGCAGATGCCTGCCGTGGGTGCGCGGCGTGCATCAAGGCGTGTCCCGAGGATGCGATCACGCTCGTTCGCGTGACGTGATCCGAGCCGCGACCCTGCGGCCCGTGTCGACATCCAGGTGTATCGAGCAAGCGGCATACCACCCTCGCGACGCTGCGCGACCGCCGTTGGGCACACAGGGAGTCGGTTGCTCGACCCACTGACGGATTGCCATACAGGCAGGTGCCGGATTTGCGGCAGGCATAGCCGGCCGCTTCGATCTCGTTCCCGGGTCAGGCGTCGCGCAGGCGATAGCCGACCCCGGCCTCCGTCAACAGCCACTGCGGGCGGGCCGGATCCTTCTCGACCTTGCGGCGCATCGCCGCCATGTGAACGCGCAGGTAGTGCGTCTGCTCGACGGCGTTCGGTCCCCACACCTCCGTCAGCAACTGACGGTGGGTGAGCACGCGCCCGGGCTGCCGCGCCAGGGCGCAGAGGAGACGGAACTCGATCGGCGTGAGGTGGATGTCCTGCGCATCGACGGTGACCTCGTGACGCGCGAGATCGATCCGGATCGGCCCGATCGCGCGGACCGGTTCATCGGTGGTCACCGTCGCGCGAGCGTGGCGCAGCGCGACGCGGATCCGCGCGAGCAGCTCGCCGACGCTGAACGGCTTGGTCAGGTAGTCGTCGGCTCCGGCATCGAGCGCCGAGACCTTGTCGTCCTCGCGGTCGCGCGCGGACAGCACGATCACGGGCGTCGTCGACCATCCGCGAAGGTGCGCGAGGAACACGAGCCCGTCCCCGTCGGGTAGCCCGAGATCGAGCAGGATCGCAGCGGGTCGGGTCTCGGTCGCGAGGTGCTCCGCGGCGGCGATCGTCGCGGCCTCGGTGACCGCGAAGCCATGGGTGCTGAGTGCTGCGCGAAGGAACTTCCGCATCGGCGCCTCGTCCTCGACGACGAGCACGGTCTCACCGCTGTCGATCACGCGCGGACCTCGGCGGTGGATGGCGGAGTGGTCACGAGCTCGAGCGGCACTCCGGCGTCGGGGAAGCGGACGCGGAAGATGGCGCCGCCGCCCTCGCGATCGAGGCCCTCGATCTCGCCGCGGTGCGCGAGCGCGATCCCACGGCACACCGCGAGGCCGAGTCCGACGCCACTGGTCTGCGTCCGCCGGTCGCGTGCAAACTTCTCGAACAGCCGGTCGTGAGCGCCCGCTGGCAGCCCTGGCCCTCGGTCGCGGACCTCGAGGATCGCCCCCGCAGGGTCGCGGTCCGCGCGGACCTCGATCGCGGTGCCGGGCGGCGTATGCCGGGCGGCATTCTCGAGCAAGTTCGCGAGCAACTGATCGACAAGGATCGGATCGACGTACGCGAGCAGTCCTTCCGGGACCTGCGCGGTCACGTGGTGATGCATCAGCTCGGCCTCGAGCCGCGACAGCGCAGCCCCCACGAGCTCCTCGAGTGGCACCCACTCGCGACGCGGAGCGGCTCCGCTCTCCACGCGCGTCACGGCAAGCACGTTGGTCAGGATCCGGCTCAGCCGCTGGGCCTCCTCGACGATGGTGTCGAGGTTGTCACGCTGATGTTCGGCGGCATCTGCGCGCAGGGTGGACGCCATGCCCGTGATCACGGCGAGCGGCGTTCGCAGGTCATGAGAGACCGACGACAGCAACGTGGTCCGCAGCTCCTGGGCACGTGCACGGACCGCGGCATCGTGTGCGTCGGCCGCGAGACGCAGTCGCCCGAGAGCGAGGCGGGCCTGTCGACGGATGCCGTCGACGAGGTCGCGCTGCTCGTCCGACAGCTCACCAGCCACCTCGATCTCGAGCTCCTCGGTCCCGGGCGGCGTCGAGACGCTGACCGGGGCTCCGACCGCGCTCCGCACGTGAGTCGCGACGGCGGTCTCGACGCTCGTCGCATCGTTCGCCGCAGCGGCGTCGCGGGTGAACGCGAGGAGCGCAGACGTGTCGCGCTCGCGATCGCGGCTCTCCGTCTCCGCACGGCGGAGGCGCGAGATCAGCGTGCCCATGGCGGCGCCGACCACGAACATCATCACGAAGGTCAGCGGCGATCGCGCATCGGCGACGGCGAACGTGTAGCGCGGTGGAACGAAGAAGAAGTCGAACGCTGCCACCGATAGGGCAGAGGCGGTCAGCGCTGGGCCCCGCCCGCGAAGCGCCGCGAGCATGATCGCGGACAGGTACAGCATGGCTTCGTCGGCCAGCGAGACGTGGAACCCCGCGGCAAGGCCGGCCAGCGTGGCCACGGCAACCGTCACGACGGCCATCGCATACGCTCGACCGCGAGCCCGCTCGTCCATCACCTGGCACCGTACCGCGAAGGTGGACGGCGAGCCGCTCGCGCGCGAGGTACACGTATCCGTTCGCGCAACAGGGCGCACAGCCCCAGGATTCCCGCGAGCACCAGCAGAAGTCCCAGCGTCGTCCCGGGTCCAAACGGGATCGAGCCCGTCAGCGCCGGGCCGCACGCGAGCAGGCCGACGATCACGCAGCCAATGTGCAGGACGAGCTCCTCGCGGACGGCTTCTGACACGGTGATTCTCCCTACATCTCGATCTGGAGGCCGAGCTCGACGACGCGGTTCGGCGGCAGGTTGAAGAACGCCGTCGGTGGCCGTGCGTTGCGTGCGAGGAACGCGAACAGCACCTTGCGCCACCGCGCGAGCTTGCTGTGACCATCGGTCAGGAGGGTCTGGCGCCCGAGGTAGTACGTCGTCGTCATCGGCTGAGCCGTGAAGCCTTTGCGTGCAGCGCGGGTGAGGAGCTTCGGGACATCGGGCGTCTGCATGAAGCCAACCTTGGCGACGACGCGGAAGAAGCCGTGCCCGAGCTCGTGGACCTCGAGGTTCCGGTCGAGATCGACCCAGGGCACGGCCTCGGTGTGCAGCGAGAACAGCACGACGTGCTGATGGAGCACCTGGTTGTGCTTCAGGTGATGCATCAGCACGTTCGGCACGCCACCCGGGGTGGACGCCATGAACACGGCGGTGCCCCTGACGCGAGGCGGCGGCGAGGTCGCGATGTCAGCGAGGAACAGGTCCTCGGGAACGCTGATGGCGTCCATGACCTGCGACAGCTCGAGACGGCCTCGCCACCAGGTCGTCATCACGAGGTACACACACACGCCCGCGGCGAGCGGGAACCAGCCACCGTCGAGGATCTTCGCGGCGTTCGCGCCGAAGAACGCGAGATCGATCGTCAGGAACGGAACCAGGAAGGCGAGGGCCTTGGGCCGCGAGTAACCCCAGCGCTGTCGACAGACCAGGTAGAACAGGCACGACGTGATGCCCATCGTCCCGGTCACCGCGATGCCGTAGGCGGCCGCGAGCCCCGAGCTCGATTGGAACTGCAGGACAAGGACGATGCAGCCGATCATCAGCAGCCAGTTCATCTCGGGGATGTAGATCTGCCCCTCCGACTTCGCGTTCGTGTGAACGACCGTGACACGCGGCCAGAACCCGAGCTGCATCGCCTGGCGCGTCAGCGAGAACACGCCGGAGATCAGCGCCTGTGACGCGATGATCGCCGCCATCGTTGCGAGCACGAGCATCGGGATCTGGAGCGGCCCATCGACCATCGCGTAGAACGGGTTCGCGATCGTTCCGGGCTCGCTCGAGATCAGGAGCGCGCCCTGCCCAAAGTAGTTGAGCAGCAGGCCGGGCAGCGCGATCGTGAACCACGCGATCCGGATCGGCGTCTTGCCGAAGTGGCCCATGTCGGCGTAGAGCGCCTCGCCCCCGGTGACGACGAGGAACACGAGGCCGACGATCAGGAAGCCATGCACGCCGTGCGAGCGGAGGAACGCGATTCCGTGCAGCGGGTTGACCGCCGAGAGCACGGCCGGTTCGACGAGGATCCAGCGTAGACCGAGCACGCCGATCGCGAGGAACCACAGCACCATCACGGGGCCGAACGCCGTGCCGATCCGCCCCGTGCCGTGTCGCTGCACGACGAACAAGCCAACGATGATCCCGATCGTGATCGGGACGACGAGATGACCGAGCGCGGGGCTGTGATCGGAGAGCCCCTCCATCGCACCGAGCACGGAGATCGCGGGCGTGATCATGCCGTCGCCCATCAGCAGGCCGGCGCCGAACAGACCGAGCGCGAGGGCGATCGGCAAACCCCGCCGCGTTCGCTTGCCCGAATCATCGAGGAGCGCCGCGAGTGCCAGAATTCCTCCCTCGCCCTTGTTGTCGGCACGCAGCACGAACACCAGATACTTGACGGTGACCACGAGCATCAGCGCCCAGAACATCAGCGACAGAACACCGAGCACGTTCGGCGCCAGGGTCTCCGTCGTCGAAGCGATCGCGTGGGGTGAGTAGGGCGCGGCGAGGCACTCCTTCATCGCATACAGCGGTGAGGTGCCGATGTCGCCGTAGACGACGCCCAGCGCGCCGAGGGAGGCAACGGCAAGCTCGCGCCTGCCGCGTGGGATGTGATGCGGACCAACGTCAGAGCGCGGAACAACTGCTTCCATCGAGTGCGTGGGGCCGACCTAGCGGCCACGACCTTCGCGCTCGGCGTACCACCCTGGATCCGACGAGGATCGGGATCTCCGGATCAAGAATTCGTAAAGACGAACAGCTGAGCGTGGTTACGTGCGGCGCCCGCGCGCCAGGTACTCGGCCACGAGCGTCGGGAGGACGCGCGTGTCGATCGGCTTCGTGATGTAGCCGTCGAACCCCGCGGTCAGCGCGGCCTCCTCGTCACCACGCATCGCGCTCGCCGTGACCGCGACGATGATCAGGCCCGCTCTCATCGGATCGGCGCGGAGCTGACGCGTGAACGCGAGTCCATCGAGCCCGGGCAACCGGATGTCCAGGAGCAGGAGGTCGGGACGAAACACCCGGAGGATCTCGTTGGCTTCCTCGGCCGACGTCGCCGTCGAGACCTCGTACCCCTTCGCGGCGAGCAGCACCGAGAGCAGCTTGAGGTTCAACGGCGTGTCGTCGACGATCAGGATCTGTTCCCCGGGCATCAGCCGGTCTCCCCCGCGATGCGGCGCTCGAGGACCGCCGCGAGCTCGGCGACCACGCGCGCATTGCCCTCGTGTCCCTTCGAGACCACGGCGTTGGCAGCGCTCCGCAACATCGCGAGCTCACCCGTGGTCAGATCCTTACTCGTCCACACGATCACCGGCACCGTGCGACCCTTGGGATCCCGCCGGAGCTGGTCGAGGAACTCGAAGCCCGACATCGCGGGCATGATCAGGTCGAGGACGATCGCCGCGGGAGCAGGTCCCGTGATCGCGAGCGCGCGCTGCAAGGCGGTCGCCGGATCCTGCTCGCACAGCGGTGCATAGCCGAGCTGGTTCAGCGTCGCCGCCATCACCTTGAGCGACGCGAGGTCGTCATCGACGACCATCACCGGGATGCCGCCACCGGGCGCGACACCCGCGCGAACGAGCGACGACATCAGCGTCTTGTCATCGAGCGGCTTCAGCAGGATGTCGTGGACCTCGAAGCCCGCCACCGCGCCGCGCTCGGCCACCACGGTCAGCACGATCACCGGGACCGCTCCGTTCTTGCCGTCGCGTAGCCGCTGCAGCACCTCCAGGCCCGTCATGTCGGGCAGCAGGAGATCCAGCGTGATCGCGTCGTACGAGCGCATGTTGCAGCGCGCGACCGCGTCGGAGCCTGTCGAGACTGCCTCCACGGTGTAGCCCGCCGAGGTCAGAGCGGTGACGAGGGCCGTGCGGTCGTTGAGATCGTCCTCGATCACGAGCACGGTCGGTGAGTGGTCGCGCGACACGGCACCGGTCGGCTTGCCGGCCGCCGTGACCAGCGCAGCGAGCGTCCGCGGCAACGTGGCCGTGAACGTGCTGCCCTGGCCGACGACGCTCGTCGCGCCCACCGTGCCACCCTGCGCCTCGACGATGCGCTTGGTCAGCGCGAGCCCGAGCCCGGTGCCCCCGGCCTTCCGGCTGCCCTCCTTGGTCTGCTGGAAGTCGGCGAACAGCAGGGCGAGCTCGTCGGCGTGGATCCCGACCCCGGTGTCCTCGACCTCGATCTTCAACAGGTCGCCGAGGGCCGACCCACGGACCGTCACCGTACCGCCGGGTGGCGTGAACTTGAGCGCGTTGGAGATGTAGTTGTAGAGGACCTGCTTGAGACGCGCGGGATCGAGCGTGACCTCGACGACGGCGTCCTCGATGTGCGTCTCGAGCTTGATCCGCTGCTTGGCCGCCGTGGTGCGCAGGATGCCGAGGACCTCGCTGAGCACGTTGCCGAGCTTGACGCGCTCCGGGAAGAACTCGAGCTTGCCAGCCTCGACCTTCGACAGGTCGAGGACGTCGTTGATCAGCTGCAGCAGATGGCGGCCACTGGTCAGGATGTCGCCGAGGAACTCCTTCGACATCGCGGAGTCGACCGGGACCGAGCCGTCGTACATCAGCTCGGAGAACCCGATGATCGCGTTGAGCGGCGTCCTCAGCTCGTGCGACATGCTCGCGAGGAACTGGGACTTGTACGCACTCGCCTTCGCGAGCTCGTTGGCCTTGACCTCGAGGTGCGAGTGCGCTTCCTCGAGCTCGGTGGCCTGGCGCTGGGTCTCAGCGAGCAGGCTGCGCGCTGCATCACGGGCGCGCGCAACCTCGAGTGCGATGGCGACGCTCTCGCGCACGAGCAGAAGCAGCTCCTCCTGTTGTTCCGTCCATGGGCGGAGCGACGCGAGCTCGAGGATGCCGGTGATCTTGTCCGCCGCCACGAGCGGGACGAGCACGAGCCCGCGGGGCCCGGTGTCTGCCGTTGCCGAGCGCAGTCGAAGCGCGCCAGCCCCCTCACCCTCGATCACGGTGATCTCCGGCTTGCGCACGGCCTCGCCGAGCAGTCCGTCGCCGAGCGTGACCTCCGAAGGGATCGATCCGGAGACCGCATGCTTGCCGAGCAGCACGAACGGACCGCCGGGCGGGCCGTGATAGAGCGCGCCGACCGGAGCGTCGAGATAGTTCGCGAGGAACGCGACGGTCTTGGTCGCGACCTCCTCGGGCGCGAGCTCGCCGCGGATCTCGTCGCCGAGTCCCGCTTGACCGGCCTTGACCCAGCTACTGCGCGCGCGCTCGTCATCGAGGCGCTGGAGGTGCTGCGCCATCTGGTTTGCCTTGACGGCGACGTCGCCGAGCTCGTCACGCGACGTCGATGGGATCGGCACCGAGAAGTCGCCGTCGCCGAAGCGACGGAAGCCGGCGATCAGCTGCTCGAGACTGCGGAACAGTCCGCGCGAGATCATGACCGACAGCACGAGCAGAGCGACGATGCAGCAGGCGCTCACGATCAGCCGCACCCGCGCAGCGCTCTGCTGGGCCTCGAGCGTGGCGGTGAACGCCTTGGTCAGCTCTCGCTCGTCGAACACCGTGACCTGATCGATCAGCGCCGCGGCGCGCGACCGCTTGTCCTGCATCTCCTGCACGGCAGCCACCACACCTTCACCGGTCTCTCCGTTGATCAACGTGCGTGAGACGGCGAGCGCCGACGTGTAGTAGTCCTCGACCGCGAGCCGGAGCGCTGCGATCTGACCGACCGTGATCGCATCACGTGCGCCGCCGATCAGCTGGAGCATGGCCTGTCGTTCCGTCTCGGCCCCGGCGAGGAGGTCTGGATCGCTGGCATCCACCGCCTGTTGCAAGCTGCGGCCGACGGTCTCGAACGCGTGCTCGAGCTGCGGTCGCAGCCGGATCTTCGGGAGATAGCTCTGCTGGATGCTGGCGACGTGACTGGCGAGCCGGTCCTCGTACGACGCACCGGTGAGCGTCAGCACGAGCATCGCGATCGCACCGACGGCGACGATCGCGATCAACTTGAGGCGCAGCGTGAAGCGCATGCTACTCGAGCACGATCACTTTCGTGCCGGTGACATCCGTGGAGGTCGACACGTACCCGATCGCACCGACGTGACTGCTGACGTACTTGACGACATCCGCGTCGGTCGCGAGCTCGGCGGGAGGCACGCCGCGGCCCGAGAACACGAGCTGGGTCCAGTACCGCCGGACGGCAGCGACCGAACGGTCGAGGACGTCCGAGGAGAACGCGGCCCGCACCGAGCTCTTCGGCCCGAGGTCGACGGGCGTCACCAGGCTGTCATCGCCCCACCGTGTGCGCTTCTTGAGGAACACATCGGAGATGAACCGGCGGTCGAGCTTGGTCCTGGGGTTCTTGGGATGAACGATCACGCGGAAGGCCCGCACGGTCTCTGCCGCCGCGTCGGGGCGGGGAGCCACGAGCAACACGAGCATGAGGACTAGGAGGCAGGTCTTCATCGCAGGTCAGAAGTAGACGGTGGTCTTCGCGACGAGGAGCCACCAGCGGTTCGCGAGACCGCCGGGGGCCATGTTGTCGTTGAGTGCCGGGTTCAGCGTAGCCGTTCCGCGCAGCGCGTGCCCCTCGATCTTGAGCAGCCAGTGGGGGTTGAGATCGAAGCGCAACGTTGCCGCGGCATCGTGAAGGCGACTCTCGCGACCCTCCCGGTTGTCGAGGTCCGGGTAGTAGATCGAGTAGTAGCCGGCGGCCTGGACCAGCGGGCTGAACCGATACGCGGCCAGCCAGTACGCGCGGGTGTCGGTCGTGTGCCTCCGGGGGAATCGCGGATCATTGGTCTCGAGCCGAGACGTCCACCGGCTGTACTCGGTCGCGAAGGTGATCGGCCCGGTGACGTACTCGAGCGACGCGATCCACATGCGGATCCCGAGCGCGAGTGTGATCGGCGCGACCTCGGTCGGCAGGCGGAGATCCGATTCGAGGCGCGCGGCGATCGCACTACCGCCGAGCCGCAGGCCCTCGACCGGGGTCTCCCACATCACCCGTCCACCGACGACGTACGGGATCTCGAGCCGGTCGATCTGCGTCATCGTGGTCTCGTCGAGATCGACGTGGATCGTCCCGGCGAACAGCCGGTACTCGAGCGCGCCGCGCGTGCCGAGTGGCTTGAAACCGTAGAGCTCGGCGCCGGTCTGGGCGAGCAGGGCTTCGCGATTGGTCGCGGGATAGATCGATTGCGGCAGCAGCACCACCGGGTGCGCGGCATCGATGTCGCTCGAGTCGTTGTACAGGCCGAAGGGCAGCTTGACCCGACCCGCACGGAGGCCGAGCCAGTCTTTCCAGCGATAGTCGAGAAACGCCCAGTCCACGCGCGCGGTGTAGTTCCCGATCGGGCCGAGATCGCGGGTGAACAGCTGGATACCCACGCGCAGGCGATCGTTGAGTGCCTTGCTGAAGTTGATCCCTGCCTCGGTCAGCTCGAAGCTGCCGCGCTCGGTGCTGGTCAGGTAGTTGTTGTCGGTCGTGACCGCCGCGCCCTGGCTGACGAACGCATGGACCTGGAGCGCCGAACCATCGTCCTCGTCACCCTCGGCGCGAGCGGGGACCGCAGCACTCGTGAGACTCACGAGCGCACACGCTGCGACCAGCCCCAGGCGCATGGGTCAGGCTCGCATGCCACCTCGAGGAGCTCAAGGCCTGCCCCCGGCCTCCCCGTGACTTCACACTGGTTCAAATTGCGTCAGCGCCAGCGGCGTGACAGCTCGACCTCGGCCCGGTACTCCTCGATCATCGTCGAGCGCAGCTCGGCGCTCCAGCCGTGGATCGCACCGAGCATGTCGGCCACGCGCTCGCAGATCCCCAGGCCCTGATCCCGGCTGACGAGCAGCAGGGGCACACGGCGACCGAGGACGTCCTCGACCGTGCGCGCCAGATCGTGGGTCGCGGCAAACTCGATCTCCGCCCACACATAAGGCAGCTCGCGGTCGAGCCTGCGGCCGAGCGCGCGGTCCTCGGAGATCCGGGCTGCGATCAGCGGAGCCCGCGTTCCGTAGACGCCGCACAGGTGCGTTGCGGTGTCGACGTCGAGCCCATGGTCGTCCATCAGCTTGCGGCCGACCGCTGCCACGCCCTCGAGGTCATCGGACACGAGGCCGGCGGCGCCGGGCAGCGGGCGGGACTTGGTGTTGGCACGGGTGCCCTCGACCGGCTCGCCGAGCTCGCTCATCAGCTTCAGCGTCTCGTGCACGGCCTCGCTCGCCATCCGGCGATAGGTCGTCAGCTTGCCGCCGGCGATGATGACGAGGCCATCGTTGCGCGAGAACACCTCGTGCTCGCGCGAGATCTCGGACTCGTCGACGTTCGGCGGGGCTGCGATCAGCGGCCGCAGTCCAGCCCACGTCGAGATCACATCGTCGGGGGTCAGGTTGGCGCCGGGGAAGTAGCCGTTGCCGCTGTCGCACAGGTACTGCACGTCGGAGGCATCGGCGGCGACCTCGTCGGCGCTACCGGTGAAGTCGGTGTCGGTGGTCCCGAGCACAGTGCGCTCGCGCCACGGGATCGCGAACATCACGCGCTGATCGACGGGAGAGATCAGGGTGATCGCTCGCGCGAGCGGCAACCGATCGCGGGGGAGCACGATGTGCACGCCCTTGGTGCGACGCAGGATCGGCCGCTGCATCGGGACCTCGAAGCGGCGGATCATCTCGTCGGTCCACGCGCCCGCGGCCAGGATCACGACGCGCGCGTGGACGGTCGAGGTCGCGCCGGTCAGCCGATCCTTGATCTCGACGCCGGTGATCCGACCGTCGGTTCGGCGGAGCAAGCGCTGGACCTCGGTGTAGGTCCGGCAGTCGGCGCCGAGCTGACGCGCATCGATCGCGTTCTCGAGGACGAGGCGCGCGTCGTCGGTCGCGCAGTCGTAGTACTCGAGGATCCCGCGAAGTCCCTCGGGCTGGAGCTGCGGCTCGAGCTCGAGCGCTGCCTTGGCTCCACGGAATGTCTTGTGGAGCCGTGGCGCGCGGAACAGCGCGAGCGAATCGTAGATCCACAGGCCGACGTTCATCACCTCGAGCCCGGGCTTGGCGCCCTTGTAGATCGGGATCAGGAACGGCAGCGGGCGCACGAGGTGCGGCGCGACGCGGGTCTGGACCCGGCGCTCGGAGACCGACTCGAACACGAGCGCGATCTCGCCGTGCTCGAGGTAGCGCAGGCCACCGTGCACGAGCTTGCTCGACTTCGACGACGTTCCTGACGCGTAGTCACCCTTCTCGAACAGCGCGACCTTGAGGCCGCGCAGCGATGCGTCGCGAGCGATGCCAGCGCCCGTGATTCCGCCGCCGATCACGACGACGTCGAAGGCGGAATCGCTCACAGCCCCGACGATGCCGGGCGGGCTGTTCCCGGTCAAGGCACGAGAGCGACCGTGTCGACCCCGAAAAACGCCAGTGCGCCGATCAGCGCCGCGAGGCTTCCCACCGTGGCCGTCCTGTCGATCCTGATCACGATGGGCGCCGCCCTGAGCGTGTCGGGGCCTGCGGCCTTGGCGGCCTTGATCGCCTCGTCGGCAGATGCCGAGAGTGCGAGCGTGACGCCCCGCACCTGGTGCGCGACCGCTGGCCGCAGCGCGATCGGCACGATGCCGTACATCGCCCAGCCCCCCGGTCCGGGCTGTGCGGTGACGGCGAGCACGAGCTCCGCCTTCCCGCCGGCGATCTGGACGACCTCGGTGATCCGCGATGCCGGCATCCCCGCAGGTGCGAACAGCGCAACGCGGCCCGTGCGCTGGGCGATCGCCGACGGCAGCTCCTTGGCACTCAGCGACGCACCGGGGAACGGGTCGCCACCGATCGTCACGCCGCCGGCACCGAGCCTCGCGATCGGAAGTGCACCGAGGGACAGCTCGGTCAGCGTCACGGTCAATGCGGACTGCATCAGCTCGGGCTTGCTGGTCGGAGCCTCTGGCAACTTGACGCCGACACCCGACACGGAGACCGGAGGCATCGGGATCTCGATCGGCCCGAGCAGCTCGGGGCCGCCGGGGCGCGTCGCCACATCGCGTGCGATCCGGTCGAGAGCAAAGTAGGTCGCGGACATGTAGCGCGCATCGGGGACCGCGCTGACCTTGTCCTTGCACGTCGTGCCGAGCTCGCGCCACGGCGTCCGCGTGTCCTTCATGCGAGCGTCGTCGAGCGTGCCGAGGAACCGCTGCTTCGCGTTCGGCTCGCAGTACGCCTTGCACGCGAGCATCGCGGCCTCGATCGCCGCGCGGGTCGGGCCGCCGTCGGCCGGGAGCTTGTTCCACGCGAGGATCGGCGTCCAGTCACCACACGGCTGGCAGCCATCGATCAGCGCCTGTGCACGACGGGTCGCCGGCAGCTTCGGGGCCGCCTCGAGCGCGGTCTTGCACGCCGTCCAGTCGAGCGGAGCGACACCGGCATCGGCGGCCTGCGTCGAGGAGGCGGCAGAACCGGTCGGCGTGTCGCGCGTGTCCTTGCCCTTGTCCTTGCATGCCGACGCCAGGATCGCGATCGCGGCGAGCGCCGGAGCCAGGCGACTCACCCGCGATCGACCTCGAGGCCGTACTTCTTGACGAGGCGGTGGATGTAGTTGCGGTCGATGCCGGCCTCGGAGGCCGCGCGCGAGATGTTGCCGCGGTGACGCGCGAGCAGCGCCTCGAGGTAGTCCCGCTCGAAGCTCTCGACGAGCGCGGCCTTTGCCTCCTTGAACGGAAGCTCGAGGACGTCGGAGTTGGACGGCTGCCGCTTCGGCGTCGGGGTCTCGTCGCCACGGGTCGGCATCCGCGACGTTCCGTCGGATAGATCGTGCAGCGCCGCGTCGCCCAGCGAGAGCGCGCGCTCGACGACGTTGCGCAGCTCGCGAACGTTGCCGGGCCAGTCATGGCGCTGGAGCAGATCCACCAGCGCCGGAGATTGCGCGAAGCTGCCGCGGCCCATCTTGTCGGCGAACCATGCGGCGAGTGCCGGGATGTCGCCCTTGCGCTCGCGCAACGGGGGCACGTGTGTCGCGACCACGGCGAGCCGGTAGTAGAGGTCCTCGCGGAACTGGCCGGCCTTGACCATCGCGCGCAGGTCGCGGTGCGTCGCGGCGATCACCCGGATGTCGACGTCGACGGACTGGGTGTCACCGACGCGCCGAACCTGCCTGCGATCGAGCACGCGGAGCAGCTGCGGCTGGAGATCGAGCGCGAGCTCGCCGATCTCGTCGAGGAACAGCGTCCCCCGATTCGCAGCCTCGATCAGCCCCTGCTTGTCCGCGTTCGCGCCGGTGAACGATCCCTTCGCGTGGCCGAACAGCTCCGACGCGATCAGCTCGTGGGGGATCGAGCCGCAGTCCACGACCACGAACGGGCCGCGGGTCCGCTTGCTCATGCGATGCACCGCCTCGGCGATCGCCTCCTTGCCGGTGCCGGTCTCGCCCTGCAGCAGGATCGTCGCCTCGGTCGGAGCGGCCTTCGTCAGCAGCGCGAACAACCGGCGCATCGGCAGCGTGGTGCCGAGGACATCGCCGAACCGATCGCCACTGAACTCGTTGAGGTCGATGCTGGTGTCGACCGGCTCGACGTCCATCTCGGTGTGCTTGCCGAGCCGGAGCCGCGCCGCGCCGGTGAGCACGACATTGCCGACCTTCGCGCCGCCGTGCTTGGTACCGTTCGTGGTGTCGAGGTCGCGGACCTCGATGCCATCGCGACGGACGCGGATCTCGAGGTGGTAGCGCGACACGGTCGCGTCGGTCAGGACGAGGTCGTTGTCGGCGTGCGTGCCGACCATCGTCGTGCCTTCGTCGAGGGCGTGCTCCTTGCCCTGGTCCGGACCGGAGACGACCCGCAAGCGGAAGCTTCGCTCGACGAGCACGCCGCTGGCGTCGTCGGTCAGGAGCTGCGTGTGGATCTGACTCACTCTATGCCTTTGTACCGCGACGGCGCGTCAGCATCCATCCCACCAGCACGAGGAGCGCGATCGGCGGGTGATCGCGACCCGCGCTGCAGCATCCTCCACCGGGACCATGGTCGGGGCTCCCCGCATCGGGGCCGAATCCGCCTTCACCCGGCGTGGCGTCCTCCGGACCGGCCGCGTCCGGAACCCCCGCGTCGGGCGGCGGATCGACACCCGGCTCGAGCACCATCGAGTTGTAGGTCTGGATGCCCGAATCGACGGTCTGGCACTGCTGCTTGGTCTTGAAGCCGGCCTTGCGAACGGTGACGCAGGCGAGCCGCGGCGTGACGCCGAGGAAGTCGTAGAAGCCATCGCTCCCGGTGGTCTGCACGCGACCGTCATCGAGCGTGACCTGCGCCCCGGTGATCCGCGTGCAGTTGAACACGCTGTTCTGGCAGATCAGCCCGACCAGCTCGCCGGCGGGCAGCATGCCGTACTTCACCGCGAGGTGATTTGCGACGGTGCGCTCGACGCCGTCCGACGGCGAGCTCGCGAGGACGCCATCGATCACCATCGTCGACGAGCTGCCGCCATCGAGCGCCATCGCCATGTACGCGCCGCGCGCCTGGAGGAACGTTGCGAGATCGGCGGCCGTGAGCCCCAGCGATCCACTCTGCCATCCGTCGACCGTGGCGAGCCACATCCGGTTGCCATCGGCCGACAGGGCGATCGCGGAGCGCGGCGTCGGCTGACACGGGACGGTCACGGCATCGCTGCACTCGAGGGTGCTCGCACTGACGACGGCCCCCGCACGAACGAGCAGGGGGCGACCGCCGATCGCGCCCTGCGTCCCCTCGGGAAGATCGGCCGCCGCGACGACGGTCTCCGGCGGGACGATGGTCGCTTGCGTGCGCTCGCCGACCCGCCGCATGTGGAACAGCGACAACCCGCTCGTGTCAGCGGTGTTGGTCCACGGCGTCGATTCGCCGATCGCGAGCCCGCGCGGCGTGTAGCCCGAGACGGCGAACGCATCGCCGTTGATCGCGACCTGCGCACCCTTGCGGTTGGCAAAGCCCGACGTCGTGATCCCGCGATCGGATTCCTTGGTCGTGTACACCGCGATCTCCGCGGAGGTCAGATCGATCTGGACCAGGACGATGCGGGCGGGCACCGCGCTGTCGACCCAGCGCTCGACATGAATGCCGGGGTGCGGATCGCTCTGCGACATGCGAACCGGCGCTGCGCCTGCGGCCGCCGACAGGGCGGTGATCGCGACGAGGACACACGCGGCACGCATGCCACGAGCATAGGGGTTTCGCGCTGCGAGCGGGAGGGCTACGTCGGCTCGGTCGCGATCCACAGCGGGAAGCCGTGGCGCCGGGCATGCTCGCGAACCGTGTCGATCTTCGTGCGCGCCTCGGCAGGTGACGTGCGGCAGACGATTCCACGACCCGTCGTGTGGATCTGCATGGTCAGCGCGTGCGCATCGTCGGCGGACTTGCCGAACTGCTCCTGCAGGATCCGGGCGACGAACTCCTGCGTCGTGTGATCGTCGTTGCGCAGGACGACGAACACCTCGGGGCCGGTCGCCGGGACCTCGGGCTCTCGCGCCCCGTGGACCAGCGTGACGAGCAGGCCGCGGCCGTCGATCTTCGCGCTCTCGAGCAACGCAGCGGCCTGCGACCGGATCAGGCTCGACCACAGATCGACACACGTCGCCCGCCGATCGTTGTGGAGGGCGACGGCGTAGAGGTGCGCGAGGACTGCCTGCGCGTCCTCGGTCATCACCATCTGCTCGGTGCCCTGCTGGTCGAGGATCGCGAGGACCTTGTCCTCGAGCGCGGTGACGTCACCGCCTGCGCTCTTCATCGCGTCGGTCAGGGTCTCGATCTGGAGTGCACCGTAGAGCAGGTGGAACGAGGTCAGAGTCTCGTGGCCACGCGAGCGCGCCTCGTGTTGCGCGACATGGATCGCGACCTCCGCGTCGGCATCGAGCGTCGCGAGGAAGGTCTTGTGCGCGCGGGTCCAGCGGAACCTCTGCCACCAGATCGCTCCGAACCCCGCGGCGATGATCGCGACGACCGCTTCCACGCGATCACCTTACTCCGCAGCTGGTCAGTTGGCGATCACCGTCGCGCCGGGTCTGACGGTGACGGTGACCTGACGTGGTGGTTCCTCGGAGCCGGGCTTGCCGAGCACGGTGACCCGCCGGGGGCCCACCTCGAACGTGGCGCGGCGCACGGCGCCGCCGGGAAGCTTCAGCAACTTGGTGGGCCCCGCTTCGACATAGCCAAGCTCGAGCTTCTCCTCGACGGGCTGCGAACCGACCGTGACCTTGCGCGTAATGCGATTGCCGAAGTCGATCGTGTACGCGCCGGGAGCGACCATGCACACGAACGGGATCTCGAGGTCGCGGCAGTGAGGCACGCCGGCCACGCTCGCCTTGCCCTCGACGTTCGACGACACCCGGAGCGGGGTTCCATCGACGAGGGTCGCGCTGCGCACGAGCCCATCGGAGCCTCGGCCTGGCGTGAACGGCTCGATCGCAGCGGGCACCTTGTTCAGCATCGTCAGGGAGAACCGCACCAGCTTGCCGCCTTCGACCAGCACGGTCGCGGGCGTGGTGACACCCGCGAGCAGCTGACCGTTCTGCACGACCTGCGCGCCGCTCGGCGTCGAGGTCAGGTGGACACGCGCGAGATCGCCGGCGACGACGAGCGGCTGGATCAGCTTGGTCTCCTTGCCGGGGCCGGGGACCTCGAGGCGCGCGGTCGCGTCCTGATAGCCCTGCTTCTTGAACGCGATCGTCACGCTGGCTCCCGCGGCCAGCGTCGACATCGAGAGCGGTGTGGTTCCGACCGCTGCGCCATCGATGGTGACGCTCGCTCCGGTCGGGGAGGTCTCGATCGAGACGGTGGGTGCGAGCGCGATCAGCTCGAGCGTGATCTCGTTCGCCCCCGCGCGCGGCTGCACCACCGCTTGCCGGGGCTCGTACCCATCGAGGCGCGCGACCACGGGATAGGCGCGCCCGACCTCGAGATCGCGGACGCGCAGCAGGCCCGTGGTCGCGGTCCCCGCGTTCTTGCCCTCGACCTCGACGAGCGCGCCCTTCGGCACGGTGCGGATCATGACGTCGGTCTTGTCGGTGCCGAACAGCCGCGGCCACGCCGCGATGCCGACGAGCGCGAGCGTCGCGAGGATCGCCACCACCAGGATCGCGATCACGCCGCGCGGAGCGGGAGGCGGGCGGGGCGCCCGGCGCTCGACCGGATGCGCGGCGCCCGCGGGCAGGCGACGGGACGGCCCGGTGGCGAGCCGACCTGCGGCATCGATCCGCTCGGTGAAGAACCCGAACGTCTCGAGCTGCTGCTTCGGGGCCTCGAGATCGAACGTGCAGACGGCCTCGGTGGCGACCCCCGGCAGGACGTTGAAGTAGAGGTTGGTCGACGAGCTCGTCATCAAGTAGAGACCGAGGCCGGCGCCTCCGACCTTGCGATCGATCTGCTGCTCGTTGTGCAGGCACTTGTGCAGGTAGCGCAGCACCGTGGCGCGCTCGAGCGTGCCGAACACATCGCGGACCGCGATCACGAACTGGCCTCCGTCACATGCGTACTGCACGACGACCTTCTGCTCGACGCGCAGCGAGATCCGCGTCTTCGTCGGAATCTCCGAGAAGATCTGGCGGCCCTGCTCGTCGACGGGCGCGTCGTACAGCGCGTTCATCAGCATCTCGTCGAGGCACTGCTCGATCGATTCGCGGTACTTCCGCCGCACGCCCATGAGCTCCGCGAACTCGGAGATCTGAGCGATGCACAGTGACTTCTCCTGGTAGTCACCGACCAGGAACGAATGGATCTGCGTGCCCCACAGCACGAGCTTGTCGAGCCCGAAGATGTCGCCGGCGAGCACCCGGGTCGCCATCGCGGAGAGCCGACGCGAGTCGAAGGTCTCGGCGACCATCATCCCGGCCACCCGATCGGAGGCCTGCATGATGTCGACGACCGCCGCCAGGTTGGTGCGCGGCAGGATCGCGATGACCCGGGTCTCGCCACCGAGCCGCGCGATCAGCTCGGGCGAGGCCCCGGCGAGCGGTCCATCGAGGTGGATCACGAGCAGGGCTGCCTTCAGCTGACCCGAGCCGAGCTCCTCGACCGTCGCGTGCGAGTCGACGGCCCCGCCGGCCGCCTTCAGTGCGACGGCCAGTTGCTTGCCGAACCCCTTGTCCGGCGACACCGCGATGATTCGTCGCGCCAGCACCCCTGCCGTCGAGTCTACACGACGGTGCCGTCGTAGCGACTCAACCACTGGGTCGGCTGGAACTCAGGAATTCGCTTGGGCGCGAGGATCGGCGAGCCGTCCTTCCAGAACTCGCGAAACGGGCGCTTCTCGCCTGTCTTATAGAAGTGCATCAAGTAGGCGGTGTCGCACGCAGCGAAGTCCGCCACCCATTGATCGAGGTCGTGGACCCCGGCCTCGTGCAGGAGCTGCAGGCTGTACGCACAGGCCTCGCTCTCATACTCGGCGACCTCGCGGAGCTGGTCCTCGGTCCACGACTCGCTGGGCTTTCTGAACGCGATCTCGCGTGACCGCTCCGACACGTTCCACTGCACCGTGTGACCGAACAGATGGACGAGGATGAACAGCGAGTCCTCGACCTCGAGATCGAACTCGACCTTGATCTGCCTGCCATCGAGGTCGCCGGTGAACGGATTAGGGACGTCGGTGACGCTGACCGGGATGCCCCAGCGGTCCTCGATCATCCGCTCGACCCGATCGAATACGAGCCGCATGCGAACCGGATCCGGGGTGCTCATCGGATCACGTCCCGGTCACTTCTTGGGAGCGACGGCCTGCGAGACCCGCGCCTGGGTCATCTCGTGGAGCGTCCGCATCACGCTGTACGCGGTGAGCTCGGCGAGCAGCTTGGTGACCGCGGTGTGCTGGGCGTCATCGAGCGTGCCCTCGACGGCCTTCATCGCCGCAACCAGGTTCTTCTCCTGCGTGGCGAGCTCGTTGGCATCGATCACCCCGTCGGCGATCGACTGCGTGAAGTGCTCGAGCTTGCCGACCTGGGCGTCGAGGTCCGGGGTCGATTCGTCGTTGATCCAGCTGCTGCGTGCCATGGCGCGTCTCCTTTTGCCTATCGTTCTTCCAAGATCTGCTTGATCGCGGTCAGCCGCTCCTGCAGCTTCTCGCGCCCACCGAACTTCGCGAGCTTCTCTTGCTTGCTCGGTGGGAGGAACTCGACGTCGGTGCACTCGATGATCGCCGCGAGCTCCTGCGCTTCGCGCTCGAGCGTCTGCGTCGACGGCATGAAGCCCGCGAGCGCACCCGCGAGGGCTTCCTTCGTGATCGTCCGCGATCCGGCGAGCAGCGACGTGCGGAACGCGCGGCCGATGATGCCCTCGACATCCGCGCCCGACAGATTGCCCTGGTGCGGGATCACCTCGGGCAGATTCGCCTCGGCGAGCGACGTGCCGCTCTTCTTCGCGAGCATCACGAGCATCGCCTTCAGCTCGGCCTGATCGACGGGATAGAACAGCGGGATGTGGATCTCGGCGCGGCCCTGGCGCTTGAGATCGACCGGCAGGTTGTCGGGGCGCGCGGTCAGCAGCATCCACAGGATCTTGCCGCGGTAGGCGGTGTCGCCCATCTGCGAGGCGATCATGCCGAACGTGCGTGCACCGACACCCGAGTCGCCGCCCTGGTCGCGATCGCCGAGCATCGCGTCGGCCTCGTCGATGATCACGACGACCGGGCCCATCGAGCGCAGCACGCCGAGCACGCGCTCGAGGTTGCCTTCGGTCTCGCCAACGTACTTGCTGCGGAAGTTCTTGAGCACGACCGCCGGGATCCCGATCGAGCCGGCGACGCAAGTCGCGAGGAAGCTCTTGCCGGTGCCGACCGGTCCGCAGAACAGATAGCCCATCGGTACGGTCTCGAGCTCGCCGCGCTTCAGCAGCTCCGCATCGTCCATCAGGCGCTTCTTCGCGGCCTCGTGACCGACGACGGTATCGAGGCCCCACTTCGGCTCGACGAACTCGAGCATGCCTTGGGCCTGGCGCTCGATCAGGCGCTTCTTGAGCTCCTTGAAGTACTTCGCGTCGAGACGACGGTTGCTCTCGATCGTCGACCGCAGCAGGACCTCGAGATCCGTGAGCCCGATGCCCGCGGTCAGCTTCCCGAGCTCGGCGATGGAGTAGTCGGAGAACGACGCGATCTCTTTTCCGCTCGCCTTGACCTGCGCCTCGAGGAACGCCGCGCGCTCGGCGGCATCGGGGAGCGGGAGCTCGAGGGTGGCGACGTGCGGGTTGCCGCTCAGCCGCTCCGCGATGCTGGACAGCCGAGGGTCGATCAGCACGAACGCCATGTTGAGGCGCTTGACGTACGGGCTCGACGCCCAGTTGAGCAGCGTGACGAGGTGGGTCTGCTCGGCGAGATCGAGGTGATCGCCACTCGGTGCGACGTATCCCGCGTGGTCGATCAGGATCGCGGTGCGCAGCCGCTTGTCCGGATCCGCCATCACGTTCTTCTGGATGAGCAGGTCGATCGCGGCGAGACCCTTGGTCGGATCGCGGGGCAGGGCGCGCAGATCGCCGAGCCACTTGTTGGCGGTCTCGACCATGTCCTGGAGCCGCTTGCCGTTCGATCCCGCCACGCAGCGCAGGCCACGCGCGAGGTCGTAGTGGATGACGAGGTCCCAGCGCCCGAACAGCTGCTCGGCGAGGAAGTCGGCGAGCCCGGTCCAGCGGTCCGTGCCGGCGCGGATCATGTCGAACGTGTTGCCGTGGAGCACGAACATCGAGGTCGTGCCCGAGAAGTAGAGCTCGGCGAGCTTGCCCGCCCACGCCGGGAAGTGCGGCGGGAGCTGCGTCGCCTTGGTCACCCCGTCGGTGCCGGCGAGGGTCTTTTTGTCATCGCTCATGAGCCGCTCCGGCGTCCTGGAGCGCCCTCGACCAGGCGCTGCGGTGTGAGGTCGGTGTCGAGGATCGACGGCGTGGTCTCGGCGTCACTGACGCCGGTGATCTGCTGCAGCTCGCGGATCGTCTGCTCGGTCTGCGAGATGCCCTCGGAGATCGCATCGATCCGGCTCGACATCTCGTCGGGATCGGTGTGGCCGACAGCGAGCTCGGTGACCGCCTGGATCTTGTTCTCGAGGCGATCGAGCTCGGTCGCGATGAACTCGGCGTTGCCACGCGCCTTCTCGACGTTCTCCTTGCGCGCCTCCGCCGTCATGATGCTGTCGTCGAGCGAGCGAATGATCCGGTCCTCGGCCTGGTTCGCTTCGCCCACCGAGTCCGCGCGCTTCTTGCGCTTGACCTTGAGCTCACCGACCGTCTTGTCGATGCTCGCCTCGTCGGCGGCCTGGAGGAACCGCGCGATCGCTTGCTCGGAGAGCAGCAGCCGGAGGAACACCCAGAGCAGGCGATCGAGCGCTGGCGTGCGGAGCTCGGTCGAGGCGCCGCTCGCATCGCGGGTGTCACCGCGCACGGCGTTCGCGATCCGCGACATCTCCACGCAGCGTGCGCGCAGGCGCAAGAACCGCGAGCGGCGGTCCTCGGTCAGCGACTTCAGCACCTCGAGGATCCGATCACGCGCCACCCCGGTGTCCTGCGTGGTCACCGCCGAGCGCGAGCCCGTGGTCCCGCGCTCCTCGGCGCGCGCCTTGGCATCGATCGCACCCTGGAAGCGCGGCAGCGTCGTGAGCCCCGCGAGGTAGACGACCTCGGCGGCAGCAACGAGCGGCAGCGCGATGTCGGCGTGGCCCGAGACCACGGCGGCCGCGGCAGCTCCGCCGAACAGCAGCATGTTCCAGCGGAACGTGAACGCTTCCTTCAGATAGCGAAACAGTCCGGCTTTCTTCGGTTCCGCCACTTAGTCCCCCGCTCGATTCGACGACTCGAGCCGGTCGATGGTCTCGCGAATCCCCATCACGATCTCGATGAACTTCGGGTCCCGCTGGATCTCGATCGACGGGCGATCGGGCGGTGGAACGCGGAGCTCCTTCATCACCGTGCCCGGCGAGTTCGAGAACATGAGGATGTGATCGCCGAGGAACACGGCCTCCTCGATCGAGTGCGTGATGAAGAAGATCGTCGGCGATTGCTCGCGCCACAGCGCGACCAGGTTGTCCTGCATGCGCGAGCGGGTCGGCGGATCGAGCGCACCGAACGGCTCGTCCATCAGGATGATCCGCGGCTCGAGGATCAGGGTGCGCGCGATGGCGACGCGCTGGCGCATGCCGCCCGAGAGCTGGTGCGGATACTTGTCGGCGTCCTTCTTGACCGACAGTCCGACCTTGTCGATCCAGTACTTCGCGCGCTCCGTGCGCTCGCTGCCGGTCAGCTTCGGGACGCGGACCAGGCCACTGCGGCTCTGCGCGTCAGCCTTGCCTTCCTGCTGCACGGTGAACACGGTCTCCGAGGGAGCCGCGAGCACGGTGTGCTTGCCGTTGAAGCTGCTGTCATCGACGAGCTCGACGTGGACGGTCATGCCCTTGTCGAAGCCGTGCGGCGTGAGCGTCGTGAACTTGGTGACCGTCTGCTTGCGGACGACGCTGTCGATGCCGCGCGTCAGCCCGCGGCACTCGAGGCCGAACGCGACGTTCTCGAGCACGCTGCGGTTGTCGAAGGACGTGTAGTCCTGGAACACCATGCCGCGATCGGGGCCAGGCCCGAGCACCGGCTTGCCGTCGACGAGCACCGTGCCCGACGTCTGCGGGAACTGCGGCAACAGGCCCGCGATCATCCGGATCACGGTCGACTTCCCGCAGCCCGACGGGCCGAGGATCGAGATGAATTCGCCGCGACCCGGATAGTCCGGGATCGTGAACGTGACGTCCTTGATCGCGGTGAACGCGCTCGCGCCCGAGCCGTACGTCTTCGTGACCTTGTGGAACGCGACGACCGGCGGCTTCTCGAGCGGCTTGGCGAGCTCGGCCATCAGCGGCGCACCGCCGCTGATCGAGTGCTCGTCCGCCGGCTTGGCGGCCGCCGGCTCGGCGTGGACCTTCGCGTCGCCATGAGGCTTGACCTCGGCGGGGCGGGCGACCGGCGCTACCGCGCGAGCGTCAGCCTTCGGTGGGGTGCTCGCAGCAGCGAGCGCTGCGGCGGTGGCCGCGGCGCGCTCCGAGGTCTCGGGCTTGCTCCGCGTCGCGGGCAGATCCTTCGGAGCCAGGCCGGCTTCCTCGGCCTCGAACGCGGCGAGCGCAGCAGCCTCGGCGGCCGGATCGCGGGCGGGAGGCGTGGGCTTCACCGACGCTCCGCCGGCGGGACCGGTCCCGGTCCCCGGAGGGTTCTTGGGATCCTGCACGCTCATAGATCCTTCCGCCAGGCGAACACGCCGCGCTGCAAGGTCCGCAGGACGATGTCGAGCGTGAACGCGATCAGCGCGATCACGAACAGCAGCAAGTAGATGTGCTCGTACAGGCCCTGGCGCTCGCTACCCATCAGCAGCGTGCCGATGCCGTGCGGGGTGTTGATGACTTCGACGAGCATGATGTAGCCGAGGGCGAGGCCGAGCTGGAACCGCAGGCTCGTGATGATGTCGGGCAGGGCGAGCGGCACGAGCACCTTGCGGATGATCTGGAGCCGCGATGCGCCGAGGGTCTGCGCGGTCTCGACGTAGCGCTCGGGCACGATCGAGATCGCCTTCACCGTGTCGGAGAACACGAACGGGACGATCGCGAGGAAGATGAACATCCACTTCTGCTTCTCGCCGTCGGAGAACAGCAGCAGCGTCAGCGGGATCAGCGCGCCCATCGGGACGGAGCGCAGAAAGATCACGAGCGGCGCGAGCGCCGAGCCGACGCCGCGATTGGAGGCAGCGGCCACACCGACGAGGATCCCGATGATCGCCGCGAGCCCGACACCCTTGAACACACGCTCGAGGGTGCTGAGGATGCTGTCGACGAGGTCGCGATCCATCAGCTTGCCGAACGAGCCGAATACCTCGCCGGGGCTCGGTAGCTTCGACGGCGAGATCATGCGATCGGTCGGCGCGCCGCGCGTCACGAACCACCACAGGGCGAGGATCAGCGCGATCAGGCCGAACCCGAGGAGGGTCCGGATGTGTGCCGGCGGATCGGCGCGCAGCGTCTTCCACCACGGCGGTGGCTCGGGTAACCGCTGTGGATCGGCAGCGGGCGTGGGCCGTGCGGCGGCCCGGGGTGCGGCCTCGTCAGCCGGCTTTGCCGCCGCTGCGTTCGCCGGCAGGGGGAGCGCCTTGTCGAGCGGCGAGGCCTTGTCGCGGGCCTCCATCGACCGGGCAGCCTCGACCGCCTTGCTCGCGGCCGGTTGCACCTCGGCATCGCGCACCGGTGCCTTCGCGTCGCCCGACGCGCCCTCGTCTCCCGCCCCCTTCGGATCGTCCGGCACGTCGCTCACTGGGCCTCGGCAGGCACCACTTTCACTTCGACGCGGCGGTTCTTGGCGTGGTTATCCGGGTCCTTGGGATCCGCCGGCTTCTGCCAGCCAAAGCCCGACACGGAGAACTGGTTCGGCTGCATCTTGAACTTGTTGACGAGCGCTTCCTTGACCGCGTTCGCGCGGCGGGTCGACAGCTCGTTGACCAGGCTCTCGTCCGCCGAACCGCGCATCGACGAGTCGGTGTGACCCGAGATCACGATGCGCGCCGCACCGAACTGACCCGCGAGCTTCGCGATCTCCTCGACCGTGTACTCGACGTTGCCGTCGTAGAACATCTCGCCCGAGCCGGCCTTCGCCGGGACCTTCTTGTAGATGTCGAACGAGTTCGGGAAGAAGTTGATGGTCACCGTCTTCGTGAGCACGGCGCTCTCGACGTTGACCTCGCTGCCCGTGGCCGGCGTGAACTTGAACTCGTACTCGTTGCGCGACTCGGCGTACTTCGGCTCCGCGCCGAGCTTCTTGATCACGGAGAAGTCCATGATCTTGTCGAACTCGACCTTGGTATCGACGGCGCGGATCGCCTTGTAGAGGAGGAACGCCGTGTTGTACGTGCGCTCGAAGTTGGTCGGGTTGCTCGAGACCAGGAAGAAGTCGCGGTTCTCGGCGTAGTTGGTCCAGTGCGCGTCGGCGAGCATGCTCGAGCCGGTGCCCGGCGGGAGGCTGTAGAAGTCGTCCATCAGCTTCGAGACGGCAGCCTTCTCGGCATCACCCTTCGACAGCGTGTCGGTCGCATCGAGGATCCCGCGGACGAGGCCCTCGATGATATCCGGGTTGTCACGCGCGAAGTCGGCGCGGGCAAACCACACGTCAGCGATCAGCTTGTTCGCCGTCGCGGTCGACACGAGCATCTTGTTGCCCATGCCGGGCTTCGTCAGGTTGTAGATGTCCGGCGCCCACGAGACGACCGCGGCGATGTCCTTGTTCTGGTTGAATGCAGCGGCTGCCTGGAAGGCATCCTTCGTGAACTTCATCTTCACTTCGGACGGCTGCACGCCACCGTTCAGGAGGACGTTGAGCAGGAAGTAGTGCGAGGGCGAGTTCTGCGCGAGCACCACGGTCTTGCCGCGGAGGTCGGTGACGCTCTTGATGGTGTCGCGAGCGACGATGCCGTCGCCGCCGTTCGACCAGTCGATCTGCTGATAGACGCGCGGCATCGTGCGCGGGTCGCGCTTCAGGCGCTCGATGATCAGCGGCAGCATGTCGACCGTCGCCCAGCCGATGTGCACGGTGCCGTTGGCGACCGTGTTGCCCATGCTGACCGGATCGTCGATCAGGACGAGCTCGACCTGGAAGTCTCCGCCCTTGGCGTCCTTCCAGACCTTGCCCGCCTTCGCGCCGTTGTTCGCGAAGATGATCGGAGCCCAGCCGGCCCACACGTTGACGGCGAACCGCACGACGCGCGGCTTGCCGAGGGCCTTGTACTCGGCGGTGCCGGGGACGGCGGGCAGGGTGGTCGCCGGCTCGAACGTGTACTCGGAGACCGTGGTCGCCGGAGCGTTCGGGTCGGGGTTCTCGGCCTGGGTTGCCGGCCCCGTGCCGGAGCCGGTCTTCTTGACGATGTTCGGATCGATGAAGGCGCTGCCATCACCGCTGTCCGCCGTCTTCTTCTTCGCATTGCAGCGATAGAAGGCGAGGCCAACGAGTCCCGCCACGACGGCGAGGACTGCGATGAAGAATGCCGGCTTTGGTTTCCCTGCTCCGTCCGCCATGATTACTCCGTCACCTTCTGGGGCTCGCGTTCCTTGGTTTCCTCGGCCGGTCCGAGGTCCTTCGTCGTTGCGCTGATCGGCGTGGTCTCCGGAGCGCGCATCCCGAGCTCGACCTCGAGATCCTTCAGCGCATCATCGGCCATCGAGGCTTCCATCTTCTCCTCCGCCTTGATCTTGTCGATCCCCTCGTTCGAGAGGTCGGCTGCGACGCGCGCCTTGCCGCGGTTGCCGTCGATCTTGCGCTGGATGACGTCCTCGAGCTGACCGAAGTCCGTGGTGACGTCCATGTTGAAGCTCTGCGTCAGCTTCGCGACCTCCGCCTCGGCCTCGCTCATCTTGAGCTCGGAGTCGTAGCGGTGGATCTTGTCCTTGACCTCGACGAGCTTCTTGTTCGCGTACTGGATCTTCTTCAGATTGTTCGTGTACGCGGCCTCGTGCATCGCGAGCTGCTGCTTGTTCTCGTCGAGCTGCGTCTTGGCCTTCGTGAGCTGCAGGGCGAACGTGCCTGCGGTCTCGCGATCACCTGACTTGAGATAGGCCTTCGCCTGCGCAGTCAGCTTGTTGACCGACGTCTCGCCATCCTTGACCTGTCGACTCACGCGTTCGACGAGACCCCGGTATTGCTCGAGGCCAACGCGCCCCTCCTTCAGCTGTTCGACCGCCTGGTCGTACTCGTACTGCATCTGGGCGATCGGATCGGCCTCCCAGAAATAGTTCGCGAGCTTGTTGAGCTGAGCCCTGATCGCACCAAAGAACTTACCGAGAATCATGCGAGGTCCCTCCGCGGACCGTGAAGGTACGAAGGACCCCGAGCCACCTCAAGCCAAGTGGGCATGATCCTACGCAGAACAGCACGTAGCTTGAGGTAGGCTGGTCTGGTGACGGATCTCGCCCGAGGGTTCACCGACGCCGCGCGAGGCCTCGAGTTCCTGCGGAAGCATTCATCCCTGTGGAAGTGGATCGTCGCTCCCGCCGTGATCACGCTGGTCCTCGTGATCGCCGCCATCCTCGGCGTCGCGAGTCTGACCACGCCGGTGGTCGCCTGGCTGACCGCGCACCTGCCGAGCTGGCTCGAAGGGATCGCGAGCTGGATCCTGACGATCGTCGTCTTCCTCGGGCTCGGGCTCGCTGCGCTGCTCCTGTTCGTCTCGGTCGCCGGCATGATCGCAGGACCGTTCAACGAGCTGCTCAGCGAGGCGGTCGAGGAGCGGCTGACCGGGCGCCCGGGACCACCGTTCTCGTTCGGCGCGTTCATGCACGGCGCCGTGCTCGGCACCATGCACGCGCTGCGTCGCCTGTTGACCACGCTGTTCGGGGTGGTGCTCCTGTTCGTGCTCGGCTTCATCCCCGTCGTCGGGACGTTCGCCGCGATCATCGTCGGTGGCTGGTATGCCTCGCGCGGCGCAGCCTACGATGCGTATGACGCCGTGCTGTCGCGGCGCGAGCTCGCGTACAAGGACAAGCTGACATTCCTCGATCGCTATCGTGGTCGGTCGCTCGGCCTCGGCGTCGCGGTCGCCGGAATGCTGCTGGTGCCCGGGCTCAACCTCGTCGCGCTCGGGATCGGCGCGGTCGGCGCCACGCTCGCGATCCACGATCTCGAGGCGGCTACTCGATCGACATCATCGACGTGACGGTCTGCGCACCGACCATGACGTCGACGGTGTGCGGGTAGTACGCCTGCCCCGTGCCCGTGATCAGGTTCGGTCCGGGGACCGCGTTGAACATGACCGCGGCGACGTTGGGCAACTGTGTGGCGGAGCCGCTGAGAGTTCCACCCGCGTTGAAGTACCCGATGCCTTCGGGAGCCGGATCGACCGTGAACGTGGCGCCTGCCTCGCCGGTGCCGCCGCAGTTGAGGGACTGAACGACGAGCGTGCCGCGATCGGCGCGGCGCGTGTACGGCCCGAGCGCGTACAGCGCATTCATCGTCGCATTGTCTGCGATCTCGAGCAGATTGATGCGCCCGGTGTCGACCGGGGTGTTGAGCGACCGGTACGTCGTTGTGAAGCCCGGCTTGGAGATCGTGAACAGGGGCGAGATGGCCGAGCCGCCGGTCGGCAGGTCGAGGATGAAGTCGCCCTGCGCGTTCGTCGTCATCGCACCGAGCACCTGGCTGCTTTCGGTTGCCACGACGGACACGGTGGCGATGTCGACGTACGTGCTGCGGAACATCTGGAACTGGATCGTCGTGCCCGAAATCCGCAGCGGATCGTCGACCATCGTCCGCACCGAACATGGCGGCGGAAACACCGCGGCATCGAACATCGCTCCGTCACCCACCGCGCTGTCGCCGGAGCGGGCATCGCCGAGCGGATCAAATGCGATGCGGCCGCAACCGGTGCCGACGATGACGAAGACCACGTAGTTCAGCGTGCGGCCACGAGACGGTGCGGCTCGAACGATCAGAACAGCGCCTGCGCTTCGAGCCCGATCACGACGCCGAGGTTGTCGATGGAGTGATAGCGGTGGCCGACGAGGTCGATCAGCGGCGCATGCAGTGGGTTGACCTCGCGCGACCCGGGGTTGACCACGTCATTGGTCGCGTCCTCGCAGTCACCGCCGCTCGTCCCGCACGTCGGTAGATCGATGCCGGCGTCCGCGAAGCTGATCACGTGGTCGGTCTTCCAGGCGATGTCGACGATCGCTGCAAACCGGACGTGCTCTCCGAGCGACGCGCGCACGGCCATGCGACCCGCGGTCTCGAGGTAGTTCTCGATGTTCGAGATGCCGGGGTGGCTCTGCGACTGGAACCCCGGGTCGGTCGGATCGCGGTCGAGGATCAGCGAGCCGCCGCCGCGGCTATCGCCGGCGTACGCGAACGGCTCCCACATCTCGCTGTAGTCGCGACCCTCGAAGTGGCCGACGATCCGCGCACCGAGGTCGACGGAGATCCGGTTGCCGGTCTGCTTGTCGTCGAGCGCATAGGTCTCGATGCCGAACGCGACGCCGCCGGTCTGGGACAGCTTGCTGTTGGTCGAGCCGAAGCCGGGGTCCTGGAACAGCGAGGTGTCCTTGACCGCGATCGGCGTCTGCCAGAACACCTCGAACCAGCCCTCGGTCCACGAGAACTGGCGGTCCATGCTCGTCCACAGCCGCAGCTCGTGGACGCCCTTGCTGACCCCGGTCTCCGAGCTCGGATCGCGTGCATCGAACCGCATCACGCGACCGACGGCGAACCGCAGCTCGGCACCGATCTTCCAGGTCGGCTTGGTGTCATCCCGGCGCTGGTTCATCAGCGCGAAGTTCAACCCCGCGTGGATCTGATCGAGCCCGCTGCGCGAGACGCCACGGAACACCAGGTCGCCCGGGGGAGGGGCCGAGGGGTCGCGTGCATCGAAGCCCGCCGAGGGCAGCAGGCCGTCCTGCAGCGTCGACGAACCCGCGCGATCGACGCCGCTGGCCAGCTCGAGCTCGCGCGCCTGACCGATCACGATCGGAAGCGCGAGCGAGAGCCAGGTGTCGCGGAAGATGCCGACCTCGGCGCGCGGGGTCAGCACGTGCCGGTACTGGTGGAACGCGAGATCGTTGTGGCGGGGGATGCCGCCGAGCGGATCGGTGCCCGGCGAGCCGGTGTCCTCGCGCTGGAGCACGGAGCGGTCGAGCTCGTACGCGTAGTCGAGCCGGATGTGGAGGCTCATCGGCGCGCCCTCGACGCCCGCGCTCGGCACGAGGGAGTCGGGATTCGCGGCGGCTGTCCCGGCCACGAGGCCGATGATCGCTAGCGGGCGGAGCACCGACCAAAACGGTAACACGGCCTACCCGTCCTTATCGCGAAGGCCGAGCTCCTTCATCTTCATCTGGAGGCTCTTCCGGCTGATCTTGAGCAGGCGTGCGGCCTGGGTCACGTTGCCCCCGGTCTCCTCCAGGGCCTTGATGATCAGCTCGCGCTCGACCCGCGAGGTCTCCGCCCGGACGATATCCTTGAGCGATCCCGAGGCCGCCCCGGCAAGCTCGCCGGCCACCGCCTCGTCCTCGTCGAGATCCTCGTCGACGACGGGGGCCATCGCACCGCTCGCGGTCGAGCGCGACGGCATCGGCACGTCAGGCGCGTTCGAGTTGAGCTGGAGATCGACGCGCTCGATCCGCTCGCCCTTGCAGAACAGGATCGTCCGCTCGAGCACGTTCTCGAGCTCGCGGATGTTGCCCGGCCAGCTGTGGCCCTCGAGCAGGGCGAGCGCGTCGTCGGCGATCCCCTGGATGTTCTTCTTCAACCGCTCGTTGAACTTCTTGATGATGTGCTCGACGAGCAGCGGGATGTCCCCCTTGCGGAGGCGCAGCGCGGGGATCTGCAGCGGCACGACGTTGAGCCGGTAGTAGAGGTCCTCGCGGAAGTTGCCGTTCTTGATCTCCTGCTCGAGGTCGCGGTTGGTCGCCGTGATCAGGCGGACGTCGACCTTGAGCGTCTTGATCCCGCCGACGCGCTCGAACTCGCTCTCCTGGATCGCGCGCAGCAGCTTGACCTGCATCTCGACCGGGATCTCACCGATCTCGTCGAGGAACAGGGTCCCGCTGTCCGCGAGCTCGAACCGGCCCGGCTTGCTCGAGGTGGCGCCGGTGAACGCGCCCTTCTCGTAGCCGAACAGCTCGGACTCCATCAGCGTCTTGGGGATCGCGGCACAGTTGATCTTGATGAACGGCTCGCCCTTGCGGCTCGACTGCTCGTGCAGCGCCTTTGCGACCAGCTCCTTGCCGGTGCCGCTCTCGCCGGTGATCAGCACCGTCGACGGCGTATCCGCGACCCGCTCGATGATCGCGAAGATGCCGTTCATCTCCGGGCTCGAGCCGACGAGCCCGTAGCGGCCCTTCGCCTCGGGGTCGCTCGCGGGATACAGCTGCTGGCGGGGGGCGGTGCGGTTCGCCGCGGCCTGACCGATCGCCTTGCCGATGATCGAGCGGATCGAGTCCTGCTCGAACGGCTTCTCGATGTAGTCGAACGCGCCGGCCTTGATCGCCTCGACGGCCTGACCGACCGAACCGTAGGCGGTGATCATGATCACCGGCACGTGGGGATGGTTCTTCGACGCCGTGCGCAGGACCTCCATCCCGTCGGCACCGGGCATCCGGAGATCCGTGATCACGACATCGACCTCGGCGAGCCGTTCGATGGCCTCGAGCCCCGTCGCGGCCTGCACGACCTCGTAGCCATCGCGACGCAGGAGTGCGACGAGCACCCGGCGCAAGTTCTGCTCGTCGTCAGCGACGAGGATCTTGGCAGGTTGCATCGCGGTCAGCCTACCTCACTCGGCGTTCTCGCGCTCGGTGCGCGGCGCATCCGGCAGCTGCGCGTCCAGCGATTCCCGGTATCGCACACAGCCCGCATGAACGGGGGCCACGCAGGGACCACCGGCGTTGGATCGGAGGTCTCCGGCAACAGGCCCCACAGGGCCGGCTGGTGCCAGCACAGGTCGTGCCCCGTGGTGTCTCGATGAGCGCGGATCCCGGCTCGCAGCCGGGTGACCTCTGCGATCAGCTGGTCGCGCGACATCGAGGCGAGATCGTCGTCCATGCGAGCGAGTATGCCCGAGCGGGTCAGGCTCGCCCACCGGCGAGCACGCGCTCGAGCTCCGCACGATCGACCGGCTTGGTGAGATGGGCGTCGAAGCCGGCGGCGTGGGCGCGCGCGACGTCCTCGGGCTGGCCGTAGCCGCTGACCGCGACGATCTGAAGGTCGGTCTCGCCCGCCTCGCGCAGCCTGGTCGCGACCTCGTACCCGCTCATGCCCGGCAGGCCGAGATCGAGTAGCAGGATCTCCGGATGCTGTGCCTGGACCGCCGCGAGCGCCGTCGGTCCGTCGCCTGCGGTCGCGACGTCGTGGCCCCAGGCGGAGAGCAGCATCGAGAGCATGCGCGTCGCATCTTCGTTGTCATCCACGATCAGCACGCGGCGGCGCGGAGCGTGGGCCGCGGGCGTGGCGGACGGCGGGGTCGGGCGCGGCCGATCGATCCGGCCGGGTAACCACACCGTGAACTCCGATCCTCGACCCTCGCCTTCGCTCGTCGCGGAGACCGTGCCGCCGTGGAGCTCGGCCAGCTTGCGCACGATGGTGAGCCCGATGCCGAGGCCGCCTTGCGTCCGGGCGAGTGACTGATCGACCTGGACGAACAGATCGAACAGCCGCGGGAGGGTCGCGGGATCGATGCCGATGCCGTCGTCGCGAATCACGATCTCCACGCCGCCCTCGCGCGGGGCCGTGGCGACCCGGATGTGTCCGCCCCTGGGGGTGTACTTGATCGCGTTGTGGACGAGGTTCGTGATCACCTGCTCGAGCCTCAGCGCGTCTGCCTCGACCCACAACGGTTCGAGCGACAGCGTCAGCTCCTGATGCTTCGCCGTGATCTGCCCCTGCAGGGTGGAGATCGCGTGGTGGACCAGGCTCGAGACCTCGACGGGAGCCTTCTCGAGCACGATCACGCCGCGCGTGATCCGCGAGACATCGAGGAGATCATCGACGAGCCTCGCGATCTGGCCGATGCTTCGCTCGAGGACGCCACGCGCCATCCGCACGGTCGACACATCCTCCGGGTGGTGCTCCATCAGCTCGAGCGACGCGGCGGCGGGGGCCAGTGGATTGCGCAGCTCGTGCGCGAGGGTCGCTAAGAAGATGTCCTTGCGCCGATCGGACTCCTCGAGCGCGGCGTAGAGCCGGGCGCGCTCGATCGCGAACGCGACCAGGTAGGCGACCGCGTTCGCCAGCTCGAGGTCCTCCGACGCGAGGCGGTGCGGTTGCTCGTAGTACATCATGAACTTGCCGACCAGGCGCTCGCCGTACATCAGCGGGATGAACGCGACCGACCGGATCCGCTCCGCACGGAAGATCGGGAACAGCGGCGTCAGCGTCTCGTCGAGCTCGACGTCCTCGATCAGGATCGCTCGCGGATCGGGGTCGTCGAGGGACCACGGGAAGTGTCCTTCGACGGCGTGTCGGTAGGTATCGGAGAGGCCTCGCCAGGCCAGGAAGCGCGCGACTCCACCGGAATCGAGCAGCAGGATCGACGAGCGCTCGACACCGAGGATCGTGTTGAGCGCCGACAGGGCCGGCTCGTAGATCTCCTGGGCCGCACGGGCTCGGCTGATCTCGCGCACGAGATCCACGAGCGCCGACAGCTGGCGGATCAGCGGAGACGAGCGGCCCGTCGTCGGCGACGGAATGGCCATGACGCTGCTGGGTGCAATCGACGTGCCCCCAGCTCCTCCGCGACGAGGGTGTCAGCCGTCGCTCGACTCGATGCTGCTGGGCGGTGCGATCGCCATCACCGCGGAGTCCTCGGGTGGGATGGTCTCGACGCGCGACGCCGACTCATCCATCGTGCCGGTCGTCGCGACGGCTCCGGCGAGCGGGGCAGGCAGGGGTGTGGCGTCGCCACGTGAGGCGCTCAACGTCTCGAGCCTGCCGGTCTCGGTGATGTCCTCGACCTTGTTCGCCGGGACCGGCTCGGCGGCGGGCAAGAACACCGAGAACGTCGAGCCCTGGCCGATCGTCGAGCGCACCTCGATCGTTCCGCCGTGCTGGTTGATGATCCGGTGGCTGATCGCGAGACCGAGGCCGGTGCCCTTCTGCTTCGTCGTGTAGAACGGGATGAACAGCTTCTTCAGGCGATCGCGCGGGATGCCGATGCCGGTGTCGCGGAACCGGACCTCGGCGAACTGACCGTACCCGAGCCGCGAGCGCCGCCGGCGGGTCGACAGGATCTCGAGCGTGCCGCCGTCGGGCATCGCCTGCATCGCGTTCTGCCCGAGGTTCAGGAACACCTGCATCAGCGATTCGGGATCGCCGGCGATCTCGGGGAGCTGCTCGTCGAGCCGGACCCGGAGCTCGACGTTCTTGATCTGCGGCTCCTGGCGCAGCAGCTGCTCGGTCTTGCGCACGACCTGGTTCAGATCGACCTTGTCCGCGCCTTCACGACCCGGGCGTTCCGCGCGCGCGTAATCGAGGAACCGCGTCACGACGTTGTTCAGCCGATTCGCTTCCTCGACGATGATCTCGAGGAACTCGCGGGTGTCGGCCGTCGACGCGGCCGACCGATGCCCACCCTCCGAGGTGATCAGCAGCTGCGCCGCACCCTTGATCGCACCGAGCGGGTTCCGGATCTCGTGGGCGAGGCCCGCGGCCATCTCGCCGAGCGCGGCCAGACGATCGCGCTCCTTGACCCGCTCGTACGCCTGGCTCGATTCGATCACGCGTGCGGCGCCGATCGCGAGCTGACGGAACACGTCGATGTCATCGGCGTCGAACGCGCTCTCGGTGCGATCGTCACGCAGGCAGAACAGCCCGAGCAACCATGGACCTTGCTCGGTCTCGGCGGAGCCGAGCAACGGAAACACGAGATCTGCGCCGAGCTCGAGGAGCCGGCTGCGCAGCGCGATCAGCGGCGCCCGCTTGGCCTCCGCGTCGGGCGTGCCGCCGAGCTCGTCGATCTCGCGCGACAGCTGGTCGCGCTCGACGTAGCCGCCGCGGATCCGGTCGAGCAGGCCGCGCTCGGCGTTCGCATCGAGGCGCTCTGGCGCGACCTGACCGATCACGCCCGCGCGGTCGAAGCCGGCACCGTCGGAGTCGAGCAGGTACACCGCCGCTTCGGTGACGCGGCGTGATTCCTCGAGCGCCGTCATGATCCGCTCGGTCATGTCCTGGACGTCGACGACCCCGGGGAGCTCTCGTCGCACGGTCTCGAGCCGGCCGCGGAGCTCGGTGCGCTGCCGCAGCAGCCACCGGTTGATCCCGTTCTCGAGCCAGTTCCGCACCGGCTCGAACAGGATGAGGATCACGAACGACGCGACCAGCGCGTTGAGGAGGTAGAGGCCCTTCTGGCCGCCGCCGATCCAGTACAGGAGGAAGCCGTAGACCGCCCACAGCAACACGACGAGCGTGCCGAGCACGGCCATCTTGCCGAGCAGCTCGTTGAGATCGATCAGCCGGTTGCGGAACAGCGTCTGCGACAGAAAATACAGGTAGAGGATGCCGAGCACGTTGCCGACGGCGGGCCACGCGACGCCGAACCGCGGCAGCACGTCGGTCAGGGTCAACGTGGTCGCGACGAACCCACCGAGCGTGAGGTAGCCGACCCGCGTGCGCTCCACGCGCTTGGTCGACGCGCGATACATCATCCACATGTCCCAGACGCAGCGGTACAGACCGCCGAATACGTAGGTGCCGAACGGGATCAGGAAGTAGACCGACTCGTGAATCGGCTGCGCGATCGCCGAGTACACCAGACCGGCATAGGCGAGCAGCGTCCACGCGATCGTCACGCGCGGTCCGCGCTTTGGCCCACCGATCGAGGGCTGGGCGAGGAAGATCCGGAAGAACCGGATCGCGGTCACCGGGATCGTGGCCGCCGCCCACAGGGCGAGCCAGCGCATCACCGGGCTCTCGGTGGTGGCATCGATGAACGTGCACAGGTGCCAGATCGAGACGGTGAACGTCAGCGTCGCGAACGACGTGTACATCCGGTCGCGCCGCGAGCGCAGGAGCACCGACGCGCCGATCGCGAGGATCAGCAGCGCAGCGAGCAGCGCAGAGACCGCCTGGACGTCCACCGCGGCAGTCTAGCTCCCGAAAATGGCCACGGCCGGCACGAAGGCCGGCCGTGTCACGATCCGGGCGTTCTCAGCGCGGCGGGATCGACCGCGTCCAGCGCGACATCATGTCCTGCACGGTGGTCCCCGTGTAGCAGTCCACGACGCCGACCTGGGTCAGGCATTGACCCGCGCGCATCACGATGTCGACCCACTCGTCGTGGGACTTCAGCGAGTCAAGCTGGGCGTGGGTGCCCTTGATCAGGAAGCAACCGTTGAGGTCACCACCGTGGCTCTGAAGAAACATGGGCTCGAAGCTCTCGATGTTGCCGATCGAGCGCTGCTTCTCGCACCAGTTCACGCAGTGGGCGAACAGCTCGCTCGCCATGGCTTCGCGACCCGTTGCCGGATGATTCCAACCAAACATCACACAATTGCTCTGCAGCATCTTTCCCCTCCTGTATTTGGGTTGTGGCGGCACCCTCGCGCGGAGCGGATCGCGGCTGCAACGCGGAGTGGATACCGTTCTCGACGCAATTTTCGGGAGCGTTTCTACGTGTTAGCGTGCAGCGTGCGCGCGCTCCTCTCTCAATTGCCTGCAGTGCATGTGCTCGCTGATGCGGCGGCTGCACGCACCAGCGCTCCGCGGTGGGCCGTCGTCGAGTGCGCGCGGCGCGCGATCGCCGAGCGTCGCGCGGAGATCCTCGCCGGCATCGTGGTCGACGGTGCGATCGATCCGGCGGTGGTCGCGGTCGATGCGACCGAGCTCGCGCGCCCGGTCCTGCGCCGGCTGATCAACGCGACGGGCGTCGTCCTCCACACCAACCTCGGTCGTGCGCCGCTCGCCGGTGCAGCACGTTCAGCGATCCACGAGGTCGCGCATGGCTACTCGAACCTCGAATACGATCTCGAGACCGGTGAGCGCGGCTCGCGTCACGATCACCTGCGCTCGCTGCTCCAGGAGCTGACCGGCGCCGAGGATGCGGTCGTCGTCAACAACAACGCGGCTGCCACCGTGCTCGGCCTCGCGGCGCTCGCGACGGACAAGGAGATCATCGTCTCGCGCGGCGAGCTGATCGAGATCGGTGGCTCGTTCCGGCTCCCCGAGATCCTCAAGCTCTCGCGCGGCGTGATGGTCGAGGTCGGCACCACGAACAAGACTCACGCGAGCGACTACGCCTCCGCGATCACGCCGGCGACCGGCCTGCTCCTCAAGGTGCACCGCTCGAACTTCGCGATCGTCGGGTTCACCACCGAGGTCGCCCCCGAGGCGCTGGTGGCCCTCGGCCGGCCACGCGGCATCGCGACGATGATCGACCTCGGCTCGGGTGCGCTCGTCGATCGCGAGACCCAGCGCCGCTGGGGACTCCCCGACGAGCCCACGGTCGCCGAGACCGTCGCGACGGGCGCGGATCTCGTCACGTTCTCCGGCGACAAGCTCCTCGGTGGACCGCAGGCGGGCATCGCCGTCGGCACCCACGCCGCGATCGAGCTCATGCGAAAGCACCCGCTGATGCGCGCGTTCCGTCCCGACAAGCTGACCCTCGCCGCGCTTGCTGCCACCCTCGCGATCTATCGCGACGCGACCGGGACCGGCTCCCTCGATGACATCCCGGCGATGCGGATGCTCGGTGCCAGCCACGGTGAGCTGCGGACCCACGCTGACCAGCTCGCGGCCTCGATCGGCACGATCGCGGGCCTGACCATCGAGGTGGAAGCGTGCAGCTCGGCGGTTGGCGGAGGCGCGATGCCCACCGCGCAGCTCGCATCCTGGGCGGTCACCGTCCGCGGGCCCAAGCCCGACGACCTCGAGCGCCAGCTCCGCCGGTCCGCCGTGGTCGCCAGGATCGAGCACGGTCGGGTCTGGCTCGACCTCCGCACGATCGCGGCGGACGAGCTCGAGCTCGTCGCCACCGCGGTGCGCAGCCTCGGCGGGTAGCGCGTAGACGTCCAGTGCCCGACCCGAGCGCATGTGCGTTCACCGCTCGCTGACCGAGGTGGCCGCGGGGCCGAGCGCTTGGCGATGCCCTGAACCACATCCTTCTCTTTGCCTCCCTCCGATAACGCCACGGTGAAAGGCGGGGAAAGCTTTGCATCCTCGTACTTCGCGAAGGATTCCTCGAGCAGAATCTCGGTTCGGAGCTCGACGTGCTGGACCAAGCGGTAGGTGAATTTCGGTGACTCCTGGCTAAACCATCCGAACAGGGCCCCGCAGCCACCGACGACGGCCAGCAGGGACACGAACGGCGGCAGGCGTCGGAGCATTCGGCCGAGTATAGGCGCTTGACCCGACATCGATGATCGCGCTTATCTGCCGTCGATGACTCCCCGGGTGGTCGCCATCGGAGGCGGGAAGGGTGGCGTGGGCAAGAGCCTCGTTGCCGCGAACGTGGGGATCTTCCTCGCGACGCTGGGCAAGCGCGTGGTCCTCGTCGATGGCGCGTTCGGCGCCGCGAACCTGCACATCTTCGCCGGCGTGCCGCGCCCCGCGCGCTCGCTCTCGGAGGTGCTGGCAGCGAATGGGCCGCCACTCGCCGACATCGCCGTGCCGACGCACGTTCCGGGTGTGAAGCTGATTGCCGGTGTCTACGATCCTCCGTGGATCGCCGAGCCGGGGCCGACCTTCGTGCGCCAGATCTGCGAGCAGCTCCGCACGCTGCCCGCGGACTGGGTCGTCGTCGACCTCGGGCCGGGTATCGCATCCCCGACGCTCGAGCTGTTCCTCGAGGCCGACATCAGCTTGCTCGTCGCGGTGCCCGATCCGACGTCGATCGAGCTGATGCACCGGTTCGTCAAGGCCGCGTTCCTGAAGGCACTCGATCGCCGCGGGCTCGGTCACCTCGCCAAGCCTCGCAAGGCGCTCGGAGAGCTGCGCGATCACGAGGGCGGCACGCCGAGCCCCCTCGAGATCTGGCTCGGTGCCGTCGAGGATCAGGCGCCCGAGCTCGACGAGCTTCGCTCCGTCATCCTCGGCTTCGCGCCCCACCTCGTGATCAACTCGGCGCGGTCGAAGTCCGACATGGAGCTCGGTCGGGCGGTCGCCTCGGTCGCGCGCCGCCGGCTCGCGGTGCCGATCCGGTACCTCGGTCACCTCGAGTACGACGAGGCGGTGTGGGCATCGACCCGGCGGCGACGCCCGCTGCTGATCGAGCACCCGGAGACCCGGATCGCGAAGTGCTTCGAGCGCGTCGCGCGCGGCCTCATGGCCGTGCAGCCGCCGAAGGTCGAGGGCGACGTGCTGCCCTCGGACTCGCACTACGAGATGCTCGAGGTGCCGCCGACTGCGAGCTTCGAGGACATTCGCCGCGCCAACCGCCGGATCCGCGACATCTACGGCGCCGAGTCGATCGCGATCAGCGGGCTGTACGATCCGGCGAGCCTCGAGGCGGTCCATCGCCGGCTCGACCTCTCCTACACGACGTTGATGGATGCGGCGAAGCGCAAGGACTACGACCTCGAGCTGTTCCCCGACGGCGTGCCGATGCCGGTCAGCCTGCCGACCTACAGCGATACGCTGCCGACGCGCGCTCCGGCCAAGGTCGACGACCCGGCGACGATCGCCACGCGCCCCCCGATGCCCGACCTGACGGGCGTCCACGAGTTCTCCGGGCCGTTGCTGCGCCAGATCCGCGAGGCGATCGGCGTCGAGCTCCGCGAGATCGCGGAGAAGTCCAAGATCGGTATGGCGTACCTGGTCGCCCTCGAAGGCGAGGCCTGGAACAAGCTCCCGGCGGCGGTGTATGTCCGCGGCTTCTTGTCCGAGTACGCCCGGGCGCTCGGCCTCGACGCGGAGCGGGTCAAGCAGACCTACCTCGCCCGGTTCCGGGCTGCGCGACCCTCGCCGGATGACGAGGAGGACGCGGCGCGGGATCGCAGGCCCTCGGACGGAGTTTCACGGCCCGCCAAGCCTTGACCCAGGCTCGACGTGCCTCCTACGATCCACGCATGGCCACGTTGATCGACAATCCCAAGCGCGCCCGCCAGCTAGCTCGCGCGATCGCCTCGGATCTGACGCTCTATCACGAGCCGAAGATCCTCGAAGGCATCGCCAACGACAACCTGTTCGAGGCGATGTCGGAGGAGATCACGGAAGGGCGCGAGCTGTTCAAGAGCCGCGTCACCGAGGACATCTTCGGCCAGCACATCTACGAGCGCGCGATCGTCGACGTGCTCGTGAAGTCAAAGGGTCACGTCAAGTCGAAGATCTGGTGATGGACGGCGACGACGATCTCGATGAGGTCGTCGTCGACTCCACCGTTCGGCACCGGATCGAGGTCGAGGCCGCCGATGTGGGCGGCCGGCTCGATGCGGTGATCGCTGCACGGATCGCGGAGCTGTCACGCGCCGCGGTCCAGCGCCTGATCGAGGACGGTCACGTCCGGGTCGGTGGCGTGGTCGCGGTGAAGGCGGGCGCCAAGCTGCGGCGCCGCGACGTGATCGAGGTCGACGTGCCGCCACCCGGGGTCCTCGAGGTCGTCGCGGAGGACATCCCGCTGACGGTGCTGTTCGAGGACGCCGAGCTGATCGTGATCGACAAGCCCGCGGGCCTGGTCGTCCACCCTGCGGCCGGTCACACGCGCGGCACGCTGGTCAACGCGCTGCTCTTCCACTGCAAGGATCTGTCGGGCATCGGCGGGGTCCTCCGCCCGGGCATCGTCCACCGGCTCGACAAGGACACGAGCGGCGTGATGGTGGCGACCAAGTCCGATCGTGCCCATGCCGCGCTGACCGCTGCCTTTGCCGCGAAGAGCCGTGGCGAAGGCGGCGGTATCGACCGGGCGTACCTCGCGATCGCGGCACCGCCTCCCGCGGGGACCGGCGGCACGCTGCGCACGCTGTACGGTCGCCATCCGGTGCATCGCAAGAAGTTCTCGTCGAAGGTCGCGAGCGGGAAGGGCGCCGTCACGCACTGGGAGAAGATCGAAGCGCTGCACGGCGCTGCGCTGATCCGGCTGCGGCTCGAGACCGGGCGCACCCATCAGATCCGCGTGCACGCGGCCGATCATGGCTGGCCGCTGCTCGGCGATCCGGTCTACGGCGTGCGGCAGCGCGACGAGCGTGTGGCGGCAGCGGCCGACGCGCTCGGTCGTCAGGCGCTGCATGCGGCCCTCCTCGCGTTCGACCACCCGGTGACCGGAGCGCGGCTGTCGTTCGAGGCGCCGATCCCCGCGGATCTCCAGGCGGCCCTCGCTGCGCTCCGCTAGCTCGGTCTCTCTACGAACGACTCTGGTGAGCGCGCGGAAGCGCCCGTGGGCCGCCCGGCTCGCGTGGCGGTCACTGCAGGCCGTGCCGACGAGGATCTCGACCGTCCCGAGAGGGCACGCCGCGTGCTTCTGTGACGGTCGTGACCTCACGAACGCTCGCCCTGCTGCTCGTTGCTGCCGCCACCTCGCTCGCCGGCGCGGAGCCGCGCAAGAAGCCGGCGCAGCCGAAGCCGACAGAGCCTGCGTTCAAGGTGACCTCGAAGGTCCCGGGGGTCATCTCGAAGCGCGTGTACGGCGCCAACGCCAACCGCCTCGGATGTAATCCCTACGTCTCGCTGAACTGCGAGGGCATCGAGCGGTGGCGGCTCGGCCAGGCAGCGAGCCACGGCGCGCTGACCAGCAAGAAGACCGGTCGCGGTCCGGTGGCGATGTTCCAGGCGTCGTCGCAACCTCGCGATGGCGAGCTCGCGTCGCAGACGATCGGCGCGATCGGCGTCAAGCAGATGATCGGCACCGCCTGGATCATGGCAGGTGCGGGTGTTGCGGCGACGCGTGACCATGGGCGCGGTCCAAAGCCGATCTCGGTGACCGAGGCGCTCGGCGCCCCACGGCCAGCGGTGGCCGGCGGCATCGGTGTCGACATCGACAGCAAGTTCGACGAGCCGACGTCGTTCGCGCTCGACCTCGGCGGCACGATCGATTCCGACGAGCGCGGACCGATCTATCAGTGGTCCGCGAGCCTCGTGCAGCGCTTCTAGCTATCGATCCCGTACTGGCGCAGCTTCTTCCACAGCGTCGTACGGTTGATCCCGAGCATCGAGGCGGCCTTCGTCTTCTGGCCCTCGCACAGCTCGAGGACACGCAGGATGTGCGTCCGCTCGAGCTCGTCGAGGGTCGGCACGTGATCGCCGGCGAACGTGGACAGGCCGGTGGTCGCCACGGCGAGCCGCCCCGAATGCGACGACACATCCGCGAGGTCGAGCACGTCGCTCGATGACAGGATGACGGCTCGCTCGATCGTGTTCTCGAGCTCGCGCACGTTGCCGGGCCACGGTTGCGCGACGAGATGTGCGATCGCGGCGTCGGTCATGGCCGGTCGGCTCTTCTCGGCGCGCAGCGCGGCCTGCTCGGCGAAGTGGCGCGCGAGCAACGCGATGTCGCCGGGCCGGTTGCGGAGCGGTGGAACGTCGATCGTGATCACCGCGAGCCGGTAATAGAGATCCTCGCGGAACGTCTGCGACTTGATGCCCTCTTCGAGCGCTCGATTGGTCGCGGCGATCACGCGCACGTCGACGCGGATCGCGGACGTCCCGCCGACGGGCTTGACCTCGCCATCCTGCAGCGCGCGCAGGAGCTTGGGCTGGAGCTCGAGAGGCAGCTCACCGATCTCGTCGAGGAACAGCGTGCCGGTGTCGGCGGCGAGGAACAGCCCGCGCTTGGCGGTGTCCGCGCCGGTGAACGCGCCGCGCGTGTGGCCGAACAGCTCGCTGTCGAGCAGCGTCCCGACCAGCGCACCGCAGTTGACCGGCATGAACGCGCGCCCCGCGCGTCGACCCGCGAAGTGGAGAGCACGTGCAACGAGCTCCTTGCCGGTGCCGCTCTCGCCCGTGATCAGGACGGTCGCATCGGACTGCGCGACCTTGTCGATCGTCGAGCGCAGCTGCTGCATCGCCGGTGAGTCGCCGATCATCGAGCCGTACGCGAGGCGCTTGGTCAGCTCGCCGTGCGCACGTCGCAGCTCATCCTCGTCGAGGGCGCGCCGGACCACGAGCCGGAGCTCGTCGGGCGAGAACGGCTTGCCGATGTAGTCGCGTGCGCCGAGCTTCATGCCGCGCACCGCAGTGTCGATCGACGGATACGCGGTGATCAGCAGGACCGCGGGGGGCTCATCGCCGGTCAGCAAGCGCGGCAGCAGCGAGACGCCGTCCTGGTCGGGCAGGTTGATGTCGCACAGGATCAGATCGAACCTGCGGCGCGCGACCGCGGCGAGTGCTCCGGCGGCGCAGTCGACGGCCTCCACCTCGTAGCCGGCGCGGCCGAGGACATCGCTGCACAGGGCGCGAATGCCACGTTCGTCGTCGACGACGAGGATGCTGCTCACCTCGCGTTGGGTATCACGAGCCTGAACTCGGCGCCACGGCCGTTCGGACCGTCGCCGAGCTCGATCGAGCCACCTGCGGTTGCGATCAGGTGCTTGCACACCGCCAGGCCGAGGCCGGTTCCGACGCCGGCCGCCTTGGTCGTGAAGAACGGGTCGAACACGCGCCCCCGATCCGCCGCCGGAACCCCCGGGCCCTCGTCGGCGACCGTGATCAACGTCGCGATCCCACCGGGAGCGGGCTTCGCGGTGATCGTGATCGTGCGCCCACTGCTCTCGCCATCGGGAGTCGCCGTCATCGCCTGCGCCGCGTTCTGCACCAGGTTGACGAGCACCTGCTGCAGCGCGTGCGCGTCGATCGCGACCGGCGTCGTCGACTCCACGCGCGTGACGAGCTTCGCGCGTGCCTTCTTGAGCTGCGGATCGAGCAGCGCGCCGACGTGGCGCATCACCGTCGCGGGCTCGGTGCTCGGCGGTGCGTCGGGCTTGGCGCGTGGCCCGAGGTCGGTGCCTGCGCCAATCTCGCGTTCGCTCTGCCGCGGTGTGCGCGCGTACTCGAGAAGGCCACCGATGATGCCCTTCATCCGCTCGGCCTCGCTCGCGATCAGATCGAGCCCGGCCCGATCGGGGTGACCGTCGGGCTTGTCCTCGGCGAGCAGCTTTGCGTATCCGAGCACCGTGGTCAGCGGGTTGTTGATCTCGTGCGCGACCTGCGCCGACATCACGCCGACCGACGCAAGCCGATCGCCACGCGCGAGCGCACTCTGCAGCTCGCTGCGTTCGGCGATCCGCCGCGCCATCTCGTCGATCCGCTGGCCGAGCACGCCGATCTCGCCAGGGCCCGCGATCGGCGGCGCACGGTCCGCATTGCCGGCCGCGATCGCATCGGCGCGCTTGGCGAGGGCCGCGAGCGGGCGGGTCAGCCGCGTCGCGAAGAACCCACCCAGCGCGAGCGCGAGGGCGAGCGCCACGCCGCCGATGATCAGCGTGTCACGCGTGGTCCGCCGGGCCAGCGCATACGCCTGGTCCTCGGGCTGCTGATGGAGGATCGCCCAGCGCACGCCACGCAGCGACTGATAGCTCGACAGGTTGCGATACGCGCTGATCCAGCCCGCCGTCGACAGCGTGCCCTCGACCGACGACGCGAGGGCGCGATCCACGGCGGGGTCCTTGCCGGCGAGCGACGACGTACCGAGCGGGCCGCCATCGCTCGACGCGACCGGCACCCCGGCGCCATCGACGACCACCACGCGGGCGCCGGGACCCAGCCTGGCGGCAGCGAGCAGGTCGCGGACGAACCCGAGATCCAGGCTCGCCACGAACACGCCGATCAGCTCGCCGGTCCGGCCGCGCGCCTGGACGACGAGGTGCACGACCGGCCGCCCCTCCGCATGCACCGCATCCCCGACGTAACCGCCGAAGCTGTGCGAGCCGACCGCGGCGCCGGCCGGCACCGGATCTCCGTACCGCAGCTTGCCGTCGGCATCGAGGATCGACAGCGCGTGCACGATCGGCACGTCGCGGCGCAGCCGCTTGAGCAGCAGCTGTGTCCTCTGCGCGTCATCCGGTGCGTCGGCCCAGGTCGCGGCCGCGAGCTCGACCGTGCGTCGCGAGTCCTGCAGCGTGCCGTCGAGCGCCGACCCGAGCGCGCGAATATGGGCCAGCGCACCGCGGATCACCTCGCGCTGGACGTCATCGCGCGCGCGCACGATCGCGAGCACGCCGACGATGATCGTCGGGACGATGGCCGCAAGTGCGAGCACGAGCAGCACGCGCCAGCGCAGGGAGGCGCTCCGTGGGGGGGAGGTGGCTGGTGGTGATGTTCGCTCGCTCATGCCGGTGCCCCGCCGAGAGGAGCCGCAAAGACGCAGAGGACGCAAAGCAGAGAACTGTTTAGGCTTTGCGCTCTTTGCGTCTCAGCTCCGATCACACGCCCCATCGGGCGCAGCCCGAAACAAGTCTCGGCTTTGCGCCCTTTGCGTCTTTGCGGCTCACCTCCGGCAGCGCCCCTCATCGCGCAACCTCCGGCAGCGACCCTCACCGTGCACCCACCAATCTCCGCCACCCCCGCCGCACACCCTCGATCGCCTCCTCGGCGGTGGCGTCGCGGGCGACGACCGCCGCGAGCGCGGGATTGAGATCATCGAACAGCAGCGGCGTGACTGGCACGCGCGGCAGCATCTGGGCGGCGCGCAGCGCCTCGTACGCGGCGCGGGCGAGCGGCGGCGCTGACGCGAGAGCCGAGATCCGGGTCGGCACCGTCGAGAACGCCTGGGCGAGCACGACCGCCACCGGGATGCTCGCGAGCTCGCCGGCGAGTCGCCAGCCCTGATCGGGATGCTTCGCACACGCGGGCACGACGAGGAGCTGTCCTCCCCGGGGCGCGCGTGCGAGCGCGCTGACCGCGACCCGCTCGGGATCCCGCAGCGCACCGAGCTGCCACGGCCCGGTGATCCAGTAGGCGACCTCGTGCGTGTTCCACCGGCGGAGCTCGTCGGGTGCCTCGCTGCCCGACGGCGGCGGCGGCGCGGCGACATCACCGAACACGTCGGCAAAGGTCGCGAGGGCGCCTGCCGCGTTGGGCCCATCGATCGCACCGGTCGCCAGATCGGAGCCCTCGGCCCGCAGCCACGGCACGAGCCAGTAGCCATCGACGCGAAGGCCGAGGGGGTACCGGCGGCCCTCGCTGCGTGCCGCCCGCGCAGCCGCGACGAGGTCGGCGATGCTCGTGCTCGCAGGCGCCGGGCTCGCGAGGTCGCGGATCACGAGCAGGCCGTCGACCGCCTGCGGGACGCCCCACCAGGCACCGTCGAGCCGGCCGAGCGCAGCCGCTTCCGGGGTCCAGTCGAGGGCGGCGAGATCCGCCGGTACCGGGACCAGATGCGCCCGGAGCCCGGGCAGCCAGGTCGCGTCGATCCGGATCAGATCCGGGCAGCCGGCCCGGGTCTGCAAGATCTCGCTGATCACCTGCTGGCCACGTGCGAACGGCACCAGCGAGGATTCGACCGCGAGCCCGCGCTCGGCGATCGTCGCATTGAACAGCTCGGTCTCGTCGGGGTTGAACGTGTGGAGGAACCGGATCGGCGTCGGGGCGGGCGCCTCGTGGCCGCACCCTGACGCGCTCGCAGCGAGGCACGCCATCACGAATAGCCGGTGCGCCACGGCGCTGAGTCTATCTCGGCCTTGGCCCGTGATATCAACACGGCGTGAGGAGCATGACCGGCTTCGGACGCGGCGTCGCCGAGCAGGGAGGCCTGCGCGCGACGGTCGACATCCGCGCGGTGAATCACCGCTTCCTCGACCTCAAGCTCCGCGGGGCGGCGCTGTCGCCCGCCACCGAGGAGGCCGTCGCCGTCCGCGTGCGCGCGGCGCTCGAGCGCGGCGCCGTCTCCGTCTCGATCCACATCGGCCGGGAGGGGACCCCGTCGGGCGTCGCGATCGACACCGATGCTGCCGAGAGTGCGCATCGGATGCTGGCGTCGCTCGCGACCCGCCTGCACCTCCCTGGCCCCGATCTCGCGCTCGTGCTCGCCCAGCCCGGCGTGATCGTCTCGGCGGAGCGCACGGACGACGATCCCCCCGTGCTCGCCGCCCTCGACGCCGCGCTCGCCCAGCTCGGCAACATGCGGGCAGCCGAGGGCGAGGCGCTCGCGACCGAGCTACGCACCCGGTTCGACGAGCTGACCGCGCTGCGCACGCAGATCGCCACGATCGCCGCCAGCGTGCCGCAGCAGCTGACGCGACGGCTCCAGGACCGGATCAAGAAGCTGCTCGAGCCGCAGGAGCTGGCCACCCTCGATCCGGCGCGCCTCGCCCAGGAGGTCGCACTCCTCGCGGACCGCTCCGACGTCACCGAGGAGCTGGTCCGGCTGTCGAGCCACCTCGACCAGGCCAAGGCCCTGGTCGCCGCTACCACCTCGGTCGGTCGCCGGCTCGACTTCCTGGTCCAGGAAATCGGCCGTGAGCTCAACACGATCGGTAGCAAGTCGACGGTGACGGAAATCAGCTCCGCCATCGTCGAAGGCAAGGCGGTGCTCGAGAAGGTGCGCGAGCAGGTGCAGAACGTCGAATGAGGTCAGTGCCCGGATGTATGATGCGCCCGTGACCGATCGTGGCGTCCTGGTGATCGTCTCGTCGCCCTCCGGGGCCGGCAAGACGACGTTGACGCGCCGGCTGCTGAACGAGCACCCGCAGCTCGAGTTCTCGGTCTCGCACACGACCCGGGCCCCGCGCCCTGGCGAGGTCGAGGGCCGGGACTATCACTTCATCTCGCCCGAAGAGTTCCACGGCATGATCGAGCGCCACGAGTTCGCCGAGCATGCCTACGTCCACGGCAATCGCTATGGCACCGCCCAGGCGCCGGTCGAGGCCGCGCTCGCGGCCGGCAAGGACATGATCTTCGACGTCGACTGGCAGGGCGGGGCCGCCCTGTCGACCCGGTGGCCGAAGGACTCGCTGAAGGTGTTCATCCTTCCGCCAGACCTCCAGATCCTGGCGTCTCGCCTGCGCCAGCGCGCGACGGATGCACCCGAGGTGATCAATCGCCGGCTGCAAAAGGCGATCGAGGAGCTCGAGCACTTCCCGGAGTACCAGCACCTGATCGTCAACGACGATCTGGAGCGCGCGTACAAGGTCTTGCAGGCGACCTACCTGACCCGACGTTACGGTGTGACCGATCGCCCCGATGTTCCATATCCGCTGACCGAGCACGCGAAGGTCGTCGCGGCGAACACGAGCGCCGAGGCGCACGCCCGGAAGCTGGTCGGTCGCGCTTGAGCGCTCGACGTGTGCGTACCTGGGACAGCGGATCCTGTCGCAATTGACGAGTCTTGACCGATCAGCCACCCTGGTCCTATGAGGGGATTTGGAGCGTTGGTGGTCGGGTTCCTCGCCGCGGCGGGTTGCTCGCGGACGTTCTCCGGGGAGGCGGTCCAGCCAAACCCGCTCGCGCGTCCGAACGAGACGCTGCGGAGCTCCGAGAAGATCACGATCGTACGTGGCGACATGGAGCTCGACGCGCCCGATCCGGCGCAGTCGACGCAGCGCGCCTCGGTCCTCCACAATCACAAGTACCCGCTGTTCAACCAGGCGAGCTTCACGATCGTCTCGCGCGATCGCCTGCGGTTCCACGTCCAGATCGATCACAAGTGGGAGGAGTGGGCCAACCTCAAGACGTGGACCGTCTACCTCGAAGATGATCGCGGCGGTCACTGGGAGCCCGAATCGGTCGAGCACGTGCGGACCAAGATGATGACGACGATGTGGGACCGCGAGCAGCAGACCGCGGTGCGCAACCGGTTCGGCGACATCGTCGCGCTCAACGACGACGGCTGGAAGCGCCGCCAGACCCTGGGCTCGCTGTCCGTGTTCCGGGGCAAGGCCGACTTCGTGTTCTACCAGCGTGACCTGTTCCACGCCGACGTCCGCAAGCTCCGGCTGGTCGTGCGGCGCCCCGGCGAGGCCTTCGAGTTCGTCTGGCGATTCCAGGACCACGTCGCATCCGAGTGACGGCCTGACCGTTCGGGCCGGTTGGTTGGGCCCGTTCGTACTGCGTGGTACCCTGTCGATCTCACCGTTGGCTCCTCCACGGTGAGCCACCGCAGTACCGCATGCATCAGCTCGATCAGATTCTCTCCGAGGTTGCCGGCTACTTCCCCAGCGCGGACCTGCCGCTGGTTCGCCGCGCCTATCAGTTCGCCGCGCAGGCGCACGACGGTCAGACGCGCAAGTCGGGTGATCCGTACGTCACGCATCCGCTCGCGGTCGCCCAGATCATCGCGGAGCTGAAGCTCGACGTCGCGAGCGTGTGCGCGGGCCTGCTCCACGACTGTGTCGAGGACACGAGCGCGACGATCGAGCAGCTCAGCGAGCTGTTCGGCAAGGAGGTCGCGTTCCTCGTCGAAGGCGTCACCAAGCTCGGCAAGCTGCCGTACTCGACGCGCGAGGAGCAGCAGGCGGAGAACTTCCGCAAGATGCTGCTCGCGATGGCGCGCGACATCCGCGTGATCCTGGTGAAGCTGTGCGATCGCCTCGACAACATGCGTTCGCTCAATCACCTCCCGCCCGAGAAGCAGGAGCGGATCGCGGCGGAGACGATGCAGATCTACGCGCCGCTCGCGAACCGGCTCGGGATCCAGTGGGTCAAGGTCGAGCTCGAGGATCTCTCGTTCAAGTACACGAACCCCGGTGAATACGAGCAGCTCGCGCACGATGTCTCGAAGAGCCGCGCCGAGCGTCTCGAGTACATCCACTCCGTCGAGAAGCTGATCCAGAAGGAGATGATCGACAACGGCGTGCCGTGCGAGGTGATGGGCCGCGCCAAGCACCTGTGGTCGATCTATCAGAAGATGAAGCGCACGCAGCGCCCGTTCGAGGAGATCCACGACGCGATCGGGTTCCGCGTGATCACCGACTCGCAGATGCACTGCTACCAGGCGCTCGGCGTCGCGCATCAGACGTGGACCCCGATCCCGGGCCGGTTCAAGGACTACATCGCGCTGCCCAAGCCCAACCTCTACCAGTCGCTGCACACCGCGGTGATCGGTCCGCGCGGCGAGCGCATCGAGGTCCAGATCCGGACGAGCGAGATGAACCTCGTCGCGGAGCACGGCATCGCCGCGCACTGGAAGTACAAGGAGGGCTCGATCTCCTCCCAGGCGATCGGCCCCGACGACAAGAAGTTCGCGTGGCTGCGCCAGCTGATCGAGAGCCAGAAGGAGCTCCGCGATCCGACCGAGTTCCTCGAGTCGGTCAAGGTCGACCTGTTCGGTGACGAGGTCTACGTGTTCACGCCGGGTGGCGACGTCAAGGCACTGCCCAAGGGCAGCTGTCCGATCGACTTCGCGTACTCGGTGCACTCGTCGATCGGCGACCACTGCTCGGGTGCACGCGTCAACGGGATGATCGTCCCGCTGCGGTATCAGCTCCGCAACGGCGACACGATCGAGATCATCACGAGCCCGAACCAGAAGCCGAACAAGGACTGGCTGAAGCTCGTGAAGACCGCGCGCGCTCGGACCAAGGTCCGCTGGCTGCTGCGCCAGGAGCAGCGCGACAAGGCAGTGCTCCTCGGCACCGACCTCCTCGACAAGGCGCTCCGCAAGCACAACACGACCCTGACGCGCGCGGAGAAGCAGCTGAAGAGCGCGGCGCAGGAGCTCAAGTGCATGACCGTCGACGAGCTGATCATCCAGATCGGCTACGGCAAGATCACCACGCAGCAGGTGCTCGAGAAGGCACTGCCGGAGCTGGCGAAGAAGAGCGACGAGCCGGCCGTGAAGGCCGAGAGCATGCTGAAGACGCTGCTCCGCAAGGTCACGCGGCGCACCTCATCGTCGGGGATCAAGGTCGCGGGCGAGGAGGACATCCTGGTCCGGTTCGCGAAGTGCTGCAGTCCGCTGCCGGGCGATCCGGTCGTGGGCTTCATCACGCGCGGTCGTGGCGTCACCGTGCATCGCCGCGATTGTGACAAGGGACTCGATCTCGACCCCGAGCGCCGCATTGACGTCGAGTGGGATGGCAACGGGACGACCCAGCACGAGGTCGCGATCCAGGTGCTGTGCTCGGACAAGCCGGGCCTGCTCGCGCACATCTCGCAGTCGTTCAGCGATCAGGGCGTCAACATCAGCCAGGCTCACTGTCGCGCGACCGAGGACGGACGCGCGGTGAACACGTTCCACGCGTCGGTGAAGGACCTCGATCAGCTGAAGCAGGTGATCCGCTCGCTGTCGCGGATCAAGGGCGTGTACTCGGTCGATCGCGTCTCCGCGGATCTTGGCTGATCGGCGGCTGAGCCGCGAGATCTCGCCCGAGACGACGCACAGCTACGCGCGCGCGGTCGCGCTCAGCCCACACGGCGAGCGCGCTTCACGGATCCCTGCCCGGAGGCAGAGTCGCAGGTGACGTACGAAGCGAGAGCTAGCGAGCGCGCGGGGCGGCCTGGCCGGGCTCGCCAAGGCCGGCGAACAGCTCGGCGGTCGACTGGGTCGACTTCCGGGCGAGCTTGTTCTTGCGGCGGCGGCCTGCCTTCTCGTGCTTGTTCTTGCGCTTGACGGTGGTGGCTTTGGTGTTGGAGGCCATAAGACCGGGGCTTTTAGCGTTCAAGTGCCGTCGTTGTCAACGTGCCTCGACGCGGTGACCAGGGCAGGCTAGATTGCTTTCCCCCTTGGAACTCCTTACGATTCGCAGAATTAGAGGGATGTGGCGATGAAGCTTTGCCCCAAGTGCCAGAAGCAGTTCAGTGACGACGCGAACTTTTGTCCCGTCGATGCTGCCCGCCTACTCCCCCTCGAAGGGCAGACCGCCGGGGTGGACTCCCTGAGTGCGCGGTTCGAGCTCGGTGAACAGCTAGGTGGCTCGCGCACCGGCACCGTTCACCGCGCCAAGGACAAGCAGGGCGGCGCGGCCGTCGCCGTCAAGCTCGTCGCTCCCGCGGTCACCGCCTTGCCGGGAGTCGCCCAGCGGCTCGAGCGCGAGCTCAAGCAGCTCGAGCGCGTTCAGAGCGCGGGGGTCGCGAAGATCGTGGCCTCGGGCAAGCGTGGCGAGCAGACGTGGATCGCGCTCGAGCTGATCGAGGGCGCCCAGACCCTCGCCGAGTCGATCAGCTCGCGGGGGCCGATCACCCTCGACCAGGCGGCTCACCTGATCGAGGTCATCGGTGAAGCGCTGATCGAGGCGGCGCAGGTTGGCGTCGTCCACCGTGACCTCGCGCCGAAGAACGTCCTGTTCGCCGGTGGCGAGATCAAGCTGATCAACTTCTCGCTGCCGGTTCCGACCACGGACAAGGTTCCGGGCGTCCCGGAGTTTGTCGCGCCCGAGCAGGTCGACGGCAAGCCGGTCGATCAGCGCTCGAACCTCTACAACCTCGGCGCGCTGTACTACTACGTGCTCACCGGTCAGACGGTGCACGCGGGCAGCGTCGAGGAGATCCATCGCGCGCACGCCGCGGGTTCGATCCGCACGCCGTCCTCGCTCGCGCCGGTGCCCGCACCGGTCGAGGCGATGATCATGCGCGCGCTCGATCGCAGCCCGACCAAGCGGTTCCTGACGGTTCGCCAGTTCGTCGACGAGGTCACGCGCATCGCGCGCGGTGACGGCGGGACGACCCAGCAGATGGGCAAGGCCGCCCGTCCGAAGGCAGAGCTCGTGCAGACGCTGCTCGGCGTTCGGGGCGGGCTCGGCGCTGCCGGTGGTCCTCCGATGATGCCGAGCGGGCCTTCGCCGCAGCTTCCGGCCCAGGCGCCTTCGGCTCCGGGTCTCCCCGGGCTGTCGCCGGTGGCGGTCGCTCCGGCGCCGATGGTCGGCACCTCGACGGTGGTCGGGTTCTCCGGCGGTCTGCCGGTCGAGCCCGCTCCGCCCCATCCGCAGCCGCAGTCGGCCATGCAGGCGCCGCCGATGCAGGCACCCGTCGCGGTCGCTGCGCCGTCCTCGGTGGCGATGCCCGATCCATCGCGCTCGCCGTGGGCGCCTCCGGCGGCTGCGGCGCAGCCGATGCCACAGCCGTACGTGCCGCCCCAGCCGATGGCGGGCGCGCAGGCTGCGATCCAGGCGGCAGCACCCGAGATCGCCAAGGTCGCGCCTCCCGTGGTCGCGGCGCCCGTGGTCGCTGCCCCGGTGGTGGCGGCACCCGTGCTCGCGGCGCCGGTCGTCGCAGCGCCGCAGGTCGCGCAGCAAGCCGCAGCAGCGCCCGCGGGCAAGCGCAAGCCCGCCGGCGAGGACGCGTCCAAGGGCAAGTTCCGCGAGACGATGTGGTTCAAGAAGGGCGATCTCGACGCCCAGGCAGCCGTCGCTGCTGCCGACGAGCGTGCGAAGACCGGCAAGGATGCGAGCGCCGACAAGGCCGACTCGCTGCCGATCGACGAGCGCTACAAGGACGACGGATCGATCTCGCGCGGTGACAAGGAGAAGTACAGCCTCCGCACCGGCGCGACGCAGATGATGTCTGCGATCCCCGACGAGCGGCGTGCCGACCAGAGCCTGAACAAGGTCTCCGAGGACGCGCTGATCGGTGAGATGAAGGGCGGCCGCGGCAAGGTCATCGCCGCGATCGCCGTCGGGATCGTGCTGTTGATCCTGATCATCGTCCTGGTCGTCAGCTAGCGCCAATGCTGGTCAGTTAGCGGGTTCCGTCGTCGTGCACGTGCACGTGTCACGTGCTCGTCCACGTCCACGGACTCGGTAGCAACCGGGCTGAAGCACGGCCGATACGTCCGGCATGCTCGACTACGA
>JAQBQE010000039.1 GCA_028287135.1 Myxococcales bacterium
TCCTTGCCCGCGAGCGTGACGGCGTGGATATACGTAGCGTTGCCGCGTCGGGTCAACGCCAAGGTCGCCAGCTCGTCGAGAGAAACGCTTCCAAAGGGTCCCGCCATCGTGCGGCGCGGAGCGTTCACGAGGACACGCAACCTGCGCAAGGAGCGTCCGAAGATCGCCTTCGCGATCCTGACCACCGCTCGTAAGCTGACTCCAACGACACCGATGGCGCCGAGGACGCGAAGGACCGGCCCTCCCAGAACGATGCACAGGGTGAGGAGTATGGCGCCGACAACCCAAACGATCGCTTCGATCCAGAAGTCGGTCGCGGTGCCTATCGGAGTGATCGCAAAGCCCTGCGGAATCTCTGTGACCTCGAGCGCGCGAAACGCTGGGAGCGCAAGCGCAGCGATTCGAGGGTTAGCGGCTGGAGGCTGCGAGTTAGAATCCATGGCTGCGACCCGGCATCATCGCCCGACCAAGACATCGGCCACGCCGAAACCGCGTCAGGATCGTTGTCTCCATGCCCAACGAGACGCCGCTCGATCATGACCGTAGCGGCGGTCGGCAAAAAAACACCGTCACGCGAGCAGTCGATGCCTCGATGGTCCTCGCCTTCGCCACTCGGTGCCCTTTTCAGCGAATTCGCCCAGCTCACGAGGCTAACTCGCTCGGTCCGAGCGGCGCCGGGTGCCGTGAGCGTCGAGTACGCGTCGGTTCGCCGCCGGCTAGCGAACGCCACGCCGACCTGCGGGGCGCCGGATGGTAGAGTGACCACATGAACCTGGTCGACGAGCTTCACGCCATCGCGGCGGCGCTCGAGTCGGCCGGGATTCGTTATGCAGTGTGCGGCGGCATCGCAGTGACGATGCACGGCGCGACGCGGTCGACCAAGGACATCGATATCGTGGTGGCGCCGGCTGACGTCCAGCGCGTGCTCGATGTGGTCCATCCGATCGGCTACCGGTTCCCGGCCATCCCGATGACGTTCGACCAGGGCACGGAGCGCGAGCGGCACGTGCAGCGGGTGAGCAAGGTGGAGGGCAACGAGCATCTGTTGCTCGATCTGCTGCTTGCGGACGCGGCGTTTGAAGGTGCGCTCGACGACCGGATCGAGGTCAGGTTGCCGGAGGGGACCATTTCCGTCGTCTCGCGCGAGACGTTGGTCCGGATGAAGCGGCTCGCGGGCCGGGCGCAGGACGTCGCGGATCTGGAACGGTTGGAGGCGCCCGATGAAGCGTGAGCTCGATCCTCGTGGCGTGGCAGCTCGGCTGGGCGAGTTGCGCTTGCTTCATGTGCCAGAGCTCGTCGAGGAGGCCCGGGTACGACTGCAGCGCGAGAGGCCGCGTCGCGTGGAGTCGCTCGAACAGGCGGTCTCACGGCGGTTGAACGAACTGCGGGCGCTCGCAGAGCTCGCTCGATACCTGCACCGACCGCTGCCGTGATCAGCTGCGCGTCGCGGCGCGGACGAGGGCGACCGCGATGACGGGCGCGGTCTCGGCGCGGAGGACGCGCGGGCCGAGGCCGATCGAGCTGAACCCGAGCAGGGTGTCGAGCTCGCTCGGAGCGAGGCCACCTTCGGGGCCGCTGACGATCGTGACGTCGGTGGGCGCGTCGAGGACGAGGGATTGATCGCTGGTCGGATCGAGGACGAACCGCGAGCCCGGGGGCAGGGTGGCGAGAGCGGCGGAGAGATCGTCGGCCCAGGTCACGACCGGGATCTGCGCCCGACCGCACTGCCGGGCGGCGGCCTGGACGGCCGACTGGTACTTCGCGATCCGCGCATCGCGGCGGTCGGGCTCGAGCTTGACGATCGAGCGGGCGGCGGGCCACACGACGATCGCGTCGGCACCGACCTCGACGAGCTTCTCGAGGCAGATGTCCATGCGGTCGCCCTTGATCAGCGGGACGAGCACGCGGATGAAGGGCGGGGCGGCGACGATCGTCTCGGGGGTGGCGACCGCGAGCACGGTCTCGGCGTCGGTGATGCGAACGATGGTGGCGGCGGCGCGGTGGCCTGCGCCGTCGACGAGCTCGACCGCGTCACCCGCGCGGGCGCGACGAACACGGCCGAGGTAGTGGTGCTCGTCGCCACGGACGGAGAGCTCGCCGGCGACGAGCTGCGCGGGCTCGACGAAGATCCTCATCCGCGGCGGAGGGTGACCGAGGACCACTGCGGGTCGTCGGTGCTCGCGCGGACGCGCACGAGGCGCAGACCTGCAGCGACGAACTCGTCCGCGATCGGCTGGGCCTGCGGCGTGAGGAGACCCGACAGGATCAGCGTGCCGCCCGGGGCGGTGCGCGCGACCAGCGCGGTGAGGAGCGCGCGCAGGACGTGGGCCTGGATGTTCGCGAGGACGAGGGGGAATGCCTCGGTCAGATCGCCGGCGGGCGTGAGCGAGCACTCGATCCGATCGGCGACCCGATTGATCGAGGCGTTGTCGGTGGTCGCGTCGAGTGCGAGCTGGTCGTTGTCGATCGCGACGCAGGTCGCCTCGGGCCAGCGCTTGACCGCCGCGATCGAGAGGATGCCGGAGCCGCAGCCGACGTCGAGGATGCGGGCGGGCGTGACCTGACGATCGGCGAGATCCTGGATCTCTTCGAGGACGAGCCGGGTCGAGGCGTGGGTTCCCGTGCCGAACGCCATGCCGGGGTCGAGATCGATCACGACCTCGGAGTCGTGCGCGACGTAGCGTTCCCACGAGGGGACGACGACGAACTGGCGGGTCAGGCGCGAGACCTTGAAGTACTTCTTCCAGGCATCGCGCCACTCGGATTCGGGCAGGGCGGCGGACAGCCGGACCCTGGCGGGATCGACCGCGGCGCCGTTGGCCTGCCAGCGGGTGACGGCATCGCGCGCCTCGGCCAGCGCGGCAGCGGCATCCGCGGTCGCGACCCAGTACACGACCTCGTCGCCGCGTTGCTCGGTGCCGGCAACGGCAGACGGAACCTCGGAGGCGATCAGTGCCGCGACGTCATCGACGTCGGCAGCACCCACCGGAACGATCACTTCAACCCAGTCCACGGGAGCCTGGGTATCACGCGCCATGATTCGACAAAATACAAAGCGCGCCCAACTGATGTGGACGCGCCGTAGCGACGAAACGAAGCAGTACGAGAGAGATCAGCGCGCGGGCGCCGGAGAGATCCGGCGCTTCATCTCGCGACGCAGACGCTTGCGCGCCTCGCGAGTCTTCCGCTTCTTCTTGACGCTGGGCTTCTCGTAGAAGCGGCGACGCTTGAGCTCCTGCAGGATGCCCTCTTTGGACATCTTCTGCTTGAGGATCTTCATCGCCTTCTCGAGGCTGTCGCGAACCTCGACTTCGACGGGCTTTCCGAACGAGTTCTCCATAGGAAGGGAAGTGGGTAACCGATCGAGACGGCCCGGTCAAGAGCCGCTCGACGGACCCGCTCGATCTAGGCCTTGTTGTGCTTGTAGAACAACGTGATGGTCAGGCAGTGAAACTCGGAGTCCGAGCTCTGCGTGACGATCTTGTCGACGATCTCGTGGTCGGGATGGCTGCGAATCCAATCGGTGATCAGCTCACCGAGCAGCTCGCGCTCTTTCGCCTTGGTCGCGGAGAACACCTTTACTCCGGTGACATCGATCATCCGCCCGTCCTCTGCTTGTGAACCATTTGCCTGAAGTCGTGCCACGTCTTCTCCACCTTGTTCAGAGCAACCGCATTACGGCCGCGTTGGTTTTATCCAGTGTGGCCGGAAGCAAGATTCCAGTCAAGCTGTGTAATTCCGATTGTGCTGAACTTCGTCGCAATGCGGACGCGGAGTTAGCCTCAGTCAACGTAAGTGCGCGAACGGCGGTTCGATCTCGTGGCACGGCGGGGCTGCCCTGCTAGTGTCCGCGCACTGTCGAAGGAGACATCCATGGGTCGTCTGCTCCAGATCATGACCGCAGCCGCGGTTGCGGTCGCCCCCGCCATCCTGTTGGCGCAGCCCGCCGAGAAGGCACCTGCCGAGAAGGCGCCCGTGACGGCTCCTCCCGGTGGTGCCGCCAAGGCCCGCGCGGCCGGTGCTGCGAAGGCATCGGCTCGGTCGGCGGTCGCCAAGCTACCGACGATCGACACCTTCACGCTGCCCAACGGCCTCCAGGTCGCGGTGCTGCAGACCGATGCCGCACCCGTCGTGGCCGTGCAGGTCTGGTATCGCGCCGGTGCGAAGGACGAGCCCCGCAATCGCCGCGGCTCCGCGCACATGTTCGAGCACATGCTGTTCAAGGGAACGCAGCACGTTCGCGCCGAGGCGCACGCGCAGTTCCTGAACGGCGTCGGTGGCTACGTCAACGCGACCACCGATGAGGATGCGACGCACTACATCAACACGGTGCCTTCGGACTACCTCGACTTCGCGGTCCACCTCGAGGCCGAGCGGATGCGCAAGCTCCTGTTCCGCAAGGAAGTGATCGACACCGAGCGCGAGGTCGTCAAGGAGGAGATCCGGCAGCAGGAGAACTCGCCGATCGCGAAGGGCTTCCTGCGGTTCCTCGAGGTCGCGTTCACCAAGCATCCCTATGCGTGGACCGCCGGTGGCAACCTGAAGGATCTCGACGCGACCACGCTCGAGGACCTCAAGCGGTTCTACGACACGTACTACCAGCCGGGTAACGCGATGCTCGTCGTCGTCGGCAAGACGACGGTCGACGAGGTCAAGAAGAGCGCGGAGAAGTGGTTCGGTGGGATCGCGAAGGCGGCCGAGCCTGCTCGCCCGGCCAAGGACGCGCAGGAGCCCAAGCAGACCGCGAAGCGCCGCGAGGTCGTCGAGCCCGGTCAGATCGGGCTCGCGCTCGTCGGCTATCACCTGCCACCCGCAAAGGACAAGGACATCTACGCGCTGCAGGTCGCGTCGATCATCCTCGGTGCCGGCGAGTCGTCGCGGCTGAAGGTCCGGCTGAAGACCGCGGATCCGAAGACCAAGCGCCCGCTCGCGCTCGACGGTGGAATGGAATCGCTCGTCCGCGAGGATCCGGGTATCGCGATCGCGCTCGGCGTGTTTCTCGATCCGGCGCAGGGGGATGCCGTCGAGGCCGCGATCCTCGACGAGGTTGCCAAGCTCGGTGCGCAGGGGCCCAAGGCCGACGAGCTGCGCAAGGCCAAGAACCAGGTCCAGGCCGGCTTCGTGTTCTCGCTCGAGAACGCGCAGGGCCTCGCCGAGGCGATCGGCCGCTCGTGGATCCACACCGGGAACCCGAGCTCGTTCATGGGCGATGTCGATCGGATCGAGAAGGTCACCGCCGCCGATGTGCAGCGCGTGGTCAAGCAGTACATGACCGCCGACAACTCCACGATCGTGGTCATTCCGCCGAAGGGTCGCTGAGATGAAGCGTCTGATCGTCACCGTTCTGACCGCCTCCCTCGCGAGTGCGTGCGGCCCCAAGCCCACGCCCGCGGTCGTTCCTCTGCTCCCGGGCGACGGCGATGCGAACACCGCCAAGCCTCCGGTCCCCGCCACGGGACCTGTCGCCGATGCGTGGACCGGCAGGACCGATCTGATCGCGGCTCCTGTGCCGAAGCCGCCCGCGGGCGTCGAGCTGCCGCCGATCGACGAGTTCAAGCTCGCCAACGGTCTGCAGGTCTACGTGGTCAAGAGCGACCGCCTTCCGGTGGTCTCGATGCAGCTCGCGGTCAAGGCCGGCCGCATGCACGAGCCGCGCGCGCGTCTCGGCGTCGCCGAGCTCACCGCGGACATGCTCGTCAAGGGCACCAAGAAGCGCGATGCGCTCGCCCTCGCGAAGACGATCGATTTCGTCGGCGGCACGATCGCCGCAGACGCGACGTACGAGGCGACGCTGGTCTCGTGCAGCGTCCTCGCCCGGAACACGAGGACCTGCCTCGAGCTGATGCCCGAGATGGTGACGCAGCCGAGCTTCCCGGATCCCGAGCTCGCCAAGGTCCGCGAGCGCCACCTCGGCACGATCCGCCAGCGCCTCGACGATGCCGGCGCGCTCGCGGCGGCGCACGTCCAGAATCTGCTGTGGGGCAACGAGCACGTGCGTGGCTGGGTCGACAGCGAGCAGTCGGTCGCGGCGATCAAGCGCGAGGATCTGATCGCGTGGCACAAGTCGTGGTTCGTCCCGGGCAACGCGATGCTCGTGATCACCGGCGACGTCGATTCGAAGAAGCTCAAGGGTGACCTCGAGCGCTCGTTCGGGCGGTGGGCCAAGGGCCCCACGCCGCCATCACCGACGTTCAAGGAGCCGGGCCTCTCGGGCAGCCGGATCCGGCTCGTCGACAAGCCGGGTCAGACGCAGACGCACGTCCGGATCGCGCAGTACGGGATCAAGCACGACGATCCGCGGTTCTTCGACACCCTGGTGTGGAACTACTCGCTCGGCGGCGGCGGGTTCAGCTCGCGGCTGACGAAGGTCTTGCGCGTGCAGGGCGGCAAGACCTACGGCGCGAGCTCGAGCTTCGATCGCAACCTCGATCGCGGCTCGCTCGTCGCGCAGACGTTCACGCGCAACGCCGAGGCGGTCGCGACGACGAAGATGATCCTCGGCGAGATCGAGAAGATGGCGCAGCAGGGGCCGAGCCAGGACGAGGTCAGCGCTGCGATCGCGAACATCGCCGGCGGCTACGGCATGCGCTTCCAGTCGGCGACCGATGTCGGCGCGGCGCTGATCGGCGCCGAGCTCCATGGCTTTGGCAAGGAGTACCTCGCGAACTATCCGCTCGCGGTCGGCAAGGTCGACGTCGCGTCGGCCAAGCGCGCGGCGAGCGAGATCCTCACGCCGAAGGCGTTCGTCGTCGTGATGGTCGGTGATGCCAAGGACCTCGAGCCGCAGCTCAAGAAGGAAGGCTGGCGCTACGAGAAGGTGGCCTTCACCGAGCCGGTCACGCCGCCGCTCGTCGAGCCCGCTGCTCCGGTCGATCCGAAGGTACTCGCCGCCGCGCACAAGGTGATCGACGACGCGCTCGCCGCCAAGGGTGGCAAGGCCAAGCTCGCCGCGATCAAGGGCTTCAAGATGGTCGCGGTCGGCACGACGCCGATCGGCCCGCAGAACGCCCCGGTCGAGACCGAGCGCATCTTCCTGCTCCCCGACAAGATGCGGATCGACGCCACGCTGTCGCTGCAGCAGAAGGTCAAGGTCGTGATCGGCATCAACGGCAAGACCGGCTGGCAGATGGCGCCGGATCAGACCACCGGCAAGATCGGAGTCAACGACATCAGCGCCGCGGACATCCAGATGATCGACTTCGAGCGCTGGCGCGAGCCCGAGCTGATCCTGCTCAAGGCCGCGGACCCTGCCGCGAAGCTGACGCCGGCGCCCGACGAGAACATCGACGGCAAGCCGCACTCGGTGATCAAGCTCGCGTCACCGTTCGCGGTGGATGTCGCGATCTACATCGACAAGAAGACCAAGCTCGTGTCGCGGATGACGTACAGCGTCGGCGGCAACGCCGAGGTCAACGACTTCTCCGACTACAAGCCGATCAGCGGCGTCCAGATCGCGCACCGGCGCAAGAGCAGCGGCACCGGCAAGGGTGGCGGGATCACCGACCTCGAGCTCAAGACGGTCGAGATCGATCCGAAGATCGATCCCAAGGTGTTCGACAAGCCGTCGGCACCGGCGAAGTGACGCGATCGATCGCGCTGTTCGTCACGGTCCTCGTTGCGACCGCGAGCCGCGCGTCGGCGGAGCCGATCCCGCACGAGACCGAGGCGCCGTACGTCGACGTCCTGACGTTCGGCGTCGGCGAGGAGATCTTCGAGCGGTGGGGGCACACCGCGATCTGCCTTCGCTACCACCAGCCCGAGCACGGACCGATCTGCTTCAACTATGGCGTGACGGACTTCGATTCCGGCGCGGTGATGGTCTGGAGCTTCCTCCGCGGCGCACAGGAGTTCTGGGTCGAGGCTTCACCGCGGGATGTGATGGTCTCGCTGTACGCCGACGAGGACCGCGAGATCTGGGAGCAGACGTTGCCACTCGACGCGACCCAGGCGCGCGCGATCGAGAAGCGGCTGTGGAGCGATGTCGACGAGAAGAATCGGTTCTACGTCTACGATCATTTCACGGATAACTGCACGACGCGGATTCGCGACATGATCGACGACGCCCTCGGCGGCACGCTGCGCAGCCGATCGACCGCGATCTATCCGAACACGTACCGGCAGCTCGGCGCGGAGGGCCTGACCGAGCACCCGGTGCTGACCCAGGCCACCGACTTCCTGCTCGGTCGCACGCTCGATGCGCACCCGACGGTGTGGCAGGCGATGTTCCATCCGCACGTGCTGCGCGGCCAGCTCGAGGCGCAGCTCGGCGTCGTTCCCGTGGTGTTGCGCCAGCGCAGCACACCGATCCCGGAGCCAGCATCGACGAGCCGGCTGCCGCTCCTGATCGTCGCGGTCGTCGTCGCGCTCGGCCTCGTGCTCGCGACCTGGCGCGGCCGGTTCGAGCGTGCGGCCCTGGTCATCGCATCGCTGTACCTCGGCGCGTGGGGCCTCGTGATCTACGCGCTCGCGATGCTGTCGACCGTCGACGCCATGCGGTGGAACGAGGCGGTGCTCGTCCTGATGCCGCTCGATCTCGCACTGCCGCTGATGTCGCCCGTGCTGCGCCGCCGTTACGCGCAGCTCCGGGTGGTCGGCCTCCTCGCGCTCTCGATCCTGTGTGCGGTGGGCGTTCTGCATCAGCCACTGGGGATCCCGATCCTCACGGCGATCATGCCGCTCGCTGTCGTCGCGTTCGGCGACCGGCTCGCGAGGCGATGAAGGTAGCGTTCATGTTCAGGTTCGCGTCGACGACCACGTCAACGTCCTGATGTGACCTTCTTCTCGTCACAGCCCGTGCTGCAGCTGCAGCCGTGCGACCGACGAGTTCAGGCGATGCGCGGCCGCTGCGGCCGACACGATGCAGAACACGTGCAGCACGAGCCCGGGCAGGATCAGCGCATAGCCGGCGCTGACGACGAGGAACCACAGGATCGCAGCGACCACGCGACCGGCATAGAGCTGCCCCGCGCCCGGGATGAACAGGCTGAACACCGCCGCGAGGCCCGGGTTCGCCTCGCGACCGTGACGGATCGCGAGCGGGACACTGTGCGTGGGTACCAGCGCGTGGGGAGCCGGCGGCTCGTGACGGGGCGTGAGCTTCTGCCGATCGGCGATCAGGTACGTGATCGATCCGTCGTCCTCGACCTCCATCTGGATCCGATCGCGTGCGACGAGGTTGTCGAGGACGTTCTCGGCATCCTCGATCGAGCACATCGCGTAGTACGCGAGGACCGGTGCCGTGATCTTGGCGTCGGTGGTGTAAGCGAGCTCGAGCAAGCGGTGCTCGATCACGCCGGGGTCACTGGTCCTCTGCATCATCGGGATCCTTTCCGGCCAACCGCTCGCCACATCGCGGCGGTGATCGACTGCTTGACGGTGGACATGTCCTTCCATGGGTCGTCATCGAGCTGTGCGAGTCGCTTGGGAACGCTCGTCATCGTGAACGCAGCCGGATCGACGCCGTTGGCGAGCTCTTCCCACGTGATCGGCACGGCGACGGGCGCACCCTCACGCGCTCGCGGCGAGTACGGTGCGATGAACGTCGCGTTGCGACCGTTGCGAAGGTAGTCGAGGAAGATCTTTCCCGTGCGCGCGCGCTTGGCCATGTTCGTCGTGTAGAGCGCAGGCTCTTCGCGCTCCATCTGCTCGACGACCAGCTTGGTGAACTCCTTGAAGTCCTCCCAGTCGACGCGACGCTCGAGCGGGACCACGACGTGGAGGCCCTTGCCGCCGGTCGTCTTGACGAAGCTCGTCAGGCCGAGATCGTTGAGCCGCCGCCGCATGTCGAACGCCGCGAGCGCGACCTTGTCCCAGCCGAGGCCGACATCGGGATCGAGATCGAACACCGCGAGGTCGGGCTTCTCGGGGTTGTCGGCGTGCGCGCCCCACGTGTGGATCTCGAGCGTGCCGAGCTGCGCGAGCGCGACGAGCCCCGGCATGTCGTTGACCTGCATGTAGTCGACGATCTCGCCGTCTTCCTCGGCGATCTTCACCGGCTTGATCGCCGCGGGCGACCCGGGCAGCACCTTCTTCTGGAAGAAGCACGGCTTCCCGCGGCCCTCGGGACATCGCACGATCGTGAGCGGTCGCTTCGCGACGTGCGGCAGCATCCAGTCGGCGACCACAGCGAGATACGCGATCAGCTCGCCCTTGGTCGTCCCCTGTTCGGGATAGAGCACCTTGTCGAGGTTGGTCAGCTTGAACCCGAGCGGGAGCTGGTCGACGAGCGCGAGCAGCTCGTTCTGATTGGCGGCCGGCTTGTGCTTGACGCTCGCGTGCGCCTTCGAGACCTTTGCCTTCGCACCCGCGAACCGAGCGGCTCGCTTCTCGGCGACGGTGGGCTCCGCGATCCGGTTCGACTGCCACACGCGATCGGGGTTGGCCGTGATCTCCTCGACCGTGCGACCGGTGATCACGCTCTCCGGTCGCTTCTCGGTGATATCGATCTCGTCGTTCGCGGCGTCGTCGCGACCCTTGAACAGCAGCCAGCCCTCCTGCTTGCCCTGCGGCTTCGTCTTCACCAGGTGCCAGCGACCGTGCAGCTTCTCGCCGTCGAGCGTGAAGGTCAGGCGACCCTTCTTCAGCATCTCCTCGGCGTTGCCCTCGGGTGTCCACGTTCCGCGATCCCAGACCACGACCGTGCCGCCGCCGTACTGGCCCTGAGGAATGATCCCTTCGAAGCTCGCGTAGTCCAGCGGGTGATCCTCGGTGCGCACCGCGAGCCTGCGCTCGCCGGGCGACAGACTCGGGCCCTTGGGCACGGACCACGACAGCAGCACACCGTCGAGCTCGAGCCGGAAGTCGTAGTGCAGCCGACGTGCGGCGTGCTTCTGGATCACGAACGATGTTTTCTTAGATGCGGGCGCATGTGCGGGCGCCTTCGCACCGCTGGGCTCAGCAGTCTTCGCGAAGTCACGCATCGACTGGTACTTCGCCAGCTTCTTCTCCGCGGGACGACGGGCCATGGACGTACGTGATGCATCCGAAGTGCCACGATGCGCAGGCGCACCACATGCATCGTGTCGGTGCGTGAGGCGTCTTTTTGTTGGAACCAGCGGCTGGGTCTATGCGGGATGGCGCGAGCACCTGTATGCGGACACGCCGGTGAGGCGCTGGCTGGAGGTCGCATCGCGCACGTTCGACGCGCTCGAGATCAACGGCTCGTTCTACAGGCAGATCAAGCCGGAGACCTATCAGCGCTGGGCACGCGAGACTCCCGATGACTTCGTATTCGCGCTCAAGGGGCATCGCTTCGTCACCCACTACAAGCGGCTCAAGGACTGCGAGGACTCGATCGGTCGTCTCCGGGACCAGGCGAAGCACCTCGGACCCAAGCTCCGCAGCGTGGTGTGGCAGCTGCCCAGCAACTTCTCCGTCGACCTGCCGCGCCTCGACGGCTTTCTCCGCTCGCTCGATGCGTGGCGCGACGTTCGTCATGCGCTCGAGCTACGCCACAGCTCGTGGTTCGTCGATGCCGTGGCCGATCGCCTCCGCGAGGCGCGCGTCGCCGTCTGCATGGGAGATGCACCGGATTTTCCGCTGTGGCGCGAGGTCACGACCGACCTCGTCTACGTTCGCCTCCACGGCCACACCCGCAAGTACGCGTCGAGCTACAGCCTGCCGCACCTGCGGCGCTGGGCTGCTGACAGCGAGCGCTGGATCGATGAGGGCCGAGAGGTGCAGGTCTACTTCGACAACGATGCGGAGGGGCACGCCGTGCGCAACGCGCTGACGCTCAGAGCGATCGTGGACGGATCGCCGCTGCCAGTTCCTCCGCCGGTAGTGCATTCAGAACGTGCTGCTTCCGGATCCGGGCGCGCCGCGCCATGGCGACGGCGAATCGCACCGCGCCCAGCCCCCGGGTGGAATGCGCGTCGCTCGACAGCACGAACTTGATCCCGCGAGCGACGGCCTTGCGCGCGTTGATCGGATCGAGATCGAGACGATGAGGATCGCCGTTGATCTCGATCGCGGCCTGGGATTCCGCGACCACATCGAGAACATCGTCGAGCCGGACCTTGATCGGATCGCGGCGCAGGACGAGGCGGCCGAGCGCATGGCCCCAGATCTTGAAGAACGGCTGACGCATCGCCGTGATCAGGCGGTTCGTCATCCCTTCCTCGTCGAGCTGGAACCGCTGGTGGACGCTCGCGATGATCACGTCGAGCTCGCCGATCATCTCGGGAGGCACGTCGATCGCGCCGTCCGCGAGGATGTCGGCCTCGGTGCCGCGGAACACCTTCGCCTCGGGATCCGTGAGCGCTGCGATCTCCGCCGCCTGCTCGCGAAGCTTGTCGGCGCCGAGCCCGCCGGCGTAGCTCGCAGCAGCGGAGTGATCGGTGATCGTGATCGCATCGAAGCCGAGCTCGGCCGCGGCGCGGACCATCTCGGCCACCGAGTTCTTGCCGTCGGAGTACGTCGTGTGACAGTGGGTCGCGGCGGTCAGATCATCGAGCGTGATCAGATCGAGGAAATGGTCGCCGGCCGCGGCCGCCTGGACCTCATCGGTCCCGTCGCGGACCTCGGGCGGGATGAACGGCAGGCCGAGCGCGCGATAGACGTGGACCTCGTCGGTGGCCTGGAGGATCTCCATGCTCATCTCGCGGTCCGCCGCGCGCTGCCGGAGAAGCGCGACGTGCTCGGGTGAACCGGTCGCGAGGATGTGGGCCCAGCCGAAGTGGTCCGGCCGGGCGAGGTGCACCTCGGCGCGCAGACCGCCGGCGAGGTACGCGACGACCGGTGAGTCCGGGGTCGCGCGCTGCCGATCGATCGAGGTGACGAGCGCAAAGCTTGCGAGTCGATCGATCACCTTCTCGGGATCGTGCGTGGCGACCGCATACGCGAGGTGATCGATCACCTCCACCCAGCGCCGCACCGGGCCACAGATCTCGACCTGCTTTGCCGCTGGCTCCGCACGGAGGTGCGCCGCGAGCGACTGTGCATGGCCCTCGGCGTCGAGCAGGATGACCTGCGCACCCTTGAGCCGGCGCTCCTCGATGGCCTGGAGGATGCGTTGCTCGCTGATCTTGCCGAAGCCGGGTAGCTCGCTGATCACGCCGGCACGGCACGCGGCGGCGACCGCCTCGAGATCCTGCGGCGCGATGGCCTGGAAGATCTTGCGTGCCTTGGGGACGCCGACCTTGGGCAGCTGCGCGAGCTCGATCACGATCGCGGGCCACTCCGAGCGCAGCCGATCGAGCACGGCGACGGTGCCGCGACGCGCGAGCTCGGCGACGACACGCGCGATCGACGGACCCACACCGGGGAGCTCCTCGAGCCGACCTTCTTCGACGAGGCGATGCAGACCGTTCGCAGCCTCGACCGACTTGGCAGCGCGGTCGTAGGCGTAGGCACGGTGCTTGTCGCCGTCCAGCTCGTAGTACACGGCGAGCTCGCGTAGCTGCGCTGCGATCGTCGCCGGTTCCATGCTCACGGTTTACTGCCCGATACCACCCTGCGTCGAGGCCGGAGAGCCAGTCTGCGACGTTGCCGATGCGGAGGGCGGCATCACGACGATGACCGTGGGCGACGAGGTCGGTGCGGCGGCGCTCGATACAGGCGCCGGGGGCGGTGCCGTGGTGATCGTCGCCTCCGCGGCGAGGTCCGAGGGCGCGAGCACCACCGGGGCACTCGAGTCCACGTTCGTTCCGATCGTGCCGCCCATCGCGGCGGGCGTGCTGTCATCGGGCGCCGGCGCCGTCCAGCCCGAGGTCGGCAGGCCGGGGATCCGGACCCCGAGGTTGCCGGTGTCGACAGTGCCGGTGCTCATCGTGCTCGCACCGCCGGTCGTCGGTGTTCCCGAGGTGCCGGGTGTCGCACCGCCGGTCGGAGGCGTCGTGGTCGGAGCCGGTGTGGTGGTCGGCGCCGGTGTCGTGGTTGGAGCCGGTGTGGTGGTCGGAGCGGTGCCGGTGCCGGTGCCGGTGCCGGTGCCGGGCCCAGCGCCCGGGGAGACCGTGCCGGGTGCGCTGCTCGGGGCCGGTGGTGTCGTCGGAGCCGGTGGCGTGGTCGGAGCGGGCGGGGTGGTCGGAGCTGTGCCGGTGCCGGGCCCCGCATTCGGCGGCGTCGCGCCCGTGTCACCGGTCGGTGTACCGGTGGTTCCCGTTCCGGTGCTTCCCGTCGTTCCGGTGGTCCCCGTCGTTCCGGTGGTTCCCGTCGTTCCGGTGGTTCCCGTCGTTCCGGTGGTCCCCGTCGTTCCGGTGGTCCCCGTCGTTCCGGTGGTTCCCGTCGTTCCGGTGGTTCCCGTGGTTCCCGCACCGGGTGCCGTCGATGTGGTGCCCGGAGCCATCCCGCCTCCGGCCGTGCCGGCCTGCGAGCTCTCGACCGTCGAGTCGACAGTACCGGGTGCGATCGTGCTCGGTGCGATCGTTCCCTGCGGCGCGATCGAGCCCGGTGCGTACGTTCCTCCGGACGCGCCTCCGAACGCGCCGCCGCCGGTGATAACCGTGGCCCTGCCGGGTCCCGAGATCGCCACGCCGGGACCGGTCGGCGGCACATCGTGGGTCACCGCGACCGGCTTACTGGGATCCCGTGGTCCCTGCGCGGTCGACTGACCGAGTGGCCAGCCGATGTAGGGCGCGGGCTCGTGGTAGCGCGAGCACGCGCCGAGACCGATCGTTCCGATCGCGGCGATCAGGGCGGCAACGGCGACACGAACCTTGGCCAGCATGTCGCTACGCAGTGCGAGGTGCGTGCCCGTGAACAGCGCACAGCATGTCCGGATCTGTGCGGATCAGCGTCGCAACGGTAGTTCCCCGACGTGCGCCGACGCTCGGCGCGGGCGATCTCGCGCGTATGCGCGCGCTGGTACGCGAGTCGCAACGGATCGTCGCATGGCCACTCGCTCCATCGATACAGCCACCATCGCGTTCGGCCTCGTCTCGATCCCGGTGAAGATCTATTCGACCAACGAGCCGTCGCACGAGATTCACTTCAACCTGATCCACGAGGGTTGCGGTGAGCGACTCAAGCAATTCTATGAGTGCCCGAAGCACGGCAAGGTCGATCGCGACCAGATGACCAAGGGCTTCGAGCTCACCAAGGGCAGCTTCATCGAGCTGTCGAAGGACGAGCTCAAGGCCCTCGAGGCGGTCGCTTCCGACGAGATCGAGATCCGCGAGTTCGTACCGATCTCGGCGATCGATCCGTTGCTCGTCGATGCCAGCTACTACCTCGGACCCAGCAAGGGCGGCGATCGCGCGTATCGCTTGCTTCGTGATGCGCTCGAGCACTCGGAGCTCGCGGGCATCGCGGCCTACTCTGCACGCGGCAAGCAGTACGTCGTGATGGTGCGTCCGTTCGAGGATGGCCTGGTCATGCACCAGCTGCGGTATCCCGACGAGGTCAAGAAGTGGAGCGAGGTGCCGGTCGGCAAGTTGCCGAAGCCCGCACCCGCCGAGCTCGACCTCGCGACCAAGATCATCGACCAGCTCCGTCACGACACCTTCGATCCGTCGCAGTACAAGGACGAGGTCAAGGGCCGCGTCCGCAAGCTGATCGCACAGAAGGCCAAGGGCGGCGAGATCGTCGCGCCCGAGGAAGTGGCCAAGCCCGAGGTCGTGGATCTGATGGCTGCGCTGAAGGCGTCACTCGAGGGTGGCGCTCGCCCGTCGCGCACCAACGGTCATGCGCGTGCAAACGGCAAGGCCGCCAGGAGCAGCGCAAAGAGCGCCAACGGTCATGCGCGCGCGACCAAGCGTCCAGCACGCGCCAAGAGCGGCGGTCACCGCGCACCTCCGGGGCGAGCAGCGGCGGGTCGCTCACGCGCGCATCGGTAGCGAGCTACATCGGGCGCACGGCATCGGCCGGCAGCGAGGCGTCGGGGTTGGGCGGCAGCCCCACGCCACCGTCGCGCGCATCCGGGACACCGGCGTCGAGTCGCGGGACCGGGGTCGCGTCGACGGTCGACGCATCGGTCGCGCCCGCATCACTCCCCGCATCAGGCCGGTTCGGGTCTGGCGGACTGGCATCGCGCGCACCTGCGTCGGCGCGACCACCGTCGACGAAGCCAGCGTCGGCCATCGGCATGCCCTGAGCCTTGAACACCGGCGGATCGAGCTGCGAGACCGGCACGGCATCCACAGTCCGCGCATCCGTCGCGGGCGTGGGCGGCTGGTCGAGTGGATCGGGCGCACCGGGCACCGGGGCCGTCGCGGGGCTGACCGGCTCGGGGCGCGGAGCGAGCGGCGGAGCTTCTCCGGGCTGCGCCGCACGGCACGCCGCGACCACGGCGCAGGTGGAGAAGGCTGCGATCACGAGACGCTTTAGCGAGGTCAAGCGGGACATGGTGACTCCACCGCGAACCCCTGCGATCCGCGTGCCGGCGAAGCCCGCGTGCGCGGCCGTCACGCTGCGCGAAGGCGCGCGATCACACCGCGTCGATGCATCGCATCAGCTCGGCGACCGTGCTGCCGAACATCGTCGCGATCGCATCGTTGGCGTAGAGCACGCGCGCACGGCGGTCATACGTTCGCACGCGATGTCACCGGCAGCCGAGTGGGGGATGGAATTTCCGTTGCCATGACCCACGTTTGAATATAGATTCACCTCAGTGAATCAGGGTTCATCGAAGCAGCAGCTCCGCGCGCAGCTTCGCGAGACCGTTCAGGTCGCGATCCTCGACGCCGCCGAGGAGCTGATCGCCGATCGCGGACTGCACGCGGCGCCGCTCGCACAGATCGCCCGCCGTGCCGGGGTCGCGGTCGGCACCCTGTACAACTACTTCGCAGATCGCGAGGCGATGATCGTCGCGCTGTTCGAGAACCGCCGTGCGCAGCTTCGCCCGGCGTTGCGCACGGCCATCGCGGCGGGTCGCGACCTCGCGTTCGAGCCGCGGCTCCGGCAGTTCGTGCATGACGTGCTGCGCGTGTTCGAGATCCACCGCCGGTTCATCAAGGTCGTGATCGAGACCGAGCACCTGCGCCTCAAGTCATCGACCACCGGGCAGGACCTGGGCAAGGGTGTCGAGGAAGTGGTCGAGGCCGGCGTCATCGAGGGTGTCATCGATCGCGGTCGTGCGGAGCTGTTCGCGCTCACGGTGATCGCTGCGCTGAAGGGCATCGTGCTGCGGCGCATCAGCGACGGCGCACCGCTGCTCCCGGATGCCGTGCCGTTGATCGAATTGTTGCTCGATGGTGCGCGGTCACGCTGATGCCGCAACCGGTCGGCAAGTGGACGGTCGCGGTCTCGATCGCGTTCGGCTCGTTGATGGCGACGATCGACACCTCGATCGTCAACGTCGCGATGCCGCAGATCCGCGGCCAGCTCGGCGCCTCGCTCCAGGAGATCACGCTGGTCACCACGGCCTACATGATCGCGATGGTGCTGATCATGCCGCTGACCGGCCTGCTCGGTTCGCTGTTCGGTCAGAAGCGCGTCTATCTCGCCTCGCTGATCATCTTCACCGCCGGCTCGGTGCTGTGCGGCATGTCGCGCTCGCTCGAGATGCTCGTGATCGCACGCATCGTCCAGGGGCTCGGCGGCGGAGCCCTGCAACCGACGCAGCAGGCGATCCTCCGGCAGACGTTCCCTCCCGAGGAGCAGGGCATGGCGATGGCCGTGTTCTCGATGGTGATCATGGTCGGGCCCGCGATCGGCCCGGTGCTCGGCGGCAAGATCACCGACGACTTCTCGTGGCCGTGGATCTTTCTCGTCAACCTTCCGGTCGGGCTGCTCGGCATCTACCTCACGTGGCGCAACGTCCACGAGGCGCCCGACGTGCTGGCGACGCAGCGCGAGCGCGCGAAGACGGCACGCGCGAACTTCGACTGGGCCGGCATCATCCTGATGACGGTGGCGATCGGTGCGATGCAGTACGTGCTCGAGGAAGGATCGTCCGCGGACTGGTTCGATTCCACGTCGATCGTCATCGGTACGTTCGTCGCGGTCGTCGCGCTGCTCGCGTTTATCATCCGGGAGCTCACGGCGGTTGCGCCGGTGGTCGACATCCGGTTGTTCCGCGATCCGACGTTCGCTTCGGGCACCGCGATCGGCGGGATCGTGTTCGCGATGCTGATGGGCTCGATGTTCCTGCTGCCCGTGTTCACGCAGGAGCTCATGCACTACACCGCGACGCAGTCCGGCATGTTGCTGCTGCCGCGCACGCTCGCGATGATGGTCGCATCGCCGTTCGTCGGTCGCCTCTACAACAAAGTGTCACCCGCGATCCTCGTCGGCATCGGGATCGTGCTGACCGCGTTCGGCTGCTGGATGCAGGCGGACATCACGCTCGCGACGTCGACGGGCGAGCTACTCGTCCCACTCTCGGTCACCGGCATCGGATTCTCGTTCCTGTTCGTGCCGCTGACCACGGCCGCGTTGTCGTCGATCCCGCGTGCGGATCTTGCGGCGGCGGCGGGCGTCAACAGTTTCGTGCGCCAGGTGGGTGGCTCGATCGGGCTCTCGGTGTTCGCCACCCTGTTCACCCAGTACAGCTCGCAGGCGAGCACCGGTCTCGCGTCGGCGGTCACCACGCTGCGGCCCGAGGTCGCGGCGCAGACGTTCGCGATCAAGGCGCAGCTGCTCACGCGCGGCTACTCGTCCGATCTCGCGACGGCACTCGCGCACAAGGCGCTGATGGGACGGGTGGCGGTGCAAGGCACCGTGATCGGCTTCGACAAGACGTTCATCCTGCAGGCGATCGCGTTCGTGGTCGTCCTGCCGATCGCGGTGTTCCTGCGCGTGCAGCGCACCCAGACCCCGGCGCACGTCGAGCTCTCCGTGGAGTAATCGCAAATGGAAGCAACTATCAAAGCCCCCCGCCGCAAGGCCAAGCGCGCATACCTCATCCTCGCGGCGGTCGCGTCGATCGTGGCCGTCGCGTGGCTCGGCCATCGCTGGTGGAGTGCCGGCAAGCAATCCACCGATGATGCGCAGGTCGAGGCGGACGTCGTGCCGATCGCATCGCGGGTCAGCGGCGTGATCAAGCTCGCGCGGGTATCCGACAACCAGCTCGTCAAGGCGGGCGATGTCCTGTTCGAGATCGATCCGGCCGAGCTCGACGTCGAGGTCGCGCGCACCGAGGCAGAGCACGACGCGGCGCTCGCGCAGCAGACCGCCGCCGACGCGCAGGTCGGTATCACGCAGCAATCGTCGACGGGTGGTCTGTCCTCGGCAAAGGCCGCGTTGACCGGAGCGGGCGCATCGGTGCGCAGCGCAGAGGACACGATGCGCGCGGTCGAGGCGTCGGTCGCTCGGGCTCGCGCGGACCTCGCGTCGGCAGACTCGGATCTTGCGCGTGCACAGCAGCTGTTCGGCAAGGACGCGATCACGCGTCGCGAGCTCGAGCACGCCGAGCAGACGCGCGCGGTCGCGAAGGCCGGTCTCGATGCCGCGAGCGCCCAGCTCGATGCTGCGCGCGAGCAGCGCGGCCTCGCGAAGGCGCGGGTCGCCGAGGCGCAGGGCAAGGTCACGCAGAGCGCGCCCGTCGATCAGCAGGTCGCGGCGGTCCAGGCCGCGGCGAAGCTCGCGGCGGCGCGCGTCAAGGTCAGCGAGGTCGCGCTCGCCCGCGCCAGGCTCAACCGGTCGTACGCGAACGTCACCGCGCCCGTCGGTGGCATGGTGTCCAAGCTCGGTGCGCACGCCGGGCAATCGGTGATGGCGGGACAGGCGCTCCTGATGATCGTACCGCTCGAGACCTACGTGGTCGCGAACTTCAAGGAGAACCAGATCAGCGCGATGAAGCCGGGCGATCCGGTCGACGTCGAGCTCGATGCGTACGAGGGCACGCTGCACGGCACCGTCGAGACGCTGTCCCCGGCGACCGGCGCGCGGTTCTCGCTGATCCCGCCCGACAACGCGACCGGCAACTTCGTGAAGGTCGTGCAGCGCGTGCCGGTCAAGATCCGCTGGAGCGAGCCGCCGAAGATCGCGATGCGCCCCGGCCTGTCCGCCGAGGTCACCGTCCACGTCGCGCACTGAATGAGTAGGCGCTGTCCGGGCTTACGGGCCGGCTTGCGCGATGCGCTTGAGGAACGGCACGACCTGACGTGACGTGACGTCCTCGGCGACGGCCTCGATGCAGTCGCGCACGCCGCTCGCGATGTCGCGGTTGTTCGAGCCGGTCATCGCCTTCGCCGATCCACTCGCGGACGCGGCCTTGTTGGCCTCCCAGCGCTCGCCGCCGTCCTTGCCACTCCACGGCGCGACGCGGATCGCGACGGTGCACGCGATCTGGGTCTGCGTGCCCGACTTGGTGATGTCGATCTTCTTCACGGTCGACGCGACGATGAAGCCACGCGACCGGCTCGATGACAGCTCGGCGGACGTTGGCAGACCGCCGGGCCAGCTCGTCGCGTAACCGGTGCGATCGACGGCGCTGCGCACGATCTTGTGGACACCGTCGCTGCCGCCCTTGCCGAGCTTCTTCGACTGATCGATCGGTGCATCGACGTTGACGAACACCGGCGGCTTCTTCGTCTTGTCGTCCTTCTTGCGGCGCAGGCCTGCGAGCGTCTTGAGCGATGCCGTCGCGGTGGTGCGGACCTTGGCGTCCTTGTCGCTCTTTGCGGCCTGTTCGAGCGAGGTCAGGCCGAGCTCGCGCGCATCGGCGGGTGTGCGCGCATCGATCATCTTCTCGAGCGCGAGGGCCGAGACGCGGCGGATCGTCGGATCCGTGTCGGTCTCGAGCGACTCGGCGAGTGCGAGCACGGCGCGCGCATCCTTGGACTTCGACAGCGCGAGCGCCGCCGCGAGGCGAACCTTGTAGCTCTTGCCGTTCTCGAGCTGAGACACGTTCGTGTCCACGGTGTCCGCGGCCACTGTGCGTACGCACAGCACCAAGCAAGCGGCGAGCACCGCCAGCGTGCGAGACATCGCATGCAGCCTAACACGTGAGCCAGCTTGCCAAACCCGCGTAGACCCACCACATCTCCCACCTCAGCGCACGTTCGGGAACGGTGTTCGCGAGTAGGATGGACAGCGATGACGCTCCTCGACAGCGTGCGCGTGCTCGGCGCCATGGCACGCGTCACCGCGCCGACCCTGGTGGACGCCGTGCGGGGAGATCTCCGCCGCGAAAATGTCGACGAGCACACGCACTGGTTTGGCCGGCGCGTGATCGATCTGCTCGACATCCGGCTGACGACGACCGGTGCGGAGCTGGTTCCGCCGACGCGTGCGTACATCTACATGTCGAATCACCAGAGCCACCTCGACATCCCGGTGCTGTACGCAACGCTCCCGTCGCCCACGATCCGGATGCTCGCCAAGACCGAGCTGTTCCGGATCCCGCTATGGGGGCGCGGGCTGCGTGCTGCCGAGTTCATCGAGGTCGATCGCTCGAACCCGGTCGCGGCGCGCAAGTCGATCGACTACGCCGCGCAGCTGGTCGAGGACGGCGTGAGCATCTACCTCGCGCCGGAAGGGACCCGGTCGCGCGACGGCCGGATCGGAGCACTCAAGAAGGGCGGCTTCCACCTCGCGCTCGATACCGGCGCGCCGATCGTGCCGGTCGCCGTGAAGGGGACGATCGACATCCTGCCGAGAGGGGCCAAGGTCATGCGGTCTGGGCAGCCGGTCGCGGTCACGATCGGAGCGCCGATCGAGGTCGCAGGTCGCGATCTCACCGGACTCATGGAGGAAGTCAGGGAATTCCTGGTCACTCACGTCGAGGGGGAAGGTCGGTAAGGATGGAGGCAAGGTCCGCCAAATCAGGTATTCTCTTCCGGTGACCTGGGTCGTCCCGCTGGCGCTCGGGGGCCTCGCCGTCTTGCTGATGGCGGTGTTCACGATGCTGTCCGCTCGCAAGCGCCATCACGCGATGGTCGCGCCGGCCCAGACGGTGGGTCCGCGGATCCTCGTCCATGACATCAACGACGATCGCTGCACCGGTTGCGATGCGTGTGTAGCGGTGTGTCCCACCAACGTGCTCGATCTGGTCGCGAACAAGAGCCGCGTGCTCCGGTTCGAGGACTGCATCCAGTGCGAGGCATGCATGTTCGCGTGCCCGACCGAGGCGCTCGTGATGTTCCCCGAGGGCAGCACACCGCCTCCGCTCAAGATCCCGGAGATCGACGAGAACTTTCAGACCGCGGTCCCGGGCCAGTACCTGATCGGCGAAGTCGCCGGCAAGCCGCTGGTCAAGAACGCCGCCAACCTCGGCCGCGCGGTGATCGAGCACATGCTGCAGACCGGTCTGCGCGGCGGCACGCTCGGTCGTGGTGAGACCACGGTCGATGTCGCGATCATCGGCTCGGGCCCGGGCGGTCTGTCCGCGGCGCTGACCTGCATCCAGAAGGGGCTGACGTACGTCGTGCTCGAGAAGGAGCAGATGATCGCGTCGACGATCGCGCGCTACCCCAAGGGCAAGCTCGTGATGGCGGAGCCGTACGACACGCTCAACCTGTCGCTGCTCCCGGTGTTCGATTCCGCGAAGGAGCAGCTGATCCCGATCTGGCGCGAACTGCTCGATCGCGTGGGCGTCAAGGTGCGCCAGGGCGAGTCGGTCGAGAAGGTCGAGCGCGGCGGTGATGGCGCGTTCGACATCCGCACGACCGTCGGTGCCTATCGCTCCCAGCGCGTCGTGATGTCGATCGGAACGCGCGGCAAGCCACGTACGCTCCAGGTCCCCGGCGAGAACATGCCGAAGATCTTCAGCCTCCTCGAAGATCCCGACGAGTGGCGTGGCCGCTCGGTGCTCGTGGTCGGCGGTGGCGACAGCGCCTGCGAGGCCGCGCTCGCGCTCTCGGACGCCGGCGCGAAGGTGATGATCTCGTACCGCGGCAAGGGCTTCAACCGCGCCGCACCCAAGAACAAGCAGACGATCGAGGCGTACGCCGCCGAGGGCCGGATCAAGGCCAAGCTCGGCTCGCAGGTCCTCGGCTTCGACGACGAGACCGTCACGCTCGCGCTCGCCGATGGCTCGCAGAAGCGCTACCCGAACGACGCTGCGTTCGTGCTGATCGGTGCCGATCCGCCGGTGCAGTGGCTCGAGAAGATGGGCATCCGGTTCGTCGAGCGTCCGCACCAGCACCAGATGGGCAAGAGCGATGACATCGTTCGTCGACTGGTCGCGCGCGCGGCCGAGTGCCCCGAGGATGCGGCCCGTGCCGCGGCCCAGGTCCTCGGTGGCAGCACCGGCATCGCGCCGGCCGCCGCTGCCCCTTCGGCCTCGCTGCCGATGCCGATGGGCGAGGCTGCCGTCAGCGGTCCGCGCAAGTGGCTGCGTTCGGCGACCAGCATCTTCTCGAACAAGTCGCACACGAACCCCGGCATTCAGCAGCCGATCACGAACGAGGCCGCGCGCAGCAACGCGCAGGCAGGCGGGCAGGGCTCGGGTCAGCGCAGCAAGAAGTTCGATGCACCGGTGCCGCTGTCGGAGTTTGCCAAGCGCGGCAAGCCCGGCACGGCTCCCCCGCCGAACGACGGATCGTCGTCCCGGTTTCCCACCAACCACACCGGCCACGGTCGGCGCGATCAGCTGTCCGCCGGTGAGCGCACGCGTATCCTTCGCATGCTCCGCGATGAAGGTGGTCGTCTCGCCGACGAGGATTCGCAGGTCTACATCGGCGCGGCACCGGGCCGTCAGGCGTACGACTTCGACTTCGATGAGGAGGGCATCGCCCCCGCACCGGCACCCGCGCCGTCGTCCCGCCAGGATATCCCTGCAAAGCCGGCGGTCGTCGTCGGGCTCGCGCAAGCACAGGCCGGCAAGAACAGTCGCAGCAAGCGCGCGACGGCTGCACCTCCACCACCACCGTCGGCCGCTCAGCCGTCCCAGGCGCCTCGTCGCGCCGCGACCGTGCCACCGCCCGTTCCAGGTCAGCAGGCGCAGCCTCCGCAGCGCCCTCGCACCGAATCCCGTCCACCTCCGCGCCGTGCCGTGCCGGCGCCGTTCAGCGACGAGCCGACGCGACAGGTCGACGACGAGCTGCTGAGCGCGCTGCGTGCGACCGAGCACCTGCAGCATCGCCAGAAGGCACCGACGCACCTGCCGACCAAGGCCGTACCTCCGCCGCCGCCGAGCAAGGCGCCGCCGCCGTCGCAGGTCCAGTTCGACGAGCCGACGCGGATGGCGAACATCGACGCGCACCTCAAGGAGGCGCGCTTCGATCCCGACGCGCGCACCGAGTACGACGGCGGCAACAACATGGACAGGTTCCTCGCCCATGCGCCGGCCACCGATCCGAACCTCGCGCCCGAGACGCTCGAGGAGAACGACGAGGCGACGCGGATGTCGAGCATCGAGGGCGTCGCCGCGATGGAGCGCGTACGCAAGCATCCGATCCCGCAGGACGAGCGGACGCGCGCGGTCAACATCCGCAACGACAAGAGCATCAGCGACATCGACTGGGATCTGGATTAGTTCGGCTAGACTCGGGCGATGGGGTCGAAGGGTTCCGGCGAGGGCACACCGCGATCGAGCGGCGGCCTCGAGGACACCGTCCCGGCCAGCGAGCCACCGCTCGACGTCGACGGCACTCCGATGCGCAGCTCGCGCGCGTCGATCCCTCCGATCCAGCACCAGCGCTATCGCCTCGGCGTCGAGCTCGGTCGCGGCGGCATGGGGCGCGTCGTCGAGGCGTTCGACACCCGAGCTCGGACGCACGGTCGCGCTCAAGGAGGTCTTGCCGAAGGGACCGAGCGTCGCGCGGCGGTTCATCCGCGAGGTCCAGATCACCGCACGGCTCGAGCACGCGTCGATCGTCCCGCTCTATGACTCCGGCACGTCGCCCGACGGCCGTCCGTTCTATGTCATGCGCCGGGTCAGCGGCCGTCCGCTCGACGAGCTGATCACGCGCGCGCGCGGACTGGGCGAGCGCCTGACGCTGTTGCCCGCGGTGCTGGCGGCGATCGACGCTGTCGCCCACGCGCACAAGCGCGGCGTGATCCATCGTGACCTCAAGCCGGCGAACATCCTCGTCGGCGAGCTCGGCGAGACCGTCGTGATCGACTGGGGCCTCGCGAAGGTGATCGGCGAGGAGGATCCCGACGATCACCGATCGCCTGATGATGTGGGATCAGCACCTCGTCGAGATCACGCGGTTCTCCAAGCCGATCGCTCAGGTCGCTGTCGGGCGCAGTGGCCACGTCGTGATCATGCTCGTCGATCACGACGTGCTGTCGGTCGAGCTCGTGCCCGGAGCGCGACCGCACCGCCTGATCGGTGGCGGCCAGCTATCACCCGTGATCAGCGCCGACGGGCTCACGCTGGTGGCACCGGGCAATGGTCTCCAGCTGACGATCGTCGAGCTTGCCTCGGCGATGCGGTGGACGCTGCCGCAGATGTTCGCGGCCACGCAGACCCTCTCGGTCTCGCCGTCCTCGCGACGCGTCGTCCAGGGTGCCTACGGCGCGTTGATGGTGTGGACACTGCCGACGACGGCGACGGACTTCACGGCCTGGCTCGAGGAGCAGAGCAACGCGGTGAAGCACGGCGACGACGTCCTCGCCTGGCCGTGGCAGGTTCGACGTCCCTGAGGCTCGGATCTGGTCGGATGGCGCCGACGATCGATACCCTCGGGCTCGCACGCTGAATCCGCCGCTCGCCGCTCGCCCGAGGCATACTGCGCGTGTGGATGGGGTCTATTTCACGTGGCCGGATCAGCGGTTCCGCTACGAGTGTCGAGGCTGCGGCGCGTGCTGCAAGGGCCACGGCATCGGGCTCGATCTCGCGGCGGGACAGCTCGTGCAGCTCGTCCAGCGCCGGCCCGAGATCACGGCGTTTCTCCGCCGCCGCGGCGATGCGATCACCGCGTTCAACCCGCGCGATCGGTGCTGGTTCCTCGCGGATGACGGGATGTGCAAGGTCGAAGTCGAGGATGGCCGCGACGCGAAGCCCGCATCGTGCCGGCTGTTCCCGTTCAACCGCGTGTTCCGGATCGGCGCGTACACGGTCGTCGACTTCAACAGCGTGATCTGTCCGCTGACGGTCGGCGAAGGCGGGATCACGCACGCCGAGGTGGTCGCCGAGATCGCGACGATCCAGGACCCGACGATCATAGGAACCAAGCTCCCCGCGCAGCATCCCGAGCTCGAGGGCAAGGTGTTCGTGGAGAGCGAGCGTGCGATCGCCAGCGCGGTGTTCGCCGCTCCCGGCGATCTGTCCGTCGCGTGGGGCGCGCAGGCAGATGCCGCCGCGCTCGAGGCCGAGTGCGCTGCCGCGAGCGCGGCGTTCGAGGCAATCCTCGGTGCTCCGTGGCGGGCGCCGAGCCTCGCGACCTTGACGGCGGCGACCTGGCTGACGCCGTCGATGCGGTTCAACGAGCTCTACGGTCCGCGCCAGTACGGCCCGCGCAACGGGATGTCCGCGGTGCTCGCTCGGATGTGGCTGGCGTGGCTCGGGTTTGCGGCGCTCGGGGAGCAGCTCGCGGGCCGCGCGCTCGGGCTCCAGGAGCTGACCACTCTGTGGTCGGAGCAGGCGCCGCTGCTGCACGCCGTGGCGCGCTGGGGGGAGACGCCGTCGCTCAAGCCGGGTCCGGTCGAGCTGCCCGGCGTCGATCCGGGGAACGTGGTGCGGGGCCTCGCGCAGGCGCTGATCGACAACCGCAAGGCCAAGAGATCACTCGGAACGCTGGTGGCGGGCATGCCCGCGGACCCCACGATCCGGGTCACCGCGCTGAAGACCGCCGAGGCGATCCTGCGGGCGGGCTTCGCTCGCTGACGTTCTAGCGCTGGCCGATCGGGCGCTGCAGATCGCCGTGGTCGACCTGGACCACGTCATCCGTGTGTGCCGTCCGCTGGATGACCGGTCCACGCACGCCCCGGCCCGCGCAGCCGGTCGAGACGAGGACGAGGAGGACGACGGCAGCGAGGCGGTTCATGCGCCGAACCACACTCAAAGTTCGCGCCAATCCGAGGGCTCCACCTTTCGCGGGCCTACCCACCTTCCGCAACCAGACTCGCCGGCTTGTTGCGACGCCAGCCCAGCAGCCAGCGAGGCGCTCACCTCGCAGGTGCAACCCGCCGTGAGCGATCGGCAGCGTCGGTACCGCCGGCTCCTGGTGGGATCTTATCGGTTCACCGCACCGGCCTTGTCTGGTACGTCTCGGCGGTGATCGCGCCGACGCTATCGTCTGCCGACGCCGCTCAGGCGCCGACGACCGACGCGCGTACGGTGCCCTCGGCCACGGGCTCGGATCGCCAGGGCACCACCGACGGGCGGTACACGCTGCGTCGCGAGCTCGCGCGCGGCGGGATGGGACGGATCTGGATCGCGGACGACGCGACGCTATCGCGAACGGTCGCGGTCAAGGAGCTGCTCGAATCGAGCGGCACGCGCAGCCTGCGGTTCGCGCGCGAGCTGTCGCTGACCTCGCGCCTCGAGCATCCGTCGATCGTCAGCATCCATGACGGCGGCACGTGGACGACCGAGAAGCTTGCGGAACGCGGGGCCGAGCTGAAGAAGAAGCTCGCGACCTGTTGCGCGAAGCGCGCGAAGCGCTAGCCGTGTCGACGTCGATCCAGCTCGCACCTGAGGTTCGCCGCGGATGTCTCGATGACCTCGAGGCGTTCGCGCTGATCACCGGCCTGCTGCCCCCGAAGCGGATCGCCGAGGCGGTTGCGCACGCCGACGGGTGCTGGACGTGTCACGAGCTGATCGAAGGCCTGTGCGCGGCCGAGACCAGCCCGAGCCCGGTCCTCGAGACCGAGCTACCGCGCGCGATCGATCCGTTGATCGGGATCGAGGTCGGCGCGTACCGGATCGTGGCCCTGCTCGCCGCGGGCGGGATGGGGCGGGTCTACCGCGCGACCGACGTCGTGCTCGGCCGCGAGGTCGCCCTCAAGGTGCCGCGCTCGCGAGACCCGTGGCTCGTTCGTCGGTTCGAGCGCGAGGTCGCGATCACCGCGCGCCTCGGCCATCCCGGCATCGTCCCGATTCACGGTGCAGGAACGCTCGCCGATGGCAGGCCGTTCTACGTCATGCAGATCATCGACGGCACGCCCCTCGACGTGGCGCTGACCCGCGCGACCAACCGCGAGCAGCGGCTCGCCTTGCTCGACCACCTCGTCGCGGTCGCCAACACGATGGCGTACGTGCACGACGTCGGCGTTGCTCATCGCGACCTCAAGCCGCAGAACGTACTGATCGGTCCGTTCGGCGAGACCGTCGTGATCGACTGGGGACTCGCGAAGGATCTGACGGACTCGGTGCCGCCCGCGCGGCTCACGCGATCGGCGCCCCCGCCGGTCAGCGATGGTACCGCGCCAGCGCCGAGCACGCCGCCGACTCCGATCACCAGCGTGATCGCCGGCCGGACGACGCGGCCCGGCGACGTGTTCGGAACACCTGCCTTCATGTCGCCCGAGCAAGCGCGCGGCGACGAGGTCGATCAGCGCTCCGATGTCTACGCGCTCGGCGCGATGCTCGAGCAGCTGATCACCGGGCGGCTCCCGCGCAAGGCGGCCGATGCCGCACTCGCGCACGCGCCACCCGAGCTGGTCGCGATCTGTCGCCGCGCCATGGACCCCGATCGCGAGGCACGCTACGTCGACTGCAGTGCGCTCGCGATCGAGCTGCGGGCCGCGGCGCGTCCCCGGCGTGCGCCGTCCGCGCCCGACGTCCCCGCACACCCGAGCCGGATGCCCCTGCTGCTGACGGCGATCGCTGGCATCGCGCTCGGCATCGCGATCTCCCAGCTCGGGTGGCTGGGATGAGCGTCGAGCCCGCGAGCGAGGCGGCGTGGACCCGCCATCTCGAGGTGGGGCGCGCGGCGTGGCCGTCGCTCGTCTGGGACGCGGCGAGCTACCGCGCGTGGCTGATCGAGGCGTGCGACGGTGACCTCGCGAGCCGGCTCGCGACGCTCGATCCCGCGGAGACCGTGCTGTGCTGGGCCGCGGGTCACGGCGATGCCGAGGCGCACCGCCTGGTCGAGCTCCACTACATGCAGCAGGTCGCGCCGGCGCTGCGCAGGTTTGGCCCCGATCCCGCGTTCGTCGACGAGGTCGCGCAGCGCGTGCGGATGAAGTTGCTCGTCGCTCCTGCCGGCGAGCTCGCACCGATCGCGCGCTATGCACTCGGCGGTGGGCTCGGTGGCCTCGTCCGCGTCGCGGCGATCCGCGAGGCGTTGACGCTGCGCAGGCTCGACAAGCCGGTCGAGCCCGCCGAGGCGCTCGAGGATCTGGTGGGCGAACAGGATCCCGAGCTGCGCGCGCTCAAGGAGCGCTACGCGCACGAGTTCCAGCGCGCGTTCACGGCGGCCGTCGCCGAGCTGGCTCCCCGCGATCGCCACATCCTGCGGCTCAACCTGTCCGCGAAGGCCTCGATCGACGACATCGCGCGGATCCACCGGACCCATCGAGCGACCGCAGCACGCTGGCTCACCGCCGCGCGCGAGCAGCTCGCGGAGGGCACGCGTCGTCATCTCCAGGCGGGATTGCAGATCGAGCCCGACGAGCTGCAGAGCTTGCTCCGGCTGATCCGGACCGAGGCGCCGCGGATGCTCGAGTCGATCCCGCCCGATCGCGACCCCTGAGCCCGTCGAACATCAGCTGCGATCCCGACGGGTTGCACGATTGTTCTCCGATCGCGTGCGACCTCGCCGCCCTCGGGTCGTTGAGCGGGTGAAAGGCGACCTCGTCGCCCCCTGACCACCTCGGAGATTCCTCATGTCGCTCACCCGTATCGCTCTGCCTGCTGTCCTGATCTGTGTGGCCACCCTGTTCGCGCCCGCGCTCGCGGCCGCCGAAACCCCGAGCTGGTCGAAGTCGCCGATGAGCGCGGCTGCCACGTACTTCCCCGCAGGTACGTCGGCGATGGTCGTCGGTGTGGGCCCGAGCGCGCAGCCGGTGGCGGCCGAGCTGGTCAAGACGCTGCAGACGAGCGACGCGCTCGAGCTCGTGATCGACGCTCGCGCTCTCGGCAACATCGACGCGCTCGCGGATGATGCGATCGTCAAGCGCGCGTTCGCGCGTCCGATCCAGCGCGTCGCGATCGTCCGCGTGTTCCCGGCGGCCGGCTCGGTCAAGGCGGTGGTCACCGTCTATGGAGCCGAAGGCCAGGTGACCACCGCGTTCACGGTGTCACCGGGACGAGCGCTCGCCGAGAATCCCACCCCGGAAGCGGCGGAAGATGGTGTGCGGCGTGACGAGATGGTCAGCGTGCAGGGCAAGAGCGCGGGCACCGTCGAAGGCGAGAACGTGATCACCTACGAGCGCCAGCACCTCACGGGCGTGACCGCGTATGGCGTGGTCACCCTCGAGAACGTCAGCTTCTTCAAGAACGGCCGGCTGATCTCCGACACGCCGTCGCTGTACGAGGCGCTCGGGATGACGGCGGAGGCCAGCGACTACCGCACCCGGACGGCAGCGCTGCAGAGCAAGCGCAAGAAGGGCGCCGCGGTCGGCGGGATCGGGTTGCTCGGCGTGATCGGATTCGGCACGTGGGCGCTCGTCGCCGCATCGGACAAGTACGACTACAACACGAACATGAAGATCGAGCGCAGCGCGACGGTGCCGCTGCTGTTCACCGCCGGTAGCGCGGTGATGATGTACGTCGGCTTTCGCATGATGCTCGGCACGCCGCCGAAGAACCTGACGGCGGAGGAGGCGGTGTCGCTCGTCGATGCGCACAACCAGAAGAAGCGGCGCACGACGGACGCGGGCTCGCGGTTCCACGACGTGACGCTCGCCCCGACCGCGATGCCCTCGGGTGGCGGCCTCGTGCTCGGCGGGAGCTTCTAGTGCGTCGGGTGGCTCTTGCGATGTCCATCGCGCTCGCAGGGCTCACGGGCTTCCACACGGCTGCACGCGCCGAGCGCGACCTGCTCGCCGCGCAGGAGGACCAGCAGATCAAGCTGTTCGCGAAGGTCGCCCCCGCGGTGATCTTCATCGGCGATGACAGGTCGCTCGGCACCGGGTTCTTCGTCTCCGAGAGCGGCCTCGCGCTGACCGCGGCGCATGTCGTCGAGGGCCGCAGCGAGCTCAAGGTGGTCCTCCATGGCGGCAAGAAGACCCGGGCCAAGGTCCTCTCGTCGCGGCCCGATGTCGACCTCGCGCTGATCCAGGTCTCGGTCGATCGCGCACCGCGCTTCCTGCCGCTCGCGACCGCCGGCGACCTCCGGGTCGGGCAGTGGGTCGGTGCCGTCGGTCACGGACTCGGCGGGGTGTGGGCGTTCACGACCGGGATGGTGTCGAACCTCTACGAGGCCAAGCATGGGGCCGAGATCGTGCAGACCCAGATCCCGCTCAACCCGGGGAACTCGGGCGGCCCGATCTTCGATCGCACCGGTCGCGCCGTCGCGGTGGTCTCGAAAGGCGCGACCAACGGCAACAGCATCAACATCGGCGTTCACGTGACCGATGCGTTCATCGTGTTCGACGAGCTGCTCCCCGCGTGCGGCTGCCTCGCGATCGACGCCCCCGCCGGCGTGGCGGTGTTCGTCGACGACGCGATCGTCGGCAAGGGCCCGCGCGTGCTGGTCAAGCCCGCGGCGGGAGATCACAGTGTGTCCGCGGTGATCAACGGCGCTCAGGTCGAGCGCACGATCCGGTTCCCCGCCTCGCGCCGCGTCACGCTCGCCGCGCCGTGAGCGACGAGCTCACCAGACGACGCACTGCTTCGCCGGCACCATCTTCGCGTTCGCCTTGCAGCGGAATGCGGAGCGGAACTCGGGCACCGGAAGGGGCGGGGGCCGTCGTCGTGGGAGGGCTGCATCCGCAGGCAGATCCATGAGCGCCGTAGCGGTCGCAGGCGTCGCACGCTGTACGATCGGAGGCTCACTGGGGAGTGACTGATGACTCGTATCCGCATGCTCGCGATCGCCGCCTTGCTCGTTGTTCCTTCGGCTGCATTCGCGCAGTCCGAGCCACCACCACCACCGGCACCGATGCCGTCACCGCCGCCGCCGCAGGGCTACCCGCCGCCGCAGGGCTACCCACCGCCGCAGGGCTACCAGCCGCCGGTCTACCAGCAGGCGCCTCCGAGCTACCGGCGCGGCCTGACGTTCGAGGCCAACCTCGGCGTTGGCTGGCTGCACAGCAGCGACATCGAGGACTCCTCGGAGCTCGGGATCGGCGGCCTCAGCCTCGGCCTCGGTGGCTGGGTCAACGAGCGCCTCGCGATCACCGCTCGGATCGCGGGCGTCACGATCAGCGAGAACGATGCCACGCTCAGCGGCGTGTTCTTCGGACCGAGCGCGCAGTACTGGATCCAGGAGCAGATCTGGGTCGGTGGCGGCCTGGGCCTCGGCATCCTTCGTCTGGCGATCAACGACACGAGCGACAGCGTCACCGGCTTCGGCCTCGATCTGCGCGCGGGCTACACGTTCAACCGCGGTAGCGACAGCACGTTCAACCTCTCGGTCGAGGTGACCCCGGGGTTCTTTGACGAGAACGGCGCGGACGCGACGATCACCGGCATCGGTTTTCTGCTCGGCTACCAGCACCTCTGAGCTGCCTTTGCCCTGTGATCTCAGAGGGTTTGGCGCGTCGCCGCTGCCTCCCTGATCGGAGGCGGAAGGCGTCTTGCTGTCCTCGGAGAGCCCGTGGTAGACACCCCGCTCCTCGGATTTCCCGAGGAAATACACACTGCACTCCGAGATCTCCGGCCGTGGCCCCCTTCGTGGGGTTTCCGGGATCGATGACGATGCAGGCGGCTACCAACGGAGGAGTTGACATGGAGACGATGGCAGAAGCGACGGCGCAGAACCCGATCAGCATGCGGGCACTGCTCGAAGCAGGCGTTCACTTCGGACACAACACCGGTCGGTGGAACCCGAAGATGAAGCAGTACATCTTCGGTGCCCGCAACGGCATCCACATCATCGACCTGCAGCACACGGTGAAGCTGTTCCGCCAGGCCTTCCAGGCCGTGGTCGACACCACCGCGAAGGGCGAGACCGTGCTGTTCGTCGGCACGAAGAAGCAGGCCCAGGACGTGATGGTCGAAGAGGCCACCCGCTCGGGTCAGCACTACGTCACCCAGCGCTGGCTCGGTGGCACGCTCACCAACTTCAAGACCGTGAAGGGCTCGCTCGAGCGCCTGCGTGGCCTCGAGAAGATGGAAGAGGACGGCACGCTGTTCGCGCTCACCAAGCGCGAGCAGGTGATGATCCGCCGCGATCGCGACAAGCTGATGAAGTCGCTCGGTGGCATCAAGGGCCTCACCAAGCCCCCGGGCATGCTGTTCGTGATCGATCCCCACAAGGAGCACATCGCGGTCGACGAGGCTCGCAAACTCGAGATCCCGGTCGTCGCGATCACCGACACCAACTGCGATCCGGACCGGATCGACTACGTCATCCCGGGCAACGACGACGCGATCCGCGCGATCAAGCTGTTCGCTGGCAAGATCGCGGACGCCGCGATCCTCGGCAACAAGGTCTACAAGGAGACCGCTCGGACCCGCGGCCAGCAGCAGGCCGAGGACCAGAGCGAGCGCGTCATCCACGTCTCGTCGGGCGGCGACGGCCCGCGCGTCGAGATGTCGACCGGTGGCAGCATGTTCAACCCGGAGGCCTCGGCCTCCCCCGACGAGCCGCAGAAGTAGAGGAGACGAGCCATGGAAGTCACTGCGACCCTGATCAAGGATCTCCGCGAGCGCACCGGCGCTGGCATGTCCGACTGCAAGAAGGCGCTCGTCGAAGTCGGCGGCGACATGGACAAGGCGATCGACTACCTGCGCACCAAGGGTCTCGCGAAGGCGGCCAAGAAGGCCGGCCGCGAGGCAACCGAGGGCTCGGTGGTCTCGTACATCCACGGCGGCGGACGCATCGGCGTCCTCGTCGAGATCAACTGCGAGACCGACTTCGTTGCTCGCAACGAGGACTTCCAGGCGTTCTCGAAGGAAGTCGCGCTGCAGATCGCCGCGATGAACCCGCAGTTCGTCAACAAGGACGAGGTCTCGGCCGACGTCATCGAGCGCGAGCGCACCGTTCTCCTCGCCAAGGCGAAGGAGAGCGGCAAGCCTGACCAGGTCATCCAGAAGATGGTCGACGGTCAGATCTCGAAGTGGTTGAAGGAGATCTGTCTCCTCGACCAGTCCTTCGTGAAGGACCCCGACAAGACGATCGAGCAGGTCCAGCAGGCGCTGGTCGCGAAGATTGGCGAGAACATCAAGATCCGCCGGTTCGTTCGCTTCGAGCTCGGCGAGGGTCTCGAGAAGAAGAAGGGCGATTTCGCGGCTGAAGTGGCCGCGCAGGCGGGCCTGACGCCGCCGACGCCCGCGTCGTAGCTCACAGGAAACTGGGGTCTGACCCCATTTCTTCGACCAAGGGATCCGCTTCGGCGGGTCCCTTTTTCATGTCGTCGGATGGGTGGCCTGACCGGCCCCCGCAACGCCGAGGAATGTGCGCGGTGTAGAGTGATCGGGTCGTGCGGTCGCTCGTCATCGTCGTCCTGGCAGCAGCCGTCGGCTGCTCCGACACGAGCTCCGTCGACAGCTGCCCGGTGGAGCGGACGGTGTGCGGGACGAGCTGCATCGACACGCAGACCGATCCGGATCACTGCGGAGCGTGCGGTGCGACGTGCGACGCCGATCGAACGTGCGTGCAAGGCCGCTGCGCGTCCGCGTGCGAAATCGCGCTCGACGCCGTCGTGGTCGACGACTGGAACACCGCATGGGATGGCACACCACGCGAACCGCTGCCGTATGCGGAGGCCGCGGAGAGCTGCACGAGCCTCGGTGCACGGCTGCCGACCGCGAGCGAGCTCCATCGCGTGCGAGTCCCGGGTGCGCTCGAGCATCTGCCGCTATGGTCGAGCACCGCCGACGATGTCGAGACCCAGGTCACGGTCGGGTTGCTCGATGGCGTGGCGAGCACGGCGCCGCTGACGAAGTCCGTCGCATATCGCTGCGTGTGCCCGGCGCCGGTTCCGGACGGGTTCGCGGGCAGCCGGTGTCACGGTCCCGCGTTCTCGCCGTGCTTCGCGCTCGGTCCGCTCAACGTCGACAATCACGATCGTCCCGCGCTGCGGCGCAATGCGGCGATCGCGGAGTGCGCGAACGAGCACGCTCACCTCGCGGATCTGCCCGTGCTCGCCGAGGCGTTGCTGTTCGGTCTCGTCGGATCTGGATCGACGATCCAGACCGCCGATGTCGCGACCTACGAGCGGGTGTCGACGATCAGGTGGACCGTCGCGCGCTGGCTCGGCTATCCCGGGGAGCTCGGGCACCTCGAAGTCTCGGCCGAGCTGCCGTTCCGTTGCGCCGGATGGCGGGTCCCGAACGCGGGCTATCGCGCCGATCCCGTCGACCATCCGATCGCGACGTGGACGGTGGCGCACGATGACTGCATCGCACGAGGCGGGCACCTCGCGCGGGCCGCGGAGCTGACCGAGCTGATCCGCGCGGGCCTCGGCAACGGCAGCGGGTTCCACGTCTGGACCTCCGATCAGACCGGCTACGGCAATCTGGAATTCCTCGCCGCGTCGGTGAAGTGGACGGGAAGCGAGCCGCGGCACGCCTCGGTCTCGCTCGACACGCTGTCGTGGCGCTACAAGCACGACACGCTTCCATACCGTTGCCTGTACTACCCGGTGGATCCCGAGGTCACGGCGCCGACCGAGTGTGAGGGCGGCTGTTCGGCGCTGACCCTCGGGGGGAGCAGCGGAGCGATCCTGTGGTTCGATGCCGTCGACCGACCGGCGATGCGCTTTGACCAGGCGATCGATCAGTGCCGGCAGCGCGGCGGCCATCTTCCCTCGGAGCGCGACCTGACCGAGGCAATCCGCGGCGGACTCGCGAACGGGACGTTCGAGTACCTGTGGACCACCGAGGTCGGCGCAGGTCTCGACCTGACGTATTACGGGCAGCCGATCCCGTCGATCGTCCGGTTCAAGAACACGAACCCGATGTTCGATGACCTCTACAACGCGGGCGTCGCGGATGCGACCTGGTCGACGACGGACAGGACGTTTGGCTACCGCTGCATGTGGACCAACGAACAGCGATGACGCGGATCCAGATCGCATGGATGTCGTGCCTCGCGCTCGCGGGTTGTGACCGGGTGTTCCTCGACGATCGTCCGATCAGCAGGATCGACGTCTCGCTGGTTCGCGAGCGTGGCTTCATCACCGACCAGGTCGAGATCGTCCGGCTCGAGGCGACCGGCGTGCGCGCCTCGGTGCTCGTCCGCGACGACGACGAGCCGAGCGGGTTCCGCGAGATCGCGATGCGAGCCGATGCTGACGACGTGTTCCACGCCACCGTGCCGGACGGCGAGCGACTGGTGAGATTCCAGAGCGCGGGCGAGCCGCTCCAGGTCTACGCGCTCGACGCGCCCGACCTGGTGGTTCGTGATTCGGTCTACGGGCACGCGGATCCTGCCCCCGCGCCGCCCAACGCACAGCTCGAGCTCGCGGTCGAGCTCGACCGTCCCTACGCGCGCGAACCGCTCGAGATCGTCACGATCGGCGCATGGGCCCGCCGACCCCTGACGGTGCCGGAGCAACCGGCCCTGGGCGAGACCACGTGGAGGGCACCGCCGATCTCGTTCTCGAGCCTGACCACGCTCCCGGGCGGCCCTGCCCAGGCTCTGCGCACCGACGATCGGGTGCTGATCCTGCGGCATGACTCGAGTGGCATGCTCGACGGCATGCTGTCGGTGCCGGGGTACGAGCAGTCGGACGGCGTCGACCGGATCACCGCATCGATGGTCACGCTGACCGCCACCTCGCACCTGTTCGAGATCGATCCGCAGACCACGGCCGCACGGCTCAACGTCGTGCGCCCGAACCCGGTGCTGACCTGGAGCGTCAACGCCGCGCCCGGTGCAGCGGTCTCGCGTGCGAAGGGCCCCGTGCTCGCCGGGCAGACGGTTCCGGAGATCTCCTCGCACGTGATCGCCACGTACTATCCAGAGCCGTTCGCAGGCTGGCCGAGCGTCGTGCGGTGGAGCGGGACCGCGCTGCGCGGCACGACGGGACCGGTCGCGATCCCGATCCTCGCGACCCTGTACCAGGCGGCCGAGCTCCCGCCGGATCCTCCGCCGGGGCCACCGATGGTGATGTCGCAGCCGCAGGGGCTGCCGCTGCTGGTCTCCCTCGAAGGCACCCCCATCGTCGCCGACGGCGCGGCGATCACCTTCGATCATGACCACGAGGTGACGCTCGAGATGACGATCGATCGCGCGCCGCCGGCCTGCGACAAGCACGGGTTCACGCTGGTCTCGATCGATCCGGCCACCACCCTGCGCACCACGCGGTTCTCGGTGTTCTCGACGACGCCGAGCGTCACGGTACCGGGCGCCCTGTTCTCGCCGGACGTCGTCTATTTGATCCAGGCCACGTGCGAGGTCGGTGCGCGCGAGATCGGCGAAGGCCGCACCGCGCTCACCCTTCCGTACGGCGTCGGCACGCTCGATACCGCGGTGTTCTTCACGCCATGATGTTCGTCTGCGGTGCCTGCGGGCAGAGCTTCGATCGCGGGGGCTACTGCTCCACCGACGGTCAGGCGCTCGTGGCGACCACGGACCCGATGCTCGGTCGCGAGGTCGGGCGCTACCGGATCGCGCGGCTGCTCGGCGAAGGCGGGATGGGACAGGTCTATCTCGGGGTGCAGCCCGCGATCGGTAGCCGCGTCGCGATCAAGATCCTGAGCAACGAGTGCACGCGGATCCCCGAGCTGCTCGAGCGGTTCTTCGCCGAGGCGCGCGCGGTCAACTTGATCCGGCACGAGAGCATCGTCAGCGTCATCGACATGGCGCAGCTCGATGACGGTCGGCCGTACATCGTCATGGAGTTCATCGAGGGCCAGACCCTCGGCCAGGTGGTGCGCTCCGGCCCGGCGCCGATCGGTGGCGTCGTGCAGGCGATGACCGAGGTGATGTCGGCGCTCGGCGCCGCACACGCGCTCGGCATCGTGCATCGTGATCTCAAGCCCGACAACGTGCTGATCACCGCCGAGGGTCACGCGAAGGTGCTCGATTTCGGGATCGCCAAGCTCGCACCCGGGCTGTCGAACGCGCTGTCACCGCGCACGCGCACCGGTGCGCTGCTCGGGACGCCGGCGTACATGGCGCCGGAACAGATCAGCGGGGCAGGGAACGTCGATGCGCGCACCGATCTGTATGCAGCGGGCGTCGTGCTGTTCCAGGCGGTCACCGGGCGCGTCCCGTTCCAGGGCGACACGCTCTACGACCTCATGCGCGCACACCTCGAGCAGACGCCGCCGTCTCCTCGCGCCATGCGACCGGAGCTGCCGCCGGCCCTCGAGGCGGTGATCCTGACCGCGCTCGAGAAGGATCCCGCGCGTCGGTTCCAGAGCGCCGCGGAGATGACGCACGCGATGCACGAGGCCGCGCGCGCGTTGCCGGTGGATCAGTGGCGTGTCCTGTCGTCGCGCGGCGGGATGGTGACCGGGCGGCCGTCGCTCGAGCACATGCGGCACATGACGCCGGTCGGCGCGGCGCCGGCAGCGACCGGGCAGGGGCACGCGCCGACCGTGCGTGCCTCGGAGGTGATGCCGCAGCAGCGCACGGAGCGCGATCGACCGCGCGGTCGCGGACGGGCGATCGCGATCGTCGCGTTCGCGGCGGTGTGCGTCGGCGTGGTGGCGATCGCGGTCAGCCAGCGCGGCCGCACGGCGGCCGGCGTTCCGGCACCGGCGATCGCGACGGCGGGATCGGACGCGGCGGAGGGTCTGTCGCCTCCCTCGAGCGGCAGCGCACCGGCGCCCACCGTGGCGACGCCACCCCCGACACCGGCACCCCCTGCCGGCGGCCCGCCACCCGCACGCGCGGGCTCCGGGTCGGGGGGGACGGCCAGCCCACCTCGCGGGCCGCGAGCGCCCGTGCCGGGACCGACGATCGTCGGAGGCGGCAGCGCCGCGGATCACGGGGTCCACATCGGCAGCGGCGTGCAGGTCGGGCCGGGCGTGGTGATCGGCGGGAGCACCGCGACCGCGCCGTCTCCGTCGACCCCGAAGGAGATCCGGCGCCCGATTGATTACAACCCGAAGAAGTTCGACGCCGCGGCCTATGCACCGAAGGCCCTCGCGCTCGCCAGGCAGCTGTATCCGGATGCGGGCTTCGTCCGCTACGACATGGTCAACGTGTTCCCGGATGGGCTCGCCAGCCTCGGGCTGACCGATGACGACGCTTCGTTCTTGTTTCGTTCTCCGTCACACTCGGCGCGGCCCGCAGGAATTCCGAAGAACCTCGATGTCGACATCCCCTGCTACGTCGAGGTCGAGGTCGGTGTGCGCGAGGTCCGGGCCAGGGTCCGCTCGATGGATCCGATCGATGCCAACTGCAAGTGGCCGATCCGGCCGCTGCCCACGTGCAGCCCCGCGCAGGTCTGGGCGAAGGCGAAGGCCAAGGGCGCGGACCTCGCTACCGTGGCGAAGGTCGCGTTCCTGTCGGACGGCACGTGGTTCTTCGACAACGAGAATGACGGAGAGGGCTTCGTGGAGAGCTATCCGGATCGATGTCCGTGACCTGAGGGCGAGACGGCGGTATGTCTTCGAGCGCAGTGAGCAACGAAAAGCACAACGAAAAGCCCAAGACTGCGATCGTCCCCACCCGGGCCGACAACTACCCCGAGTGGTACTTGAAGGTGATCGACGCCGCCGATCTCGCCGAGAACTCGGATGTCCGCGGCTGCATGGTGATCAAGCCGTGGGGCTATGCGCTGTGGGAGAACATCCAGCGCGGGCTCGACGCGATGTTCAAGGCGACCGGCCACGTCAACGCGTACTTCCCGCTGTTCATCCCGCTGTCGTTCCTCGAGAAGGAAGCCGCCCACGTCGAGGGCTTCGCGAAGGAGTGCGCGGTCGTCACCCACTCGCGGCTGATTACCGTGGACGGCAAGCTCGTCCCCGATCCGAAGAGCAAGCTCGAGGAGCCACTGATCGTTCGTCCGACCTCGGAGACCATCATCGGCGCGTCGTTCGCCAAGTGGGTGAAGAGCTATCGCGACCTGCCGCTGCTGATCAATCAGTGGGCGAACGTCGTCCGCTGGGAGATGCGCACGCGGCTGTTCCTGCGCACGGCCGAGTTCCTCTGGCAGGAGGGTCACACCGCCCACGCCACGAGCGAGGAAGCCGTCGAGGAGACGATGAAGATGCTCGGCGTCTATGCCGAGTTCGCCGAGCAGTGGATGGCGATGCCCGTGATCCAGGGCGAGAAGACCGCCGGTGAGCGGTTCCCTGGTGCGGTCCAGACGTTCTGCATCGAGGCGATGATGCAGGACCGCAAGGCCCTGCAGGCCGGCACGTCGCACTTCCTCGGCCAGAACTTCGCCAAGGCCTCCGGCATCGAGTTCCAGGACGACAAGGGCGCACTCGTCCACGCCTGGACGACCTCGTGGGGCGTGTCGACCCGTCTGATCGGCGGCATGATCATGACCCACTCCGACGACGACGGCCTGATCTGTCCGCCGCGGCTCGCGCCCGAGCAGATCGTGATCATCCCCGTGATCCAGAAGCCCGAGGATCGCGATCGCGTCCTCACGTATTGCAAGGCACTCGAGAAGGAGCTCGAGGCGACGATCTATGCCGGCTCTCCGGTCCGCGTCCACGTCGATGCGCGCGACATGCGTGGCGGCGACAAGGCGTGGCAGTGGATCAAGAAGGGCGCGCCGATCCGGCTCGAGGTCGGTCCGCGCGACATCGACAACGACTCGGTGTTCATGGGCCGCCGCGACAAGGGACCGAAGGAGAAGACCGGGGTGACCCGTGCCGCGTTCGTCGCGGGCGTCGCCACGACCCTCCAGGAGATCCAGGATGCGCTGTTCGCGCGTGCGCTCGCGTTCCGCGATCAGCACACGAAGCAGATCGACACCAAGGAAGAGTTCTACGCGTACTTCGCGGATCCCCCGAAGAAGAAGCAGAGCGACCCGACCCCGATCCACGCGGGCTTCGCGTTGACGCACTTCAACGGCGATCCGGCACTCGAGACCAAGATCAAGGAAGACCTGAAGGTCACCGTGCGCTGCATCCCGCTCGCACCGGGAGAGCCCGGCACGTGCCCGTTCACCGGGCAGCCGAGTGCCAAGCGCGTCGTCTGGGCGAAGTCCTACTGACGTGACACGATACGGGGATGGCTGAGCTTGGCTGTCCCGTCTGCGACTCTCCTCTCGACGAAGCCGGCAGTACGTTCCGCTGCGTCCTGTGCGAGGGGGCGTGGGTCCGCGAGGAGGTGCTGGTCGCGATCCTCGAGCAACGCGCGTCGACGCTGGTCGCCCTGCCGTGGGTCGCGCGCCAGGACAAGCCGCGGCCGTGCGCCGAGTGCACCGCCGACATGCAGACGGTGAACCTCGGTTCGGTCGCGCTCGACCGGTGCGCCCAGCACGGCGTGTGGTTCGACGCGAACGAGATGACCGAGCTCCTGAAGCAGGTGAAGCTGTTCAAGGCGAACACGGATCCGGTCAGCGAGCACGAGGCGCACCGCACCGGCCTGCTGACGCGGCTTGCGAAGCTGTTCGGCGGCTAGCGCCAATGCTGTTCGGCGGCTAGCGCCAATGCTGTTCGGCGGCTAGCGCCCATGCTGGTCAGTTAGCGGGTTCCGTCGTCGTGCACGTGCACGTGTCACGTGCTCGTCCACGTCCACGGACTCGGTAGCAACCGGGCTGAAGCACGGCCGATACGTCCGGCACGCTCGACTACGAGAAGCTTGACGTCTATCAATGTGCGATCGAACACTTGGCGTTCGTGTTCAGGTCCATCCCAAACCTGCCGCGTGGGTACTCGGCGCTGGTCGATCCGTGGCGGCGAGCCGCGATGTCGGTGCCGTTGAACATCGCGGAGGCTGTCGGGAAAACGAACGAAGCCGATCGAAACAACCGGTACGCGATCGCACGGGGCGAGGCGATGGAATGCGGCGCAATCATCGCCGGCTGGTCGGCGCTGTGCCTGAGTCGGACCTGTCGGCGGGCAAGCAGCTCTTGGTCCGCGTGGTCGGAATGCTGAGCAAGCTCTGCCGATGATCGTGGACGTGAACGAGCACGTGCACGTGCACGAGCACGTGCACGAACGACCTTAACCGAGTGGCATTGCGGCTAGCGCGTCGCCGGGAGCTGGAGCTGCCAGACCTCGGGCGCATAGACCCGGGCGAGCACGAGCACGCGGTTGCCGTCGGGCGACGGCCGCACGAACGACAGGATGTCGTCATCGGACTGCGCGAGCAGCTTCCATTCGCCGTTGTGGAACTGGCCGACCTGGAAGTTGTTCCGGGTGAGCGTGCCGCCGACGAGGATGCCGCCGCGCGGATCGTACGCGACGCTGCGCAGGGTGGTGAGAGGCAACAAGCTCGTCGACAGCACCGCCCCGGTGGGGTCGATCTCGATGGCCTCGCTGCGCTTGCCGACGAGGACGATCTTCGTGCCGTCGAGCGAGACCGCGAGGTCCTCGACCTTGCCGCGATGCACCGGCGTGGTGCCGAGCTCGCCGGTCTCGGGGACGATCGTTACGACCTGGTCCTCGTGCTCGAGGACGCGGATCGCGTAGCACGGCGGTTTCAGATCTCCGGCGCAGCGCACCGCGAGGGTCTTGCCGTCGCCATGGCGCCACAGCTGGGCCCCCGTGCTGCGTGACACTCCGATCGTCTGTCGCCCCGCGGTCTTGCGCACGGAGGCGATCACGACATCGCCCGCGGTCGTCGCATTCGCCGCCTCGCCATCGAGCACGGCCTTGGTCAGCTCGATCGTCGTCGTCGTCGCGCGCCGCTCGATCCGGTGGGTGTTGCTGCTCCACGACAGGAACTCGCGATCGGTGAGCCACCCGAGGGACACCGATGCGAGATCGAGGTAGCTCGACGAGCTCGCACCACCCGTGCGATCGACGAGCCGGCCGCGCGGCGTGGGCTGCATCAAGATCAGATAGAGCCGGTCGGCGTGCACGCGCATCGGTCCAAACCAGCCGGCCTCGAGCCCGTAGATCTCCACCGGCGTGCCGAACCGATCCCCGGCGATCGAGACCCGGTAGATCCGCGGTTGCTCGAGTGTCCCGGTCGCGTAGAGGAGTGTCGTATCGTCGAGCCAGGACACCGACGTCGGGCTGACGAGCGACTCCGAGACGAACCTCCGATCGGGCACGATGTCCCGCACGATGATCTTCCCGGTGAACCGGGTCGACTCGATGTAAGCGACCTTCGTGCGGTCGGGCGAGGCGAGGGTGGCGTCGACGCCGGCGGAGACGTCCCACGATCGCACGGTGCGATCACCGTCGATGATCGACAGGCGCTGGTCCTCGATCGTGTGGATCAGATCACCGAGCGTGGTGCGGCCGAGCCACATGCCACCCTTGTCGGTACCGACCAGGGACATCGAACCATCGCCGGTATAGCTCCAGCGGTACGGGCCGGATCCGCTGCGGAGTCCGAAGTAGAGATAGTCACCGTCGAGCTCGAGCTGCGTGACCTCGTCGCCCCCGTGCGGAAGCAAGGCCGACCACTCCTGGCCGTCGAGGCTGCGGACCTGGAGACGGTCGCTCGCCAGTCCGAACCGCGTGCCATCCTGCGAGAGGGCGAGCCCGGTACGCAACGACACGTTGAACAGCTTCTTCGCCGTCACCGAACGCTCGACCGGGAGCGCTGCCGGTGCGGCGGGGCCGGACACCCCGCGCCGGCCGACCGCGAATGCCGCGATCGCGGCTGCCACGCCGAGCGCCGCCACGATCACGACGTACCGCCGCCTGCCCCGCGCTGCCGGACGGAAGACGCTCTGCGCACGCTTCGCCGGGGCCGCGGCCGCGGTCAGCGCCGCGAGGAGCGCACCCATGTCGGGCCACCGGTCCTCCGGATCTGCGGATAGCCCGCGCCGCAGCACCTCGCGAACGGCGGGCGGGACCTCGCAGTCAGCCGGCGGCTCCTCGATCGTGCCGCTGTCAATCAGGTCCGCGAGCGCCGGCACGGCATCGATCCCGGTGCTGGTGACGAGGAACGGACGGGTGCCGTAGAGAGCCTCCCAGGTCGCGACGCAGAAGCTGAACTGGTCCGCACGCGCGTCGACCATCTCGCTGCGGAGCTGCTGCGGGCTCATGTACGCGGGCGTTCCGAGCAGCGCGCCGGTCGTCGTGAGGTCGAGGATCGAGCTCTTGATCGCACGCGCACTCAGCACGGCCGCGAACGTCTCGGCGCCGAGGGTCGCGAGGCCGAAGTCCCCGACGCAGACGCGTCCCGATTCGTCGACGAGCACGTTGTCGGGCTTGAAGTCGCGATGGAGCACGTTGCTGTGGTGCGCTGCCTCGAGGCCGCGACCTGCCTCGAGCATCATCGCGAGCCAGCGCCGCCAGTCCGCGATCGCATCGGGGTTCCGCGCGCGCAGCATCGTGCCGAGGTTCGTCCCGTTGACGAGCTCCATCGCGATGAACAGCTGACCGTCGACCTCGCCGGCGTCATGCACGGTGACCACCGCTCGGTGCGACAGCTTCGCCATCGCGCGCGCCTCGCGGAGCAACCTGCTCGCGGCTTCCTCGGATCGCGACAGCGTCGGATGGACGAGCTTGATCGCGATGCGGCGATCGAGCTGCGGATCGTGCGCCGACCACACCACGCCCATCGCGCCGGCCCCGAGCCGCTGGACGAGGCAGTAGCGACCGATCATCGCGCCGGCCATCAGCTGCTCGAACGCGGGTAGCGATGCCGAGTGCTCGGCGAGCGTCGGCACGGGTGTCCCCAGCTGCGCGAGCGTCGGTGCCTCGGCGTCGTCGTCCGCCCGTCCCATCGCTCCCGAGTATCGCACGCGCGGCCAACTTGGGTTCCCTTCTCCGGCGTGCGGCGCTAAGGTCCGTCGGTCATGCCGTCCGACCGAAAGCCCGCCTACAAGCGCATCCTCCTCAAGATCTCGGGCGAGGCGCTGATGGGAAACCAGGGCTACGGCATCAACACCGAGGTCCTGAAGAGCGTCGCCGCGGAGATCGCGGAGACCGCGAAGCTCGGCGTCGAGGTCGCGGTCGTGGTCGGTGGCGGAAACATCTTCCGGGGCGTCTCGGAATCCGCTCGCGGCATGGACCGCGCCTCGGCGGACTACGTCGGCATGCTCGCCACCGTGATGAACGCGGTGTCGCTCCAGGAAGCGATCGAGAAGCAGGGCGTTGTCACCCGCGTTCAGTCCGCGATCCCCGTCTCACAGCTCGCCGAGCCGTACATCCGCCGGCGCGCGATGCGCCACCTCGAGAAGGGTCGCGTCGTGATCTTCGGCGCCGGGACCGGCAACCCGTTCTTCACGACCGATACCGCCGCCGCGCTGCGCGCGATGGAGATCGGGGCCGAGATCCTGCTCAAGGCCACCAAGGTCGACGGGATCTACGACAAGGATCCGAAGAAGCACACCGACGCCAAGAAGTACAAGACCGTGACGTTCATGGATGCGCTGCAGAAGGATCTGCACGTGATGGACGGTACGGCGTTCGCACTCTGCCGCGACAACGAGATGAGCATCGTGGTGTTCGACATGACGACACGTGGCAACATCCAGCGCGTCGTGTGCGGAGAGCCGGTCGGCACGACGGTCGTCAAAGACAACCAGAAGACGCAGTACGCCTAGCGAACCGAAGAGGGGATCATGATCAACGACATCACGAATGACTCCGAAGAGGGCATGAAGAAGGCGATCGACTCGTTCAAGCGCGATCTACAGAAGGTCCGCACGGGTCGCGCGAACACGTCGATGCTCGACGGGATCAGAGTCGACTACTACGGCACACCGACGCCGGTGAATCAGGTCGCTTCGGTGCAGGTCGTCGATGCGCGCCTGATCACGGTGAAGCCGTGGGAGAAGGCCATGCTCGCCGTGATCGACAAGGCGATCCGCGCCAGTGATCTCGGGATCAACCCGGTCGCCGATGCCGAGCTCGTGCGCCTCCCGATCCCGCCGCTGACGCAGGAGCGCCGCAAGGAGCTCGCCAAGGTCGTCAACAAGCAGACCGAGGAGGCCCGGGTGGCCGTGCGCTCGGCCCGTCGCGACGCGATGGACATGATCAAGGACGCCGAGAAGGAAAAGCAGATCACCGAGGATCAGCGCAAGGACGGCGAGAAGCGGGTCCAGGATCTGACCGACAAGTACATCGCCATGGTCGAGGACATCGCCAAGGCGAAAGAGAAAGAGATCATGGAGCTGTGAGGCGCCAGGGGGATGTTTCCGAGTCCCCCTCGCACCTCACGGTAGGGCCCACGGGGCGCGATCGAGCCGGCTGCCCGCAAAGGCGCGCGCGGTCGACTCTCGGGGTATGATTCTCGCCGATGTCCGGCATTCCGGCGGGGGCCGGGTCGCTACTCGGGAAGCGCCTCGGCAAATACGAGATCCTGGCGCTCCTTGCCCTCGGAGGAACGGCGGAGATCTATCTCGCGCGCATCGGCGGCGCCGCCGGGTTCGAGAAGTACGTGGTGGTCAAGTCGATCCACGACCACCTCGCGGACGACCAGGAGTTCGTCAAGATGTTCCTCGACGAGGCGCGGCTCGCAGCCCATCTCGATCACTCGAACATCGTCCAGACGATGGAGCTCGGGGAGCAGGACAACCGCTACTACATGGTCATGGAGTTCCTCGCCGGCCTGTCGCTGGCGATGGTCGTGCGGCGCGCGGGTGAGCGCCTGCCCGGTGGCCGGATCCCCGCACCGCTCGTGCTCAACATGATGGCGCAGGCCTGCGGCGGCCTGCACTACGCGCACGAGCGTGCGATCAACGGCAAGGCGCTCAACATCGTCCACCGCGATATCTCGCCGCAGAACCTGGTCGTCAGCTTCGAGGGCGTGGTCAAGGTCGTCGACTTCGGCATCGCGAAGGCGGAGCAGCGCCAGACCGCGACGCGCGCCGGAACGATCAAGGGCAAGTTCGCGTACATGTCGCCGGAGCAGTGCGTGGCGACCAACGTCGACCGCCGCACCGACGTGTTCGCACTCGGTGTGATCGCGCACGAGCTGCTGACCGGCCGGCGCCTATTCAAGCGCAACTCTCCGTACGAGACCTATCAGGCGGTGATCGAGTGCGCGGTCGATCCACCGTCGAAGGTCAACCACGAGCTCGATCCGGCGATCGACGAGATCATCATGCGTGCGGTCGCCAAGGACAAGGACGAGCGGTATCCGACCGCCGAGGCGTTCGGCGACGCGCTGATGCGCTACCTGCACCATCGCGGCAAGGGCTCGGGGCCCGGCGATATCGGACGGTTCTTCGACGAGTCGTTCGGCCAGGAGATCGAGGAGCACGGAGCGCGGATGCGCGAGCTGATCTCCGGACGTGATTTCTCCGTCGATACCGGCGTGAAGTGGGGGACCGCCGAGGAGGAGGCCGCCGAGGCCAAGCGCAACCAGACCGTCGATCTGACGCGCAGGCAGGCCGAGGAGCAGTCGATGTCGCTCCACACCTCGGATCTCCACGGCGAGGAGCTGGGTGACGACCCGGCCGCCGACGACAGCGACATGCCCGCCGAGCGGACGCGGATCGAGACCAACCCGCTCGATCGGCTCGCCGAGATGGAGGCCGCGCAGCAGCAGGCGAAACCACCGGCGCAGGCAAAGCCGCAGCCGCAGGTCCAGCAACCCCGAGCACCGACGCTGCCGGCCGCACCTCCGGTCGCCGAACAGCGCGTGCTGCCGAAGATGCCACCGTCGGGCCCCTTGCCACTTCCCGCTCCACCGACCGGGCCAGCGGCCGCGCCGCCGGGCCCCGCCGTGCGGCCGTCGGCGGCGCGGTTTCCGAACCTGTCGAATCTGCCCACGCAGATCGCGATGGACGACGTCCCGATGGAGACGGTGCTCGAGCCAGCCCCGGATCCGGTGCGGTCGCGCGTCGGCTCGAAGACCGCCCCCGAGATGGCGAGGACGGCGGTCGCCACGGACTTCGTCGATCCGAACCACGGCGCCCCGATGGCGCCGAACGGCTCGAACCCGAATCTACCGATGGACTACCCGGTGATGAACCCGGAGTTCAGCCAGCAGATGCTGAGCGGCAACGTGTTTCCGAGCGCGCCGCCGGGCTCGCGCGCGACGCACGCCGCGGACCGCGAGACCCAGCAGCGCAACGCCGAGAGCGGCCCGCGTCCGTCGCAGACCAGCCCGCCGCCGAGCGGCCCGCAGCACGCCGCGAGCCTGATGTCGCCGGTCGGTCAGCAGTACCCACAGCAGGTCGACTGGGCGCAGGCCGCCGCGGCGCCAGCGCGCGCCCTGCCGCCGTGGATGATGATCGCGCTGTTCGTCGCTGCGATCGGTGTCGCGCTCGTGCTGACGATCGTCGTCGCGAAGATCATTCGCTAGCGGTCGGATACCGGCACGCCGAGGCGACGCGCTCGATCGGACGAAACCCGACGCGCTCGTAGACGCGGGCCGCGGCGCTGTCCGGTTCGGCGACGATCACGAGCTCGCTCGTGGTCACGGCACGTGCGGCCGCGGCGAGGAGCGCGCTCGCGATCCCACGCTTGCGATACGCGACCGCGGTCTGCACGTCCTGGTATCGCGCACGGGGTCCCAGGGGCACGAGACCGAGGCTCGCGACCAGCGTCGCTCCGTCGAACGCGCCCCAGAACGTCGCGAGACCGGCCGTGACGAGCGTCTGCTTCCACGCAGCGCGCCGGTGGAAGAACCGGCGGTAGCTGTCGGTGTGGACGTCACCGATCGCGTATTCGAGCTCCGCGGTGGTCGGCAGCTCGCTCGCGTGGAGCGGCCGGATCTCGACGTCGACCGCGGGCGCGCTGATCGCCGTGGCAGTCATCACCTCGGTGACCTCGACGGTGAAGCCGGCGGCGCTCAGCTCGTCGATCGCGCCGGTGTCACCGTGGATGCCGTCCCACCGCAGCGCGATGTGGCGGATCGCCGGATCGCCGCCGAGCTCGCTCGCGAACTTGCGAGTCCAGTACGCGACCTCGCCGACCTGGGGCGCGGCGGGCAGCACCAGCAGGTTGCCGTAGTAGTAGGTCGGGTCGTCGGGAGTCCGGACGACGAGGTAGCCGTCGCGGTCGATCACCTGGCCGCGCGTCCTGGCGAGCTCGAGGTCGGTAGCCAGCCCGAGACTGCGTAGGTGCATCAGTTGCGAACGAGACCGAGGAGCTTGGACATCGTCTTCTCGTCCGCCGGCGGGAAGTCGTAATCGAGGAACTCGCGCGACGTGACCCAGCGCAGATCGGCAACGGTCGCCGGATACGGGCGCGCTTCCGCCGGCAGCTTGCACGAGTACATGGTCAGGTGGACCTCGTAGTTCGTGTAGTCGTGCTGATGCTCGCCGAGCTTGGCGCCGACGACCACGGTGACGCCGATGCGCCCCTGGACCTCGCGGAGCAAGCAGGCGGTCTCGCTCTCATCGGGCTCGACGCGGCCACCCGGGAACTCCCACAACCCCGGGAGCACGGCGTTGGAGTTCCGCTGGGTGATCAGGTAGCGGCCGTCGTGATCGATCACGGCCGCGACCACGCGGATCACCTCTTTGGCCATCGCGGGCGATTATCGATGCTTTGCGCCCGATTGCAACGCCAGACATCCCATGTATGCTGCGCGACCAAATGGCGATCCGTTTCGTCGAGATCAAGGCCGCGGACAACGCGGATGCACTGAATTCCGAGTGGGTCATCCTCGAGAATGCTGGCAAGGCTCCGTTCAACACCCGTGGCTGTGGAATGACCGTCGGCCGCCGCGGCTCGGCCAAGAAGTCGCTGCTCGGCATCATCGACCCCGGCTTCGTCCTCCAGCCCGGAGAGCGGATCCGGATGTGTACCGGGAACCCGGCGCGCGAGTCCGATGGCGCACCGCCCGCCGAGGACCAGGTGAAGAACTACTTCCTGTTCCTGCCCAAGACCTATCTCGCCGGTGGTGCGGGAGCGGTGCTGACGCTGGTTCTCCGCGGCCTGCCGGTCGCCAAGGCGGAGTTCGATCCGGCGCAGCCGGCCGGGCTCGCACCCGATAAGAAAACTTCCTAGCGGAGCACGATCAGGGCGCCCGCGGGCGAATCCGAGATCGCGCCCATCGTCGTCGTTCGCGACAGCGCTCCCGCGGTGATCTTCACGGTCGCGAGCGCGTTCGTGTAGACGAGGAACAGCCCGCTGGTGCCCGTACTCGTGCCGGCGATCGGCGCGAGGCGCCCCGCGGTTAGCTCGACATAGACGACCTCGCCGAGGTCGGGATCGATCTCGACGGTCGCGCCCTGGACCGGCAGTCGCTGGCCGTTCACGACCGCGCCGAACACGAGGCCGGGGAACCTGTTCTTCCTGGCCTGGTCGATCGACGCGAGCGCGATCTCGCCGTCGATCCCGGGCGCTTCGATCTCACCGGCCGCGGCGCACGCCGTCGGTGCATTCCGGTCGACGCAGCTGAGCGATCCGAACCGTTGATCGCCGGCGGCGACCGCGAGGCAGGACGTCGGGCCGACCGTGGTCACGGCGGAGTGGATCGTCGCGACACCCTGGGTCGTACCGGCGCCGGCCCCCGAGTGCCAGACCATTCCGCTCGCGACGGTCGGAGCGATCGTGCCGATGTCGGCGCCCGCATCGGGTCCGTCGAGGGCCGCCGCGGCCGCGCACACGCCCTTCATCGGTCCGGTGGTCAGCGCGAGGAGGTCGATCGGACGCACGACGACCGGAGCGCTCGACGGCTCGCATGACGAGATCGCATCGATCGGGAGCACGAGCTGATCGTCGCCGATGTACGCCGAGCCCGCATAGAACACGAGGTCGCCGGGCGGGAGGGTCGAATCCTGCGAGCAGCCACCATGACGGCCGAACAACTCGACGCTCGACAGTCCCGACGGCGGCAGCTGGACGTCGATCTTCCCGACGAGCGCGGTCTTCAGCGCGAAGAACGTTGCCGGGCTCGACGACAGCTCGACGCATCCGCGGACGTAATCGCCGTCGGTATCCGGGTAGCCCGCGCCGTTGGTGTAGACGTCGACCGCGGTCACGCACGAGGTGTTGAACGTGCCGCCACGGTCCGCGCTCGGCAGCCGGAGCGACAGCTCGACGACGGGCTCCGCACACGCGGACGCGCCAAGGGCGAGAAGCACGAGGGCCCGCTGCATCAGAACCTCACGGCGGTGGGTTCGCGACTCATGTACTGGTAGCCGAGCACGCCGCCGCCGACCACGGCGCCAACGCCGACCCACACGTACCAGCGCTCGTACCAGCGCTGCTTGCGCTCGGTCTGGATCACGGTGACCTGGGTCGCATCGATCATCGTGTCGGGATCGAGCGCCGCGTTGACGAGGCGCATGATCGTCGCCGATGAAGCGGTGTCGAGCAGGTCGACGGGCTTCGAGACCTTCTTGTTGTCGACGTCGTAGATCCGCACGGTGACGTGGTCATCGCCGGTATCCTCGATCACGAGGTAGCGGCGCGATCCGGTCACCGTCGACAGCGCCTTCGCGCGCTTGAGGCGAGCCTTGCCCGGCGCTGCCGACACGGTCGCGTCGACGAGCTTCGCCGCCTTGTCGTCGGTGCTCTCCTTGTCGAGCGAGATCGCGAAGCCCTCGTTCTTGCCCTCGGTGACCTCGACGATCTCGGAGTAGCTCGTGCGGCCCTCGGCGGTGATCGTGATCAGGTGGTACCCGGTCGCGAGCGAGGTCTTGACGCCGGTCGGCTGCGGCTTGCCGCCATCGATCTGCATCTCCGCGGTGTCCGGATCGGCATCGACGCGGAACCGACCCACCTCGGTCACTTCCTTGCGCGCCTTCTTCATCAGCAGACGCACCGTCGGGGACGTGAGCTGCTTGTCGACCTGGCGTGCCGGGTTGAACCGGTGCGCCGCGCGGAACCAGTGGATCGCTTCGGTCTCGTTGGATCGCTGCGCCTCGATCAGTCCGCGCCACTCGGCGAGCTCTGCGAGCGCGGGCAGCGGGTCACCGGCGGCAGCGCTCTTGAGGATGCGCCCCTCGTCCTCGGTGATCAGCTTCATCGCGACGTCGTAGTCCTGGTTTGCGTACGCTTCCTTGATCGCGTCGACGTCGCCGACCTGAACGGCGCGACCGTCGAGCGCAGCCTCGAGGCGGCGCGGCAGCTTGTGGAGCAGGCCACGCGAGTCGAGCACCTTGCGGAGCTTCTCGATCTTGCCGAGGTCACCGAGCTTGGATGCGGCGTTGACGAGAACGAGACCGGAGTCGTCTTCGTCGATCTCGTCCGGCTCCTTCGCGTCCGCCTCGGCCATCGCGATCGACGCGAAGCCGAGGAACAGCAGCGAGGTCAGCCACGCGAGCCGCATCAGTTGATCTCCTGGAGCGTGTCTTCTTCGAAGTTGAGCTTGAGGGTCTTCACGCGCCCGGACTCGATCGTCACCGTCTTGAGCTTGACCGCGCCGTTGTCGTTCGTGAACTTGATGGTGTGGCGGCCGGGGGTGAGCGAGAACTTTGCGAACGTGTAGTCGCGGCGCGCGCCGCCGTCGATCTGGACGAACGCCCACGGCAGCGCCGACACGCGGAGCAGGCCGGGCTCCTTCTTCCTTGCCGGCGCCGCCGTGCGCGCGGCGCGGTTCGGGGTGGATCGGGGCAGCAGGGCCGCCGCCGTCGTCGAGGTCTCGGTCGCCGTCTCGGTGCCGAGCGTGGGCGCGGTCGCTGGGACCGTCGGCTCGGGTGCGGACACCGTCGGCCGGGTGACCGGAGCGGCAACCGCATCCGTGGTCTCGCCGACGGCGGCAGCGAGGTTGGTGCGCGGTGCGGCCTCCGTCGCAGCGATGAGCGCCGGTGCAGTCTCGGCGGTGCCGAGCTCGCGCGGTTCGATCTGGAGCACGACCGCCGCGATCGCACCGAGCACGGCGGCGAGGGCGAGCACCACGAATGCCCACTTGTTGCTGCTCGGCATCACGAGCGCGCCCGCGCCCGCGGTCGACAGCGCGCCACCGTGCACGCTCGCGCCGCCGTGGACGCTCGCGAGATCCTGACCGGGGAGCTGTGCCTGCGAGAACCGGAACGCCGGCATCGGAGCCGCCGAGCCACGCAGCATCGACGGGATCTCGAACGCCTCGGGCATCGACGTGACGCTGCCGCGCGGAGCCTCCTGGTGGAACGACGGCACCGGCGTCATCGGCGACATCGTCCCCATCGCCGGTGCCGACGAGCGGCGCGCCGGGGTGACGTCGATCAGCGAGCGCGTCACGATCGTCACCGGGCGATCGGTCACCATCGTGCGCGGCTGCTGGAATGCCGCCGACGTCGAGGGGACCACCGTCCGGATCGCCATCGCGAGGTCCGACGCGCCTTCGCGCCACTGGTTTGCAAACCGCTCCTCCATGAGCGCATCGATCAGCTGCTGCATCCGCGAGTAGCGGTCGCGGGGCTCGTGCGCGAGCGCCTTCATGCAGATCGCATCGAGGCCGGGCGGGATCGCGGGGTTGACGTCGCGCGGCGGGACGACGCTCATCGGCTCGTCCTCGCGCTGCTCGGCGGTGACCTGGCGGCCGAACGGATGCTCGCCGGTCAGCAGCTCGTAGAGCACGACACCGAGCGCGAACACATCGGAGCGTGGCGTCAACGGTTCGCCGCGCGCCTGCTCGGGAGCCATGTACGCCCACTTGCCCTCGACGACACCGTGCCCGCCACCTTCACGGCGCGCGATGCCGAAGTCGGCGACGCGGACTTCACCGGAGGTCGTGAGCAGGAGGTTCGACGGGCTGATGTCGGCGTGGATGATCGCGCCGCCCGGGCGGGCATGCGCGAACTCGAGACCGGCAGCGGCGGACTGCACGATGTACGAGGCGACCGCGAGCGGCAGCCCGTTCTGGCCGCGACCCTTGAGGAGCTGGCGAAGGCTCGGGCCATCGACAAACTCCATGACGAGGAAGACGTCGTCGCCGTCACGCGCGAGGTCGAGGACGCTCACGATGTTGCCATGCTGCATGCCGACCAGCAGCTTGGCCTCTTCGATCAGGCGCTCGACGAACACGGTGTCGTTGGCGAGCTCGGGGAGCAGGCGCTTGATCGCGACCGGCTTCTGGAACCCGTGATCGCCCATCGCGTGACCGGCAAACACCTCGGCCATTCCGCCGCGGCCGAGCAGATCGCCCAGCACGTAGCGGCCGGCCTGGCGCCGCCCTCCACCACCACCTGACGGACGAACCCGTCCTGTTGCGCCGATCCCTGCCACGACAGAGTGGGGTGTGTGCAACGGTCATACCGGCGCCCAACCGATCCAACATCCTCGGGTTTTGCTCGGTTAGTGGCGGGGCGACCAGCCACCTGTACCAGGGGGCGGGGGAGACCCTCACCTGGCTGGGGAACCCGGCCCCGCGTGCACATGAAGTGAACCGGGCGGGGGTGGGCGGCCACTCCCGGCCGGGTGCCGCTGGGGGGAATCGATTAGGCTTCGGCGCGATGGAATCGCCGACCGCCGACAGCCAGCGCGTGTTTGCCCCGGGGATCCTTCGCGAGCAGGTCGCGATCATCACCGGCGGCGGCTCGGGCATCGGGCTCGCGACCGCCAAGGAGATGATCCGGCTCGGCGCGCGGGTCGCGATCTGCGGACGGACTCCCGCCAAGCTCGAGGCCGCGCGGGTCGAGCTCGAGGCGTGTGCGCAGCCGGTCGAGGGTGCGGGCGTGCTCGTCCAGGCATGTGACATCCGCGAGCCCGCGCAGGTCGAGGACTTCGTGCGCGCCGTGCTCGCCGCCTGGGGCCGGATCGACATCGTCGTCAACAACGCCGGCGGCCAGTTCCCGTCGCCCGCGCAGCACATCTCGCCGAACGGGTTTCTCGCGGTCGTGAAGAACAACCTCGTCGGAACCTTCCACGTCTGCCGCGAGGTCGCGAACCAGCACATGATCGCGGCGAAGCGCGGCCGCATCGTCAACGTGATCGCGAACATCTATCGCGGGTTTCCCGGGATGGCGCATACCGGCGCGGCGCGCGCGGGCGTCGAGAACCTGACGATGAGCCTCGCGGTCGAGTGGGCGCAGTTCGGGATCCTCGTCAACGCCGTCGCGCCCGGCATCATCCTGTCGTCGGGAACGGCGCAGTACCCGCCCGAGCTGCTGCAGCGAGGGATCCACCAGACGCCCCTCAAACGCGCGGGCACGATCGACGAGGTCGCAGCCTCGATCGTGTTCCTCGCATCACCCGCCGGTCAGTACATCACCGGCGCGACGCTGCGGATCGACGGTGGCCAGGCCCTGTGGGGCAACAGCTGGGAGATCCCCTGATGGACCTCGGACTCGCAGGCAAGGTGTGTCTGGTCAGCGGCGCGAGCCGTGGCATCGGTCGCGCGATCGCGATCGCTCTCGCCCGCGAGGGCGGCATCGTCGCTGCGGTCGCCCGCGGCAGGGACGATCTCGAGGTGCTCGGCAAGCAGCTCGGCGGTGCACCTCACATCACGATCGTCGCCGACGTCGGGACCGCCGACGGTGCGCAGCATGCGGTCGATACCTGCGTGCGCGAGCTCGGTGGGATCGATGTCGTGATCGCGAATGTCGGCAAGTCGTTCGCGCGCGATGCGCATGACCTGACCGACGAGGATCTCGCGAAGTCGCTCGACATGAACCTGTGGACCGCGGCGCGGATCGCGCAGCGTGCAGCGCCGCACATGATCACGCGTGGCGGTGGTTCGATCACGATGACGTCGTCGATCTGGGGCCGCGAAGCAGGAGGCGCGCCGGGCTACAACGTCGCCAAGGCCGGCGTCATCGCACTCGCGAAGGCGCTCGCGCGGGACTATGCGAAGGACGGGATCCGGGTGAACACCGTGGCGCCCGGGTCGATCCTGTTTCCCGGCGGCGGCTGGGATCGGCGGCAGCAGGCGGATCCCGCGGGGATCGCGGAGTTCGTCCAGCGAGACATCCCGATGGGCCGGTTCGGCACGCCGGAGGAAGTCGCCGACGTCGTCGCGTTCGTCGCATCGCCGCGCGCGCGCTGGATCACCGGAGCGACGATCTCCGTCGACGGCGGCCAGTCACACGCGTTCTGACGTCCACGCCTCGCTGCGCGTCCACAGCTCGGCGGCGAGCGCGGGATCTCGGTTCGTCATACGGGTGAGCGGATCGTACCCGCCGAACGCAGAGCGCGCCGGAGATCGAGAACGCGGTAGTGTCGGCCATGCGTTCTCGATCGCATTGGAAGAAGTACGTCGTCGTGGTCGCGCTGTTGGCATGCGACGGACCTCGCACCGAACCTGCGCCGACCGCGGTCCCGACGCCGGCCGCCACTCGGTCAAGTATCTCGACGCCGTCGACGCCCTCGCTTCCGGTCGTCGATGCGTTCGTTCGCGCCGAGATGACGCGCCAGCAGATACCCGGGGTTGCGGTGGCCGTGATTCGCGACGGTGTCGCCGTTCACCGCGCGGGCTACGGCATCGCGAACCTCGAGCACGATGTGCCGGTCACGCCATCGACGATCTTCCAGTCGGGCTCGATGGGGAAGCAGTTCACGTCAGCGCTCGTGATGATGCTCGTCGAGGACGGCAAGCTCGCGCTCGACGCTTCGATCGCGACGTACTTCCCGGATGCACCGGCCGGGTTCCGCGCCGTCACGGTGCGTCACCTGCTGACTCACACGTCGGGGATCCCGGACTACACGACAGATGCGTTCGACTTCAGAGCCGACTACACGGAAGATCAGCTGCGCGCATTCGCATTCGCTCAGACGCTGGAGTTCGCACCCGGGACGAGGTGGAGCTACAGTAACACCGGGTACGCGCTGCTCGGGTTCTTGATCCGCCGGGTCACCGGCGTGTTTTACGGGGACCTGCTGCGGGACCGGATCTTCGTTCCGCTGAAGATGACCACGGCGCGGGTCATCAGCGAGGCGGACATCATTCCACACCGCGCTGCAGGCTATCAGCGGGTCGACGGCAAGCTCGCGCATCACGAGTGGGTGTCGCCGAGCCTGAACACGACGGCGGATGGAGCGCTCTACTATTCTCTCGATGACGTGATCCTCTGGGACCGCGCGCTGCGTGCCGGAGCGCTGCTGCAGCCCACGAGCTGGAAGCAGATGTACACACCGGTCGCGCTCGCGAGCGGTAAGACCTATGGCTACGGCTTCGGCTGGTTCGTCGATCCGGTCCGCGGTCACACCGTCCATCGGCATTCCGGCGCCTGGCAGGGGTTCAAGACCGATATCGTTCGCTATCCCGACGACGATCTCACCGTGATCGTGCTGTGCAACCTGGCCGAGGCCAACCCCGAGGCGCTCTCCAACGGGATCGTGCAGACGATCGCCCCCGAGCTGGTCGAGCCCGCGGAGGGCCCGGCCATCCCCGACGATCCGGTGATGACCACACGTGTCTGGCGATTGCTCGACGAAGCAGCTCGTGGCGTGCTCTCGCGGGAGGAGCTCGCACACACCCAGGCCGGGTTTGCCGCGGTCGCTGAGGAGCAGTTTCCCGCGCTGCTCGGCAAGCTCGGTGCTCCGACCTCGCTCGTGCTTCGCCGCCATGTCGAGCGCGGCGACGATCAGCTCTACACGTACTCGGCGAGCTACGGCGAGCGCGAATTCTCGGTCGCGGTGATGGTTGCGCCCGATGGCAAGCTGTCGAAGCTCTCGGTCCGCCCCCGCTGACTACTTGTTCTTCTTCTTGTCGTCCTTGCGATCGTCCTTCGCATCCTTGCGCTCCTCGCGGCGCTCTTCCTTCGCGTCCTTGCGGTCGTCCTTGCGCTCTTCCTTGACCTCGCGGCGCTCTTCCTTCGCGTCCTTGCGGTCGTCCTTGCGGTCGTCCTTGCGCTCTTCCTTGATCTCGCGCTTCTCTTCCTTGAAGTCGCGGCGGTCGTCCTTACGCTCTTCCTTGATCTCGCGACGCTCTTCCCTGGCGTCCTGACGGTCGTCGCGGCGATCTTCCTTGATCTCCCGCTTCTCCTCGCGGCGGTCCTCCTTGATCTCCTGCCGGACGTTACCGCGGGCGTTGCCGTTAGCCCGGAAGCGCACGTACGCCTGCGGGCGATCGATCCGGCGGATCTGCGCGGGCACCACGTCGACGCGAACCCAGTCGCGCGTGTGATAGCGGCTGCGGTACCAGACGCCGTTGTCGAAGCGCCAGTACATGTTCGACGAGTAGAACACCGGCTCGTCGTAGTCCTCGATCACCTGAACGTCCGCATCGACGTAGACGAGCGGCGGTGGCGAGGCCTCGGCAGTGAACATCGCCGAGCCGGTTCCGGTGGTCGTACAGCCGCCGGCGATCGCGACCGCAAGCAACGAGCTGAGGAGGGTAGTGCGCATATGCGGGCGATCCTACATCACCGCCGGAACGCCCGAACCGAGCGATTTCGCCCGTCACGGAGGAGACCGGGAGACACGTCGCACGAGCGATGCGGGTCAGATCGTGCGTGGTAGACAGCGCGCATGAACGAGCATGATCGTCGCTGACACCGGCTCACGTGCCAGACGAATCGCGCGGAGGTTCTGGAAGCTCGCGCTCGGGATCGTGATCGGCGTCGCGCTCGGTCTTGCGATCCCGGTCGTGCTCGCGCTGTGGAACGCAGCGAACAAGCCGAAGGATGCCTTTCTCCTGACCGGCGACGTGGCGTCGTCAGGGCCGGCGCTCGCGAATGCGATCGATCAGACGTTCGGCGTCCACCTCGTCGGGGGCCACGAGGTCACCATGCTCGATAACGGCAAGGTGTTCGATGCGCTGGTCGAGGATCTCGGCCGTGCTCGTCACAGCATTCACATCGTGATGTACATCTGGGAGCCGGGCATCGCGTCCGATCGCGTGTCGGCTGCGGTGATCGCGCGCGCGAAGGCCGGGGTCGCGTGCCGGATCGTGATCGATGCGTTCGGTAGCTCGGAGTTCCCCGAGAAGCTGGCACCCGCGCTCACGCAGGCTGGCTGCGAGGTCCGCATGTTCCGACCGCTTCCCGGCGTCGCACCGCTCGCACGCAACCACCGCAAGCTCGTGGTGATCGACGGCGCGATCGGGATCACGGGCGGGTTCGGGATCCGCGACAACTGGCTCGGAGACGGCGTGACCGCAGGTGCGTGGCGTGACGCCAACATCCGGTTCACGGGGCCCGCCGTGCACGATGCGCAGCAGGCGTTCGCGGAGAACTGGCAGGAGACCGGCGGTGCGCTGCTCGGTGCCGACGTGTTTTCTGCGCCGGTCGCCCCCACGGGTGGTGCACGCGCGGCGTTCATCGCGAGCACCGGTACGTCGGTCGTGACGCGCGCCGAGCGGCTGACGCAGCTCGTGATCGCGGCTGCGAAGAAGCGGCTGTGGATCGTCAACGCCTACGTCGTCCCGAGTCCCGCGATCATCGACTTGATGAAGCGCAAGGCCGCGAGTGGTGTGGACGTCCGGATCCTCGCGCCAGGCAGCAAGAGCGACTCGAAGCCAGCGCTCCTCTCGCAGAAAAAGCTGTTTCCCCAGCTGCGCAAGGCCGGCGTCCGGATCTGGGAGTACGAGGGTTCGATGGTCCACTCGAAGACGATGCTCGCGGATGACGAGCTCGCCGTGATCGGAACGATCAACCTCGATCCGCTGTCGCTCAACAAGCTCGATGAAGCCGCGCTGCTCGTCGAGGACGTCAGCCTCGGAGCCGCGCTCGCTCGCTCGTTCGAGGCCGATTGCGCGCGCGCGGTCGAGGTCGGTCAGTAGCTGAACGGGCGCAGCCAGTGGTTGTCGTAGCCGCCTGGATTCTTCACGAGATAGTCCTGGTGGTAGCCCTCGGCCTTGACCCAGTGGGTCGGTGCTTCGATGGTGGTCGTGATCGAGCCCTTCCACTTCCCGCTCCGAGCGACGAGATCCTTGATCTTGTGCGCGGCGGCGCGCTGCGCATCGCTGGTCGGGAAGATCGCTGACCGGTACTGCGAGCCATCATCGTTGCCCTGCCGGTTCAAGGTCGTGGGATCGTGGATCCTGAAGAACCACTTGCTGAGCAGATCCTCGTAGCTGATCACGCTCGGGTCGAACACGATGCGGACCGCCTCGGCATGTCCGGTGGATCCTCCCGCGACCTGCTCGTACGAGACCTTGGCGGAGGGACCACCGATGTAACCGACCTCGGCGTCGACGACCCCGTCCGCCTTCATCATCCAGTGCTCGACGCCCCAGAAACAGCCCGCGGCGAGGATCGCGACCTCCCGGGGGCCATCCTTGGTGGCGGCCCGCTTGGTCGGGTTCGCATCCGACGGCGTGCAGGTGGCGACCAACGCGGTACCGAGCAGCGCGACGACGAGTCGAGGCCTCATGACGAGCATACGCACCGGCACAGCCGAGGTTACGCCGGTCGGACACCGTCGGATCGGGCGCTGTTCGTAGCGGGTCTCACCTGGCTCTTACTTGCCGCCCCCCGGACTCCCGTCAATGGTTGGCGCGATGCAGAGGACGCTCGGCGTGTGCGCCGCCATCGCTGTTCATGCGTGCGGCGGCAGCTCTCCGCCCGCACCGCTACCGCCGCTTCGCCCGGTGGCGGCCAACGAGCTGCGCGCTCCGGCTGACTTCGCATCGATCGCCGATCGCACGCAGCGCTCGCGATCCCTGTTCCTCGAGGCGAGCCGGGTGCTGATGCATCCGCGCTGCGTCAACTGTCATCCCGCGGGTGATGTTCCTCACCAGGGCATGCAGATGATGCTGCACGACCCTCCCGTCGTCCGTGGCCCTGAGGACGCGGGTGTCGTCGGCATGGAGTGCCTGACCTGCCACCAGGATCGCAACCAGCCACTGACGCGGGTCCCCGGGGCGCCGGGCTGGCATCTCGCGCCGATCGAGATGGCATGGGTCGGCAAGACCGCGGCGTACATCTGCAACCAGATCAAGGATCCTGCGCGCAACGGCGGCAAGACGCTCGCGCAGATCGTCGAGCACAACGCGCACGACGAGCTGGTCGGCTGGGGCTGGAAGCCCGGTGCCGACCGCGAGCCCGCCCCGGGTACACAGGCACAGTTTGGCGCGATCGTCGCGGCGTGGGTCGAGACCGGGGCCGCGTGTCCCGAGGAGAACAAGCAATGAAGATCCGAGTAAATGGAGTCGACCAGACCCTCGACGACAACGTCGATCCGGACATGCCGCTGTTGTGGGCGATCCGCGATCTGCTCGGCCTGACCGGCACGAAGTACGGGTGCGGTGAGGCGCTGTGCGGCTCGTGCACCGTTCACCTCGACGGCCATGCCGTGCGGTCGTGCGTCACGCCGGTGCGCCGTGCCAGCGGCCGCTCGGTGGTCACGATCGAGGGACTGTCCAAGGATGGCAATCACCCGGTGCAGAAGGCGTGGCTCGCGCTGCGTGTGCCGCAATGCGGATTCTGCCAGTCGGGTCAGATCATGAGCGCCGCGGCGCTGCTCGCTGCGAGGCCCCGACCGACCGACGACGAGATCGATACCTCGATGGCCGGCAACCTGTGTCGGTGCGGAACGTATCCGCGGATCCGCGCCGCGATCCGGAAGGCAGCGGGGCTCCCCGAGGACGCGACGTGACCGCACCGGTACGGGTGACCCGACGTGCCTTCCTGGTCGGGCTCAACCTCTCTCTCGGTGGGCTCGCGCTCGGCGTGTATCCGCGGTTGGCCACCGCCGACGAGCCGAGCGGCAGGGCCGGACCAGCGCCGCAGCCCGCGTCCGAGGCGCACGAGGACGCGACCAAGGGTCTCGATCCGAACGTCCTCGTGCACATCGGCGACGACGGCCACACGACGATCGTCTGCCATCGCTCGGAGATGGGGCAGGGCGTACGGAGCTCGATCCCGATCCTGATCGCCGACGAGCTCGGCGCAACGCTCGAGCGCGTGGTCGTGCTCCAGGCCGATGGCGACAAGAAGTACGGCGACCAGAACACCGATGGCTCGTCGAGTATCCGCAGGTTCTACGATGACCTGCGCCGAGCCGGAGCAGCCGCACGGATGATGTTGATCTCGGCAGCCGCGAAGCGCTGGAACGTGAAGCCCGAGTCGTGCGTGGCGCGCGATCACCAGGTGATCCATCCCCCGACCCAGCGAGCGCTCGGATTCGGCGAGCTCGTGCCTGCCGCGTCGAAGCTCCCGGTCCCTGCGGCGAAGGCGATCACGCTGCGCCCCGAATCGGAGCTCGTGAACGTGAAGAAAGCGTCGCTGCCGTTGCTCGACGGACCGGCGATCGTCACCGGGACCGCGCTGTTCGGCGCGGACGTGAAGCTGCCCGGGCAGCTGATCGCGGTGATCGCGAGACCCCCGACCGTCGGTGGCAAGGTCGCTCGCTACGATGCGGCGCGCGCGCTCAAGATCCCCGGTGTGCGTCGGGTCGTCGAGATGCCGGTGCCGAAGGCGCCGTGGATGTTCCAGCCGTGGGGCGGGCTCGCGATCGTGGCGGACACGACCTGGGCGGCGCTCAAGGGGCGCGCGGCTCTCGAGGTCAGCTGGGACCCTGGCAGCAACGAGGTCGCGGACTCGGCGACGATGCGTGACGAGATGCTGTCCTCGGTGAGGACGGCGGGTACGCCGTTGCGCTCGCTCGGCGATGCCGATGCTGCGCTCGCGAGCGCGGCGAAGGTGATCGAGGCGGAGTACCTGGTGCCGCACCTCGCACACATCACGATGGAGCCCCCCGCTGCGATCGCGCAGGTGGCCAGCGGGCGCGCGGAGGTGTGGGCGCCGACCCAGAACCCGCAGGCTGCACGCACCGAGGTCGCACGCGTCCTCGGCATCGGAGAGGACAAGGTGACGGTGCATGTGACGCTGCTCGGCGGTGGCTTCGGTCGCAAGTCGAAGGCGGACTTTGTCTCGGAGGCAGCGTTTCTGGCGCGCGAGATGGGTGCACCAGTGCGCGTGCAATGGACGCGCGAGGACGACCTCCGCCACGACTACTACAACGCGGTCAACGCGCAGCGATTGCGTGCGGGACTCGACGGTCGCGGGGCCGTGATCGCATGGCACCACCGGACGGCGTTCCCGCCGATCAAGAGCACGTTCGTCGCGGGCACCACCACGCCCGCGATCGACGACCTTCAGCAGGGGGTGCTCGATCTCGCGCTCTCGACGCCCAACGTCCGTGCCGAGGCGTGCGCGGCGACGCCGCGGGTCCGCATTGGCTGGTATCGCTCGGTGTACAACATCTTCCACGCCTTCGCGGTCGGCTCGTTCATCGACGAGCTCGCAGTCGCACGCGGCATGGACCCACGCGACGCCTGGCTCGACATGATCGGACCGGCGCGCATCCTGGGCCTGCAGGACCTCGGCATCGCGAAGCTGTCGAACTACGGGGAGCCGCTCGACCGGCACCCGGTGGATGCAGGCCGTCTGCGCCGGGTGGTCGAGCGGGTCACCGAGGCCTCGCGGTGGAGCACGCGCAAGCAGCAGGGCAGGACGCTCGGGCTCGCGGCCCATCGGAGCTTCGTGACGTACACGGCCGTCGTGCTGTCGGTCGTGCCCGACAAGCAGCGCGTGTTCCGGATCGACGAGGCCTGGATCTCGATGGACCCCGGCACCGTCGTCAATCAGGACCGGGTGCGCTCACAGATGGAAGGTGGCGTCATCATGGGGATCAGCAACGCCCTGTTCGGCGGCGTCACGCTGAAGCAGGGTGCGGTCCAGCAATCGAACTTCCGCGACGCCCGGATCGCGCGCATCCGCGACGTGCCGCGAAAGATCCATCTCGATCTCGTCGCCAGTGGGGGGCCGCCGTGTGGCGTCGGCGAGCCGCCGGTGCCGCCCGTCGGTGCCGCGCTCGCCAATGCGGTGTTCGCGCTCACCGGCAAGCGGGTCCGCGAGCTGCCAATCGCGGCAGCGTTCCGGATCTAGAGGCCGACCGCGGCGATCCCGGGTGGCTCGGTTCCGACGTTCGGCATTCAAGAGTCTGATTCGACCAGTACCTCCGATTGTTGAGGGGCTGACTCTCGAAGTTCTGGAGGAGCGGTCGATGTCCCCTGTGTGCCAGCGAGAACCGTTCCGCGGGAGAGCCCGGTTCAACGTCGCCGGCTGGAGCTGACGATGATGATGGCTCGTCCGCGATGACCGCCACGGGCCTGAGTATCCGGACGAGACTGCGTCGGGTCTCGAACGTACGTAGAAACCCGCAACGCGCGCCCGGACAGGCGGGCATCCCCGAATCGTGTCGGGCAACGATGGTACGGTGAGCGCTCGTATGAAGCCTCGTGAAGGGTCGCCGGCCGCTTCCGACTTCTTCGAGATGTCGCTCGACCATCTGTGCATCGTCGACTTCGACGGGTACTTCGTGCGCGTCAACCCGTCGTGGACGCGCACTCTCGGATGGACGATGGAGGAGCTGCTGGCGGCACCGTCGATCGATCTCGTGCATCCCGACGATCGGGCCCGTACGATCGCGGCGCGCAAGGGGTTGCATCAGGGCATGAACATGGGCGCGCTCAGGAACCGGTACCGGTGCAAGGACGGTTCGTATCGGTGGTTCGAGTGGCAGTCGATCGCGGAGATCGATCGCAACGTCGTCTATGCGGCTGCGCGTGACGTCACCGAGCAGGTCCTCGCCGAGGACAGCCTGCGTGAATCGAAGGAGCAGCAGGAGAAGCTGCGCTTGCAGCTCCTGCTGTCGGACCGGATGGCCTCGGTCGGTACCCTCGCCGCCGGAAGCGCGCACGAGATCAACGGTCCACTGGTCTCCGTCACCGCGAACATCGCGATGATCATCGAGGAGCTGCGCACGCTCCGCGAATCGGTGTCGGAGGATCAGATCGCCGAGCTGACGCGGATGGCGAACGAGGTCCGGACCGGCGCCGAGAAGATCCGACGCATCGTGCGCGGCCTCAAGACGTTCTCGCGCGCCACGGAGGACCGGCCGACGATCATCGAGGTCAAGCAGGTGATCGATCTCGCGATCTCGCTGACCGCCAACGAGATCGAGCAACGCGCCCGGCTGGTCACGGACTACGGTCCGATCCCGACGATCAAGGCCGACGATGCTCGGTTCGGCCAGGTCCTGATCAACCTGCTGGTCAATGCCGCGCAGGCGATCCCCGAGGGTGACAGTGCCGGCAACGAGATCCGGATCGTGACCTCGACCGACGCCGACGGGAAGGCCGTGATCGAGGTCCGCGACACCGGCCCGGGGATCCACCCATCCATCCTCCAGCGCGTGTTCGACCCGTTCTTCACGACCAAGCCGATCGGGGTCGGCACCGGTCTCGGTCTCTCGATCTGCCACAACATCGTCACCTCGATGGGCGGCCAGCTCTCGGTCGAGAGCGAGCTCGGCAGCGGCACCACGTTCCGGATCTCCCTCCCTGCGGCGAGGGCGGAGCGCCCGAGCACCGCACCCATCAGCGTGGTCGCGGTGGACCCCGCCCAGCGCGGAACGGTGCTCGTGGTCGATGACGATCCGATGGTCGGAGGCGTGCTCCGCCGCGTCCTCAAGCAGCACGACGTCACGGTCACGACGCGCGCCAAGGAAGCGCTCGAGCTCCTCGCGGCGGGGCGTCGCTTCGACGTGATCCTGTCTGACCTGATGATGCCGGAGATGTCGGGCATGGAGCTCCACGAGGTGATGAAGGAGCGCTACCCGGAGGCCGCCGAGCGCGTGGTGTTCATCTCGGGCGGCGCGTTCACCGCGGGCGCGAACACGTTTCTCGAGCGGGTCGCGAACATCCGGATCGAGAAGCCGTTCGACGCGCAGACCGTGCGCGCGATCGTCCAGCGCTTCATCAAGCCTCAGCGCGGCACGTAGCGGTCAGCGGGGCGGCACGACGAGACGCTCGACGAGCTCTGCGTCGGGCACGACACGATGATGCCGACGTTGATCAGCTCGACGCGCGGAACGACGCGGATGATCGCGTAGTCAACCGACGCGTGCACGTTCTGCCTCCTCGGCGAACAGCCGCGGCGCGGTGGCCCGGCTCCACAGGTGCTCGACATAGCCGCGCCGTGTGGCATCGGCGACAACGGCGCCTGCGCCGATGTTCCTGGAACCTTTCGGGCCCTTGCGTGCCGGCAAGACACTGGACCTCGGCACGGTCCGTGTGGAATCTGGAGCTTCTGCACCAAGGTGATACGCTCGCGGTGAATGGCGAATCGGACGAGGCTCCTGGCCTCCGCGGCTGGCTATGTCGTCCTGGTGATCGCCTCCGTCGTGGTCATGGACTGGTTCCAGATGACGATGGCGATCGATGGCCACGTCGGCACGATCGGCATCGGCCTGCGATCGATCAACGTTTGTCAGTCCGATGGCGTGTGCGCGAGCGTGTCCTACGGCAACCTCGCGCTGCGCGGCAGCTTCCCGCTCGCAGCCGCGATCACGTTCTGGGGCTCGCTGCTGACCGCATTGCTCGTCGTCTACCAGGCCGGCACGCGGCTGCTGTCGGGTGCGGCGAGCGAGTCGCTGAGCTCGCACGGGATCAAGGCGTGCTTCACGATGATCCTCGGCGCCGCGGCCGCGGGGTTCCTGTTCGGTCCCGAGGGCGGATCCGATGCGGCGAAGATGATGGGGCTCGATCTCGAGCGCACGTGGGCGCCGGTGATGCTGATCGCTGCACATCTGCTCGGCATGGCCGTGCTGCGGTTCGCGGTGTCGAATGATTCTGCCGATGACGAGGCACCGTATGTGCCGATCAAGGTCGAGCGTCCCGTCACGCCCGCGACGGAGCAGGTCGTGACCGGACCGCTCCCGACGATGCCGGATCACCTGCGCAAGAAGCTGAGCTACATGACCGTGACGGCAGAGATCACGCGGGCCGGGATCGATGCGCGCCGGGAGGATGGAACGTCGATGCTCGTGCTGTGGCGCGACGTCGTCGGTGTCGTCGCGCGGCGGTTACCGCCCGAGCACGACGGCGCGACGTTCGTCGATATCGTGTCGATGCCAGGCACCACGTTGCGCGTGATGGCGTGGACCCGGCTGACCGGAGAGCCGCTGGTCGGCGCCGACGACGCGAGAGCGCGTGCGCTGGTCACGCTCGTGATCTCGCATTGCCCGACCATCAAGGTCGATCCGAAGACGCGGCAGTTCGTCGACGGTGAGCTCGCGGCGCAGCTCCCCGACGTCGCCACCCTCGGCGCGCACGACGCGCGCCTCGCGTGATCACGCCGGCATGGGGCCGAGGTAGCGCGACGCCGGACGGATCAGCCGGCCCGTGCGGCGCTGCTCGATCACGTGCGCGGACCAGCCGGCGATCCGGCTGATCGCGAACGTTGCCGAGAACTGCTCGCGTGGCAGCCCGACAGCGTCGAGCAACACGGCCGTGTAGAACTCGACGTTGGCCGCGAGCGGACGGTCCGGCTTGCGCTCGTGAAGGATCTTCGCAGCCGCGTGCTCGACGGCGCGCGCGAGCTCGAGTCGCTTGCTCGCCAGGGGCCGCACGGCGGTCTCGAGCACGGCAGCCCGCGGATCGCGAACGCGATAGATCCGATGACCCATCCCCATGATCCGGCGATGCGCGGCGAGCTCGTCGAGGATCCACGGCTCGGCGCGCCCCGGCTCGCCGATCGCATCGAGCATGTCGAGCACGGGGCCGGGTGCACCGCCGTGGAGCGGTCCCTTCAGCGCACCGACCGCACCGACGATGGCCGAGATCAGGTCGGACCCGGTCGAGGCGATCACGCGCGCGGTGAACGTCGACGCGCTCATCCCGTGATCGATCACCGTCACCAGGTACGCGTCGAGCGCCGTCGCGGCCTCGCGGGACGGCGGCTGTCCGGTCGTCATCCGCAGATAGTCCGAGGCGTGATCGAGCGTCGGGTCAGGACCGACCAGCGGCTGGTCTGTGCGCTTGCGATACCAGGCTGCGACGAACACCGGGGCCGCACCGATCGCGGCGAGCGCGTCTCGGAGATCGTCGCCTGTCGTCCGCAGATGCCCGAGGCTCGTGCGCAGCGCATCCATCGCATCCGGCGCGTCGAGCGCATCACCGAGCCGACCGACGACCTCCCAGGCTGCGACGCGCGCATGTCCGAGGTCGGGATCGTCGAGCTTCGCACCACCCGCGGCCAGCACGCGCTGCACCGTCCCTTCGAAGCCTCCGGCCGCGGCGAGCTGCTCTGCATCACTGCCCGCGATCACCAGGCGACCTCGGTCGCCGTCCACGTGCGAGATCGCTGTATCTGCGACGACGATGCCCTCAAGGCCGTTGCTGGTCGGACTGCTCATGAACGTCTCCTGCCTCTGATGTAACGTCGGTCGCATGGTTGATCAACGTAGAATCGACGATCAACGTTGGCTCGACGCGCGCGCCGCTGCGAAGCATCTCGGGATCCAGCTGCGATCGCTCTATGCCTACGTCAGCCGCGGACAGGTCCGTAGCGTCCCCGGCGAGCAAGGGCGCCCACGGCTCTACGCGCTCGCGGATCTCGAGCGCCTGCGCGTCCGTCGCGATGCCCGGGCCGGTCATGGCGCGGTCGCCGCAGGTGCGTTGCGCTGGGGCGAACCGGTGCTCGATTCCGCCGTCACCGCGATCACGCCACGCGGCCCTGCCTATCGCGGGCAGCTCGCGGTGGATCTCGCGGCTGCTGGAACGCCGTACGAGAACGTCGCGGAGCTGCTGTGGTCGGGCTACTTGCCGGATCGTGCGGTGACCTGGCCGCGGATCGCCGTGCCTCATGCGGTGCTCGCCAAGCTCGTCCACGCCGGCGTCGCACCGATCGATGTGATGCCACTGCTCGTGCAGGTCGCCGCGCTCGGCGATCTCGAGCGCGGCGATCGGCGGCCTGATGCGCTGATCACGCGAGGGCGTCAGGTCATCCCGCTGCTCGCTGCCGCGCTCGCGCCCGGGTTCCCGGCGGCGATCGTGTCGCGGGCCCTCGGAGCCAGCAGCGTCGCTGGGGTCGTCGTGCGTGCGCTCGGCGTCGACGAGGATGCGACGCCGCTGATCGATCTCGCGCTCGTCCTGCTCGCGGATCACGAGCTCAATCCATCGAGCTTCAGCGCGCGGATCACCGCATCCACCGATGCCGATCCGTATGCCTGCATCGCAGCCGCGCTCGCGACGCTGTCGGGGCCTCGGCACGGCACCGCCTCGATGGAGGTCATGGCGTTCGCCGACGAGCTCGGCAGCCCGGAGGCCGCGCGCGCCGCGGTGCGTGCGTTGCGCAAGCGGGGGCAGGTGCCGCCCGGATTCGGTCACCCGCTCTACGCCAGCGGCGACCCGCGGACGTTGCCTCTGCTCGATGCGGCCGCGAAACTCGGTGGGACCAAGCGATCTCGCACGTTGCTCGCGCTGGTGGCGGCAACCAAGGATGCGTACCCCAGCGTCGACGTCGGGCTCGCTGCCCTGATCGCCGCCCTCGGAGCACCTGCCTCCGCAGGGCCCGGGCTGTTCGCCGTCGCGCGTGCCGCAGGCTGGCTGGCGCATGCTCTCGAGCAACGCGCGGCTGGCCATCTGCTCCGACCGCGGGCGCGCTACACCGGCGTCCCCGTGGCCACCTGATCCGCCAGGGACCGGAAGGCCGCGGGGCGTACGCGAACCTCGAGAATGCGTGCGAGCGCTGCAGCTCGAATGCGTCCTGCGGTGGCGTCGGCAACGCGTGCGCCCCGCGACCCGCAGTGCGACTGGGACCCACTCGCGTCCGTGAGGCCGCAGGGAGAGCCGCCTGTCACCCTCCACACGCCGAAGAATGTGGGAGGCTGCGGCCATGAAACGCACCCTGCTGTTCCTGCTCGTCTCGACGGTCGCTGCCACCGCTGGCTGCGGCGGCAAATCCGGTAGCGCAACGCCCGCGGAGCCCGCCGCGCCCGTGACGCCCGCGGAGCCTGTCGCCACCGAGCCGACGCCGACGGAGCCCGCCGCCCCCGTCGCGCCGCCCGCTCCGAAGCAAGCGACGGCCACGCTCGCGCCGACGGCGAAGTCCAAGGTCACCGGCACGATCTCGTTCAAGGAGGTCGAGGGTGGCGTCGAGGTGACCGCGAACGTCGAGGGGCTGACCCCGGGCGATCACGCGTATCACGTGCACGAGAAGGGCGACTGTTCGGCTCCCGACGCGTCGAGCGCCGGTGGTCACTTCAACCCGAGCGGACACAAGCACGGCGCGCCCGATGCCGCCGAGCACCACGAGGGCGACTTCGGCAACCTGACCGCCGGCAAGGACGGCAAGGCGACGAAGACGTTCGTGATGAAGGGCATCACGCTCGGCGACGACCCGACGTCGATCATCGGCAAGGGTTTCATCGTTCACGAGAAGAAGGACGACTTCAAGACGCAGCCCACGGGCAACGCCGGTGGTCGCGTTGCGTGCGGCGTGCTCGAGCGGACGCCCAGCTAGAGATCGTCAGATCTCTTCGCCCGTCGACTCGTCGTCGTCGCCGGTCGGTGCGCGCTTCTTCGCACCGTCGTCGAGTCCGAGCCGTCGGATCATCTTGTAGATCGACATCCGCTCGATGCCGGCTGCACGCGCAGCCGCCGAGATGTTGTTGTCGTGCGCCTCGAGGAGCGCCTCGAGGTAGCGGCGGTCGAACTCGTCGACGAGCTGCTGCTTCGCGGTCTTGAACGGGATATCGATGTCGACATCGCCGAACGTGCCTTCCTTCTTCGGCGGGGCGTCGAGCCCACCGGTCGGGTGGTTCGGGAGCAGCACGGCGCGCTCGACCGCATTGCGCAGCTCGCGGACGTTGCCCGGCCAGGTGTGGCGCTGCGCGCGCGCCATGAAGTCGTCGGGCAGCCGCGGATCACCGTGGGTGGCGACGAGCTGGCGGAGGAAGTGCTGGACCAGCAGCTGCAGATCCTCCTTGCGCTCGCGCAGCGCGGGGACCGCGAGCTTGGCGACCGAGAGCCGATAGAACAGATCCGAGCGGAACGTGCCGCGGTTGACCTCGGCGGCGAGGTCGCGGTTGGTCGCCGCGATGATGCGGACGTCGCACGCGATCACCTTGGTCGAGCCGATGCGGCGGATCTTGCGGGTCTCGACGGCGCGCAGCAGCTTGGACTGCACGTCGAGCGGGAGCTCGCCGATCTCGTCGAGGAACAGCGTGCCGCCGTGCGCGGCCTCGAACACCCCGATCGTCGCCTTGCCGGCGCCCGTGAACGCGCCGTGCTCGTGACCGAAGATCTGGTCCTCGAACAGCTGCTCGGGGATCGCCGAGCAGTCGAGCACGACGAACGGTCCCTCGCGGCGCGGCGAGCACTGGTGGATCGCGTCGGCAACGCCTTCCTTGCCAGCGCCGGTCTCGCCCTGGATCAGGACGGTCGCATCGGACTGCGCGAACCGGTTGATCAGATCGAACAGGTGACGCATCGAAGCGCTGCCACCGATCAAGCTGTGGAGGCGCGACTCGTGCCACAGCGGCACCGCGACCGCGTCATCGAGCGGGTCGAACGTGATCGCGCTCTTGCCGATCTGGATCGTCGAGCCCGGAGCGATGAACCCGTCGACGATGCGGACGCCCTTGACGTGCGTGCCGTTGGTCGAGCCGAGGTCGCGGATCCGGTAGCCGTCGGCCTGGAGCCGGAGCTCGCAGTGCAGGCCGGAGACCTTGGGGTCGTTGAGGTTGAGGTCGGCACCTGCGCGGCCGATCATGATCGTTGGCTGCGCGAGCTCGATGATCTTGCCGGCGTCGACACCGGCGACCACCTCGAGGCGGCAGCGCCGCACGTTGACGGTGCGCGGTAGACCCTGGAACGACGTCACCCAGGTCGGAGTCTCGAGGTTCTGTCCGGACACGACTTCGTGGAGAGAAGTTAGCACGCTCATGGCTGGGCTCCGGGGGTGAGGGACGCGGTCTTGGTGGTGGTGGTCGTCGTCGCTTCGGCGATCCGCACGCGTCCGTTGGACGCCACGCGGATCTCGTCGGGGCGAAGCTTGGTGTCGTCGATGTCGGCCTCGACGATCGTGAAGTTCACGGGAGGCTCGAGCTCGTCGGAGATGTAGTTGACCGTCGCCCAGATCGGACCGTCGGCGCCGTCGACGGTGAGCTCGACGCGCTGGCCCTTGGCGACCTTCGCGCGGTGGTCACGGGGAACCGCGAACCGGATCAGCAGGTCACGGTCGTCGAACACGCGAGCGATCGGCATGCCCTTGCTCGCCATGCCGCCGTCGCGGACCTTGATCATCGTGACCACGCCGTCGACCGGCGCCTTGAGCTCGGTCTTGGTCAGCATCACCTCGAGCTGCTGGCGCGAGTTCCTCGCCTGGGCGTAGCGGCCGGCAGCAGCGCCGGTCGACGCTCCCGCGGCTGACGCATCGGCCGACGCAGAGCGCACGGCGTTCATCGGCGATGCTCCGGCGCGGGCGAGCAGACGTTCGCTACGGAGCTTCTGCGTCAAGGCGCGCGCCTGGATCGCGGCCGCTCCGACCTCACCGGCGAGGGCACGCTCCGCGAACTTCGCGCCCTCGAGATCCGAGCGGAGCTGGCGATCGTCGAGCTTTGCGATCGTGTCGCCGGCACGGACGCGCTGGCCGAGGGTGACGGCGAGGCGCTCGACCGGAGCATCGACCTCGGCGGTGATCACCTTGGTGACGCGCGAGGTGACGACGCCGACAAACTCGGGTGCCTCGGGTGCGATCTCGGCAGCGGCGGGCACGCGAGCCTCGGTGGGATCAGGCTCGGCCGGCGTGGTTGCTGCGCCCTTGCACGCCACGAGCAACAGGACGGTCGGCAGGAATCTGGTCATACGGCATCTCCATGGTGGGCGTGTTCTGCGAGGCCTGGATCAGCTTGGTGTAGAGCCCGCCCTTGTGGACGAGCTGGTCGTGGGTTCCCTGTTCGACGATGCGACCCTTGTCCATCACGACGATCAGGTCCGCATTGCGGACGGTCGACAGCCGGTGTGCGACCGTGATCCGCGTGCAGCGCTGCTTCTCGAGGTTGGCGATCACGCGCTTCTCGGTCGAGTTGTCGAGCGCCGAGGTCGCCTCGTCGAGGAGCATCAGCGCGGGGTTGCGAATCACCGCGCGAGCAATCGCGACGCGCTGGCGCTGACCACCCGAGAGCGAGCCGCCACCATCCGAGACCACCGTGTCGTAGGTCATCGGCATCTCGGTGACGTCGTCGTGAAAGCACGCGACCTTGCACGCCGACGAGATCCGATCGAGCGTGGCACCGGGCGCGGTGAGCGCGACGTTCTCGCGGATCGTGCCGCCGAAGATGAAGGGATGCTGCGGGACGATGCCGATCTGCTGGCGGACCGCGCGGAGGTCCATGTCCTTCAGGCTGCGTTCGTCGTAGGCGATCTCACCGCTCACCGGCTGGTAGAGGCCGGAGAGCAGATTGAGCAGCGTCGACTTGCCCGAGCCCGACGGGCCGACGAGCGCGACCGACATCCCGGGGACGATGTCGAGCGAGACGTCCTGGACGACCAGCGGAGCCTGCTCGCCGTACTTGAACGACACGTTCTTGACCGAGACCGCGCCGCGCAGGCGAGGTGGCTGCATCGCGACATCGCGGTCCTGCTCGAGCTTGGTCTGCAGCACGTCATCGATGCGGTCCATGTGACCCTTGACGAGCTGTAGCTCGAGCGCGCTCGACACCAGCTGCGACAGCGGACCGAACAGGCTCGACGCGAGCGAGTTCATGGCGAGCATCATGCCCAGCGACATCTTGCCGGTCATCACCGAGCTCGCACCGATGGTCAGGATCAGCAGCGGTCCGAGCGAGGCGATCGCACCGCGCACACCGTCGACCCACGCCGACGCACGGGCGCGGCGCATCTTGACGTTGAGCTCGTCGGTGTAGAGGTTTGACCACTTCTCGACGCCCATGCGCTCGGCGCCGGCGCACTTCAGGGTCTCCATCCCGCCGAGCATCTGCACCATGTAGCTGTGCGCCTTCGCCTGCTTGTCGAGGTCGGCAGCGAGCAGGCGCTGGAACGTCGGGCGGGCGCACAGGAACACGAGCGCCTCGGAGGCCGACATCGCGATCGTGATCAGGCCGAGCGTCGGGCTGACGTAGAAGATGATCGCGGCGTAGAGCAGCACGAACACGCCGTCGATGAACGCCGACATGCTCTTGCTGGTCACCACCTCGCGCACCGTGCCGTTCGAGTCGACGCGCATCATCAGGTCGCCCGTCGAGCGGCGCTGGAAGAACGAGTACGGCAGCGAGACCATGTGGTCGAGGAAGCCGAGCGTCATCTTCGTGTCGAGCGAGATCCGCAGGTGCAGCAGCAGGTGCGTGCGCACGATCTCCGCGATCAGGTTGAACACGACCATGCCGCCGATCGCGCCGAGGCAGACGTACAGCAGGTGGTAGTCGGAGCGCGGAACGACCTTGTCGATGATCATCCCGGTGACCAGCGGCAGCGCGAGTGCGATCAGACGCAGCGCCAGCGACATCACGATCACGCGGGTGAACAGGCCCTTCTCCGACATCAGCTCGTTCCAGTAGCGAACGAGCCGGCCCTTCTCGGCCTTCGTCTTGGTGAACCGGTCGGTCGGTGTCAGCTCGATCGCGACGCCGGTGAAGCACTTGCTGAACTGGTCGAGCGGGACATCGCGCGGGCCGGTCGCCGGGTCGACGATACGGACGCCGCCCTTGACCAGCTTCTCGAACACGACGAAGTGGTTGAACTCCCAGTGCAGGATCGTCGCGGTCTTCAGCAGCTTGATCTGCGTGATGTCGACCTTGATGCCGCGGCCCTGCATGCCGTAGCGCTCGGCGGTGTCGAGGATCGCCTTCGCGGAGACCCCGTCGCGGCCGATGCCCATCGCCTCGCGAACGTCCGCGAGCTTGGACTCGCGCCCGTGGAACGCCATCACCATGCACAGCGATGCGGCGCCGCAGTCCGTCCACTCGAGCTGCTGGACGAACGGCACACTCCGCTTGCCGGCGAACCCGAGCTTCTTCAGCGCGGGGAAGGACGCGACGATGTTGGAGGTCTTGGTCATGCGGGCTGCCTTGTCCTTGTTCAACCCGCGTGCCGTCGCCTCGGCGCTGTGGATACCGATGGTTGCAGTCGTAACCTCGGGGTGACTCCATCCCCGGTTGCGTTCCGCGGGTGACACCCCGGAGAAATGGGGTCAGACCCCATGTACGGGCGCCGAAACTGAGAACGGCCGGCGAGGTGCCGGCCGGGTCGAGAAAATGGGGTCAGACCCCATTTCAGTCGGGCAGGTACTTTTCCAGCGCTGGGAGCAGACTCACCAGGAACGGCTTCTCGGAGATCAAGACCTCCGTCGCAGCAAGCATGCCGTGGTGGTAGCTCAGCCGGTTGTGCTCCGTCTTGAACGTGCGAGCGGGAAGCCGGGCGCGGACGTGAACGTAGGAGCCGCCCGGGAGCTTGAGCGCATCCGCGAGCGTCGGGCCCACCACCTTGGCGGCCTCGGTGCTGCCGATCGCCTCGGTGCCGACGAAGCTGATCGTCGCCTTCTCGCGTGGCTTGGTGAAGCCGATCAGCTCGACCTGCAGGGTCTGGCCGACGCGCAGCCGCGGTCGATCCTTGCTGGGGAGGAACGCGCTGACCTCGATCTCGGCTCCTGGCTGCACGACCGTCGCGATCGGCTCGCCCGGCTGGAGCGCCTGGCCCGCGCGGACGCGGATATCCGAGATCGTGCCCGCCTTCGCCGCGCGGACGGTCTTCGAGCTCACGCGGGCCTCGGCGAGGGACTTGCGCTGCGCCGCGGCGATGAACGCCTTGCGGGTCTGCTCGTCGGTCTGATCGAGCAGGTGCTGCTGGGTCGCTCCGACGTACTCGGTGTTCGCGGCGTTGTACTCGTCGAGCTCGGCCTGCGCCGAGAGCCGCACGATCGCGGTGCCGACCTTGACGGCCTGGCCGGGCTGCACGAGGACGGCGTCGACGGTGCCGCCGAGCGGCGCGCTGATCTGGGCGCCATCGATCAGGATGACGGCGCCTCCGGAGCTGTAGGTCGGAACCTTGATGAACACCGAGAACAGGGTCGCGATCACGACGGTCGCGATCAGCACGGGATACGCACGCTTGACCCACGACGGCGAGAGCTGGACGAGCTCGCCCTCGGTGCCGCGCGTGCGGTGCGCCTCGAGGGCCTCGCCACGATAGAGCGAGCCCTTGTCCGCCTTGATCTCGGTGGCCTTCTGCAGGTGCTGGACGGCGAGGTGATGGAGGATCGAGGCGCTCTCGCGAGCGAGGCCGATCATCGCGATCTGCTCGACCGGCAAGTAGCCGGGGTTGCGCGGGTTCCGGGTCAGCACGATGACCGCGACGGTCTCGCTCGTGGTGACGACCGGGATCAGCGCCGTGTGCGACGCGATCAGGGCGCGCCGGGCCTGCGCGCAGGCGACGAGCGGGCTCGAATCACGTGGGATCTCGTCGTCGGCACCGAGGGTCCACAGGCCCTCCTGGCCGGGATAGACGATCGAGATCGCGAGGGACGACGAGATCTCGAGGAGCGCGTCGCGAAGGACGCGGTCGGCGGTCTGGAGATCTGCCTGCAGTGCGAGGCGGCGGACCCAGCTGTAGATCGTGGGGCCGAGCTCGGGCGGGATGATGATCTGCAGCGGATCGATCATCCCGGGCATCGCCGGCTCGGAGGCGCGCGGGGCTTCGGAGGGCCGCGCGGCGGGCTGCGACGCCGACGTCGATGCCGACGGTGCGGACGTCGATGCCTTCGGGGCGGACTTCGCCGACGCCGAGTGCGCCGACGCGTCCGGTGCCGGTGCGGGAGCGGCAGAGCGGGGTTCCTTGGAGACGCGGCTCGACGTCGAGCGCGAGCTGCGCGGGACTTCGACCGGCACGTCGGCAGGCTTGCTCCGCGAGGATGATTTGGCGTCGCTCCTGGGAGCCTCGATCACCGGCTGCAGCGCGTGGACCGACGGCTGCGTCCGCTCGTGCGGCACGTACGCTGGTTGCGCGTGACGCGACATCGGCGCGGGTGAGATCCCGCGCGCGTGACGCACGTGCACCGACGGTTCGGTCTGCTCGTGCGGGGCACGTGTCACGTACGGCTGCACCGCCGATCGCTGGCGGTACGGCGCCGGCGTGGCGTCGGCACGAACGCGCGTCGGAGGCTCGGTGCTGGCCTCGTCCGATCCATCGAGAAACTCCGGCGCATGGACGATGCGACCCACGACCCGACGGTGCGTCGATGCTTCTTCGTTGCCGTAGCTCATGGTGAGCGGCCGAAAGTGCAAGGCAGGGACCACGGCACGCGGCCGCCGCAACCTCCGAAGATCATCTGCCGAACGCGGTCGACACCCGGTGGGGTGAATGGGGGGTGGGGCCGTGATCCGTAACCTCGGGTAGTCGAGTCCAGCGGGGTGCATCCGCTGGATCCGCTGGTAGACAGCGGACTTACGGGTGGCATGGCGACTGCTCACGTCGACTGCATGCGAAGCCGCTCCTATCTGGTCGCCGCTCTCCTCGGGTCGATCGGCAGCCTCCTCCTCGTCACCCCCGCTGCTCGCGCGGAGGACGACGAGGAGGATCTCTACGACGGCGACGGTCCCGAGGCCGAGGCGGTCGCGCTGTTCAAGCTCGACGACATGATCGAGGTGGCGGTCCGTCGCTCGCCGGATCTCGCGCGCGGCAAGATCGATCGCGCCGCCGCCAGGGGCGCTGCCGGTGCCGCGGGCGCCAACCAGCAGTGGGTCATGACGATGGGCGGCAACTACAAGAAGCAGGCGGTCAGCGGCCGGGTCGAGGTCGCGCCGTTCGGCGAGGTCGGCACCGCGTCGATCAACGCGGCACTTGGCCTCGGTCGCAACCTGCCGACCGGCGGCAACGTGCAGGCCGAGCTCGGCATCGGCCACACGGAGACCGAGCTCAACATTCCCGAGCAGTTCCTCGATGGTTCGCTCACCGGCAGCGGAAGCGCCGCGGCGGGAGCCCAGGTCCCGATGAACAACGGCGGGCTGTCGGACCGCTACACGCAGATCCAGTCGACGGCTCGGGTCACCCTCAAGCAGCCGCTCGTTCGCGGCTTCGGTCCGGACGTGGCGCTGTCGGGCGAGAAGAAGGCGAGCTACGCGTTCTCCGAGGCGACGATCAAGGCGCAGCTCGCGGCCGAGGACATGGTCCGCGAGGTCGTGTCGGGTTACTGGGAGCTCGCGTACGCGTCGTACGCGGTCGATACGCGCGCCGAGGCGGTGGCTCTCGCCGAGTCGCAGGAGAAGGTGACGCGCGAGGAGCTGCGCGCTGGCAAGGCGCCGCAGAACGCACTCCATGCGGTGACCTACGAGATCCTGGTCCGCAAGGAAGCGCAGCTCGCAGCGCAGCTCGAGGCCGAGAAGAAGTCCCTCGAGCTCCGGCGCAAGGTGGGTCTCGGACTCGGGCGCCGCGACGTCATGCTGCGACCCGGCGAAGCGTTCGAGATCGGCGACTCGGAGTGGGACGTCGAGGAGGTCCTCGCGACCAGCCGCAAGGCGAACCGCAAGCTCGCGACGATCGCACTCGAGAAGAAGATCGCGGACATCGACGTCAAGGTCGCGAAGAACGCGACGCTCCCGCAGGTCGATGTCAGCCTGTCGGGCGCGCTGCTCGGCGGCGGCTCGACGACGGGCGAGGCGTTCTCGGCGCTCAGCGGCGCCGACGGGTTCGAAGTGATGGCCGGTCTCTCGGTGCAGTTCGAGCTATCGGGAGCTGCGAAATCCAATCATGACGCGGCCCTGGCGCGCCGTCGCCGGCTCGACGTCGATCGCGCCGACCTCGAGCGCCAGATCGATGCCGAGGTCGTCACCTCGGTGAAGGCGGTCACGTTCGCGCAAACCCGCGTGATGCTCTCCGACAAGGCGATCTCCGTCGCCGAGGACAACGCGAAGGCCGAGAAGCAGTCGTTCCAGGCCGGCAAGGCCACGAACTACAACGTGATGCAGCGCCAGTCGGAGCTGATCGAGGCCCGCCTGCGCCGCGGCCGCGCGGTCGCCGACTACCACATCGCCGTCGCGCAGCTTCAGTTCCTCAGCGGCACGCTCCTCGAGCAGTACCGCGTCAACGTTCGCCCTCGCGCGGACCGCCGCTAGTGCTTCCCGAGGTTGACAGCGTGGGCGTCTCCCACCCGGCCGACGCAGCTGCAACCACCGGTATCCATATCCCACGGGTTACGGCACGCAAGTTGATCAAGGACCACACCATGCGCTTCTCTCTCCTCGCTCTCCTGTGGATGACGGCCTCCTGCATCGCCGAGGTGGGTGGCGATTCGTGCACCGGCCAGCGCTGCAACGACGGCGAAGGTAGCGGTAGCGGCAGCGACTCCGCGGCCGTCGACTGCGAGGACGCCGAGGAGCGCGGCACCAACCTGACGATCCGCACGGCAGCCGACTTCGACGCGCTGCCGGAGGGCTGCTGGTCGCTCAACGCGAACCTCCGCCTCGAGGGCCCGGCGATCACGAGTCTCGCGCGCCTCGGTGAGCTGATCGAGGTCAACGATCTCGAGCTCGTCGACACCGGCCTGACCTCGCTCGACACCAGGAAGACGATCAAGGTCTACGGCTCGCTGCTCGTCAGCGGCAACACCAAGCTCACCAACCTCAACAACCTCGCGGTCAAGCGCTGGGATGGCGCGACCCAGGACGGCGTCGCGTTCTCGGTCGGCTACACGATCCGCAACAACGCCCAGCTGACCGCGATCGATGGCCTCAAGTACGTCGTGCAGATCGACAAGGACCTCCGGATCACCGACAACGCGAAGCTCGCAAGCGTCGAGCTCGCCGAGCTGACCAGGGTCACCGGCGGCGTGCATGTCACCGGTACCGGCGTCACCGCGATCCGGCTCCCCGTGCTCGCGAACGTGGGGCGCCTCGAGGTCACGAACAACCCGCAGCTCACACAGCTCAGCGGCCTCGCGGCAACCTCGATCAGCGGCGACGTCATCCTGCGCACGAACCCGGCGCTCGCCACGATCGGCTCGATGAGCTCGCTCACCCAGATCGGTGGCGCCCTCACGATCGATGACAATGATGCGCTCGTCGACCTGACGAACCTGGTGCCGACCGGGATGACCCGGATCTCCGGCGGCCTGACGCTCTCGAACAACGCGCGACTCGCCAACCTCGGCCAGCTCTCGCGGATGCTCGACGGGATCACCGGCGCGGTCACGATCACCGGCAACACGGCGCTCTCGACCTGCCGCGCGATCGAGATCGATCACTGCGCGCAGGTCGGTGCGACCGCCGCGACGATCTCCGCGAACAGCGGCACCGCCAACAACTGCGGCACCTGCTGGTGTGGCCGCTAGGCCCCGACGCGGTCGCCACCACCACCCACGTCTCTGCTCGCCCACGCCCACTCACGAAGGAACCCGCCATGTCGCTCACCACCACCGCCTTCCGCATCGCGCTCACCGCCGCAGCTCTGTGCTCGGCAGCCACCGACGCCGACGCCAGGCCGCGTCGGGTGGTCATCCTCGACTTCGACGGACCGCGCAGCCTCGCCGACGCCGGGCGCACCGAGGTCCAGAAGATCCTCGGCGAGCAGTACGATGTGGTCGCGAAGAAGCGCTGGGAAGATGCCCGCGCCAGGGCGCAGCAGAAGTCGGCGGGACCGACGACCTGGCAGAAGGCGTCGAAGCAGTCGGGCGTCGATGCGATCATCGAGGGCTGGGTCCAGGACGAGGGCCGGCACAAGCTGCTCACGGTCGCGGTGCGCGAGGCGTCGACCGGGCAGGAGCTCGACACCGTCTCGGTGCGGCTCGGTGCGAAGGGCCTGTCCGATGACGGCCGCGGCAAGCTGTCCGAGGAGCTCGACGGTGTGCTCGCGTACATCGAAGGCGCGCCGGAGCCCGCCGGCAGCTCGCTCCGCGTGATCGAGACCCGCAAGATGATCGGCGCGAAGCAGCCCCGGGTCGACCTGGTCACCACGAAGACGCGCAAGAAGCTGAAGCGAGTCGCCGACGTCGACGACAGCGACGAGGACGGCGAGCCGACCCCGCGCAAGCGCAAGCTGCGGCTCGACGACGATGCGCAGACCGCGGCGGCGGCCGCCACGGCGGAGGACGAAGCGGAGGATACCGACGAGCCCGCCGACGCCGACGAGCCGGAGGCCCCGAGCCGCAAGAAGGCGAGGACGGACAAGGAGATCGCGTTCAAGGACCCCGACGTCGCCACGCAGGAGAATTCCGACCTGGTGTCGCTGTTCGGCGCGACCAGCGACGAGGGCAAGATCGCCGACCCGACCGCCGCTCATGTCCCGGTGCCGACGCCCAGGTTCCGGATCGCAGGCGGCGCGTTCTACGGCTCGCGATCGCTCAACATCGTCGCCGAGAACCAGACCGGACCCCAGGCGTACTCGGGAGTTCCGAGCAAGGGGCTCGAGCTCAACGCCGCGGTCTATCCGTTCCCGTCGAACAAGCTCGATGGCGGGCTGCAGGGCATCGGCTTCACCCTCGCGGTCTCGAAGTCGGCGGGCTCCGAGGTCTCGTTCGACGACGGCGAGACGGTCAGCGAGTACGTCATCAACCAGAGTGCCTACAACGCAGGCATTCATTACCGCCATCCGCTCGCCAGCCTGGTCACCGTCGACGGCGAGGTCAGCTACGGCTCGTCCAGCTACCTGATCCCCGACGCGCCGGACACGTTCGAGGTCCCCGACACCTCGTACTCGTACATCGGTGCGGGCGCTCACCTCGACCTCAACATCACCGAGCGCGCGTCGGTCGGCTTTGGTGCCAAGTATTTCTATCTGCTCGACGTCGGTGACATCAGCTCGGTCGACTGGTACGGCCCGGGCCGTGCGTCGGGGCTCGGGCTCGACGCAAACTTCCAGATCCCGCTGCCGCAGAACCTCTACGTCCGCGGCGCGCTGTCCTACGAGAAGTTCAACATCTCGTACGACGGCGTCGGTCAGATCACCGAGGACGAGGGTGTCTCCGAGTCCAACGACTCGACCGTCAACGGATCGGTCAACGTCGGCATCCAGTTCTAGCGCCTACGATCCAGCGCTCTGTCCACGCGATCGCATGCGGCCGGCATCAGCTGGCCGTTCGCCGTTTCGGGCAGTGTCGCGATCACCGTCGACAAACCGCCGTCACCACCGATCGTCTACCGGCGGTAGCGATCTGGGAGTGCCCACCCGGTCCGATCGCTTCCAGATCCGCGAGAGCACGTCGCCGATCAGCTGGCACATCGCGTGCTCCTGTACTCGACAGCCACCCCCTCACCACAAGGACACGCCCCATGTCGACCCCCAAGCAGCAGGACTCCCAGGACCCGTTCATGTCGATCGATGCCAAGCAGCTCGAGAACGTCGCCGGCGGCGCTGCGCGCGTCACGGCCCGCTCGAGCGGCAACAGCGACGAGCTGATGGCGATGATGACGTCGATCGGTGACTCGATCAAATCCCTCGCGTCGGCCAACTCGAGCAGCGGCTCGGATCCGATGCAGATGATGATGATGATGATGATGATGGGTGGCATGGGTGGCGGCGGCGGCGGTGCCCCGGCGGCGGCAGCGCCTCCCCCGACCCCGGTGGTCAACGTGTCGACGTGCGTCAAGCGCGGCGGCTGCTGATCCCCACCAGGTTCACGTCGAGAAGGAGATCAACCATGGCGAGCAACGACAACGACCGTGACGCACTCGAGTCGATCGATCTGGCGTCGCTCCAGGCCGTGACGGGTGGACGGATCAGCCGCTCGAGTGCACCTGACCCTGCCGTGCTGCAAGGCATCAAGCAGCTCGCCGAGATCATCTCGGCGGTCGGCCAGAACCTCGCGCAGACCAAGGCCGCTGGCAGTCAGCAGATGATGCAGATGATGCAGCAGATGATGCAGGCTCGCGGCGGCCGCTAGACAGCGCGCCGTCTCGGCGCCGAAAAAATGGGGTCTGACCCCATTTATCGAGCTCGCGTCCGCGGTTGACGCCTGTGGCGCTCGTTCAAACGCGAAGAGAAAATGGGGTCTGACCCCATCTATCCTAGAGGGCCCGAGGATCTTCTCGGGCCCTTCGCCGTTTCGGCGCACACGGGTCGCGAGAGTGGAGACCGTCCCCCGGGATACCTGAGAGCTCGCGGTGTTGGCCGACGAGAGTTGAGAGAGTGGAAAGCGTCCCTGCGTTCGATTGGATGCAGATCGCCGAACGCGGTTGACGCCTGTGGCGCTCGTTCGATCGCGAAGTGCGCGATTGCGTTGAGCGGAGAGCTGGGCACGCGCGGTGCACAAGCCTGGGTCACACCACGAAAGGACACGCACCATGAAGACCATCACCACCGATACCCTCGTCACTGTCACCGGCGGCGTCGCTGGCAACAACAGCGCGGTCACCCAGCAGCTCACGGCCCTTCAGGGTTCGATCAAGGATCTTGCGACGAGCCAGGCCAAGCCGGCCGGCGGCCTCAGCGATCCGTCGACGATGATGATGATGATGATGGCGATGCGGCCCCAGCAGCAGACCGTCGTCGCCGCGCCCGCCGCGGCGAGCCCGGTCATCAACATCTCGAATCGCGTCCGTCGCTGGTAATCGCAATCACGGCCTGGCGCGCTTCACGGCGCGTCGCAGCGGGTGTGGTCCTCACGGGCCGCACCCGTTTGCGTTTGGGTCAGACACTACTCGCAGTAGGTGCGACACGTGCGGCCGCCGAGCGGACAGCAAGTAGTACGAGCAGTGTCTGACCCAGGGTTGCAGTTCGTCACCCTCGAGACGCACACGTTGCCGTCGACGATCGTGCAGGTGGGCGGAACGACGTGACGCGAGCGAGGGCACACCGCGTGCACAAGGATTCTTGGCGAGAACCGTCGAGACGTGGTGACTCGACGGAGGGTGCGGTCCGGAATGGGCCCCGGGCCGCACCCGCTCTCGCCTTTTTCAGCTGCTCGCGAGGAGCTATTCTTCGTCGAGCGGCAACCCGAGCTGCTGCACGGGCTGCGGAGCCGATGTGCCATCGAGGCGAACCGCTCCGCTCTCGTCGGTGTAGTTCGCGGCGAGCCGGTGGGCGGAGATCGGGTCGACGTTCTCGAGCCGGGACAGCGCCGCCGCCACGATGTCGCTCCATGCGACCGACTTGCGGCCGCCGTCGACCAGCGTCGCCTCGATATCGCGGGCGATCCGCCGTAGATCCTCGGGGCGCACGCCGTCGCGATGTGCAGAGATCCGCTCGAGCGCGTGGAACAGCTTGTCGCCGTCGAACGGCTCGAGCGAGCCATCGCGCTTCTGGACCTTGAGCCCGGGCGCGCCGAGCTTCTCGTAGGTCGTGAACCGGCGCTTGCAGACCGCGCACATGCGTCGTCGACGCAGGCCGTCCGCCGTGACCCGGGTCTCGGTCACGCTGGAGTCGCCGGTGCAATACGGGCACTGCACGATCGGATCGTAGCGCCTCCTGCCGGAGCGGCGAAGTTTCGGTGACAATCAGCCTGTGCCGAAGGCCCTGAGCGAGGTTGCGCTGCTGTTCCTGCGCCTCGGGACGACGGCGTTCGGCGGCCCGGCGGCCCATATCGCGATGATGGAGGACGAGGTCGTGACCCGCCGGGGCTGGGTCTCGCGCGACGAGTTCCTCGACCTGGTCGGGGCGACGAACCTGATTCCCGGGCCCAACTCGACGGAGCTCGCGATCCACCTCGGCTACCGCCGCGCCGGCTGGCTCGGTCTGATCGTGGCGGGGCTGTGCTTCATCCTCCCGGCGGCGGCGATCGTCACCCTGATCGCGTGGGCGTACGTACGGTTCGGTACGCTCCCGGCCGCCGACGCCCTGATGAGCGGGGTGAAGCCGGTCGTGATCGCGATCGTGCTGCTCGCGCTGTGGCGGCTCGCGCGGACGGCGATCAAGACCCCGTTACTCGGCGTGATCGCGGCGGCCTGCATCGCCGGCCTGCTCCTCGGTCTCCAGGAGCTCGCGCTGCTCGCCGGTGCGGGCGTGATGATGGCGCTGACCAAGCTGCGGCGCACGCCGACCGGAGCGTGGCTGCCGCTCGGTGTGCTCGCGCCCGCGGCGGCTGCGACCGCCACCGCGTTCACCCTCGGCCACCTGTTCCTCACGTTCCTCAAGATCGGCTCCGTGCTGTTCGGAAGCGGCTACGTGCTGCTCGCGTTCCTGCGCGCGGACTTCGTCGAGCGGCTGCACTGGATCTCCGAGACCCAGCTCGCAGACGCCGTCGCGGTCGGCCAGGTGACTCCCGGCCCGCTGTTCACCACGGCGACGTTCATCGGCTACGTACTCGGTGGCGTGCCGGGTGCGGCCGTCGCCACGCTCGCGATCTTCTTGCCCGCGTTCGTGTTCGTCGCCATCAGCGGCCCGCTGATCCCGTGGCTGCGCACGAACGCCGCCGCTGGCGCCTTCCTCGACGGTGTCAACGTCGCGTCACTCGCGCTGATGGCGGTCGTGACCTATCAGCTCGGGCGCGTGTCGATCATCGATCTGCCGACGATCCTGATCGCCGTCGCGGCAGCCTTCGCACTTCGCTTCAAGGTCGGTTCGGTGTGGCTCGTGCTCGCGGGCGCCGTGGTCGGCGTCGTGCTCGGCCAGCTGGTTCCGGGATGGGGCTGAGCCGAGATCAGCGACGACAGCGGAACTTGTTCATCAGGCTCGGAGCGCCACCGGTATCCGACATCCGGTAGATCACATCACCGCGGGCAGCGAGCGTCTCCGGAAACCCGATCCCGAGTGGAGCGATCTTGGTGACCTTCGCGGTCGCCGGATTGTCCCAGCCGTCCACGCGCGAGACTTGCGCCATGTCGAACAGGTTCGAGCCGACGTAGAGCTGGCCCGCGTCGTCGAACGCGCAGTCGGCGAGCGCGCCCGGCTTGGTGATCGCGATCCGCGGCTCGTACGTCACCGCGAGCTTGCCACCTTCCTGCTCGACGACGCAGTACAGGTGACCGTCGGCCTTCGACGCCGCGAAGCCGATGCACGGCCCTTTCTCGTGCGCCGCGTCGACGAGGCAGAGCCCCTCGTAGTTGCGGCCGCAGTTGGTCGCGCGCTGGCCGCACACCATCCCGGTGCCCTCGGGTGGCTTGTCCCCCATGCCGCCCTTGTCGGGCAGATCCAGCGGGCCGAGCGGATACGGACCTTTTGCCAGATCGAAGCCGCCGGCCTTTCGCCGGTAGCCGAGGATCCAGCCCGACGACGTGATCGCGTACAGCAGCTCGCCGCGCGCCGACAGCCCTTCGAGATCTTCGCCGGCCGTACCGAGTGGCAGCCTGCCGGTCTCGCGGCTCTCACCGGTCTCGGCATCGACGATCGCGTACGCGCCGCCGTTGCCACTGTCGCTGATCACCAGCAGGGCAGGCTTGCCGTCGAGCGTCATCCACCCGGCACCCGAGGCCTCGGGGACCGGCGCCGCGTCTGCGAACGGCAGCGGCTGACACCGATCGTCCTCGGGGGCGGCGGGCGTGGGCTCGCCACGCTCCTTGTCCTTGCCACACGCGATCACGAGGACCGCGACCAGTAGGAACCGCGTCACCTCCGCGCTATAGCATCACCCGACACCGATGTCCGCGCGCCGCTACCTGGTCAAGGAGATGTTCGGGCCCACGCTGCAAGGCGAGGGCGCCCACGCCGGGCGTGCGGTCGTGTTCCTGCGCTTCGCCGCGTGCAACCTCGCGTGCACCGGCTGCGATACCGACTTCGATCCCGAGGGAGCGGTGCGCTACTCCGCCGACGAGATCGTCGCGCGACTGCGCGAGCTCGACACCGGATCCGCGCGTCGCGTGATCGTCACCGGCGGTGAGCCGACGTTGCAGTGGGACGAACCCCTGTCGGCCGCGATCCGCGGTGCAGGGTTCATCGTGCACATGGAATCCAATGGCACGCGGGTCCCGGCCGGCACCGTCGACTGGCTGACCGTGTCACCGAAGCCGCAGCACCACCCGGCCAGCGTGATGCTCGCCGACGACGTGCGCCCGAGCGAGCTCAAGGTCGTGGTCGATGACACCGTCGACGAGGCCGTGCTCGAGCGCTACGAAGCTCGCTATCCATGCGAGCACTACTTCCTCCAGCCGTGGATGGATGATCGCTATCCGCAGACGCTCGCGAAGACGATGGCATTGGTGCACGCGCGACCACGTTGGCGAATGTCCGTCCAGCTGCACAAGATCCTCGGCGTGCCCTAACCAGCGCAGTTGCACGTCACCTGGGTGACCTGCGGCGCCGGTGGGGGCTCGGGTGGTGGTGCGGCGGCCGGCGCTGCGCCTCCACCGCCACCCATCATCATCATCATCATCATCATCTGCATCGGGTCCCCCGACGCGCCACCCGAGGCCTCCTGTTTGAGCGAGGTCAACGAGCTCTTGATCTGGTTCATCGCCAGCGTCAGCGACTTGTCGCTGCTCGACGCGCCTCCGTGGACGGTCGCGAGCATGGTCAGGTCGACGGACGGGAGGTCATCGGTCATCCCCCTGGTTCAGCACGGGACGTACCACCTGCGGTGATCAACGAGTCCGCCTGGTTACGAGGTGACCCGGCGTGGCTCCTGCCTACCCGGGAAGGCGATCCGCTACAGCCAGGCCCAGGCCATGTCGCCGAACAGCTCGACCCGGATGTCGACGCCGAGGTTGCCCTGGCTGCTGTTGCGGACCAGCAGGTACCAGTCAGCGGCGGACGTCGGCTGGAACGTGTAGTCGACCGTCATCACGTCGAGCTCCTCGTGCACGGTCTGCGTCTCGTCGTTCGCGTGACCGTGGATGTTCCAGTCGATCTGCGCGATCGGTGCGGACAGCTTGATCACCGCGTAGTCGCCGGGGCCGCCGGTCAGCGTGCCCTCGGCGAACATCCCCGGCACGAGCGACCGGTTGTCGGTGATGACCTCGCGCGGCGTTCCTCCGATCAGCGCGTCGGAGAAGTTCTGCCCACCTTCACCGCAGGCGGCGAGCAGGAGCACGATCGATGCGAGACCGGGTGCGAGACGCGTCATCAGGCGCGCGATCTAGGCAGAACCGCACCGGCGTTGCAACGCGGATCTCAGGGCATGCCGCAGGCGATCCACTCACCGAGCTGCCGGCGCTCCTCGAGCGACGGCTTGTCGCCGTCCGGCGGCATCGATGTGTTCGTCGCTGCGGGTCCCGAGGCGGTCGTGAAGTCGATGTGCTCGGACACCGCCTTGATCCCGAAAATGGTGTCGAAGTCGTGGAACGACGTCGCACCCATCCGGTCCTTGCCGACGAGCTTCGAGTCATGACAGCGCGTGCAGTAGCTCTCCATGAACGGCTTGCCGAAGTTCTCGTACGTCAGCGGTGAGGCCGTCGGGCACGTCGATTCCGTCGGCGGCCCGAACAGGGGAACGTCGTTGGGGCATCCCGCGAGCGCGAGGACGAGGAGCATCCACCGGGTCATTGCCATCTCCAGGTCATGTCACCGTAGATCTCGACGCGGATCTGCACCTCGAGGTTGGCGGTGCCCTCGTTGCGCACGAGCAGGTACCAGTCGGATTCAGACGTCGGCGAGAACACGTACTCGACCATCGCCTTGCCGTGCTCCTCGTACGCGATCTGGGTACCGCCGTTCGCGTGACCGTGGATGTTCCAGCCAAGATCGGGAAGCATGGCCGTCAGCTTGATCACGGCGAGGTCACCGGGGCCACCGGTCATGATGCCCTCGACGAGCTCGGTCGGGACGAGACCCGGCATCGACGTGATCACCTCGCGCGGTGGCGCATCGGGGATCGCCGCGTCAGACACGGTCGCGTCCGGCGTGGTCATGCTGTCGTCACTGCACGCAGCGGTGCCGAGCAGGGCGAGCGCCACCACGCAACCTGTCGCGTACTTCACAACGTGTGCCCCCCGGGGATGAAGCCCGGCGGCAACAGCTCGCACGGCAGCTGCCCGGTCGGGACCCGCGGAAGATCGGTCGGTCGCTCGAGACACGGAAAAATCGACTGAGGACCCGCATCCGACGAGGGTGCGTCCTCGGCGGGCGCCGCGTCCTTCGGCGCAGTCAGGTTGTCACCGCAGGCTCCGGCGAGCAGCGCGGCAATCATGATGATCCGCCTCATGATCAGTACCGGACCCAGACTTCGTCGCCCGCGACGAGATCGGTGGTGAGCGCCGTGGTCCCGGCGGTCGCCGCGATCAGGGCGACCGTGCTCGCGTTCGCGCTGTACGCCGCGACGCCCTTCCACACGATCAGCGCGTCACCGAAGTAGGTGCCGAGCTTGGCCGCAGGAACCGTCACGCCCGCCGGGATCGTGAACTTGTTCCAGCCGGTCGGGTTCAAGCGGGCGGGCACGACGACGAGCTGGGCGGCCGGATTGCCGGTCGTGGCACCCTCGGGCTGATCCCAGCTCGCGGTGACATCACCGTTCGGCGTCTGACAGACCTGGTGCACGGTGAACTGGATCTTCGAGAACGGCGTGTTCGGAACGCGCGCGCGGATCGTGATCTCGTAGTAGCCGTCGTCGTCGGGCAGGATCTCGGAGACCGGCTTGACCCACTCGATCGCCGTGACCGCGGTGCCGGCCTTGGTGAACGTTGGCTTGCCGAAGTCGCTGGTCAGCGCGCGCACGCTGGTGACGCCGGCCGGAATCTCGACGCGAACCTTGTAGGTGTCGTAGTGCGCGGTCCCGACCTCGCAGCCGTGACCGACGCTGAACGTGATCTTCGAGGACTTGTCGGCAGCCGCGGGGCCGCTGGCGATGGAGACGTGGGCGAGCGCAACGCTCGAGGAGAGAACACCGGCGAGCACGACGCTGCCGAAGACATGCTTGGTCGACATGGAACGAACCTCCGACCATCCGCGAGGCAGATGGCCTTCAATGACTGAGTACGAACAACGAATGAACGTGGACTGCCGGACCCGCTAGAACGGGGGCGTCTCAGGTCGATCGTGTCTCGGCGCAGGCATCGCGAGCGTGTCGTGCTCGATCTCGATCACGATGCGGGTCTCGGTCGCAACGGCGGGTTCCGGAACGATCGCCGGCAGCACCTGAGGAGCGACGCGCTCGGCCTCGCCGCTGCAGCGCTTCATGACCGGGTCGGCGGGCCGATCACTATCGTGATCGTGGCACTTGCAGATCTCGGGATCCGGGCAGCAGCACTGGGTCTCACCGACGATTCCGGAGGCTGCGAATGCGGTCACGCTGCTGGCGAGCAGAGCCAGGACAGCGACGACGGGCAACAGCCAGCGCACGAACACGACCCCGATAGTAGGTCAGAGTTTGCGCTGTCGTGTCAATTGGACCTGTTGGCAGGCGCTGACGCGGTGCGACCGGGAGCACGCGCGTGCGGCAACTGCGCGCGCTTACTCATCGACGGGGCGACAGGCATGTACGGTGAGCACTCGCCCATCGGTGAGGTCGCACACGAACACCACGCAGGTGCCCGGCGGAGCGTAGTTCATGAGCGCGGCGTGGTCGCACGCCACCGAGCACGCGCCGTCGCGCGGTAGCACGCTGCACACATCGGGCTCGGCTTCCTCGGGGGTGTCGACCTGCGCGGGCCTGCCGCCGTGTGCCGGGTCGCTCACCACCGTGATGTCGTCCTCGGGCACGTCGGCCTCGCCGACCGGCTCACCAGCCTCCACGCAAGCAGCGCATCCCAGCAGAGCAGCGAGCGCGAGCTGGCGGGGGAGGGTCATGCTCACCTTCACAGCATCCGGCGTGCCGGCGCGGCTTCATGCCGCACCCCGCCACGAGTGAGAGACCGTCGCAGCTACGGTCAGCGGCAGCCCTGCGCGTGTTCGTTCGATCGACGGCGATCGCGCGGATGTTTCCCGACCGGCTCTGATCGATCCAGACGTCGGGCTGCGCGCCGGGTGACGACGCCGAGTGGCGCTCGACCGACGGCACGCCGTACCAGTGACCTGCGCTGAACAGGTCGGCGCCCGCGCCGAAGGCGACCGAGCTGACACCCCACAACGTGGTCGGCACGAGGACGCCCGTTGCCATGGAGCCCCGCTGGAGCAGCCGGATCTCGGTGCTGGTGAGCCCGCCGGCGACCGCGATCTGCCGATCGTCCTCGCTGATCGCGACGGCAGCGAGCGCGGCATTAGCGACGGCGATCGTGCCGCGTGACGTTTGCTAGGATGGCGGCGTGAGTCGCACGCTGGGCCAGTTCATCGCCGAGGAGCAGCTCGTGCCGTGGCTCGCGGATAACGTCGCGCACATCAACAAGGCGTCGGGCAAGGGCGCGAAGGAGACGTCGAAGCTCGTCAAGCTCGCGGTGTCGTGCGGCGCCTGCAAGGCGACCAAGACGTGCTGCTGGTCGCTCGTCGTGGCGCGCCTCTACGAGGGGATGATCGTCGCGGCACGGCTCAAGGACAGCGGTCGCGATACGCCCGAGATGCGCGAGCAGCTGCGCACCCGCGCGGAGGCGATGGAGGCCGCGAGCCCGTACGACTGGCGCACGCCGTGCCTGTTTCTCGACGAGCGAGAGCGCTGCACGGTCTACGACGTGCGGCCGACCTCGTGCGGCGCGCTCTACGTCTACACGCCACCTGAGCTGTGCACGACGCGCGCGCAGGAGATCAAAGCGTACGTCGCCGCCAACGAGCTCGCCGCCGCGACCGAGCTCGAGGAAGCGTTTCGTCAGAGGCTGTCGCTGCGCCACAAGGTCGGGCGCCGCTACCTCGGCGTGTTGCCGCGGATGGTGCTGGTCTCGCTCGAAGCGTGGGACCGCGAGGACTTCCGCGACTACCTGCGCCAGCTGCCGTGGCCCAGCGGCGAGGACATCGCTCGCTGGAGCCCGACGACGACCTGACTATTTCGGCTGCGAGACGAGGCGGAGGTACGGCTTGACCGTCTTCCAGCCATCCGGGAACAGCGTCTTCGCCTCCTCGTCCTTGACCGACGGAACGATGATCACGTCACCGCCCTGCTTCCAGTCCGACGGGGTCGCGACCTTGTGCTTCGCCGTGAGCTGCAGTGAATCGATCACGCGCAGGATCTCGTCGAAGTTGCGGCCCGTGCTCGCCGGGTACGTCAGGGACAGCTTGAGCTTCTTGTCGGGGCCGATGATGAACACCGAGCGCACCGTGAACGTGTCGCTCGCGTTCGGATGGATCATCCCGTAGAGGTTCGCGACCTTCTTGTCGGAGTCGGCGATCAGCGGGAAGTTGAGCGCGTGGCCCTGGGTCTCCTTGATGTCCGCGGCCCAGTCCTTGTGCGAGCCGAGCGGATCGACCGAGAGGCCGATCACCTTCACGTTGCGCTTGTCGAACTCGGGCTTCAGCGCCGCAACGCGGCCGAGCTCGGTCGTGCACACCGGGGTGAAGTCCTTCGGGTGCGAGAACAACACGCCCCAGCCAGTACCCAGGTAGTCGTGGAACTTGATCGGACCTTCGGTGGTCTCGGCGGTGAAATCAGGAACGTCGTCTCCGAGCTGCAGTGCCATCGCGGCCTCCGTGATCGTGTTGAGGTATCCGTTTTAGCGGATGAGTCCACGAGGGGCAAGCGGGTTCCCGCGCGATTCGAAACCGCCGCGGTGAGCGATGGCTAGTCGCGATACTCGGTGCGGACCATCGCGAGAGCCGCGGTTCCGATCGCGAGCAGACCGGGGATGACCATCGCGTGCCACAGGCTGATCTCGAGCACGCCGCGGACCTTGGTCGCGCCGAACAGGGTGACGACGGCGAGCATCGCGCACATGCCGCACAGAAACGCCCAGCCAGCACGGCTGCGCTTCAAGGACTTCCTCGTGAGTGCGGGGAGCAGCATGCCGATCAGGAGGAGCGTCGCGGGGAGCACGACGTGCAGGCCCTTGCGGTAGGCCGCCACGGCAGCGGCGATCGACGCGAAGCCGATCAGGAATGCGATGGCGTGGCCGATCAGGCGAGGCCAGCGAACGGCGGCAGCACCGGCGGCCGCGAGGGCCACCGTCAGCGACGCGAACGAGATCCGCACGCCGTTGATGTCGTCGCCGCTGACCGGCCCGTAGACCGCCACGCGATCGGCGAAGTACGCACTCGAGAGATAGAAGAACAATCCGTTGAGAGCGAGGGCAACGCCCGCGATGATCATCGCGACCTTGGTCGCCTCACGGGGGTCGTGCTCGACGATGTCAGCCATCGCCGGATAGCATGCGCCACTTGTCCCCGGTCGACAACGGTCTTGCGTGCGCCTCTGAGACGCGGGGTCCGAGGCGCACTCTCGTCGTCACGGGTTGGCGGTGGTAGTCCGAAGCAGAGGCTGAACCGTGTACGTGTCGAAGAGCCAGGGCTGGTTGGCGCGACCCAGCAAGGCGTACGGCTTTGCTGCGATCGTCACGGTCGTCTGCCTGGCGTGCGGCCTCGCACTGCGTTCCATCGTCGATCCGGTCCCGCGCACGATCTTCGTGCTGGTGATCGGAATCGTGACCCACTACGCCGGGCGCGGGCCTGCGGTCGTCGCGCTGCTCGGCTCGGCCGTGCTCGGACATCTCGCGGGGCTCTGGCCGAACACGACACCGGGTCTGGTCGCCACCGTGTTCCTTCTGATCGCGGGAGCGGGCGTCATCTGGGTGATCTCGTCGCTCGAGCGAACGTGGCTGGCGCTCGCTCGCGAGCATGATCGGCGAGAGATCCTGCAGAGCGTCAGCGCGGAGCTCGATCAATCGCTCGATTACAGGCAGACCATACCGGCCGCGACCAAGCTGATCGTGCCGCGGTTTGCGGACTGGTGCGCGGTTCTGATTCGCCACGATGGCGAGCTCGAGCGTGTTGCGACCGTTGCGGCGGACCCGGGCAAGCTCTCGATCGTGGCGGATCTCGGTGAGCGCAACCCGATCGAGCCCGAGGCACGCCACGGCGCCGGGAAGGTCCTGCGCACCGGCGAGCCCGAGCTGGTTCCGTACATCGACCAGCAGAACCTCGCCGAGCTGTTCCCCGACCCCTCTCATCGCGAGAAGCTGCGCACCCTCGACATCCGGTCGTACGTGTGCGCGCCGATCCAGCGCGAGGACCGCGTGCTCGGTGTGATCACCCTCGCGATGTCGGAGTCAGGGCGCGTGTATGCGCAGGACGACCTGCAACTGGTGATGTTGCTGGCGTCGCGCATCGCGATCGCGATCGAGAATGCGCAGCTGTTCCAGACCGCCCAGGTGGATCGCGCGAGCGCGCAGGAGGCCAACCGTGCCAAGGATGACTTCCTCGCGATGCTCGGCCACGAGCTGCGCAACCCCCTCGCGCCGATTCGCACGGCGCTCGAGCTGATGAAGCTGCGCGAGCCCGACGCCCTCGTGCACGAGCGCACCGTGATCGATCGTCAGGTCTCGCAGCTGGTCGCACTGGTCGACGATCTTCTCGATGTGGCGCGGATCGCTCGCGGGCTGGTCGAGCTGCACCGTCGACCGGTGTCGCTTCTGGACGTCGTTGCGAAGGGCGTCGAGACGGCGAGCCCCCTCGTCGAGTCACGTCAGCACGAGCTCCGGATCGACATCGATCCACGGCTCGTCGTCGATGGCGATCCGCTTCGCCTCGCGCAGGTCGTCGCGAACCTCGTCACCAATGCAGCGAAATACACCGCGCCCCACGGAACCATCGAGGTCACCGGGCAGCGGCGCGGCGACAGCGCCGTCCTCGCCGTGCGAGACACCGGGATCGGGATCCCGGCGGACATGCTATCGCGGGTGTTCGATACCTTCGTGCAAGCACCGCAGGCGATCGATCGCGCGGGCGGCGGGCTCGGTCTCGGGTTGACGATCGTCAAGAGCTTCGTCGAGCTCCATGGCGGCAAGGTGACCGCATCGAGCAACGGGCCTGGCGCAGGCACCGTGTTCGAGGTCGTCCTGCCCTTGCTCGCGGCACAGCCAGCCGTCGCGACTGCGGAGCCTCCACCGGAGCACGTGCCCCGCCGTGGCCGGGTGCTCGTCGTCGACGACAATCCCGATGCGCTCTCGATGCTCGCCGACGCGCTCGAGCAGGTCGGCTACACCACCGCGCGAGCGCACGACGGTCCATCGGCGCTTGCCGTCGCGGCGGACCTCCACCCGGATGTCGCGCTGCTCGACATCGGCCTACCGGTGATGGACGGCTACGAGCTCGCGCGTCGCCTGCGCGAGGTCGACGCCGGCGTGAAGCTGGTCGCGGTCACCGGGTATGGCCGACCGGGTGATTTCGACCGGTCGCAGCGGGCCGGCTTCGCCGCGCACCTCGTGAAGCCGATCTCGATCTCGACGGTCGAGTCGACGCTCGATCGGCTGGTTACTTCTTCTTCTTGAACAACGAGCCCCAGAAGCCGCGCTTCTCGGGCTCGAGCGGAGCGCCGGGCGGTGGTCCCTGAGGGGGATGCGGTTCGAGCGGCCGGGGAGGCTGCGCGCTGACCGCGTCGGCCGGCGTTCCGTACGCATGCGGAGGCTGCATCTCGATCGGCTCGGACTGCGAGACCGACATCTGCATGCTGCTCTCCGGCTCGGAGTCGAGCGCGATCTGCGTCTCCTCCTGCTCCTTCGCGACCTCCTTGCGGAACAGCTGGCGCATGAACTGGCGCAGCTCCTTCGGATCGAAGCGATAGCCCGAGATCAGCGCATCGAGATCGGCCGCGAGGTGCGCGGCGGACTGATAGCGATCGGCGACATCACGCGCGAGTGCCTTGAGGCTGATCGCGTCGAGCTCGGGCGTGACGCGCCGGTTGAAGTTCGAGGGCGGAGGCACCTCGGCCTTGCGAACCTTCTCCATCAGCGCGAACTCGGTGTCGCCGCGGAACAGCTTCTCGGTCGTCAGCATCTCGTGGAGGATGATGCCGGCGCTGAACACGTCGGTGCGCGCGTCGAGTGGCATGCCGCGGATCTGCTCCGGCGACATGTAGCTGAACTTGCCCTTGAGAATTCCGATCTCGCTCGTGAACTTCATCAGCGCCTGCGCGATGCCGAAGTCGAGGAGCTTGACGTCACCGTCGTACGACAGCCGCACGTTCGACGGCGAGACGTCCCGGTTGACGATGTTGAGAGGGCGTCCATCGGCGCCCGCGAGCGTGTGCGCGAAGTGCAGGCCCTCGGCGATCCGGGCGGCGATGTAGACCGCGTGCGGCACCGGGATTCGTTGCTGCGTCTCCTGGCAGCGGCGCAGCACCTGGGTCAGGTCGCGGCCGGCGACGTACTCCATGGTGATGAAGTGGCGGCCTTCGTGCTGCCCGATCTCGATGGTCTCGACGATGCAGCGGTTCTTGAGCACCATCGCGAGCTTGCCTTCGCGATGGAACATGTCGATGAACCGCGCCTCGCGTGCGAGCTGCGGCCGCATGACCTTCACCGCGTAGAGCCGCTTGGAGCCGACCTGCGGCTTGGCGCGATAGACCTCCGCCATGCCGCCGCGCGCGATCAGGCCGAGAAGGTAATAGTGGCCAAAGGGCACCGGATCCGTCGGTGCCCCGGGCGACATCTTGCCTTCCTGCGAGGGACGGTCTGACACCACGGGGATCTTCGCGACCTTACCACCGATTTCCGACGGGCCGCGTGGTCGGTCCGGGCTACGTCTCGGCGCTCGAGGATCCCCCCGTCCGCGGAGCACGTCGCTCCACGTTGCCGCTGCGTTCGCGGAGCCCACCGATCCATTCCCGTCGAAGAGCGCACCCACGGCCTTGCCGGGAAGTGGCGCCACGCCTGGCACGCTCGCGCCGCTGCTCGCGTCACCGGCACAGCTCGTCGCCGCACTGTCGAAGGACGCGTCGGTCTCGGTGTTCGGGACGTCCAAGCAGGAACGCGCGTTCGGTCCCGCAGCCGCGCGCTCCCCGCTGAAGAAGTGGGGCAAGCTCGCGATCTCGATCCAGGGCCCCGTGCGCGAGGTCCGCGGCAAGACCTGGGGGTTCGCGCAGGCGAACCTCGCCCTCGATACCAAGGAGAAGTATCCGGTGCGGATGGCCGGCCTGGTCATCGCGCGTCCCGATGCGAAGGGCGTGTGGCAGGTCGTGGTCGTGCAGTACACGGCGCTTTGAGCGGTTACCAGCGCACGACGAGGCGCTGACCCGGCTCGATCTGCACCATCCGCTCCTCGGTGCGGACGCCCGAGTCGTCCTTGAGGATCATCTTGAGCTTCCTGCCGTCCGCGGGCGCCGCGACTCCGACGGCGGCCGCCGTGATCCCGAGGTCGATCATCACGCCGGGCGCCTTGGGATTCTCGAGCGCGATCCGACCGAGGGGGCGCTCGAGCTGGTTCTCGACGATCGCCCAGTGGAACGTCATCTTGGCGGGCTTGCCGGGCTCGACGGTCGCGTACTCGAACAGCGCCATCTCGAGCTTGGGGTTGAAGCAGAGCCCCTTGTAGCTGCCGGGCGCGACGACGATGCCCTTCTCCGGCAGCTTGCCGGTGATCCGCTGGCGATTCACCCACAGCTCGGTGCACGGCAGGCTCGACGACACGAGCAGCGTCCCGAGCACGTCCTGGTCCTTGGCGAGCTCGGCGCGCACGACGTCGGCGTTCGCACCGAACGGACGCTGCACGAGGTAGCGGCGATAGAACTCGCGCTTGGGCTCAGGCGCGCCGAGCTTGTCGTAGGTCGAGCCGAGCTCGCGAAGAAAGCCCGGTAGCTCGGGCGCGAGGGCGTACCCGATGTGGAAGTAGACGAGCGCGTCGCCGTACTGCTTCTTCGCGAACGCGGCGCGACCGAGCGTGAACGACTTCTTCGCCTCGGCGGTCATCGGGACCAGCGAGAGCTTGTCGGCGAACGGATCGTCGACAGCGGCGAGGCGCGCCGCCTCCACGCGTGCTGCCTCGCGATCTTTCTCGACCGTCGTGGCAGCCGCGTAGCTGGCCCATGCATCCGCCGCGCGCTCGTTCTGACCCGCGAGCGTCCACAGCATGGCGAGCTGCTTGGCCTCGGGACTACCCGGACCGCGCGCGATGACGAGCGCCTGGTAGAGCGGGATCGCCTTGGCCCAGGCGCGTGCCTTCGCCGCCTTCTTCGCGGGCACGACGAGGAGCTCGGACAGGTTCGCTCGTGATGCCTTCGTCGCGACGGTGTGGACCAGCTCCTCGGCGCGTGCCGGCCGCCCGATCAGCAGCGCGAGCGCGACGAACAGCGCCGCACCTCCAAAGGCCCTCACCACGCCGATCGTAGCACGCGTCATGGAGCCGCTCGTCCTACCTTGCCCGCGGTCATCCGACCTCGATCGTAGGGCCGCCCACGACGATTACGGCGCGGCGCAACCGCCGGGTATCTCGTCGGAAACGGCATGGTACGTTGGGTCCTGGTTGGCGGGGAACCACGCGATGCACGCCGTCATTCTCGAGCGCAACAAGCTGGTGGCACGCAAGGTGGCCCGCCTGTTCACGTCGACCGGTGCGACGGCGCTGGCGGTCGAAGATCCGGCGCTCGTCACGTCGTGCATCGGCAACGCGGATGTCCTGTGCGCCGACACGTTCGACGCCGACCTCGTGGTCGAGCAGCTCCGTGCGAAGCCGGGTCTGCGTGGCGTGCTGTGGACGGCGGAGCCGCTGCGCCGTTCGCTCAAGTACCTCGTCGAATCGAACGCGATCGATCACGTGCTCGGTCGCAAGGACTTCGAGTCCACGCCCCGTGCGTGGGAGGTCGTGATGGTCGCGCGGCGACTCGCGGCCAATCCGGGCATCTCGCCTCCGCTCGCCGCGTACCTCGACTGGGGGTTCACGTCGGTCGAGCTCGACGTTCGCTCGACGTCGGATCGGGATGTCGCCGTTTCGAAGATCGCCGAGTTTGTGGGCTCGCTCTCGGTACCCAAGCGGATCGCGGAGATGTTCTCCGAGCTCGGTCACGAGCTGCTGATGAACGCGCTGTACGACGCACCGATCGATCAGCACGGCCGCCCCAAGTACGCGGGCGATCGCAAGGCCGACGTCACGCTCGAGGATTCGGAGCGGCCCACCGTGAAGCTCGGCACCGACGGTACGCGCCTCGTGCTGCAAGTTCGCGATCCGTTCGGCCGCCTCGAGCGCAAGCACGTGTTCGATGGGCTGGCGCGTGGGCTGTCCGGCGGAGAGATGGATCAGAGCCGCGGAGGGGCAGGGCTCGGGATGATGGTGTGTCACAACGCGTCGTCGGCGATGCTGTTCGACGTCGCGCGCGGGCGGCACACCGAGGTCACCGCGATGTTCGAGCTCGACATGAACCTGCGAGAGTTCCGCACGCAGGCGAAGTCGCTGCACTTCTGGAGTCACTAGATGGACGCGCCCACTGGATCCCAGGCTCCCCGAGCGAGCCAGCCCGCGATTCCCGCGGATCCGCCGCAGAAGCTGATGGTTGAGAAGTTCGCCGACGGGGCGATCGCGTGCCTCAAGTTCACGGGCACGATCGACGAGAGCTTCGAAGGCAAGAAGCTCGGCAGCACCGCCGCCGGTGACACGCTCGTGCTCGATCTCGGCGGCGTGAAGAAGATCTCGTCGTTCGGGATCCGCGAGTGGGTCGACTTCGTGACGGCGGCGAAGACGCAGGTGCGGTCGATGATCTTGATCGAGTGCACGCCGAAGGTCGTCGATCAGCTCAACATGGTCGCCAACTTCTCCGGCGGCGGCCGCGTGTTCAGCTTCTACGCGCCGTTTCGCTGCGACTACTGCGACTCCGAGCATCGCGTGCTCCTGCAGGTCGACAAGGACCACGAGTCCATCAAGTCGATGAAGCTCGCCGAGCGGCCGTGCCCGAGCTGCAAGGAGGCGATGTACTTCGACGAGGACGGCGCGACGTACTTCTCGTACCTGATCAGCCAGGAGAAGTTCGAGCTCGAGCCCGAGGTCGCGGGCTTTCTCGCGACCAAGCTCAACTACGCGGTCAGCGATCTCAATCGCAAGCTTCGCGTCGACAAGGTGATCGAGGGCCGCACGACGTACCTCAAGCTCGCCGGCGATCTCGACCGCACGTTCCCGCGTGACAAGCTCGCGGAGGGTCTCGAGGGTACGGTGATCGTCGACCTGTCCTCGATCGGACGGATCGAGCCCGCGGGTGCCGCCGAGTGGCGTGGGTTCGTGAAGATGGCGTCGCCGCTGGTCGAGCAGCTCTATCTCGCATCCGTGCCGCCCGCGTTCCTCGAAAAGCTCGGTAGCGCGGAGGATCTCGGACCCCGCGCGCAGGTGTTGACGTTGACGCTGCCGTACATGTGCTCGAGCTGCGGCACGACGAGCGGGCAGCTGATCGAGGTCGCGCAGCATCACGAGGTCCTCAAGTTCGCGACCGCGCCGGAGCTGCGCTGTCCGACGTGCAAGCACGCGATGCAGTGCGTCGCCGCCGAGCCGCTGATGACGCTGCTGCCCGAGCTGCCAAGGCCGACCGCCTCGGCGGACGTCGCGAAGTCGATCGGGATGCTGCGCGAGCGCGCGCTCCAGGCACAGCGCGATCGCAAGCCGAGCTCGAAGAGCAACGTGATGAGCGCGGTGATGCCGGCAGCCGCGCCGCCGCGATCCTCCCTGCTCGTCCCGGTGCTCGCCGGGTCGCTCGCCGTCGTCGTCCTGGCGGGCGGCTTCCTCGCGTACCAGCGGATGACGAAGAGCGATGCGCCGAAGACCGGCCTCGGTGCGGTGAGCTCGCGCAGCGCGGACGCCCGCCCCGCGTGGATCACGAGTGACCTCCAGGGCACCGCCAGCTGCACCGACATCCCCGACAAGGGTCTGTCGTGTGTCGGGGTGTCGTCGGTGTCGGCGCGCCAGGACGATGCGAACGACGAAGCCGCCGACGCAGCGTTCGACGCGGTGGCCAATGCGCTCGCGGTGCGGATCGGCAGCGATCCATGGAAGCTGTCGGTGCTGCCGATCTACAAGTCCGCGCGCGACGCGAAGCTCGCCGCGTTCGATCGCGATCCCAGCAACACGAGCGCGCGGCGCGATGTGCGTGAAGGCCGCCATGCGGTGGGCCGCGTGCTGCGCGCGACGAGCGGTGGTGCGATCCCGGCAGCGCCGACGGGTCGCTACTGGGAGGAGTACAGCGGTGCCGAGGGCAAGCGGTACCTCGCGTTCGCGCAGGTCTCGCTCGGCGCCACCGAGATCGCGAACCTGATCGAGGGGTACACCAGGCCGGCGACCGCGCTCGGTGCGACGACGGTCAGCCTGTTCCCGCTCGTCGGCTGGCGGTACCCAAGGCTCGAGACCGGCGCGATCCTGACCAGGCTCGGCTCGGGGCCGCTGCAGGACCTCGGGCTCGCCGAGCAGTACATCGTGGTCTCGGTCGCAGGCCGCGACGTGACGGATGCCGCATCGTTCGCAAAGCTCGTCACCGACGAGCACACGGAGCTCGTCGAGCGCGGCGGTGCGTTCCGGCTCAAGGTCCAGGCGAGTGACGGTGCATCACGGGAGTTCTCGGCGGTGATCAAGCCGAAGCAGGTCGAGACCCCGACGCCGAACGACGGCAAGGCACCCAAGCCCGGTACGGGTACGCAGACCGGGAGCGGTGGCGTCAACGTCTGGGATCGCTACGGTGGCGGCAAGGGCACCGGACGCGACGACCCGACGCAGTGATGGGAATCGGCCTCGGTTCGTGAGATCAACGAGGCATGGGACGGAACCTCGTACTGTGCCTCGCGGTGATCCTCTGTGGATGTGGGCCTGCCAACCGCAACCCCGGCGGCGATGACGTTCCTCCGGGAAAGGACGAGGACGGCGACGGCTTCACCGACACCGAGGGGGACTGTAACGATGGTGACGCGTCGATCAATCCCGCCGCCGCCGAGGTCTGTGGCGACACCGTCGACAACAACTGCAACGGGATGTCCGATGCCCAGGACTACGCGTGCTTCACGCCGTGTCAGAAGGCGGCGTTCGATCGGTCGTCGGTCGGCTGCGTCTACTACGCGGTCGATACCAACTCGCTGGGCGGACCGTTCGCCGTCGCGGTCTCGAACATCGATCCGGCCGCGACCGCCAACGTCACGATCGAGGTGAAGAACGGGGCGACGTGGACCCCGGTGACCCCGACGTTCCCCGTCATGCCGCGGTCACTGCGCACCGAGAACCTGACCCGCCGGTTCGCCGACGGCTCGAGCCTGTTCGCGGGTGGTGCGTACCGGATCACCTCCGACCTCCCGGTGATCAGCTACCAGTTCGCGCCGATCGATGGCTCGACGAGCTTCCTCTCGGATGCATCGCTGCTGCTACCGACCTCCGCGTACGATCGCTACTACATCGTGTCGGCGTGGCCGTACGGCATCGATTCGGGTGGCGCGGCACGGCCGGCGCACATCCAGATCGCCGCCGCCGAGACCACCACGGTCACCGTGACCTCGCCGATCGCGACGCTCGCGGGCGCCGGTGCAGCAGCTCTGGCTCCCAACGTCCCGGGGACCTACGTCCTCCAGGAGGGCGACTTCTTGCAGCTCACCGTGGCGACGGTCGACCAGAGCTTCACGGGTACGTACATCGAGTCCGACAAGCCGGTCGCGGTGTTCAGCAGCAACGACTGCGCGAACGTCCCCAACACCGCTGCCGATTGCTGCTGTGACCACCTCGAGGAGCAGCTGTTCGGCCTCCAGACATGGGGCAAGAGCTACGTCGCTGCGCAAATGCCGCGTCGCCAGACCGAGGGATCGATCTGGCAGATCCTCGCGCAGGAGGACAACACGAACGTCACGTTCACGGCTGGCGCCGGGATCACCGGGCTGCCGCCGAGTGTCGTGCTCAACGCTCGCCAGAAGGTGGAGTACGAGGTCCGCGGCGGCACGACCCCGGGCGACTTCCTCGTGACCTCCGACAAGCCCGTGCTGGTCAACCAGTACACGGTGGGCTCGTTCCATGTGTCGCAGAACTCGGACCTCGGCGACCCCGACATGGTGCAGGCCGTACCGACGGAGCAGTTCCTCTCGCACTACAACATCCTCGTGCCCTCGACCTGGATCAACGACTTCCTGGTGCTGACGCGGAAGGCCGGCTCGACGATCATGGTCGACGGCATCGAGCCCGCAGCGACCTGGGTCCCGATCGCCGGTGGCTGGGAGACCGCCGTGATTCCGATGCTCGACGGTGTCCACACCCTCGATGGCGCCGCCCCGTTCGGCGTGGCGGTGTCGGGCTACGACTCCTACGACTCCTACTCGTATCCCGGCGGCCTGAACCAGACCGTGATCAATCCGATCTTCTGACTCCCGCGAGCGGTTAGCATGGAGAGGTGCGGAGCTTGATGTTTGCGCTCGCCCTCGCCGGATGCGGGTTCCAGGTCGCCGGAGGCGCGCCGGTCGGTGGTGACGCCGACGCGCTGACCGATGCGGCGAGCGACGCCGCGATCGATGCCACACCGGATGCGGCGGTCGCGCGGTTCTGCCCGGTCACCGACACCCTCCGCGTGTGCTTCTCGTTCGACCCGTCGCCCCTGCCCGCGACCCTCCCGAACGAGGGCGCAGCCACCCTCGATGCGGCGCTCACCAGCATCACTCGCATCCCACGCTCGGCGACCAGCGGTGCCGCGCAGTTCGGCGCCACTAGCGGGATCTCGATGCCGATGAACGCCGGCGTCACCGGGATCCTCACGAGCGAGGTCTGGTTCCGGATCGATTCGATGCCCGCGACCAACGGCGGGCGTCAGGGGCTGTTCGACAGCAACACGACCCAGAACATCAGCCTGTTCGTCTACCGCGCCGATCCGAACCACTCGCTTCGCTGCGGCATGGGCGATCAGACCGAGGTGTTCCAGACCTCGGTGAGCTCTGCCGCCTGGCACTACGCGGTGTGCACCTGCGAGAACAACGCGATGAGCGTGTACCTCGACGGAGCGCGCGTCGGACCCGCACGCCCGGGTAGCTGCGGCACAGGTGCGTTCCTTCGCGACGGGTTCACGATCGGCTCCGACAACGGCGGCAATGCCACGGTCCCCGGCGATCGGATCATCGGCGCCATCGATGGCGTTCGGTTGTGGTCGGTCGCACGCACGGACGTCGAGATCGGGGCCACCGCTGCCAGCGGCATCTGAACGCTGGAGGCGATGGTGAGATCGCCGCGGTCGGGCCCGCGACCGGCGTGGCGTGCTCCAGACTCACGAGCATCATGACCGACTGGCGCGCTCATCCCCTGTGCGGACCTCGCGACGCGTACCCGGATGCGTTCTGGGGACCCGAGAAGCTCGATTCGGCCGCGTTCGTCGAGCTCGTCGATCTGCTGTCACCCGATGTCGAGATCGCGGCGCTGCTCGTCGCGCTCAAGGACATCAAGCAGGTCGTCGATGTCGGCGGGGGTACCGGCCTGCTGACCCAGGCGATCATGGGCGGCGCCGAGGTCACCGTGATCGAGCCCGACCCGCAGCAGCGCGCGAAGATCCCCGGCGGCATCATCGTTGCCGATGGCCGTGCCGAAGCCGTGCCACTGCCGGATCGATCGACCGAGGCCGCGATCGCGACCTGGGTCCTCCAATACTGCGACGATCCGATGCGTGCCGTCGACGAGCTCGCCCGGATCGCCCGGCACCGCATCGTGATCATCCAGGCCGCACCCGGCAACGATCTCGTCGAGATCTACAACCGCGAGGCCGCGATCGCGGGCAAGCCGTCCGCGCACCATGGCTGGCTGCTCGCCGAGGCTGCGACCCGGCTCGAGGCCGCGGGCTTCCAGGTCACGCTCGAGCGCATTGCGATCCCGGTGCGCAAGCCGGCCGGTGGCGCCGCGCAGCTCGCACGGACGCTCGCGCGCATGCACTTCTCCGGGCACGCCGACATCGATGCGATGATCGCCGCCACGGAGCCGCTGATCGGCCGCACGCTCGCGGTCGCAGACACGCTATCCGACGACGGCGTCCTGCTCAGCGCGCGTCGCTGACCCAGGGTGCCACCGCCCCGGCGCCGACGAGCGAGAGATAGCCGGCGAGGCACAACGGACAGTTCGGCAGGAGAGCCAGCACCAGGCCGGGGCGAGCAACCAGCGCGCCGTGCGGGCGACGCTCGACTAGCGCGACTGCGCGCCGGCCGAAGCGCTGACCTGCGCCGAGACTTCGATCGACACGCTGAACCGCGCCTGGATGTTCGCGCTCGCCGCGAGCACGCCCGCGAGCTGACCACCGACGCACAGGCCCTTCTCGCCGAGCTGACCCGCGAGCTCGCCCGACGCGCGCACGAGCGACGCTCCGGTCTGCACCCACAGCACGAGCGCCTTGCCGGCAAGCTCGAGCTTCTTGGTCGCGCGCAGGATCGCCGGCATGCCGGCATCGATCGCGCCCATCGCCTTCTGGAACTTCGAGTCGTCGACGATCGTCACGTTCTCGCGCACGACCTCGACCTTGGGCTCCGAGCACTCGGTGCGAACGTTCGCGCGGATCTCCGCCGACGCCTTGCACTCGGCCGAGCCATCGACATTCGCGTAACCGTCGCACCCACCGCTGCACCGGCCGTTACACGTGCCCTCGCACTGACCCGCGCACTGCCCACCCGCGCCGCCGCCCGCACACTGACCGCTGCACTGGCCGTTGCACGTGCCGCTGCACCGACCGTCACATGTCACCGCGACGTCGGCCACCGCGCGCGCTTCGCAGCTCGCGACGATGCCGGCGGCGAAGTCGACCTGCGTCGTGCACACCGGCGGCGAGTACCGCGTCACGAGGCGCGACTCGCTGCGGACGCTGACCTTGAGGTTCGCGTCGAGCTCGGTCGCGGCGCGCGAGCACACGGCCCGGGTATCGCCTTCGGCCGAGACCCCGAGGATCGTGGCCATTCGCCGGCACGCAGCGGTGATCGAGGTCTCGAGCTCGAGGCTCGCGCGATCGAGCTCTGCCGACGCGACGAGGAAGTTGTAGACCTTGCGACCGACGGGATTGGTATCGATCCTGCCGCAGGCATCGGGACTGACGCCGCCAGCACCGCCACCACCGGGACCATCACCACCGTTGGCGGCGCTCGGAGGGACACAGGAAGCGAGGAACAAACAGGCAAGACCTACAGCAAACACCCGATGCAAAGACATCGCGCATCCTCGCCCGGAACGGTCCGGGGCGCACCCGTCGTCGGGACATTCCGCGAACGTACGTGCGGGTCGACTTAGCGCCCTGCTTCTAGCGCCCGAGGCGCCGCGTCAGCCCGGCGAGAACCACGGCACACATGCCGAGGGCGAGCACGCTCGCGAGTGCCAGCAGATCGGGCGAATCACTCGCGATCGTCGAGGCGCTCGCGAGCGCGCCGGCCAGCATGGATGTCGGCGCGTGCGGCACGAAGCGGCGCGCACGATCGATCTCGGGCTCGGGGCAGCTCTGGCCGAAGGTCACCGCGAACTCGACGCGGGCGCCGAGCATGACGTACCGGCGATAGAGGGCGTGAAAGCGCGCCCGGTCGTCGTGCTCCACGTAGCGGGCCGCGTGACACAGGGTCGCCGCGAAGGCCTGGCTCTGACGGGGGAGGAGGTTCGCGGCTCGCTCGGCGAGATCGGATGCGAGATAGCGGTAGTGGTAGCGACCGGCGAACCTCGGGGCACTCGCCGTCACGCGAGTGCGCTCGAGGTCCGAGATCCAGGACGGCCGTGGCTCCGTCGCAGGAAGCGGGTCGCCGTTGGCGTCGACCGCCTCGTCGGCGTCGAAGGAGCGCGGATCGAAGGCGGCCCCGTAGATCGCCCAGTCGGGGCCGGACTCGGTTCCGAGGATCTCGAGGCCGTGCGCGCGCGCCAGCACGGAGGCATCGTAGAGTCCGCGAGCTCGGTCGATCGGGTCGCCATGCGCTCCACGTTCGAGAGCCGTCGCGAATGCGCCGGCCAGGTCGCGGATCCCCGGTGGGAAGTACGTTGGCGCCTCGGCGAACCGGCCCACGCGCATGAGCCGTCGCGCGAGGAGGTGTCGCAACGAGGACGCAGAGGCGGCCCAGCTGTCGTCATCGTCGCTGTCGATCGGGTCCGGAGGCAGACGATCGACGAATGCCCGCAGCTCGTCGATCGTGAGGATCCGCTCGGCCAGGTAGACCGCGTCGACCGGGTACTGCTCGCGGGCAGTCCACGCCCTCGTCATCGCATCGAGCGGGCGACCGGCGGCGATGGCGATGACCGCGAGCTCACCGTGGACGCGCGCCGTCGATCGCTGGATCTCGGTGGCTTCGTCCGCGCACGTCCGGCGCTCTGCCGTCATCGCCGATGAGACCTCCGCGAGCAGACGTTCGCCCGTCACAGCGTCGCCGTCGCGGAGAGCGAGCTTGGCGAGTACCCAGCGTGACAGGGTCGCCGTGTCGTCCCGCCGTGCGAGGTGGCGAGCGAGCTCCCATCGTCCCTCGCGATAGGCCGCGGCGGCAAGGCGATCGGCGCCGGCCAGGTGGGGCTGTGATGCGAGCTTGCGCCAGAGGAGCTCGCGTTCGCCGTCTTCCAGCTCGTCCGCGCGCGTGAACAGGTAGACCGCGAGCAGCTGCTGTCCCACAGGATCGGCGAGAAGCGGGCCTGTGTGGGCGCCCCGCTTGGCCTGGACACGGGCGAGGAAGAGGAGCGAGGTCGCGCCGGTGGGATCGCCGTGGGACGCCTGCTCGGCATAGAGGTGAACGGCCCCGACCACGTTGTCGGCGTCGAGCTGAATGCGCGCTTCCTGACCGAGGCTGGCTGCCGCCAGCCCGAGCTCGTCGACGAACCCCTCCTTCGTCAGCGCGCGGACCTGCTGATACGCGGCGATCGCCTCCGGGCCGTCGTGCTGAATTCGCCCGAGCATGTAGGCCGCCCAGGTCGAGCGGTGAGGCCGTAGCTGGGGTGGTAGCGCGAGGAGGATCGAGAACGTCCTCGCCGCATCGTCGAGGTCACCTCTCGTGAATTGCTTCGCGCCTTGCTCGTAGAGCAACCGCTCGACCAGTCCGCCGTGGGTCCGTACACCCTTGGGCTCCGGCCCACTCACCACCACGAACGGCATGGCGGGTGCCGGCATCCGCTTCGTGACCTCGGTGAGGAAGGCCCCCTCATGCAGCTCGAACAGGGTGGACGTCCGATCCGCGAGCAGCTCGGGCGGGAAATCGGGACCGCACGCACGCGCCGGCTCGATGCGACCGAGGAGGCTCACCGCGACGGCGATCGCCGTGATCAGATTCTGGATCTCAGTTCGCATCGACCACGATCCCCTGTCCGGTTGCCCAGCCGATCACCCGCTGGCTCCCTGCCGGTGCGATGCGGTCCGGAGGCATCCATTGCCTGGTATCCATCGCTCGGTAGCCGTCGACCAGATCCACGGCGGCCACGCTGCCCGAGAACCGCAGCGCCGGATAGCTGGCATCCAGACTTCCGCTGTTCGCGAGCACGACGTCGAACACACCGGCATGCTGCTCGACGAGACGGATCCGGAGCTCTGGCGCGAGTGGTAGACCCGCGATCACAGCGCGGAGGGTCGGGGTGCTCCAGGTGGCGCGATCGGAGTCGACGGGCAGCCGGAACCACACCACCCCCTGGACGCCGGCGATCGGATCGCGCGCGAGCGTCTGCACGAAGCCCGCGACCTGGACCGGGTCGGCCGCAAGCGGCGCATTGCGGACGACGACCCGGTAGGTCGGAACTGCGACGCGGAGGGGGCGATCGGGGACGGCGCGCGCGAACTCGGTCAACCAGCGCCGGGCCTGCTGCGGCTCGAACACGCTGGGCGCGCGGACGGCGTGGACCTGCACGACGATCTCGTCGACGGCCCCCGCGACGCGCGGAAGCGCCGGCGACCCTGCCCAGGTCGGCAACGCCGTGATCGACCAGCGCAGCGGCGCCGGGACCCGGGCGCTGTTCAGCCAGGCCGCGTACTCCGGGAGCGCCGCCGTCGCGCAATCGTGGTCGATCTCGACACCGACGACGTGGACACCGGCGTTCCGCCACACGTCGAGCCGCGCGAGCACGGGCGCCAGCGACAATCCGGCGATCGGGCGAGAGCCAGCGATGCGAACGACCGCGGTCACCGGCCGGTGGGTCGCGACGAGCGCCTCGATCCCGGCATCACCCGCCTCGGCGACCTCAGGCCACGACAGCTTGCCGTCGTCGACTTCGAGCACGAGGACGCGCAACCCGCTCAGCTCGGGCGGCGCAGCAGCCACCGCCTCGCGCACCGCACCCGTCCAGGCGCGCTGCCAGACGTACGCTTCGTGGGTCAGCACCACCGGGCTCGGGTTGTCCCGAGGTTCGCGGCACCCGGCCACGAGCAGGCCGGCGACGACCGCTGCCAGCGCGGGTCCACCATGCATCCTGGCACGCAACGCACGGACGCCCGACATCATTCCACGGGATTCAATCACGCCTTGCGACGACATCGAACCAGAATGCCGTGATCCCGTTCGCGCAGTCGACGCCCCACGGTGCCTCCGTGCGCGAGGGCGAGAGCGCCGGACCGTGGTTGGCGACGATCACGCGGACCGCCGCGGCTCCGGGGCGCACCCGTGCGGCGACATCATTGCGTCCCCGCCCCCCGTCCACGCGCGAACCGCAGGTACAGCGCGGGGAGAAGGAACAAGTTGAGCAGCGTCGAGGTGACGAGGCCTCCGAGGATCACGACCGCGAGCGGGTGCTCGATCTCGTGCCCCGGCTGGTTGCCGCTGATCACGAGCGGGACAAGGGCGAGCGACGTCGCGAGGGCCGTCATCAGGATCGGCGAGAGCCGCTCCTCGGAGCCGCGCAACACGAGGTCGCGAGAGAGCGGCATCCGTTCATGCTGCTCCAGATGCCCGTAGTGGCTGACGAGCATGATGCCATTGCGCGCTGCAATGCCGAGCACGGTCACGAATCCGACGAGCGAACCGAGCGAGAGGTTGCCACCTGCCAGCACGGCCGCGCCGACGCCGCCGACGAGCGCAAACGGCAGCGTGACGAGCACGAGCGCGGTGAGCCGCACCGACCGGAAGTCCTGATAAAGCACGAGCACGATCCCGAAGAAGGCGAACACACCGAGCCACACGAGCCGGCTGCGCGCTTCCTGTCGCGCCGTGAACTCGCCGAGGAGCTGCGGGTGATAGCCGGTGGGAGATGGGAGCGCCCGAACCTTCGCCTCGATCTCTCTCGCGACCGTGCCGAGATCACGACCCGCGACGTCGCAGGTCACGTCGATCCTGCGCGATCCGGCTTCGCGCTGCACGACGTTCGGTGACGACGTGAGGTCGACATGGGCGAGCTGCGAGAGCGGCACGATCGTGCCGCCCGGGGTCTCGATCGGAAGCCGGCGGATCGCCTCGATGTCGTTGCGGATGAGCTCGATCCCTCGCACGACGATCGGAACGATCGCCCCTTTGTCGTGAATCTCGCCGACGCGCATGCCCTGGACGAGGGTCGTCGCGATCCTCCGGACCTCGCCGGGCCCGATGCCGAGCTCGCGGATCACCTCCGCGCGCGGCCGCACCTCGAGCTGGGGCACCTCGACCTGAGGCTCGACCTTGAGGTTGGCGACGCCGGGAACCTTGCCGAGCTCCGCGGCGATCGTTGTCGCGCGCTCGCGGAGCCCTTCCAGGGTCGGACCGTAGATCCGGACGACGACGGTGGCGCTCGCACCGGTCAGCACCTCCTTGATTCGCTCGCGCAGGTACGTGAGCACGTCTCGGTACAGACCTGGATAGTTGCGGATGGCCTCCTCGACCTTGGCCACCGTCGCATCGTACGGCGCCTTCGGATCGACGCTGATCCACAGCTCCGTGAAGTTGATGCCGACCACCTCGTCCGCGAGCTCGGCACGGCCGATGTGCGCGCCGAAGCTCCGCACGCCTGGAATCGCCATCAGGTCCTTGCTCGCGAGCGTCGTGATGCGTTCCATCTCGGGCAGCGACGTCCCCGGCTTGCCGACGAAATGCATCAAGAAGTCATTCTCCTTGAAGCTCGGCAGGAACTCCTGCCCGAGCGTGCGCGCGACACCCGCTGTCAGCGTGAGCAGTGCGACGACGATGATCGCCGCGAGACGCCAGCGCTCGACCATCGCCGGCATCACGCGACGGTAACCGCGCTTGAGAAGGCGGACGAGCGGCGGATCGTATTCTGCGAGCTTCGCGCGTGGGAGCAGCAACAACGACAAGGCCGGTGTCACGACCAGGGCGACGACCATCGACGACAGCACGGCGAGTCCGTACGACGCGGCGAGCGGACGGAAGAACGAACCGGCGAGGCCCGGGATGAAGTAGACCGGCAAGAACACGAGCAGCACGATCATCGTCGCGTAGACGATCGCGCTGCGGACCTCAAGCGAGGCTTCGAGGACGATCGCCAGCGGCGAGCGTGAATCGCCCGTCGCGCGGGCCTCGCGCAACCGGCGCACGATGTTCTCGACGTCGATGATCGCGTCATCGACGACCTCGCCGAGTGCGATCACCAGCCCCGCGAGCACCATCGTGTTGACCGAGCTTCCTCGCCATTTCAGCACGACGACCGCGGCGAGCAGCGAGAGCGGGATCGCGATGACGCTGATCAACGCAGTCTGCCAGCTCCACAGAAAGCCGATCAGGATCACGATGACGAGGATGCAGCCCACGATCGTCGCGCGCGCGAGATTGTCGATCGATGTCTCGATGAACGTTGCGGGACGAAAGATCCCCGCATCGACGGTGACGTCACGCATCGCGGGTGCGAGCTCGACCAGCGCACGATCGAGGCCGCGCGTGACGTCGAGCGTATTGGCCGTCGGTTGCTTCTCGACGATCAGCAGGAGCCCGGGCCCGCCGTTGATCACGGCCTCCCCGATCGCCGGCGGCGAGCCCTCAACGACGTCGGCGACCTCGGAGACTCGCACGCTGCGCCCGTTCGCCTGTGCGAGCACGACGTCGCCCAGGTCCGCGATCGAGCGGATCGTGGGGCGATGCGTAACGGCGACGCGCTGGTTCGGTGTATCGACGAACCCACCGACCCCGATCGACGCAGCATCGCCGACGGCGGTCATCACCTGAGCGAGGGTGACGTGGTTCGCCGCGAGACGATCCGGCGCGACGAGGATCTGCAGCTGGCGCGGCTTCTCGCCCCAGATCGCGACGTTCGCGATCCCCGGCACGGACATCAGGCGCGGGCGAAGCACCCAGCGGGCGAGCGTCGACAGCTCGATCGGTGAGAGCTGCTTCGAGGTCAGGCCGATCTTGAGCACGCGACTCGTCGACGAGACCGGCGGCACGATCGTCGGCGCCGCGACGACGTTCGGCAGATCGTGCGTGGCGACTTGCAGCCGCTCCGCGACGAGCTGACGCGCGCGCATGAGGTCGGTGTTCTCCTCGAAGATCAACACGACCGAGGACAGGCCGGGCACCGACTTCGAACGCAACGTCGCGAGGCCGGTCGTCCCCGCGAGCGCCGTCTCGATCGGTGCGGTCACGAGCTGTTCGACCTCGACGCTCGTCAGACCCGGCGCCTCGGTCTGGATCTCGACGAGGGGCGGGGCAAACTCCGGGAACACGTCGATCGGCGTCTTCGCAGCCTCACGACTGCCGACCACGAGGAACACGATCGCCAGCCCGACCACGGCGACCCGCAGCTTCAGGCTCTCGCCAACAATCCAGCGGATCATCTGGACCCGAACTCCGCGCCGTAGAGCTCCGATGCACCCGTGGTCACGACCACAGCTCCGGGTTCCGGCCCGCGGTCCAGGATCGCCAGGCCTCCGATCACGTCCCGGATCTCGACCCGCCGCCGCGTGAACAGGTGCGGCGTGCTGGTCGTGTAGACCCAGGCGCCACCGTGGACGTCGTAGAGCACACTCGCGACCGGCACGACGAGTCCCGTCGTGACACCCGCCATCGGTAGCGTCGCGAGTACGCGCTGTCCCGGGAGGAACCTGGCGTCCGCATTCTCGACCGCGTAGACGAGCTCCACGCTCACCGACGTCGGATCGGCGAGTGCCGGAGCCTCGACCGGCGTGATCCCGCGGACATCGTGACTACCAAGCCGCAGCACGCTCCCCGGCTCCTTGCGCGCGATCGTGTCGAGGTCTCCCGCGTACACGGCGACGCGCACCCACGCGCGATCGACACGCGCGATCTCGACGAGCGGCGTGCCTGCGGCGACGACCTGACCTGGTGACGCGGTCAGCCGCAAGACGGTGCCGGCGTCGGGCGCGCGCAGTGGCAGCGAAACATCCGACGCGAACGGATTCTGCCGGATTCGCGCGAAGCGAGCTTCGGCCGCGACGAGATCTGCGTTCACGACGGCGAGCTCCGTGGCGGCTTCCTCGGCGGCGCGCTGACTGGTCGCGCCGTCCTTGGCGAGGGTGGCGAGTCGTTCGGCTCGGATGCGCGCCGCTTCGACCCGCGACTTCGCCACCGAGACATCGCGTTCGCCCCGCGCGAGCACGTCGGCTTCGGCGGCGACGAGCGGCTTGAGCCGCAACAGGACCTCGCCGCGCTCGACCTTCTTTCCAGGGACCAGAGAGCTCGATGCGACGAGCAAGCCCGCGACGGGAGCCGAGATCGACGTACCACTTCCCGGCACGGCCTCGATCCGCGCCGGATACGTTCGGGTTCGCGGCACCTCCTTGCGCTCGACCTTCGCGGTCCGGACCCCGAGCCGGCGCTCGGCATCCTCGGTGAGCGCGACCGTCGTCAGCTCGCTCTCCTTCACCGGCGAGGAGACCTTCGCGGGCGCGGCGGGGGGAGCCGTTTGGTCGGGGGAACTGCACCCGAGCGTCAACCCGAGCACCAGCAGCAGCTTACGTTGCATGACTTCTTCCTCCGGTTGCACGCACGAGCTCCGCATGCGCGCGTCGGAGCTCCGCTTCGAGCTCGGCCACGCGGCGCTTCGCGTCGACGAGCGCACGTGTCGCTTCGAGCACGACGAGGTGGGACTCCTCTCCGCTCTCGAATCCTTGCAACGCGAGGCGCCGGGCTTCCGCGCGTGCGGGCAGCACATCGGCGGTCCACTGCACGAGCGCGGCATTCGCACGAACGAGTCGCGCGTGCGCGTCGGCGACTTCCTGGACGATCTGCCGGCGCAGACCGACGTAGGCCCAGCTTGCTTGTTCGAGCTCCGCGCGTGCACGCATCCGCCCGGCCTGGCGCTGATCGAAGATCGGCAGCGGCAGCTCGAGGCCGGGCCCGGTCTCGCGGCCTGGGCCATTCATGTCGAAGATCCCGACGAGCTCGATGATCCGCCGACGTTCGAGCCCGGCCCGCTCGCCTGCCGCCTCCACCGCCAGCTTTGCCGCATGCAGGTCCGGGCGCGCCTCGAACGCGATGGCAGTCCATCCCGCGACATCGCCGCGCATGGGCGGCAGCTGCCATGGTTCGAGCTTCAGCGCGAAGCCCGGTGGTGCACCGAGCAACACACGAAGCACGCTCCCGGCGAGCTCGCCGTCGGTCACCGCCTGCTCGGCCAGCACGTGCGCGGACCGCGCGTCGGCGCGCGCGGACTCGACCTCGCGTCGGCTCGCGTCGCCTTCCCGCAGCCGCGCCTCGGCGAGCTTCAGGAGGCCGCTCCAGATCGTGGCGGCCTCGCGCGCCGTGGCGAGGAGCTGTTCGGCGAGCAGCACGCTCGCGTAGGCGAGCTGGACATCGCGAGCGACGTCGAGGCTACGCTGGACCAGCGTCTCGGCGACGCGGGAGGCATCCTTGCTGGCGGCGGCGACGCGCCGTGGCCGCTGCCAGATCGCCCCGAGCGCTTGCCTTGCAGTGAGCTCGAGCTGCTTGGCGCCCAGCGGGAACAGCAGCGTCACGACGGGATTCGGCAACACCCCTGCCTCGGCGAGATCCGCGCGCGCCATCCCGAGCTGTGCAAGCTCTCGCTGGAACGCGGCGTTATTCCAGATCGCTATCGCGATCGCCTCGTCGATCGTCAGCGAGTCGTCGCTTCGAAGCCCCGGAGGCAGCGCGAATTCGCGATCGCGCTGCGTTCTCAGCCCCGCGCCCGTGCGACCGGCGACCTCGTCGGAGATCCACGTACGCGACTTCGGGAGTTCGGGAACGCAGGCCACGACCGCGATCAGCGCGATCGCAGCGGGCACCCCAGTGCGATGTCCTCGCATGCGGAGCTCACTCCTCTTCGACGAACGTACCGTCGGCCTTGAACGTGGCCTCCTTCACCGTCTTCTCCACCTTGAACGCGACCTCGAAGCTGACGCTCTTGTCGGCCTTGGTCTGCTTCTCGGCCTTGAGCATCGTCGCCTTGGGATACCGAGCGGCGAAGGCCTTGGTGACCGCGCCCGGTACCGCCGCGACAGGCACGACCTCCTCGATCTGCTGGATCTCGCCCTTCGCCGAGACGTCGAGCTCGATGATCGACTTGTCCTTCTTCTGGAGCTTGACCTCGAAGATCGAGTCCTCGGCGGTGCACTTCGTCAGGGTCGCGTCTGGGAAGGCCTTCTTGGCCGCGTCCGTGACCACCGCGGGACACGCCGTGTCGGCTCCCGCGATGGCCGGGAGCGAGGCGACCGAGACGGTGAACAGGAGTACGAGCGTTCGATGTTTGGTCATGGCGTTCCCGACACGCTAACGCCCGGACATCGCTCTGCGGATGAAGTCTTCATGAAGATGCCGATGCCGCGAGCCACGACCCGCACGTACTGGCAGACTCTCGGGATGCGCGGGCACGGGCTCCGGTGATCGTCCTCGTCGTCGAGGATGAGGTCCGACTCGCGACGAGCCTCGTCAAGGGATTGAACGAGGACGGCTTCACGGCGGTGGCCGTGGGCACCGGAGAACAGGCGCTCGCACGCGCATCCGCCGGTGGACTGCGGGCGATCGTCCTCGACCTCGGACTCCCCGACGGCGACGGCCAGACGGTCATCGCGGAGATCCGGCGGTCGAGTGACGTTCCGATCTTGGTCCTCACCGCGCGCGACGCGATCGACCAGCGGGTCCGCGCGCTCGACAGCGGCGCCGACGACTATCTCGTGAAGCCGTTCGCGTTCGAGGAGCTCCTGGCGAGGTTGCGCGCGACCCTGCGCAGGGCCGAGCCGACCACACCTCGACGACTTCGCGTCGGCGACCTCGAGCTCGTGACCGGAGAGCCGCTCGTCAAGGTGGGGGCACGCTCGGTCATGCTGTCGCCACGCGAGCGAGCACTGGTCGAGCTCCTCGTGGGGCGACTCGGCGAGGTCGTGTCGCGACGCGAGATCCTGCGCGACGCGTTCGGATACGACTTCGATCCAGGCACCAACCTCGTCGAGGTGCACGTGGCGCACGTCCGGCGCAAGCTGGCGGGCGCGCGCCTGCAGATCGAGACGTTACGCGGCTACGGCTACCGCGCGCGCGAGGTGACGTGATGGCCCGCCGGTCGATCCGCCATCGGTTCCTCGTGGGTTCTGTCGCGAGCACGCTGCTGGCGCTCGCGCTCTTCGTCGTCGGCTCGCTCGTGTTCGTGTGGCTCGACGACATGGACGTCATGATGGCGGATGGCGACTCGTTCCGGGACGAGGCGATCGAGCTGATCCTCGGCGCCATGGCGATCGCCGCGCCGCTCGCGATCGGAGCTGCCTGGCTGATGTCCGTGGTTCTGAGTCGACGGATCGCACGACCCGTCGAGGACGCCATCCGTGCCGCCCGCGAGACGACCGCACACGACCTCCGCCGTACCTTGCCGATGCCCGCGCGCGACGACGAGCTGAGAGAGCTCGTGGTCGCACTCAACGACCTGTTCGTCCGTCTCGACGATGGGTTCGGTGCGCTCGCTCGCTTCGCGGCCGATGCATCGCACGAGCTGCGCACGCCGCTCGCGATCATGGCGACGGAGCTCGAGGTCGCGTTGCGCTATCCACGCCGCACCGACGAATGGGAGGCGGCGGGGCGCACCGGCCTCGAGGAGCTTCGACGACTCTCCGCGCTCGTCGAAGGACTCCTGACACTCGCGCGGGCCGGTGCCGAAGCACCGGCGGCGCGGATCAAGGTCCGCCTGGTCGATTGCGTCGACGCGGTGGTGGCGCAGCTGTCGGCAACGGCCGAGGGCGCAGGGGTCTCGCTCGTCGGACCGGTCGACGAGACGTCGGATCGCGTGGAAGGAAACTCGGTGATGCTCGAGACCGCGATCCGCAACCTCGTCGAGAACGCCATCATCGCCGCGCCGCGCGGCGGCCAGGTCAAGGTGAGTCTCGAGGCGAGCTCCTCGGAAGTCGTCGTCATGGTCGACGACGATGGCCCGGGCCTGGGCGCGAATGCGGAGTCGCTGTTCGTACCGTTCCACCGCGGATCCTCCGGGCGCGCGGATGGCGCGGCTCGCCGGGCCGGCGTGGGGCTCGGCCTCGCGATCGCGCGCCGGGTGGCGATCTCTCACGATGGTCGCCTGGATGCCGGAGCGTCGCCGCTAGGTGGGGCGCGGTTCCGGTTGCGCATTCCACGCGCGACGCTGGACTGATGACGAAACCGGAAGCGCGCTCCGGCTCACGCCCTCGCCGCGAGATCGAACCAGAACGCGGTGATCCCGTCGGCGCAGTCGACCCCCACGGTGCCTCCGTGCGCGAGGGCGACCGAGCGCACGATCGCGAGGCCGAGGCCGCTGCCTCCGTCGGCGTGGCGCGTCGAGTAGAACCGGTCCCACACCTTCGCTCGCGCGGCGACCGAGAGCGCCGGTCCATGGTTGGCGACGATCACGCGGACCGCCGCGGCTCCGCGCCGCTCGATGACCAGGTGGACGGTGGTCCCAGCCTCTGCGTGCTGCGTGGCATTGGCGACGAGGTTCTCGATCGCGGACGCGATCGCGGCGCCACGGCCGTGGATCGTCGCCTCGCGATCGCACGTGACCTCGACCGGGACGGGCCATGCACGGGCGGCGCAGGCCCGCGCGAGGTCGGCGAGATCGACGGGCAGGGCGGAGCCTCGATCGTCCTCGACGCGGGCGAGCTCGAGCAGGCGCGAGACCAGTCGATCGAGTCGCGCGGTGTCATCGACGATCATGGCGAGGAACTGCTCGCGCGCCTCGAGGTCATCGGCAGCACCGTCGCGCAGGAGCTCGGCGGCACCGCGGATCCCGGTCAGCGGCGTCTTGAACTCGTGGCTGATGTCGGCGGCGAGCGTGCGGGCATCACGCGCGCGGCGCTCGAGCTCCTCGGTCATCGCCTCGACCGCACGCGCGAGCTGCCCGATCTCGTCGGAACGCCGGGTCAGGCGATCGGACGCCTCCACGGGCTGCCGCGCGAGTCTCTGCAGTGACAGACATGATTCCTCCTGCACCGTTCAACCATCGAGGTACCGAGCGACAGCGCAGCGGGTGTGGAGGACGTGTCGTGCGATCGTGGAGATTCTGCGCAGACGGACTACGGGCGGCCATGCTCGACCACACCTTGCGCGCGGAGACATCGAGCCGGGTCGTAGTACGATGGTGAGGTGAGGCCCGTGCAGCTCGCCGTCACGCTCGCCGTGATCTCCTTGGCGAGCTCCGTGGCGGCGGCTCCCTCGAAGGAGGTCACGCGCGAGTTCCAGGCCGGCGTCGACGCGTTCCGCCTCGGCAAGCTCGCGGAGGCTCGCACGTACCTCGAGCGCGCGAGCCGGCTCGACCCGAAGCTGCCGGGCCCGCATCGCTTCCTCGCGGCCGTCGCGCAGGCGGAGAGTCGGTTCCCCGACTGCATCCGATCGGCGCGCACCGCGATCGAGCTCAACCCGCGCTCGCAGGAGATCGCCGACACGATCAAGCTGCACGACGACTGTCGCCGCGCTGCGGGTCGACCGGCCTATCCGCAGGAGCTCGGCGACAAGGCCGCGATCGCGGTGACCACGAATGTCCCGGCCGCGACCGTCACGATCAGCGGCCTCGCGTACGGCGCCACACCGCTCGAGCCCCGGCCGATCACCGTGGGCTCGCACGACCTCGCGTTGACGAAGAGCGGCTTCCTGCCCGCGCAGGTCACGGTCAACGCGCTCGCCGGCGTGGTGACGGATGTCGAGGTCGAGCTGATCGCGGATCCCGCGGCGGCTGCCCCCGACGTGAGCACGGACCAGGTCGTTGCGCGCGCGACCGGCCAGCTCGTCGTCGCGGTCCGCCCGCCGACGTCCACCCGCATCGTGATCGACGGCACGGAAGCACCGTCGGGCGACGTCCACACCGGGCCCGAGATGACGGCGCGCGGCTTCCGGCTCGCCCCGGGTGTGCACGTCGTCGAGGTCGAGGCGCCGGGCAAGGACCTCTGGCGCCGTCGCGTCCAGCTCGCCGTCGAGGAGCGCTGGGTGCGGGCGACGCTGGTGGACACCGCGACGCGCGAGCGCACGCGGACGCGGGGCTTGGTGGGCGTCGGCGTCGGCACCGCTCTGGTCGGCGTCGGCATCGTCAGCGCTCTACGCTCGAGCTGGATCGTATCCGGCGCCACGTTCGGGGCCGGTGCCGTCGCGCTCGGACTTGGTACGTGGTGGCTGGTTCATGGTCGCCGTCCCGATCCCACAGCCGCACCGCCATTTGCCGTCGTCCCGGTAACCGGCGGCGCCGTGGCCGCCCGCGCGTGGTCGTGGTGAGCGCGCGTTTTCGACGCAGTCGGTCGTGACGAGCGCCTTCTAGACATTCTGCGCAGGCGCTGGCTATCATCCGCGCTGGATGGGGTCGCACGTCGTGCGTCGTGGAGCAGTGGTCGTGCTCGCGCTGGCTTCGGTCAGTGGCTGCGTCGATGGCTTTCGCGGCTCGAACGTCCAGCTCGATCTCGCACCGAGCACGCCCGCACAGGCATCCCCCGGCGCGGTGCCGCGCCCGAACCAGTTGCCCTCGAACGCGCACTACACGCTCTATGCGATCCAGACCGCCGAGGATCGCGATCGGTTGTTCGAGATCGATCGGTTCGAGATCCACCCGATCGTCGATCTGCAGTCGCCATGCTTCATCGATGTCGGCGACCACGTCCCGCATCCGGGTCTCCACGTCAGCCAGTTCGCGGCGCAGATCGCGATCGACACCGGGATCCCCGACTACCGCAATCCTCCGGACACCGCGACCGAGGAGCAGAAGATCGACGCAGCCACCGCCGCGCAGCGGATGGCAAACGTGACCGCGCTCGGTGGTGATAGCGGGATCAAGGTCGTGACCTCGTACTCGGACAGCCAGTACGCGGCGGTCGCCGCCGACTGCACCGGCGATGGCATCCCACCTGCGATGTGCAGCGGCGAGGATGCGAACGCTCGCCGGTTCGCCGCGTGTCAGGCCGCGTGGGCCGCGGATCCCGAGCTATGGGAGGGCACCGATCGCGTGCTGACCGCGCCGCTCGCAGGGACCACGCGCGGGATGGTCGACGGCATGAACCCGGTCAACCTCGCACCGGTCGGCGGTGCGCAGTTCTTCGTCGACGAGGATCTGACCGGGATGGATGCGTTCGCGCTGTACTGGCAGCTCGACGGGACAGAGGGACCGGGCACCCTCCTGATGTATGGACGCCCGACCATGCCGACGCGCGGTGTGATGCACGTCGAGCTCACGAGCACGTCGTCTCCCGGTCTGTCCGCTGACCTCGCGATCTTCGCCGACCTCGGCGGGGACGAGGTCCACTTCTGAGGAGCGTCATGCAACGTCGATGGATCATGATCGCTTGTGGGGTGGCAGCGCTGACCGGAGGGTCGAGCTGCACGTCGACGGAGTGTGGCGACGGCACGATCGACCGCGACGGAACGTGTGTCCCTGCCGACGAGGTCGTGGGTACCGCGGGGTGCGGCCCGTTCACCGAGCTGCAGGGCGATCAGTGCGTGCCGATGTTCCCGCCGACCGAGTGCGATCCCGCGACGACGGTGCCCGATACCGATCCGGAGACCGGCGTCACGACCTGCATCGGCACCGGCACGATCGCCGGATGTGCCGGCGCGTTCGCGTGCCCGGCCCCCGCTGCCGGCAAGCAGACGATCTGCGGTCAGCTCTACGACTTCGAGACCAACGCGCTGGTCCAGGGCACCAACCCCGTCGGCATGCAGTGCCCGGCGACGCCGACGGCCGACGGTCCGTGCTCGCTCGGCATCCGCGCGTACGACGCGGTCGAGTTCGCGAGCGGTCCTGCCACCGCGGTGCCGCGCACCACGGGCGCGGTCTACATCGATGATTGCGGCCGCTATCGCGTGCCCGACATCGAGCCGGGCACCAGCCCGTTCATCGGCCTCGGCATCGACGACGCGGATCCGACCAAGCGTGGCCCGATGGGCGTCACCAACGCGGTCGGTGTGGCGACGGCGAAGATGGTCGATACCCGCACGAGCAACTTCGAGGCGTTCGTCGTCAAGCCGGCGACCACGTCGAAGTGGGCGATGTCCGGCGGCCCGACGCTGGCGACCGGCATGTACGCGATGGTGTTTCGCGCGGCGAGCACCGGCATGGCGACGCAGGCCGGCGTCACCGCCGTGAAGATGTCGGGTCCCGTGATGGCGAACGACTTCTACTTCCAGCCCGCGCAGCAGACGCGCGAGACCATCGATGTCGCGCAGAACGCGACCGGCACCAACGGCACGGCTCTGATCACCGGCGCGTCGCTCGCCGACGGCGGCTACAGCGGCGTCGGTGCGTTGCCGGCGACGTGCAAGTGGTCCGGACATCCGGGCGTGACGCTGCAGGGCATCGTGTTCATCCAGATCCTGCGTCCCGTGAACGCCGCCGGCATGACGTGTCCGCTCTGAACAGCACGCTCGTCGTTGCTGTCGTCACCGTCGCAGCGACTGCTGCCGCGGAGCCGACCAGTGGCGTCGATGGTGCGCTGTTCCGCAGCTCGTACGACGCCAACGGTGTGTTCGGTGTCGAGGGCGCCCGGCTGATGCCGAAGCGCGATCTGTCGTTCAAGGCGTTGCTCGGGTACGGCACGTCACCGGTCGATATCGCGGTGCCGGGCGTCGGTGACGCGAGTCGCGATCGGATCCTCGATTACGTCGTCACCCTCGACATGGCGTTCGGCCTGTCGATCACCGATCGGATCGCGCTCGGGATCGACGTTGCCGCGTATCGCACGGCGACCGCCGATGGTTACGGCGAGCGCGGGCGCTATCTCGGCGGCGGCAACATCGCCACGCGCTCGACCGGACTGATCGGGCTGCGGCCGCTGTCGAACATCGATCCATCGGCGTCGCCCTCGAACGATGCGGCGTACCTCGGCGACGGGATCGCGGGTCCGCTCGATGCGCACGTCGGCGTGAAGGTCGCGCTGTTCGCAGGCTCCCATATCGCGCTGACCGCGATCGGCTCGGTGTTCTTGCCGTTCGGCGAGGACGAGATGCTACTCGGCGATCGCAACCTCGTGTTCGAGCCCAAGCTCGCGTTCGACTGGCGCAAGGATCGGATCCGCGCGACCCGGGTCGTGGGGAATCTCGGCGCACGGATCCGGCAGCGCAGCGTGCTCGAGGCGTACGACGCCGCCGATCCGATGGCGACCGAGGCCGATGCGCAGGTCGTCCTCGATGTCGGGTCCGAGCTCGTGGCCGGCCTCGGTGGGATCTACGAGGTCACGCCGCGGGTGTCCGTGGCTGCCGAGGTCCAGGCATTCATCCCGCTGCCCGAGAGCGTGGCGTGGGGCTCGTGCCGCCGGTACAGCGGAGCGCGCTGCAGCACGATCGACGACGCCGACTACTTCGGCAGTGCGAAGCAGGGCGACCTGACCGCACTCGTCACGCTCGGCTCGATGCTGCGCGTCTCGGCCGATGTCACCGCGAGCATCATGGTCGGGACCGGGCAGGGCGGCGCACGCGGCCACGACTTCCGGTTCACGACCGGCATCATCTGGGCGCCGCAGCTCGCCGGCGCGTCGGCCCCCGGGCGCGCCGATCGTGACGGCGACGGGATCCCGGACTCCGTCGACGGCTGCGCGGAAGAGGCCGAGGACAAGGACAGCTACCAGGACGAGGACGGCTGCGCTGATCTCGACAACGACGGCGATGGCATCGCCGACACCGACGATCAGTGTCCCGACGAGCCCGAGGACAAGGACGGCTTCGAGGACGGCGATGGCTGCCGCGAGGACGACAACGATCGCGACACGATCCGCGACGCTGCCGACCGCTGCCCGGATCAGGGCGAGGACCGCGACGGCTTCGAGGACGAGGACGGTTGCCTCGATCAGGACAACGACGGCGATGGATTCGCGGACGCCGGCGACCGCTGCCCGAACGATGCCGAGACGGTCAACGGCGTCGACGATGACGACGGCTGCCCCGACGTACGCGGCACGACCGGCCCCGAGGAGCGCCCCGATCGGATCGATCTCAAGGGCGCGGCCGTGGTGTTCCGTGGCGCGATGCTGACCGCACCGGCCAAGCAGCTGCTCGGGCAGGTCGCTTCGATCATCAAGAACCGCAAGTTGACGATCCGCGTCGAGGTCCACGTTCCGCTGGGCACCAAGGCCAAGGGCGCGGCCGCGATCAAGGCGCAGAAGCGCAAGGACAAGGTGCTCGCCCAGTTCCGCGCGCGCGCGATCTTCGACTACCTGACGACGCAGGGCGTCGCCGCGCAGCAGATCCAGGCCGTCGGCATCGGCTCCGATCGGCCGCTCGGAGGGGCGAACCCGACCGACGCGGTCAACGAGCGCATCGACTTCATCAAAGCTCAGCAGGGAGGTGCGCCGTGAAGCGCGGACTCCTCCTCGTGCTCGCTGCGAGCACGGCACACGCGCAGGCGCCGACCGTGATCGACGTCGAGGTCCCGACGGTGGTGATCGAGCAAGGCGATCCGATCACCGGTGGCGCCGACGAGGATCTCGATCTCGCCAACATCGTGCAGAGCGCGGCGAAGGGCATCACGACGGTGCAGGAGGCACCCGCGATCGTCACCGTGATCACGCCCGACGAGATCCGCGATCGCCAGTTCCAGGATCTGCCGTCGCTGTTCGACACGGTGCCCGGGTGGAGCCGGTCGAGCCTCGGTAATGGCGGGTTCCCGATCCCGCTCGTCCGCGGCCAGGGACAAGCCGTGCAGTACCTGCACGACAGCGTCTCGCTGTTCGATCCGTTCGTGAACATCCCGTCCTCGATGCGCCATCAGCCCATGGAGCTGATCAAGCGGGTCGAGATGATCACGGGCCCGGGTGGCGTGCTGTGGGGCTCGAACTCGCTGCTCGGGATCCTCAACGTGATCACGAAGGACGCCGAGGACATCGAGGGCATCGAGACCGGCGGCTCGCTCGGTCATGGCGCAGGCGATCGGATGATGGCGCGCGCCTACGTGATGGCGGGCAAGAGCGACATGCTCGGCGGCGAGCTCAAGGCGTTCGTGCACGGCAGCGTCGAGACCTATCAGGGGCCCGAGCAGAAGTTCCCGATGCTGCTGTTCCACGGTGCGCTGCCGCAGCCGAACTCCGCCAACATCTACGGTCCACTTGTCGGCTCCGATCAGGCCCAGTCCTTGATCGCGAGCTTCTCGGGCAAGGTCACGTACGGAAAGCTCCAGGTGCGGATCTCGGCGCCGTTCGGCCGCCGGTACGTCCCCGCCGGTCTGTCGGGCAACCCGAGTCGCGAAGATCTGGCCGAGGACGCGCGCTGCCCCGATGACCTCAGCGATCCGACCTGCCACGACCCGCTGAAGACGAGCCGGAAGAACCGCAACGACGTGTTCGATCGCTACGCGGTCGCCGAGTATCGCAACCGATTTGCCGACGACAAGGCCGGCATCACGGCACGCGCATACCTGATGCAGTTCGTTCGTGGGTTCCAGCCACTGCAGGTCCTCTCGCCCTCGTCGCTGATCCAGGGCGGCCTCGCGTTCAAGTCCGATCTGACGAGCTATCGAGCAGGCGGCGCGATCGATGGAGACGTCGAGGTCACACCGAAGATCCGGGTGCTGTACGGCGCCGAGGCGTTCAACGAATTCAAGCCCGACACCGTGAACCGGTCGCGCCAGGGTCAGGGCACGCAGTCGGAGGTCCTGGCGCCGTACGATCTGACGCGACTGCCGGTTCTCTGCCCCCGCAGCTACGACGCCGACCAGATGCGGCTCGTGCCGATCGAGAACTGTCCGCTGACGTTCGCCTTCCCCGCGGATCGCACCGTGCTCGGCGCGTACGTCAATCCGCAGTACCGGCCGACCAGGAAGCTGATCTTCGATCTCGGCGGTCGCCTCCAGGTCGCGCCGGACTCGCTCGGCAGCATCTCGTACCCGCTCAACACCACGATCGCCGCCACGGTGGTGTGGAACTTCATCCCGGGTTGGCACGTCAAGCTCAACGGCGCTCAGGGCTTCCGGCCCCCGGTGTTCAACAACACCGCATCCAACGGCGAGGGCGTCCAGATCGGTGGTAACCCGAACCTCGAGGTCGAGACCTCCGATGCCGCGCAGGCCGAGGTCAACGCGCGCATCTGGAAGGGCGAGCGGCGGATCCGCGAGCTGTCGTTCCGCATCGACGGCAGCTACACCCGGATCAAGAACTACATCGCGATCAACTCGGGCAACTACCGCAACTCTGCCGATCGCGATCTCGCCTCGGTCGAGTTCCTCGGCAAGCTCTACGTCCAGGGCGGCCACCGGATCGAGCTCGGCTACACGTACCTGCGGGGCAACACGGCGGACACCGGTCGCCTGCGCAACCTGCCCGAGCACTGGTTCAACCTCGCGACCGTGTTCTCGCTGATCGGCACCAAGCTGTCGGCGACCACCAACCTCAAGGTCACGGGCGCCGCCGAGGATGCCAACCGGCTGGTCGAGTACCGCGGCTCGACGCTCGACGAGATGGGAGAACCCCTGAGCCCGGTCACCGTCCAGGCGACCGACCTCGTCCTGGACCGCCTCCCGCCGATCGCCGAGCTCACCCTCGGGCTCGCCTACCAGCCCACGCCCAAGCTCCTCGTCCGGGCCACCGTCTACAATGCCCTCGTCGGGCACTACTACCTCTCGGACGTGTACTTCGACTACGAGCCCCACCTCGAGTACCTGCCAAACCCCTCGGAGGGGTTCCGCGCGTACGTCTCGGCGCTCTATCAGTACTAGTTGAGGCCACTCAGGCCCCACACCTACACCGGGCAGGGCGCCCGATACGGTATGCTGTCTGGCGCTGGGACCTCCGGTCACAGCCCCCCGGGGAACCTTGTCGAAACGGCGCGTCCTCGCTATCTCGAGCGACCTCGATCAGCTCCGCCGCATCGTCGCGACGCTCGAGCGCGCTGGTGCCGAGGTCGATGCTGCTCGCAGCGTCGAGTCGATCGCGGGCGAGCTGATCCCGCACCGCTACGTCTTCTACTCGGCGACCGACGCTGATGTCGGCGCCCTGAACCAGCTGGTCCCCAAGCTCCGCGACCGCGCGCACGTCACGATCGTGACGCCCAAGGCCACGCTCTCGGATCTGACCGTCTACCTCCACGACGATCGCGTCAACCACGTCGTCGTCGGTGACGAGCTCGACCATGGCGTGTTCGTCACCGCGCAGAAGCTCCTGACCGGCGACATCTTCGGGATCGAGAAGTACCTGCCCGCCGGGACGCCCGTTCACTACGTGCGGCTGCGCGACTTCGACGGCCGCGGCCGCGCGATCGACACCGTGCTGCAGTTCGCCGAGCAGTCGAAGCTCCGCCGTCAGGTCCGCAGTGCGATCGGCCAGGTCTGCGAAGAGCTGCTGATGAATGCGCTGTACGACGCGCCGGTCGATGCCGACGGCAAGCCGGTGTTCGCGGACGTCGATCCGCACGATCGCCGCGACATGCCGACGCCACGGCCGGTCTCGATCCGGTATGCCGCGACCGACACCCACTTCGCGGTCGCCGTCCGCGATCGGTTCGGCCGGCTCGCGAAGAACACGATCCTCTCGTACATCGAGAAGTGCATCCACTCGCCGAACCAGATCGATCGCAAGACGTACGGCGCGGGGCTCGGGCTGTATCTCGTCGCGAACGCGGCAGCGAGCTACGTCGTCAACGTCGCGCACGGCATCGCGACCGAGGTCGTGTGCACGTTCGATCGCGGCGCCAAGACACCGCTCCGGCTGGTCGGCATGTTCGTCCATCCGGGCGGCGCCGAGGCACTGAAGCAGGGACCGACGCCGGAGACCGCGGCGGGGCAGGGGATCGAGAATGGCTGAGCGTCAGTTCGGGCCCTATCGACTCGTGCGTCAGATCGCCGTCGGCGGCATGGCCGAGATCCATCTCGCCAAGACCAAGGGCATCGCAGGGTTCGAGAAGTACGTCGCCCTGAAGATGATCCATCCGAACATGGCGGAGGACGAGCAGTTCATCGAGATGCTCGTCGACGAGGCGAAGATCGCGGTGCAGCTCACGCACGGCAACATCGCCCAGACGTTCGACCTCGGCCGCGTCGGCGAGACCTACTACATCACGATGGAGTACGTCGACGGCGCGGATCTCTACAAGATCCTGCGCCGCGGCTCGGAGATCGACTTCGAGATGCCGCTCGATGTCTGCGCCTTCATCGGCAAGGAGATGACGTCGGCGCTCGATCACGCGCACCGCAAGAAGGATCACTCCGGCAAGCCGCTCGGCATCGTCCATCGCGATGTCTCGCCGCAGAACGTGCTGATCTCCTACTCGGGCGAGGTCAAGCTCGTCGATTTCGGCATCGCGAAGGCGACGATGAAGGCGCGCCAGACCGCGGTCGGCGTGATCAAGGGCAAGTACTACTACATGAGCCCCGAGCAGGCGTGGGGCGACAAGATCGACCACCGCTCGGACATCTTCTCGGCGGGCATCGTCCTCTACGAAATGATCACGGGGCAGATGCTCTATCTCGAGGAGGATCTGCACAAGCTCCTCGACATGGCGCGCAGGGCGGACATTGCCCCGCCGAGCACGCTGCGCAAGGGCGTGCCTCCGCAGCTCGAGAAGATCGTGATGCACGCGCTGCAGAAGGTGCCGGGCGAGCGCTACCAGAGCGCCGGTGACTTCGCGAGCGACCTCGAGCGCTTCCTCCACGCGTACTCGCCGGTGTTCACCGCCGCGAAGCTCTCGCAGCTGATCAAGAAGGTCCTCGGCGATCCGGTGCAGATCGCCGCCGACGAGCCGGACATCGACTTCGTCGACGACGGCTCGAACGCGACGTTCACGCTCGACACCGCGGACCTCGTCAACGATCGCAGCGAGATCCATGACGACAACAGCGTGATCTTCCGGCTCGACGAGCTCGAGAAGCCCAAGCTCGCGAAGCCCGCCGCACGCGCGGCACCTGCACGACCGGCTCCGGCTCCGGCACCCGCGCCCATCCTTCGTCCCGCGCCGAGCGCGCGCCCCGCACCCGCCGCAGCGCCGCGCGCCGGCGCGATTCCGTCGGTGGTCAAGCCGGTCGTCGGCGCCAAGCCGAACATCGCGCACGATGCGCCGGGCAATCGCACGCGCGCGCACGCGCCGACCGAGCCACCGCCGCCGGTCGTTCCCGGTCAGGCGCAGCTGCCTCCGTCGGGAAATCTCGGCGCACGGATGTCGGCGCCGAAGCCCGCCGCCCGCCCGGCCGCGGCGCCGGTGCGCCCCTCGCAACGGCGCAAGCCGAACGAGGAGACCCGCGAGATCGCGCCGGCACCGCCGAACCCGGCGGACGAGGGCAGCGGCTTGCTGGTCCCGCCCGCACCACCTCCGGCACCGTCGCGGCCCGGGCCGAGCTTCGTCAGCGAGGACGATCTCGACAACATCGGCGAGAACACGGTGATCACGACGAACCCCGCGTCGCACGGCGGGTACACGTTCGACGGCGACGACGGTGTCGATGCCACGATGATCTCGACCTCGGCGCCGCGCCCCGACACCGACGATACGAGCGATGAAGAGGTCGGCGACGACGAGGCCAGCGACCACGAGGACGAGGAAGGACCGACGGTCGCGCGCGACTTCACGAGCGATCAGCCGCGCGTTGCCAAGGGTCGCCGCGCCGCACCGCCCGCCGCACTCGCCGCGAAGATCCACGCGCCCGCGGTCAGCGAGCTCCGCAAGCCGCGCCCCTCCAAGCGCACGCCCCAGGGCGGAGTGCCGGTGCAGCCCAACGTGCTCCAGCAGATCGTCAACAAGCAGGCGAACGAGCCGATGCCGGTGCCGCGTCCTCACCAGGAGCACGCACCGCAGCCTGCCGAGCAGCAAGTCGCCACCGGGTACATGGCAGATGCCTCGGGCTTGCCGATGACGCCGCCGACCGGAATTCCCGCCGGCTATCCGTCGCAGCCAGGCTATCCGCCGCAGTATCAGCAGCAACCCGGGTATCCGCCGCAGTATCAGCAGCAACCTGGCTATCCGCCGCAGGGCTATCCCCCGGGCTATCCGCAGCAGCCGTACCAGGCGTACCCGCCCGGGTATCCGCAGCAGCCGCAGGCGTACCCGCAACAGCCGATGTCGCCCCAGGCGCTGTATCAGTTCCAGCCGGCCCCGACGCCGATGACGCTGACCGGTCAGATGCGCCTGTTCGAGGTCGACGAGATGCCGTCGCAGTACAAGCTCGGCAGCGCGCATCGCCGATGGTTCACCTACATCGTGGCGGGCATCGTCGCGATCTCGATCGCCGCCGCGGTCACGTTCTTCGTGGTTCGCTCGACGCGGGAGACCGCGCCTACCGTCGGCAGCGTATTCATCGAGTCGGTGCCCGCGGGCGCCGAGGTCGTGTTCGACGGTACGCGGATGTCGGACAGGACGCCGATCACGATCAAGAACGTCCCGGTCGGAACCCGTCACGAAGTTCGCGTCGAGCTTGCCCGGCACAAGCCCTACACCGACACCGTCGACGTCCCGAAGACCGGCACCGAGGTCCCGGTCATGGCGCTGCTCAAGCCGGTCACCGGAAAGCTGGTGATCAACAGCATCCCGGGCGGCGCAGAGGTGCAGATCAACGGACGAAACGTCGGGCGGACGCCCACGACGATCCCGGATCTCGACATGCCGTCGTCGAAGACGGTCGAGCTCCGACTCAAGGACTACCAGCCGTTCGTCCAGAACCTCGAGTGGCCAGCGAACGGCCAGATCACGATCGAAGCCAAGCTCCAGCGGTGAGCGTGCTCACGTGCCTGGTCGGTCCCGCGCCGACGGATGCTTCTCCCTCGACCCGGGGCTGATATCATTTGTTTCATGGGCCGTCGCGCGCGCACGTTGTTCGTTCTCCTCTCCGGCGCGCTCGCGCTGACCGCCTGCAAGCGACACACGCCCACCGAGGACGATCTCGAGATCGACGCCGCGCTTCAGCACGATGCGTGCGAGGGGCTTGGCTGCTTCATCGTCGATTGCGCGTCGAAGGGCCTGCCACCGACGAGCGTGTCCGGAACCGTGTACGCTCCGAACGGGACGCTGCCGCTGTACGGCGTCAACGTGTACATCCCGGTCAGCGATCCGGGGCCGCTTCCGGCAGGCGCGCTATGCGACAAGTGCTCGAACGGCCTGCAAGGCGGCGCGTACACGCAGACCGCGACTGACGAGACCGGCCACTTCACGCTGAAGGACGTCCCGGCGACGACGGACGTGCCGCTCGTGATCCAGGTCGGCAAGTGGCGGCGCCAGATCAAGCTGCCGAACATCGCTGCCTGTCAGGACGTGCCGCTCGCGATCACCGAGACCACGCTGCCGAAGAGCCGGGCGGAAGGTGATCTGCCGAAGATCGCGATCACCACCGGTGGTGCCGACGCCCTCGAGTGTCTGGTCCGCAAGCTCGGCATCGCAGACAGCGAGTTCACGACCGACACCGCGGCGACGCCGGGCGCCGTGAACCTGTTCAACGGCAACGGTGCGAGCACGTTCGTCGCGAGCTGGGCCGGCGGCGCGGGACCGTTCAACAACGCGACCACGCTGTGGAGCACGGTCGACAAGCTCAAGCAGTACGACATCGCGTTCTTCTCGTGCGAGGGCGCGCAGTTCCCCGAGACCAAGCCGCAGGCGGCGCTGAACGCGGTCAAGGAGTACGCCGACCTCGGCGGCCGGATCTTCATGTCGCACTGGCACAACATCTGGCTCGAGGGCGCGACGCAGGTGACAACGGACACCTTTGTTCAGGCTCCGGCCGTCTGGCCGAGCATCGGCGAGTTCAACATGGCCGCCGAGCAGCCTGACACCACGCAGCTGACCCTCGTCGACGAGGTCTCGAACCCCAAGGGCATGCAGTTTGCGAGCTGGCTGCAGAACGTCGGTGCCTCGACGATCCGCGACCAGATCCAGGTCAACGAGCCTCGTTACGTCGTGCAGTCGATCGACAACACGAAGGCCGAGCGCTGGGTGTACGTCGATCCGCTGCAGTCGACGCCGGCGGGGCGGACCGGGATTCAGGACTTCCTGTTCACCACGCCGAATGAAGCTCCGGCTACCGATCGGTGCGGCAAGGTCGTGTTCTCCGACATGCACGTGTCGTCGGGATCGACGTCGCCGGCGGGCTCGGCCTTCCCGAGCGGGTGTTCGATGACGCCGCTGAGCGCGCAGGAGAAGGCACTCGCCTTCATCTTCTTCGACATCTCGTCGTGCGTCGGTCCGATCCAGTGATAGCGTCGCGACCTCATGGTGGCCACAGCGAAGCAACAGGCGATGGGCGAGATCACGACCCTGCTCGGTCGTGACGCGACGTTCGAGGGCAAGCTCACATTCGACGGGACGGTCCGCATCGACGGACGGTTCAAGGGTGAGGTGTTCAGCGAGGACACGCTCGTCATCGGCGAGGGCGCCGTCGTCGAGGCCGAGATCGACATCGGCGTCGTGATCATCCAGGGCACCGTGATCGGCAACATCAAGGCAAAGCGGTCGATCGAGATCCACGCGCCCGGCCGCGTGAAGGGCGACCTCCACACGCCGACGCTTCAGATCGACAAGGGCGTGATCTTCGAGGGCCGCTCGTTCATGGAGGCCGCGAACGGTGGCCTCAAGCCGCCCGCGCCGCCCAAGCCCGCGCCGCCGACGCCCGTCAAGTAAGCCCGAAACGACGAAGGGTCCGCACGCGTGCGGACCCACCGGACTGCGAGCGACTCTGGCTAGAAGATCGGGCCAGCGACGCAGGACGCGATGTCGAAGAACATGAAGGCGAGCGCCTTCTCCTGCGGCG
>JAQBQE010000044.1 GCA_028287135.1 Myxococcales bacterium
CGTAGTCGAGCATGCCGGACGTATCGGCCGTGCTTCAGCCCGGTTGCTACCGAGTCCGTGGACGTGGACGAGCACGTGACACGTGCACGTGCACGACGACGGAACCCGCTAACTGACCAGCATTGCCGCTAGCTGCGATCAGACGCCGAGAAACAGCCGATTGCCGAAGTTTCGCTCGAGCTCGGCCGCGAAGATCTTCTGCGCCGCCGTGTCGATGTCGTACGCGACGCGCTTGAACTCGAACACCTTCTCTTCGGTGTCGTAGATCGTGTAGCTCGCGCGGTTGTCGTAGTCGCGCGGCTGGCCGACCGAGCCCACCGAGATGATGTAACGGTGCTCCGGGCGGATCGTGAACTTGGTCGCGACGACCTCGTAGACCTCTTCGCGCGTGAGCGCGAACGACTTGCAGAGGTGCGAGTGGCCGATGAACGTCACCGCGCCGAGGTCATCCCAGATGTCGAGGCACCGCGTGGCCTGCTCGACCGAGAAGATGTACTCGAACTCTTCGAGGTTGATCGGCGAGCCGTGGCAGAAGGTGACGTCGCCCTCGCGGACCTCATACGGGAGGTTACGCAGCCACACCATGTTCTCCTGCGTCAGCTGACGCGAGTGGAGATCGAGCGCCTGGCGTGCAGCGTCGTAGTAGTAGGAGTAGTCCATGCGGCCGGCGACGGCGGCGTCATGGTTGCCGAGGATCGTGAACGAGGCGAGCTTGCGGATCAGATCGCAGCACTCGTTCGGCGAGGCGCCGTACCCGACGACATCGCCGATACAGACGTACTTGTCGATCCGCTCCGACCGGAACGCATCAACCACCGCAGTCATCGCTTCGATGTTTGCGTGGACGTCGGAGAAGATGCCGATCCTCATTACAGCGGACCTAGCATACTCGAAACCTTCCTCGCGGTGTCCCTGCGTCAGCGCTTTGCGGCTGTGACCTGCTCGTTCGAGGCGCCGAGCCCGCGCCGGGGTGCTGGACAGCTCAGGTCGAGATCAGATCCGATTCGTCCAGCTCGGCCTCGTCGTCGTCGACCAGGTCCGACTCGTCGAGCAGCTCCATCGGACTCGAGGCATCGAGCGCCTCGAGCTCGGCGGCACCCGCGTCGGGCAGGCCCTGCTCCAGTGCCTCGAAGAATCTCCGTGAGAACGCGCGATTGACCGTCACATCCTTGCCGACCTGCGAGCCGTTGACGCCTGGCCGGACCCGGACCTGGTCGTTGGCCGCCGCGGCGTGCAGCTCGAGGGCCTGCTTGGCAACCGGCGCGACCACGCTGTGGCCGCCGGCCATGGTCTCGACGGCCACCTTGCCGCCGCGGACCGCGATGTGGGCCATCGCCCACGCGACCCGCTCGGCAGCCTGGGGGGTGGCGCGTTCACCGAGCCGGCCATAGTTACTCGCAAGCGGCATCAGGCCGATCGGTCCGACCTGTCCGATCGCGCGTGCGACCTCGCGCCAGATCTCCGTCGGCTCGCTGAGCAGCAGCTCGATCACGGACTGGGTGCCGTCCTCGGTGCGCAGCATCGCGAGCGCGAGGGCGCAGCCATGGCGCAAGAACCCCTTGCTGCTCGCGAGGCCCTCGGTCAGCGGCGCAGCGGCCGCATCGCCGAACTTCACGCTCATCCCGAGCACGCGCACGGCCTCGGCGCGGCTCATCTTGCTGACCGCCGCGATCACCGGTGCGGCAGCCCGGGGATCCGCGCGATCGCTGAGCTCGATCGCCGCGGCGACCCGCTTCTGCCGGTCGTCGAGCTCCGCGATCAGCTCCTCGACGGACTTGCTCTTCGGGACCCCGGTGGCCGGCGTCTGCCCGATCGATCCGGACACCTGCGAGACCTCCTCGCTGGTGACCGTCACGCCGTTGCGGCCGGCCGGGTTGGGGTCGGCGCGGGTCAGCTCGACGCCGAGCGCCCTCGCCTCCTCGCTGAGGGCTTTGTAGTTGTCGTCGGCCGCCTCGCCGTCGATATCGAACGCGGTCGGATGACGCTTGAGCGTCTCGAAGCCGCGATCGAGCCGGATCACGAGATCCCGGCGAGACCGCGCGAGGCCCTCGCTGACCGCGACCTGCGCGAGCTCGGGGCCCATCCACAGGCCCCACGCGACCGCACTCTCGAGCACGTGCCGGCGCAGCTCGCGCCAGCGCGGGAGTGGAAAGCCCCGCGTGCACACGAGGTAGTCCTCGCGCGACGGCCGCGCGAACCGTCGCGCCATCGCGATCGCGCGACGAAGGTGCTGTGCGGTCTCGAGCTGCGCGAGCTTGTCGTCGCGGAACTCGTTGGCATCCGGGTGCTCGCTGCCGAGCAGATCGAACCCGGCACCGAGCACCAGGTCGCGACCGCGCTCGAACGACGGCAGCGCATCCCCCGAGGACGTCAACCCACGCAGGTGATCGTCGGCCGCGCGCACGATGTAGCCAACGTTCTCGGCGAGCGGTGCCGTCAGCTTGGCGCGCCGGATCCGGCGCCCGCGAACGACCAGATCGACGGTCAGCTCGAAGGACTTGCTGAGCGAGGTCAGGACGGCGCGATGCGCGTCGAGCGCGATATCGAGCGGGATCACCGCGAGCTGGGTCGTGCTCGTGACCCGGAGCGCCGGCGGTGGTCCGATCACGAGCGTGACGACCGGATACGTCTGGGTCCGATGCAGCAGGACGCGGATGTCGAGGTTGCCGCCGAGCCCGCGAGCGAGCTGCTCACCAGCGACCAGGACGATCCGCACCGGACCGTTCGGCACCGCGACCACGCTCGACGTCTCGCGCGCGCTCGCCTGGTCCAACCAGCTATCGGGGGCCCCATCGTCGGTCTGCGAGGTCGTCGTGGTGGTCAACGGATCGGAGCCCTGCGGCACGATCGACGAGCCCTGCGGCATGCTCGCCGCGCCCGTCGTCTCGTCATCGAGCTCGATCTCCATCGGCACTGCGTGGTGCACGCCGTTCGTCTTGTGCTTGGGCAGATCGACGACGGCGGTCGCGACCGCCTCGAAGTTCTCGCTGTTTGAGCGCTTGCGCGGCGCGGCCGCGAGGGTGGGTGGTGCGACGATCGGCGGAGCCTCGATCAGCGCAGCGAGGCTCTCCTCGATCTCGTCGAGCTCGTCCTTGGCCACCGGCCGGGTCTCGTCGTCGTTCGCGGACGGTGGACGCGCGATCGACGTCGGCTCCTCGACCTCGATGTCGGTCACCGCCTGCACCGCCGCGATCACGCGGTTGCGCGCCTCGCTGCGCAGCTTCTCGAGCTCGACCCGGTTGCGCTCGAGCTCGCCGTGCGCGACGGACAGCTCCTTCTGGGCGGCCTCGAGCTCCTTCTGCGCGGTCTCGAGCTCGCTCGCGCGGCGATCGAGGTCCTTGGTCCGCTTGTCGAGATCACGGGTCGCGTCCTGCGTTCGTGCGGTCTCGAGAGCATCCTGGGCGCGGCGCTCGAGGTAGCTGCGAAGCCCCGCCGGTCCGTAGACCACGGCGAACTCCTTCGCGTACGGCGGGATCGGCGCGTCGTCGTCGCGCATCCGCTCCAGCAGCTTGATCCGTTCGTCGAGCTCGCGGTGCCGGTGGGCATCGGCGAGCACCAGCACGAGCAGCTCGGCCGCAGGGTCGTGGTACACGACGGGCACCGCGACCTTGATCACGTCGCCACCGTCGGTACGCACCACGTTGAGAGCGCGCGCCGGGTCGTCCGAGTGCAGCCGCTCGACCAGCTCGGGATCGTTCACCGCATCGACGGTCGTGTAGACCTGAGCCGAGACCATCTCGCCCCCGCCCCCCGTGACGTGGAGCGTCGTCGTCTGGGTCTTGCCGATCGATCCGCGATAGGCGTTCTGCGACGGCGAGCGTGTGGTCCCCCTGGCCATTGCAGAGGCATAACCCTCTACGGGCACCACCTCAAGAACCAACGCCGTCGGATCTAGTTGACGTTGCCGGACGGCTCGTCGCTGATCGTCTCGGGAATCTCGTCGTCGGGCGCGTTGCCCATCATCTGCGCAGCGACCGCGACGAGCACCTCGTGGACGTGCTCGAGCGTGTCGAGCCGACCGCACAGCGAGTAGTACTCCTCGAGCGAGACCTCGCCCATCCGGGCGAGCGCTTGCTGGACGTAGGGCTTCATCCGCGCGGGCGCGTCGAACTCGGAGTCGAGGTCATCGAGGTCCGCCTGCGCGATCGCCGCTGCGACAAACCCCATCGGGGCGAAGTTGAGCCCGGTCGGCAGCACGATGCGCCACTCGACATCCTCGGTGGACAGCTCCCAGCGACCGCCGAGGCGGCGGCGCACGACCTCACCGAAGTACGCACCTGCGGTGGAGATCACGAGCTGGAGCGTCGCCGCCTGCCCGCTCGTGCCCGCGTCGACCGTACGCAGGTAGTGATCGAGGACCGGCAGCGTATCGCTGTCGTACTCGAGGGTGACCCCGAGCGCATTGCGCACGTACGCGACCGCCTGTTCGGCGTATTCGCGGACCCGCAGCGGCACGGGATCATCCATGGATGATCCAGCCTACCACCCTATTCGATGATCGCGAACTGAACCAAGCCGTAGCGCGAGCGCAGCTCGATCAACGCAGGTGCCGATGTTCCATTGACCTGCCCGAGCTGGCTGTAGATCCACCCATCCTGCTGGGTCTTCGCATTGGCCGCGGCACTGCCGAGGTTGACCTTGCTGCCGCGGGCACGGATCGAGATCGCACCTTGCCGGCGGAGCTTGACGTCGACATCGCCACGCAGGCTCGAGACGACCAGCCGTCCACGCAGGGAGGTCTCGGCTTCGAGGAAGATCTTGCCGGTCACCGTCGTCAGCTCGACATCGCGCGCGCGTACGCGGCGCCCCGCGATCTGTCCGCGATTTGCCGAGGCGATCAGCCGCTCGCCGCCGATCGTGTCGAGATCGAGGTTCGCCGAGATCGTCTGGGCATCGACCGAGCCGAACACTTGCGTGATCGACGTCGCGCCGCTGACGGAGTGGGTCGAGACGCCACCGGAGACATTGCGTACCGAGATCGGCCCGGAGGACGTCCCGAGATCGCCTCCGGCGTCCATGTTGTTGACCTCGAGCGAACCCGCGCTGAGCGCGGCGGTGATCCGGGCATCGCGGGGCGCGCGGATCAGCAGATCGATCCGGACCTGGCTGCGTCCGAGCGTCTTGAATTCCTTGCCGCCGTCGGCGGTCGTCGTGATCCGGACCGTGCCGTCGGGGTTCGGGACGAGCGAGATCCGCAGCCGGTCGAGCGCTTCCTCGTCGGGAGCCTGCTTGCGGCTCTCGATCTGGATCGACGTGCCGTCGTAGCCCTCGATCTTGACGTCGCCGAGGGGGTTCTCGATCGAGAGCTGATGGATCGCGCGACCGCCGGGCTGGACCTCGAGCCGCGAGCGCTCGATGAGACCGGGGTTGGAGGGCGCAGGTGTCGTCGGTTGGGCCGGTGCCTCGGCCGCGGCCACGCCGGCGAGCGCACACACGATGGCGAGCGACCCGCGACTCACTGGCCGCCTCCGGCGAACGCGATCTCGTCGCGAACCACCGCGTTCTGGAGATAGCGGATCAGGTCGCGCCAGGCCCGCTGGCGAGGGTGGCCGTCCGCCGCGGAAGCAATCGTGCCGCGCAGCTCGGCGACCCGCGCATCGAACGCGGTCCGCTGCTCCTCGGTCCACTGCCCGCGGACCTCGCCGGCGAGCGCCAGCAGCTCCTCGGCAGCATCGCCGTAGCTCGCCGTCACCCGACCGGCCTCGCCCGCGAGATCGGCGGTGACGTCGGGCTCGCCGCGATCGCTTGCGACCACCACATGGGTCTGGGACATCCTGGGCGTCGTCGGTGCCGTCGCGATCGCCGTCGGCTCGGGCTGGGTCGCGACGTCTCCGTCGGGACCGCGCTGCGACCGCCACCACAGGACACCGACCGCGGTCGCCGCGACGAGGGTGCCCGCCGCGAACCGAGGCGCCGACGGCAGCCAGCGGGTGAGCGCACGCCGCCACGCCGGCCGCCGGGCATCCGCGACCTCGGCCTCGGCGAGCCGCGCCTGCACGCCGGCCCACAGGCTCGGTGGAGGATCGACGTGGGGAAGCTGCCGCAGGCCATCGCGAAGCGCCGCCTCGTCCGTTGCGACCTGGCGACACGCCGCGCACTCGCGCAGGTGGCCACGGACCACGCTGCCGCGATCGGCGTCGAGCTCGCCGTCGAGATAGCCGGTCAGTCGCGGGCGGACGTCCTCGCAACTCATGCGCGATCCTTACCACCACGTTCGCCGTGGATGTCGGGGCCGAGGATCTCACGCATGCGAGCGCGCGCCTTGTGGAGCTGCGACTTGCAGGTGCCGACCCGGCACTCGAGGATCTGCGCGCACTCCTCGTGCGACAGCCCCTCGACGTCGTGCAGCACGAGGATCGCGCGATAGCCGGGCGGCAGCTGCGCGAGGCCCGCTTCGATCCGAGCCGCGAGACCGTGGTCACGCTCGAGCGCAGGCGGGGCCGGCAGCTCGCCGAGCGAGTCGTCGCCCACCTCGTGACGGCGGCCGCGCTTCGCCAGGTGCGAGAGCGATGCGTTGACCGTCAGCCGGTAGATCCAGGTCGACAGCGCGGAGTCCCCGCGGAACCGCTCGAGGGCGCGGAAGATCCGGACGAACACTTCCTGGGCGACCTCTTCGGCGTCGCTGGCGCCGACGATGCGGTGCGCCATCCCGAACACCCGGCGCTTGTACTGATGGTAGAGGACCTCCATCGCGCGGGCCTCGCCGCGCCGACAGGCCTCGATCAGCTGGGCGTCATCGGCGAGCGCTGCGGCCACCCGCGGACGCGGTTCGGCAAGGCTGGGTGGCGGAACGCTGGGTACGGTTTCGACGAGCTCGCTCATGAGGTCCCCCCCGATCTCGGGGCAACGGTCCACCGTGGCGTCTGCCCCCGGCGGATCGCTACTAGGACCGTCGTCCTCGCCCGAGCGTTGCCCGGACCGAGGTCCTGTCGAGCGGAAAGCCACGTCGGGGGGCACGCTACCATCCAAATCGCGCGATGTCGCACCGGCTTTCAGGGGGGCGTCGGCATGCCACCGCGACGTGCGTTCGCTGAGTTATGATGCCTCGTGGTTCAAGCGCCTCTCGTGGTGGGACTGGGGCGGATCGGTGTCGCGATCTCCGGTCTTGGCCCGAATCTGCCAGGGGTCGATGCCGCGGCGGTCGATCTGGCCGCTCTGTCGACAACTCCCGCCCCCGGGATCGCGGTCGCGCTCCGCGCCGCCCTGCGGCTGGGGTGCCGTGCGCGTGCGGTCGGATCGCACGGTGCCGACCTGCTCGGGCAGCTCGCGCGCTCCGCCCTGCGGGACGCCGGGATCGATACCGAGCTCCTGCGCGCGATCGGGACCAGCGCCTGCGATCTGGTGACCGTGGCAGGCGACGGCAAGCTTCACGCGCACTACCGCGGCGACCGCGGCGAGCCGGTCTCGAGCGATCCGCGCGCCGCGCTCGCGGGTGCCTCCGCCCTGCTGATCGATGGCAGCGAGCCGCGCGATCAGCTGGTGGTGGCGGAGATCGCGAAGAACAGCAAGCTGCCGGTGATCTTCGACGTCAGCGAGCTGCGTGACGGGACGGCGGACCTGATCGGCGCGTGCGACATCCTGATCGCGTCCGAGCGCGAGGCCAGCGAGCTCGCCCCTCGCGGCGAGCTGACCGACGCGCTCGACGAGCTGCTGCGGATGGGACCGCGCGCCGTCGTGATCACGCTCGGCGACAAGGGCGCGATCGGTCGGCACGGCGAACAGGTCACCCGCTGCCCCGCGTTCCCCAATGACGACATGCTCGACAGCTATGGCGCCGGCTCCGTGTTCCACGGCGCGTTCGCAGCGGCCTTGCTCAGCGAGCTGCCGTTCGCGCGCTGCATCGAGCTCGCGGCGGCCGCTGCCTCGCTCTCGCTGCGCGACCTCGGACCGTGGTCGGCGATGCCAAGCCGCGACGATGTCCTCGCGCTGACCCGCACGCGCCGCACCTGATCGACGGCGTCACGCCTTCTTGGGCTTGGCCTTGGGCCGCTGCCCGGCATTGCTGCCCTCGAGCCGGAAGTGCGCCTCGGCGGCGGCCATCTGCTCGGCCTCCTTCTTCGACTTGCCGACCGCGCGCGCCCACTCGTCGGTGCCGATCGTGACGGCGACCACGAACCGCTTGTCGTGATCGGGACCGAGCTCGGAGACCACGCTGTAGGTCGGCGTCGCCTTGAGCCGCGCCTGGGCGGTCTCCTGGAGCCGCGTCTTGAAGTCGTAGAACCCCTTGAATTCGACAGTCTCGATCCGCTGACCGAGCAGCCGGCCGACCATGTCCCACGCGGCGTTGAACCCCCCGTCGAGGTAGACCGCGGCGAGGATCGCCTCGAACGCGTCGGCGAGGATCGACGCCTTGGTTCGCCCCCCGCTCTTCTCCTCGCCCTTTCCGAGCATCAAGTACTGTCCGAGCCCGAGCTGGGCCGCGACCTCCGAGAGTCCGGCTTCGCTGACGACCTGCGCGCGGGTCACCGAGAGCTCACCCTCGGCGAGCTGCGGGTACCGCGTCATCAGGCGGTGGCCGACCACGAGGTCGAGCACGGCATCGCCGAGGAACTCGAGCCGCTCGTTGTCCTCGAGCCGCTTGTCGATGGTCTGCTCGTTACACCAGCTCGCATGGCGCAGCGCCTGCTCGAGAACGGAGCGATCGCGAAACGTGTATCCGAGCACCGTTTCGAGCTCGCCGAAGGGGGAAGGCTCGGCCACGACCCATGCTACCCTCGGAACGGTGGAAGCGCTGCGCGAGCGTTTCGGGAAGTATCACGTCCTCGGGAAGATCGCGCAGGGCGGGATGGCCGAGGTCTACAAGGTCAAGACGGTCGGCATCGCCGGCTTCGAGAAGGTCCAGGCACTCAAGCGGATCCTGCCGAGCTCGGCCCGCGAAGGCCGGTTCATCCGCAGCTTCATCGACGAGGCGCGGATCGCGGTCGAGCTGACCCATCGCAACATCGTCCAGGTGTTCGACTTCGGGAAGGCCGACGGCGAGCTGTTCCTCGCGATGGAGCTGATCGAGGGCAAGGACCTGCGCACCGCGATGAGCCAGGCGGTCGCCCGTAGCGTACTGCCGCCGATTCCGGTCTCCGCGTACATCATCGCGGAGGTCGCGTCGGGCCTCGACTACGCGCATCGCAAGACCGACGGCTACGGGGGCTCGCTCGGCATCGTCCACTGTGATGTGTCGCCCTCGAACGTGATGCTGTCGACCGACGGCTACGTGAAGATCCTCGACTTCGGGATCGCACGCGCAACGTTCTCCTCGGCACTCGAGCGCCGCCGGCTCCGCGGCAAGCCTCGCTACATGGCGCCCGAGCAGACGCTCGGCGAGCCACCGACGCCGGCCGCCGACGTGTTCGCGCTCGGCATCATCGCGTGGGAGCTGTTCACGGGGTTGCCGCTGTTTCGAGGACCGAACCTGAAGGCGATCCTGTCGGCGGTGCGTACGACGGTGCCGCCCCGGATCGATCGCCTGAACCCGCAGGTGCCCCGGGAGATCGCGGACGCGATCCAGACCGCGCTGTCGCGCGAGCCGACGGCGCGGGGCACGGCCGCGGACGTCACCGGCGCGTTGATCCGCACCGCCATGCTGTCGGGATCGCGACCGCTGGCGCTGTGGCTCGGGGAGCTCGAGTCGAGCCCGAGCCAGGCCGAGGTGCCGTGGCAGTCCGACCACACGTCGGTCAGCGTTGCCAGGCCGACGACGGTGTCGCGGACGTCGCACAGCGCGCTGACGCCACCGGTGCGCCCGTCGGCGACGGCCTCGCTGGCCAACGTGCCGTTCCCGCCACACGAGGTCGGTGAGGGTACGCCCGGGTTTCCCGACGCGATGCCGTACCCCAACGAGTCGCCGTCGGACCGCCAGAGCACCGCGGAGGTCAAGCGGATCGAGCGATTCAGCGTCGAGCCGAGCACGACGGTGGTCGCGCGCTACGAGCCGACGGCGAGCGTCACCAGCCAGCGCTACGCCGATGCAACCTCCGCGCGCTGGGGTCACGAGGCAACGTCGGTCGGTGGCGGCAAGCTCGCGGACGCGCTGCCCGACACGAGCTTTCGCGATCGCGAGGCCACGGTTCCCACCGAGCCACACCTGCGGCCGTCGTACGAGGTGCTCCAGCTCGGCATCGGCGCGAATCCGTCGTCGCTGCGGTTCGACGACGATGTCACCCAGCACGGGTTCTCGCTGCCGGTCCCCAACGACACGAGCTACGACGACCTCGAGGTCGAAGCCGAGCAGCCGGCACCGGCGGAGGTCCTCCACGACGAGCCGATCGACGACGATCTCGGTGTACTGGGCGACGGCGTGCTCTCGGAGCGCCGGCGCACCGTCGTGGTCGCGGGCCTGCTGAGCGGAGCGCCGGCGGAGACGCTCCGCCCCGTGACGCGCAGTCTCGGCGAGCTCGCGTACCAGCGTGGCGGTGTCGTGATCGCGCAGGACGATGACTTCCTGCTCGTCGCGTTCGGGCTCGAGATCGCCGGCGAGGATGATGTCGCGATCGCCATGGGCTGGGCGCTCGACGGTGGCGCGATGGCCCGCGACGTGGGGACCGAGCACGGCGGTGGCGGCGGCATCGTGCTCCGGATCGGCGCGCGGACCGGGGTCGCGACCACTGCAGGTACCGACGGTGCGGCGCGGATCCCACCCGATGCGTCCGAGGAGGCGCGAGCGCTCGCGCGCGAGGCCTCGCCCGATCGGCCGCTGTTCGTCGGTACCACCGGACGGTTGACCAGCGGTCTGTACTCGCTGCGCGAGGTCCCGGCGGTCAAGCGGGTCGCGCGACGCAGCAAGGTGATCGAGGTCGTCGGGCCGCGCGGATTCGACGAGCGCGACCGCGAACGACTCGAGCGACGGGGAACGTTCGTCGGGCGCACCGCGCAACTCGCCGAGCTCGAGGTCTGGTTCCAGCGGGCGATCGCCGCGGATCGTCGGCTGGTCGCGTTGCTCAGCGGCGCGGCAGGCACGGGCAAGAGCCGGCTCGTCGCGGAGCTCGTGGCGCGGCGGACCGCGACGGGAACGCCGATGCGGATCGTGACGACGGCGGCCAGCCCGGCGCACCACCTCGCTCCATTCGCGATGGTCATCGATCTGTACCAGGCAGCGCTCGGCCTGCCGCCGACGCGCGGACGGGCTGCGCGCCAGCAGCTCGTGCAGCGGTTGCAGCACCTGATGACCGGCGCCGGGGTCTCGCTCGAGCGTGCGCGCGAGGTCGCCACCGATCTCGATCGTGCGATGGAGCTGCGGGATGGCGTCAGTGTCGGCGCCCCGGAGGTCGCGGATCTGCGCCCGCGGATCTCCGCCGGGCTCGCCGCGTTCCGGGCTGCGATGGCCGATCGCGATCGGCCGCAGCTGACGATCATCGAGGACATTCACCTCGCGGACAGCGCGAGCCTCGAGGTCCTGCGCCACACGCTGGCGGTCGCCCAATCGGGGCCCGAGCTCCTCGTGCTGACCGCCCGGCCCGAGGGCCCTCCCCCGCCGCCCGTCGATGTCGTGCTGATGGTCTCGGATCTGGTCGGGGGCGAGCTACGTGCGCTGATCGCAGATCGCCTCGGCGATGCAGCCTCGCCGCTCAACATCGCGGCGGTGCTCGCCCGCGGTGGCGGCAATCCGTTGTTCATCGAGGAGCTCGCCGAGGCCGTGCGCGAGGCCGGCGATGACGTGCCCGCCTCGGCACGCGACGTCGTGGCGGCACGGATCGATCGCTTGAGCCCGAAGGCCAAGACGGCGCTGCGCTACGCGGCGGTCCTCGGTGGGACGATCCGCGTCCGCCTGATCGAGGAGCTGCTCGACGAGGAATCGCTTGGCAGCGAGCTCGACGAGCTGATCGAGGCCGGGTTCCTCGTGCGGCCGGCGAGCGCCGCGGGCTCGACCGAGGGCGACCTGGTGTTCGCGCGCGGCCTCGTGCGCGAGGTCGTCCATGACTCGCTGTCGGCGCGTGCGCAGCGCGAGAGCCATGCGCGGGTCGGCCGGCTGCTGTCCTCGCGGTTCTTCGCCGGTCGCGAAGAACCACCCGCGGTGATCGCCGAGCACCTCGAGCGCGGTGGCGAGCCCGCGGGCGCGGCGGCGTTCTGGCTCCGCGCGGGCCGCCTCGCACTCACCGCGTCGGATGCCGATGCCGCGGTCGGCTGCTTCTCGCGGACGCTGGTGCTCGAGCGCGAGCTCGGGGTCACGCCGCCGACCCCGACGTCGCGTGCACGCCGGCGCGAGGCCCTCGCAGGTCGCGAGGAGGCTCACCGCCTGATCGGTGATCTGGCCTCCAATCCTGGCGACCTCGACGAGCTGCAGCGGTTGTGCGAGGGGGATGCCGCGCGGCTCGCCGACGTCGCGATCCGGCGTGCTCAGCGCATGCTGCGCTGGGGCGATTACGCGAATGCCACGGTCGCCACCGTCGTCGCGGAGGATCATGCGGCCGCGGCCGGCGACGATCGATTCCGCGGCGAGGCACTGCGCGTACGTGCGGAGATCCTCGAGCGGCTCGGCCGGTTCGACGAAGCGCTCGCCGTCGTCGGTCAGGCGCGCGAGCTGTTCCATCGCAACGGCGCGATCGCGGACGAGATGGCGGCGATGATCGGCCGCGGTCGCATCCACCTCCTGCGCGCGCACTACGAGGCCGCGCGCGATGCGTACCGGCCGGTCGTCGCGTTGATCGACAAGACCGGAGATCCGTGGCTCGAGCGCATCGTCACGAACCACGTCGCCGTGATCGAGATGTGCCTCGGCAACTTCACCACCGCGATGGCGTCCGCGATGCGATCGCTCGACCTCTGCCGCAGGTACGGCGATCGTGCACGCGAAGGTGACGCGCTCAGCGTGATGGGGATCGTGCAGCTCGAGGTCGGACTCTACGACGCCGCCGCCACCACGTTTGCCGCCGCCCTCGACATCCTCGGACGCACCGCCTCGCGGTGGAGCCGTGCGGACTGCCTGATCTACGCGGGCGTCTGCGAGGTCCGCCGCGGCAAGGCCGATGGGATCAAGCTGCTGGACGAGGCACTCAGCGAAGCCCGGCGGCTCGGTGCGCGGTACCTCGAGGCCAATGCGCTGGTCGCTCGCGCAGGTGCCCAGCTGCGCAGCGGTGGACTGGTGGCTGCGCTCGAGGATGCAGCGGACGGAACCTTCGTGGCGCAGCAGGCGACCCTGGTCGGCTACGAGATCCAGGGACTCGCTCGCCACGCGCTCGCCCTGTCCCGGCACGGCGGACACACCGCGGAAGCGGGTGCGCTCGTGCACCGCGCGCTGGCGATGCTCGAGCACCAGCGTTACCTCGAGGGCTCCGAGGAAGAAGTCTACGCAGCATGCGTCGAAGTCCTGGCCACCGCCGGAGCCGGCGATCGGGCAAGCATGGTTCGCGAGCGCGGCCGCGCGTCGGCCCGCTGCAAGCTGGATGCGCTGATCGATCCGGCGTGGAAGGCGGCGTACGCCGCGATTCCCGAGGTCAAGCAACTGCTCGGATAGCGAGCGCACGGCGCTCTCCCGCGCTCCGGCAGCTGCGCGTCGGCGCCCGTCTGCGCCGAATCACTCGGGCTGCGCTCACGCACTGCATGGCACCGGCGATGCACGGGTCGAGATCCAAGGAGCCTCGTGCCATGGGAACCTTGAATCCCGATGAAGATGTCGACGAGCTCGAAGACATCATCGATGACCTCGAAGACCTGATGCAGCTCGACCGCGATGCGGTGAAGGCCTACGAGATCGCGCTCGACAAGGTTAGCGATCGCGCCGTGCGAGAAGACCTCCTGATGTTCAAGCTCGATCACGAGCGGCACGTCGACGACCTCGCGAGGATCGTCGTGCGGCTTGGCGGCGAGCCGGAAGACCGCGGCAACCTACGAGGACTGCTCAGCGAGACGTTGGCGGTGATTCGCGGATCGCGCGGAACGCTCGGGGCGCTCAAGGCGATCCGGATGAGCGAGAAGCTGACGAACACGATGTATGCGAAGACCCTGGAGGAGCCGCTGACGATCGACGCACGCGAGGTCGTCGAGGCCAATCGCGATGACGAGCGCCGCCACCTGGTCGCGATCAAGGGGCACCTCGCGCGGCTCGACCACGACTACTTCGACGACGAGGAAGAGGACGATCTGGTGACGCACGGTCAGCACGACGATCGACCGCCGCTGATCCTCCAGCGCTAGCGGCAGTGCCACTCGGTTAAGGTCGTTCGTGCACGTGCACGTGCCACGTGCTCGTTCACGTCCACGATCATCGGCAGAGCTTGCTCAGCATTCCGACCACGCGGACCAAGAGCTGCTTGCCCGCCGACAGGTCCGACTCAGGCACAGCGCCGAC
>JAQBQE010000071.1 GCA_028287135.1 Myxococcales bacterium
GCGCGAGGAGGATCACCCGTACGTCTCGCGCGGAGCGCTCAAGCTGGTGAAGGGCCTCGATACGTTCGGGATCGATCCGGCCGGGATGACGGCGCTCGACATCGGCGCATCGACCGGCGGGTTCTCCGACGTCCTGCTCAAGCGCGGCGCCGCCAAGGTCTACGCGATCGACGTCGGCTACGGTCAGCTCGCGTGGTCGATCCGTCAGGACCCGCGCGTCGTCGTGCTCGAGCGCGAGAACGTCCGTACGATCGATCTCGCGCTGGTCCCCGAGCCGTGCGACCTCGCGGTGATCGACGTCTCGTTCATCTCGCTGACGCTCGTGCTGCCGCGGATCGCCGAGCTGCTGCGGCCGCCGGTCGGCAAGCCGATCATCGCGCTCGTCAAGCCGCAGTTCGAGGTCGGCCGTGACCTCGTCGGCAAGGGGGGCGTCGTTCGCGACGAGGCGATCCGGCGCAGCGCGGTCGACAAGATCCGGACGTGGGCGGCGGAGAACTTCTTCTCCGCACACGAGGACGTCCAGTCGCCGATCACCGGCCCGGCGGGCAACGTCGAGTATCTGCTGCTGCTGCGGACCCTCGAGCGTCCGCCGGGTTAGCCCTGGATCACTTCTTCTCGGGCGCGATGTCGTCGAGCGGCGGCAGGTCCGAGATGTTCGGCTGCAGCACGATCTCGATGCGCCGGTTCTGCGCACGGTGCTCGGTGGAATCGTTGGCGATCACCGGATCGAACTCCGCGAACCCGGCGGCCGCGAGGACCTTTCCGTTCATGCCCTTCGTGATCAGGAACCGGACCACCTCGACCGCGCGCGCCGTCGACAGCTCCCAGTTCGAGCCGAACTGCGCGGTCCTGATCGGTACGTCGTCGGTGTGGCCGGCGACCAGGAAGTCACGATCGGGCACGGTCGCCAGGACCTGCGCGACCTTCTCGAGCGCCGCCTTGCCCTCGGCCTTGACCGACGTCTTGCCCGAGTCGAACAGGATGTCGTTCGGCAGCGCGATGATCATGCGGCCGTCGCGGATGATCACCTTGAGCTGACCCGAGTCGATCATCGAGCGCAGCTTCGCGAGCAGGTTCTTGAACGTCGATAGCCGGGCATCGGCGGCCGCCTTCTGCTTGCGGAGCTCCTCGAGGCGGGCCGCCGCTTCCTCCTTGTCCTTGGTCAAGCCCTCGACGTTCTGCCCGAGCTGCGCGAGGCGCGCCTGCATCGTCTGCGTCAGCGCCGTGCCTTCATCGACCGCCTTCTGCAGCGCGGCCTTCTCCGTGGTCGCCGCCTCGAGACGTTGCGTGACATCGGCGAGCTTCGCGGCCAGCTCCGCCTCGCTCGCGCGTGAGGCCTTGAGCTCGGCGACGGTCTTGGCGTGTTTGCTGCTGCTGACGCACGCGGGCGCCAGCACCAGGAGACTCAGCAGTACGAGGGAGCGCAGCTTCATCCGGAGGTTGTAACAGCGGGAGTGTGCGGCCGTCCCGGTTCTCTGGTCGCCTAGAGCTCGGAGCGCCGGAACATCACGCTCGCGCCGTACACGAGCAGGCCGGTCAGCACCGCGGTGATCAGCATGATCAGCCAGAACTGATTCGGTAACCAGCCGAGGTAGACCGGCAGCATCGGCACGATCGTCAGGTTCTGGCCGACGTAGAGCACGAGGATCACGGCGACGAGGATCGTCCGCGACATCACGCCGAACACGACCCCGACGGCCGACGCCATCGCGATCACACCGATCAGCGAGACCAGCGACTTCACGATGTCGTAGAGCTCGTCGCCGCCGGGCGCTCGGCCGCGCACCGCATCGACCGCGATGCCAAGGCCGAGCGACACGACGCACGCGACCGTCACGCACGCGAACACGCCGAGGAACTTCGCCCAGATGATCGTCTCGCGACGGATCGGCCGGATCACGAACAGCTCGTAGACCTTGCGATTGCGCTCGCTGACGATGTCGACCGCGACCATCAGCGCAGCGACCGTCCCGGCGACGCTCGACATTAGAAACCCGACGAACGCCGTCGCCGAGAGGCCACCGAGGCCGCGCGATCGCGTGATCTCCTGCGGCAACAACAGATACGCCGCGATCGCGAGGATCGGCAGCACGACCCACAGCACGATCATGACCTTCGACCTCGCGAAGCCGACCAGCTCGTCGCGCAGCATCACGCGGGTGGGGGATCTAGTTGGCATGGGCTCGCTCGATGTATTGCGCGAACAGATCGTCGAGGTTCGGCTCGACCAGCCCGACCTTGCGGATCTTGCCGCCGGCCGCGAGGGTCTTCTCGATGACCGCGTGGACCACGGGATCGGACGGTGTGCCGTCGACGAGCCGGATCCGCCACTCGTCAGGGCGATGCTGGGTCACGGTCCCGAGCTCGTCGAGGTAGCCGAGATTCCCGGGCGCCACCGAGAGCTCGAGCCCGATCTCGAGCGGCAGCCCGAAGTCGGTGACGAGCGCGCGGATCGATCCGGACGTCGCGATCTTGCCGTTGTTGAGGATGCCGACCCGGTCCGCCACGTCCTCGACATCGGACAGGATGTGCGACGAGAACAGCACGGTCGTCCCGGCCTGCTGGCGCTCGCGGATGATCTCCTTGAGCAGATTGCGGCTCGGCGGATCGAGACCTTCGAGCGGCTCGTCGAGCACGAGCAACTTCGGCTCGTGGAGCAGCGCCTGGATCAGCCCGAGCTTCTGGGTCATGCCGCCCGACAGGTCCTTGACCTTCTTGTGCCGCGCATCGAGCAGGCGGAACCGTTCGAGCAGGGCAGGGATCCGCTTCGCGCGAAGCTCCGCGGGCACACCGCTGAGCTCGCCGAGCGAGTCGAGCGCGCTCTGCACCGTGCGCCAGCTCTGGAACCCGCACGACTGCGGCATGAACCCGATCAGCCCGTGTGCCTTGTCGCGATCCCTGGCGACGTCATTGCCGCCGACCCGGACGCTGCCCTCGAACTTGGTTACCAGGCCGGCGAGGATCTTGAGCGTGGTCGTCTTGCCGGCGCCGTTGGGCCCGATGTAGCCGAACACCTCGCCCTCGGGGATCTCGAGCGAGAGATCGTTGAGGACGGCCCGGCCGTAGTAGACCTTGCGAACGTTCTCGAGCTGCACGAGGGGCGGCACGCGCGCAGTATCACTCACAGTGCGCGCGTGAGCAGCACGAACCGGCGGTCGCTCGCGATCCCGGCCACCTTCTCGTAGAACGGGCGCGGTCCGATCCAAGCGACCTCGCACTGCGGGTGCGCCTCGGCGACGTCGACCAGGCACGCGACGAGCAGTGCCTCGCCAAGGCCGTTGCCGCGATGCGCCGGCCACGTCCCGGTCGGGCCGAACCAGCCAAGGCCACGGTTGTTGCCGTCGTGCGCGGCGAACGCGCAGTACGCACCGTCCCTGGTCGCGACATGAACTCCCGCTGGCGAGAAGCCGAGCGCACAGGACAGCTCGAACGGCCACGCCCCGCCGAACTCGGTCGCGACCGCATCGAGCAGCTCGGTCTCGTCGGTGCGTGCACGCCGGACCTCGTAGCCGCGGGCGGCGGCCGCGGCGCGCAGCTCGGCGGCACGCTCGACGCTGACCCGGGGATTTCCGCGAACATCGATCAGGACATTGAGGCGTGGCTCGCGCGCGCGGACCCAGCGGCGGCGCTCGAGCCACGCGATGGTCTCGGCGTTGCGCTCGTCGATTCCGGGCGCGAGATAGTTCCCCGGCTGATCGAGCGTGCTCAGCGTGCGCTGCCCGTCGGCGAGCGCCGAGTCCTCGCAGGCCGTGAGCAGCGCGCTGCCGATCCCCCGCCCGCGCCGGGCGGGGTGGACAGCGAGCACGCGCAGTCGGTTGCCTCCCACCGCGGCCACGCCGATCAGAAACTCTCCCTGCCAGGCACCGTAGGCACGGGGCAACCCGTTGGGCGCCGGCCCGAACAGCTTCTCCTCGGCGACCTCGGCAGCACGATCGTGGGCACACGCCGCGGCAAGCACCGCTCGGGCGTCGGCGAGCATCGAGACATCGAGCGGACCGATGCGCACGCTTCACCGTACCAGACGCGCGACAGCGACTCGCCATTCCGCGACCGGCGTGCGACCGTTCGGTCATGCGTGCGATGTTGTTGTGCGCCGGTCTCAGCACTCGGCTCGGTCGCCTCGGCGCAGCGCGCCCCAAGCCGATGCTCCCCGTCTGCGGGATCCCGATCCTCGCGTACGGCGTGTCGAACCTCGTCGCGCACGGCGTCCGAGATATCGTGATCAACACCCACCACAAGGGTGACGTGATCCAGCGCGAGCTCGGCGATGGCCGTCGCTGGGGCGCGCGCATCCAGTACCTCCAGGAGGACGTCATCCTCGGGACCGGCGGCGGGCTCAAGCACGCGCTCGCGCTCCTCGATCCCGACGGTCGCGACGAACCGTTCATCTCGCACAACGGCAAGCTGATCTTCGATCTCGACATCACCGCGCTCGCGGACGCCTATCGCCGGGTCGGCGCCAGCCTCGGCATGATGGTGGTCAAGCGCGTGCCGAACGCGCGCGAGTGGGGCGCGGTCAAGGTCGAGCACGACGACCGCGGCCCGCGCGTCACCGACATCCTCGGCGACGGCGAGCACATGTTCTGTGGCGTCCACATCACGCGGCCCTCCGTGATCGCGCGGCTTCCCGACGGCGAGAGTGACTCGATCCGGCAGGGCTACTTGCCGTGGCTGCGCGCCGGCGAGCGCGTCGCCGCGTACGAGCACGAGGACGGCTACTTCGCGGAGCACTCGACGCCCGAGCGCTATCTCGAATCGAACTGGGCGCTGCTCGATGGCACGCGGCTGCGCCATCCACCGAGCCTGCGGCTCGGCGGGATCGATCCCACCGCGCGCATCGATCCGAGCGCGACGATCATCCAGCCGGTGAAGATTGGAACCCGTGCCGTGATCGCGGCCGGCGTGACGGTCGGTCCGTATGCGGTGGTCGGCGACGGGGCGCGGGTCGAGCGCTCGATCGCGCGGACGGTCGTGTGGGCGAATGCCACCGCATCAGCCGGTGATACCGACGCCATCGTCACCTGAGTGAAACCCGATCCTTCGGGGCGCGTCCTCGACGGGGTAGCCGTCGTCGCGCCACGCGCCGTTCGCCGATCGAAAACTACTCGCAGCCGAGCGCAGGGAGCTTCGCCGTCTGCTCGATGCATTCCTTGATCGTCTTGCGCTGGCTGTCGTTGGCCTGCAGGACGTCACGTCGCTTCGAGTCGGGGCTGACCGAGACCTGCCGCGCGACCTCGAGGGCATCCGGCAACGCCCTGGCCAGGCCACACAGATCCTTCGCAGCCGGTGCGGTGCACGCGCAGACCTTGGTCACGTAGGCCGAACACGCATCGACGCCGCGCTTGAGCTCGACCGGAGGCAGCGGAGGCGCCGTGTCCTCGTCGACCGGGGGCGCCGCGGCCTCCTGCTTCTTGCACGCAGTGCACAGCAGAAGAACGATCGCGACGCGCCACATCTAGCCGGCCTCGACGCGCGCGAGAACGACGGAGATGTTGTCGACGCCGCCTTCCTCGTTCGCCGCCTGGATCAGCCGCTCGACGGCGCGATCGAGATCGCGCTCGCTCATCAGGATGTGCTGCATCTGATCGTCCTTGATCATGCCGGTCAGCCCATCCGAGCACAGGACGTAGGTGTCTCCGATGTGCGGCTTCTCGCTCATGATGTCGACCTGGACGGTCTCCTTCATCCCGAGCGCACGGACGATCACGTTCTTGTGCGGCCAGTTCTCGGCCTCTTCCGGCGTCACCCGCTTCATGCGGATGTAGTCGTTGATCAGCGAGTGATCCTCGGTGAGCTGGGTGATCTCCGTCTGCCGCTGGCGATAGGCGCGGCTGTCACCGACGTGGCCGATGATCAGAGCGTCATCGAGGAAGTACATAGCAACGAGCGTGGTGCCCATGCCCTTGAACCGCTGCTCGCGCTGCGATCGCTCCCAGATCTCGAGGTTGGCGAGCATGACGCCCGTGACCATCCGGTTGACGTGGGTCCGGAGGTCGCGGTCGACCTTGTATGGCCAGGTCAGGGTCTGCTGCTTGGCGGTCTCCGCGAAGTGGTCGGAGATCAGCTCGACGGCGAGCCGACTCGCGACCTCACCGCTGGCGTGACCGCCCATGCCGTCCGCGACGATACAGAGGCGCTCGTTCTCCGGGAGGGAGATCGAATCCTCGTTGTGGTCGCGCTTGCGCCCGATGTTCGTCGCCCCCGCGAAGCGCACCCGCATCCCGTCGAGTGGAAACGACGTGCTCATCCAGTCCTAATTCTACCCCAGCACCGGCCGTTGACTCCAACCGGCGGGCCTTTCATCCTTGCTGGATGTGGGGCTATGCCGTGGGCGACCCGGTCCTCGTAGGAGTCGTGGTGGTCGTGGTTGCGATTGCGGCAATTGCCTACGTGACCAGACGCCTGTGGCGGCGGGACCGCTGAGATGACGGAGCTTGCCCGGGGAACCGTCCTCGATCGGCCGTGGGGGCGCACGCTCGCCGCCCTGGGCCTGCGCGGGCTGACCGGCGAGGTCACGCTGACCGGGGACGGCAAGCCCTTCCTGGTCGCCTTCGAGCAGGGGGTCGTGGTCGCATCCTCGTCCCCCCTGGGCTCCGACGCGGCCGTCCGGGTCGCCCTCACCAGTCACCTGATCTCGTCGACGCAGGTCGCCGAGATCGTCCGCAAGCAGGCCGCCGCCCCGCAGCGCGAGGAGATCGACGCCCTCGCCGAGGCGGCCCGGCTCGCCCCCGAACAGGCGCACCGGCTCCGGCGCCGGGTGATCGCCCAGCGCGCCGCGCGCACGTTCTCCGTCGAGCGGGGCGAGTTCATCGTCGACGATCGGATCACGCTGCCGGTGGTCCCCGGTAGCGAGCTCGACGTCCGCACGATCGTCTACCTCGGTGCCAAGCAGTTCCTGTCCGAGACCCGGCTCAACGGCGACCTCGGCCAGCTCGGCGCCTGGTTCCAGCTCAAGCCGGAAGCTCACGACGACCTGCCGCAGTTCGGGTTCGGGGACGCGGAGTACCCCGTGATCGAGCGGCTGAGGAACGGCGCGGGGCTGATGGAGCTCGAGACGCCGGAGCTCGAGCAGCGGATGGTGCGCGCCGTCGTCTACGCCCTGGTCTGCTGCAACATGTGCGTCGTCGAGGCGCACGCCCGCCCCGTGGTCAAGGCGCCACGTGCGCGCCCGCAGGATTCGGTCGATGCGCCGACGCTGCGCCGCCCCGAGCCCCGCGAGGCACCCACCGAGCGCCGCGCCACGGCGCCGTCCCCCAAGTTCATCGATGCTCCGACGGCGGTGGGTCGCAAGAAGCCCGCGTCCCAGGCACCCGCGGAGGCCCCGACGACACGGCGCAAGGCCGACGCCCAGACGCTCGAGGTCGAGGCGCTGATCCAGGCCCGCCTCGCCGTGCTCGACACGAACCCCGACCACTACACGCTGATCGGTGTCCCGCGCGACGCCACGGCCAAGCAGATCCGGACCGCGTACCTCGCGCTCGCGCGCCAGCTGCACCCCGATCGGTTGAAGTCGCTCGACATCCCCGACGACGATCGGCGCGCCCAGCGCCTGTTCGCCGAGGTCAACACCGCGTTCTCGACGCTCTCGGACCCGAAGCTGCGCGAGGAGTACACCTCGGTGCTCCAGCGCGGCGGCGCCGCGGCCATCCGTGCGGAGCAGTCGCGGGCCGAGGACATGACCCAGCGCGTGCTCGATTCCGAGGAGGCCTATCGCAAGGGCGAGCTGGCGCTCAAGCGCGACCAGATCACGACGGCGATTCGCGAGCTCGAGCGCGCGGTCGATCTCAACCCCGACGAGGCGGACTATCACGCCACCCTCGCGTGGGCGCGGTTCTGCGCGTCGAGCGACAAGATGGCGGCGGCGCAACCGACCCGGGTCGCCCTCGACAAGGCGATCCGGCAGTCGCCGAAGGCGGTGACCGCGCGGTTCTATCTCGGTCGCGTCGAGCGCATGCTCGGCAAGGACGCCGACGCGCTCAAGCACTTCCGTGACGTGCTCGCGGTCCATCCCAACCACAGCGAGGCGACGAGCGAGGTTCGCGTGCTCGAGTCACGGCTCGGCGGCGACAAGGGCGGCGGTCTGTTCGGTCGCCCGAAGCGCTAGTCCTCGTCGGAACCCTCGCCACCCGCGAACACCGCGGCGTGACGCTCGAGCTCGACCCGCAGACCGGTGGCTTGTACCGCGGGCAGCGTGATCGAGGCGTGCTTCTTCCAGCCCTCGCCCGCCCGCCGCATCCGCAGCAGCGTGACCTTGGCGGGGCGCCACGACTCCCGATCCTTCGCGCGCTCCTCGAACACGATCATCACCGTCGCCCAGCCGGCATCGATCCACGTCTTGCGCGCGATCATCCGGCGCACCAGATCGCCGTCGTGCTCCGCGTCGAACGTGATCTCGTCGAAGTCCGCGACGAACGTCATGGATCGAGCAGCTCGAGCTCGGTGACCTGCGCATCGGCAGGTCCGAGGTGCGCACGCACCCGAACCGTGTGCTCGGTGACGCCGCCGTCCTGCTCGATCCGGACCGCGAGCTCCTCGCCGATCTCGAACAGCAGGGGCGACCGGACGCGCGCGATGCCATCCTCGATCCCGAGCATCTCGAACACGTCGTGGGACTGGTCCCCGTCGATCACGAGCACCCGGCCTGACATGCCTTCGAGGTACCACGCCGCACATTGCGGCCTCAAGCCTTCTGCGAATGGCCGCGCTGGGTTAACCTCGCATCAGCGGATGCTCAAGCCGGTCGAGAAGCAACGCGTGGCCGAGGAAATCGCCGAGCAGTTGCGCTCGCTCATCCTCAACGGCCAGTACCCTCCCGGTTCCAAGCTCCCACCGGAGCGCGAGCTGTCCAAGCGCCTGCGCGTCAACCGCGCGTCGCTGCGCGAGGCCCTCAAGAAGCTCGAGCACCTCGGCCTGGTCCGGATCCGGCAGGGCGATGGCACCCGCGTCCAGAACTTCATGGAGACCGGCGGCATCGAGCTCGTGCAGCACCTGCTGCCGCTCGCGGGTGGCAAGCCCGAGCTGATCCGCGACCTCCTCGAGTTCCGTCGGATCTTCGGCCGTGAGGTCGCTCGCCTCGCTGCGGCGCGCTCGAACAAGGATCGCGACGGCATCGCCAAGCTGCGCGGCCTCGCGGACCGCGCGGATCTCGTCTCCGGCGCCGCCGAGCTGTTCGACCTCGATTTCGAGTTCTACGTCGCGCTCGCGCAGCTCACCGGCAACCAGGTCATGCTGCTCCTGATCAACACCGTGCGCGACGGTGTGCGTGGCTTCACCCCCCTGCTCGCGAACCTCGCGGGTCCCGGCGACAAGGTCCGGATCCATCATCGCGAGCTGATCGCGGCGCTCGAGAAGGGCGATGTCGCGAACGCCGGTCGCGTCGCCGACGACTATCTCAAGATGGGCGCCGAGCTCGCCGGTCGGCTCGGTGGCAAGCCCGAGCTCCAACCGCAACCACTTCCCGACTGAGCGCGAGCGGACGATGCCGACCCTGACGCGGAAGGAAGTCGAGGAGATCGCGTTGCTCGCGCGACTCCACCTCGAGTCCGAGGAGGTCGAGGCGATGCAGGGCGAGCTCGGGGCGATCCTCGAGCACTTCAGCGGGATCGCGAGCGTCGACACCACCGACGTCGTCCCGATGACGCACGCGGTGCCGATGGATCTGCCGCTGCGCAACGACGTCGTGCTGCCGTCGCTACCGACCGATGAAGCCCTGCGCGGCACGCCCAAGCGCGATGGCGATCTGATCGTCGTGCCTGCGATTCTCCCCGGAGGGCCGGAGTGAATCCGTCCCTCCTCCATCTCCGGAGTGGGAGCGAAGGGTGAGCACGTCCCCCGAGTTCTGGACCGTCGCGGACACGGCGAAGCGCGTCGCCGCCGGCGAGATCGGTGCCGTGCGGCTGGTCGACACCATGCTGTCGCGGATCACGAACGTCGATCGCGAGCTCGGCGCGTTCCTCGCCACCGACGGTGAAGGCGCACGGCGCGATGCCGCCGAGATCGATCGCAAGCGCACCGCGGGCCAGTTTGCCGGGCCGCTCGCCGGCGTCACGATCGCGCTCAAGGACAACCTCGTCACCAAGGGCGTGGCGACCACGGCGGGCTCGAAGATCCTCCAGGGCTGGATCCCACCGTACGACGCAACCGTCGTCGAGAAGCTCCGTTCGGCCGGCGCGTTGATCGTCGGCAAGACCAACCTCGACGAGTTCGGCATGGGCTCGTCGACCGAGCGCTCCGCGTACAAGAAGACGCGCAACCCGTGGGACACCTCGCGCGTGCCCGGCGGCAGCTCGGGTGGCAGCGCGGCGGCGGTCGCGGCAGGTCTCGCGGCCGGCAGCCTCGGCACCGACACGGGTGGCTCGATCCGGCAGCCCGCTGCGTTCTGCGGCGTCGTCGGGATCAAGCCGACGTATGGCCGCGTCTCGCGGTACGGCGTGATCGCGTTCGCGTCGTCGCTCGACCAGGTCGGTCCGATCGCGCGCACGGTCCAGGACGCCGCGATCCTGCTCCAGGTGATCTCGGGCCACGACCCGCGCGATTCGACCTCGCTCGATCTGCCGATCCCCGCGTTTGCCGAGGCTGCGACCGGCGACGTCAAGGGCATGAAGATCGGGCTGCCAAAGGAGTACTTCCAGCCCGGCTCGGGCTCGCTCGACTCCGAGGTCCGCACTGCCCTCGAGCGCACGATCAAGGCACTCCACGACAAGGGCGCGACCACCGTCGAGGTCTCGCTGCCGCACACGAGCCTCGCACTGCCGGCGTACTACATCGTCGCGCCCGCCGAGGCATCGTCGAACCTGTCGCGCTACGACGGCATTCGCTACGGCAAGCGCGCCGAGGCCAGCGACCTGCTCGACCTCTATTGCAAGTCCCGCGGCGCCGGGTTCGGCCCCGAGGTCAAGCGCCGGATCATGCTCGGCACCTACGCGCTGCGCTCGGGCTACTACGACGCCTACTACAAGAAGGCGCAGCAGATCCGCACGCTGATCAAGAACGACTTCGACGAGGCGTTCACCAAGGTCGACGTCCTGCTGACCCCGACGACCCCGACCTCGGCCTTCCGGTTCAACGCTCGGGCGACGCCGCTCGACATGTACCTCGGCGACATCTTCACGCTCGCGTGCAACCTCGCCGGCCTGCCGGGGATGAGCGTCCCCGTCGGCCTGACCGCGGATGGGCTGCCGATCGGCGCGCAGCTGATCGGCAAGGCCCTCGACGAGGTGACGATGATCCGCGCGGGCTCCGCGATCGAAGCGCTCGGCGGCCTCGGCGACAAGCGCCCGTCGGGGATCGGAGGCATCTGATGACCGAGCTGGCGCAGCTGCTCGAGGACTACGAACCCGTGATCGGGCTCGAGGTCCACGTCCAGCTCGCGACCCGCTCGAAGATCTTCTCGTCGTCGGCGACCGCGTTCGGTGCGCCTCCGAACTCGCTGACCGATCCGGTCGTCATGGGGATGCCGGGCGCACTGCCGGTGTTCAACCGCACCGTGCTCGAGCACGCACTCAAGCTCGGCGTCGCGACCTCGTCGCAGATCCGCGCGAAGTCGCGGTTCGCGCGCAAGCACTACTTCTATCCTGACCTGCCCAAGGGCTATCAGATCTCGCAGTTCGACGAGCCGCTCTGCGAGAACGGGCACCTCGATCTGATCCTCAACGGCGCGGTGAAGCGCGTGAAGCTCCAGCGGATCCACCTCGAGGAGGACGCGGGCAAGAACACCCACGTCGGTGCGGTCTCGCATGTCGATCTCAATCGCGCGGGCATCCCGCTGGTCGAGGTCGTGACGGCGCCCGAGATCACGAGCTCCGAGGAAGCAGCGGAGTTCATGCGCTCGCTGCACCGGCTCGTGCGCTGGCTCGAGATCTCCGAGGCCGACATGGAGAAGGGTCAGCTGCGCTGCGATGCGAACGTGTCGGTGCGCCTGCGCGGTGAGGATCGGCTGGGCACGCGCACCGAGCTCAAGAACATCAACTCGTTCAAGTTCGTCCAGAACGCGATCGATCACGAGATCGCGCGTCAGCTCCGGCTGATCGACAGCGGGGGTCGGGTCGAGCGCGAGACCCGGCTGTGGGATGCGGTTGCCGGCCAGTCGGCATCGATGCGCAGCAAGGAAGAGGTCAACGACTACCGCTACTTCCCCGACCCGGACCTGCCTCCGCTGGTCGTCGACGGCGCCACGATGGCGACCGTCCTGCGCACGTTGCCCGAGCTGCCGGTTCCGAGGTTCGAGCGCTACCAGAAGCTGCTCGGGGTCTCGGCCGATGACGCGCGCACGCTGGTCGGCGACCGCGCGCTCGCCGACTACTTCGACGCGGCCGTGAAGGCGCACCCCGGCGAGGGCGGCCGCACGATCGCCAACTGGATGCTGACCGAGCTGCTCGGTGCGCTCAACGCCGCGAACCAGGACATCAGCCAGTCGGCGATGCCACCGGAGCGGCTGGCTGCGCTGGTCGTGCTCGTCGAGACCGGCGTGATCAGCGGCAAGATCGGCAAGGAGATCTTCGAGGAGTCCTATCGCACCGGCGAGGAGCCGGCGGCGATCGTCGAGCGCCGTGGCGTGCAGCAGATCTCCGACGAGGCGATGCTGTGGTCGATCGTCGATCGGATCGTCGGCGCGAACCCGCGGCAGGCCCAGGAGTTCCAGAGCGGCAAGGATGGCCTGTTCGGATTCTTCGTCGGCCAGGTCATGAAGGAGACCCAGGGCCGGGCCAACCCCGTGATCACGACCGACCTCTTGCACAAGCGCCTCGGTCGGTGACCGGGCGCGTCGCGATCGCCACGGTGGTGGTCGCCGGATTGCTCGTGGCGCCGAGTTGCGGACGGATCGGCTTCGAGGGCTCCGCTGGCAAAGGATCCGATGGAGGCACGCGGGACGGTGCCGGCGACGGCGGCGGGATCGACACGCCGGGACCCAGCGACGGCTCGATCGACGGGCCGATCGTCGACGGTCCTGGTGTGCGCTGCACGGGCAATTGCACGTACGGCTCGGACACGATCGCGTACTGCGATGCGCCGGGATGCAGCCTCACGTGCTCCTCGGGGGCGACGTGTCAGTTCTCGTGCACCGCTCCGTGCACCGTGAGCTGCGCCGGCGGCGCGACGTGCACGTCAGCGTGCACGGGGGGCGGATGTACCCTCAGCGTCAGCGGTGGTGCCGAGCTGACCAGCACCTGCACCGCGAATTGCTCCCTCGACTGCCCGTTCGCGGCCGGGGTCTGCCAGCAGACCTGTGACGCCCCGGCGACCTGTACCTGCTCGGGACCCAACTGTTCGTAGCATTCCAACTACTTGATCTTACCGGATGATCCGTAGTGGCAGCGACAAAGGGTTGACGTGGGGCTGGGGATCCGTAAAGTCCGCGATTCAGAACGCGTTTTTCAGCGGAGCGAAGTGAAATGTACGCCGTGATCCAGACAGGTGGAAAGCAGTATCGGGTCGAGCCCGGCAAGACCGTCGTCGTCGAGAAGCTCGCCGGTGACAAGGGCGGACAGGTCGTGTTCGACCAGGTCCTCCTCGTCTCCTCGGGTGACGGCGGCAGCGTGACGGTCGGTAAGCCGACGGTTGCAGGCGCCAAGGTCACTGGCGAGATCGTGGAGCAGGGACGCGGCGAGAAGCTCGTCGTCTTCAAGTTCCGTCGCCGGAAGAACTATGTCCGCAAGAACGGACATCGCCAGGATTACACCGCGGTGAAGATCGCCGCGATCAACGCCTGAGGAGTAGCAGTCATGGCACACAAAAAAGGACAAGGTTCTACTCGTAACGGCCGCGATTCGCTGCCGAAGATGCGCGGCGTGAAGCGGTACGGAGGCGAGCAGGTTCGCGCCGGCAGCATTCTCGTCCGCCAGGTCGGCACGAAGATCCACGCTGGATCGAACGTCGGCATCGGTCGCGACTTCACGCTGTTCGCGCTGATCGACGGCCTCGTGACGTTCGAGCGCCACGGCAAGTCGAAGACCCGCGTTGCGGTCTACGCGCCTGCTGCTGACGCTGTCGCTGCTGCGTCGTAAGGTCCTTCTCCTCCTTGGAGACGGTCTGCCGATCCGGGTGCGGTGCTTGCTGCATCGCCCCGTCGATCTCGGCACCCATGCCGGGCTATCCCGCCGGCAAGCTTGCGGGCGTTCGCTGCCCGCATCTGACCGACGACACTCGCTGCGCGTTGTTCGGATCGCCCGAGCGACCTGCGGTGTGTCGTGATCTGAAGCCGCAGCCCGAGATGTGCGGTTGCTCGGCCAGCGAGGCGATGGCCACGCTCGCGCACTGGGAGCTGCTCACGGCCCCGTCCGCTCGCTGATCGCCGTCCTCGAGCCCACGCCTGGGTGAAGCGCCGTCGGCCGAAACACCACGGGCAACCCTGAACCTGGTGCCCGGATCCATCCGTGCTTGTTGAACGTCGTCGAGATCGAGGTCATTCCGTACGGCTTCGCGGAGTGCAGGTGGTATCTCTCCCGTCCTCGCCGTGCAGTTCATCGACGAAGCCAAGATTCATGTGAAGGCCGGGGACGGTGGTCCCGGCTCGGCGGCAATGCGTCGCGAGGACAACGTGCCTCACGGTGGGCCGTCGGGTGGCGACGGTGGCGACGGTGGCAGCGTGCTCGTGGTCGTCGACCCGAACATGTCGTCGCTGCTCGACTTCAAGTACCGCCGCCACTACAAGGCCGAGCCCGGCGAGCCGGGTCGAAACCGCGATCAGTACGGTGCCAAGGCGCCCGACCTCGTGATCAAGGTCCCGCTCGGGACGGTGATCTACGACGACGAGACCGGCGAGCAGATTGTCGACCTCTCGGAGAAGGGCGAAAGCTTCGTGCTCGCCCAGGGCGGCATCGGCGGCCGCGGCAACCGGCACTTCGCGACGCCGTGGAACCAGGCGCCGACCAAGTGCGAGCCCGGGACCCCCGGCGTCGTCCGCACGGTCCGCCTCGAGCTCAAGCTGCTCGCCGACGTCGGCCTGCTCGGCTTCCCCAACGTCGGCAAGTCGACGTTCATCAGCGTCGTCTCCCGGGCGCGGCCCAAGATCGCCGATTACCCGTTCACCACGCTGGTCCCGAACCTCGGGGTCGTCCAGCTCTCCGACGAGCGCAACTTCGTGATCGCGGACATCCCCGGCCTGATCGAGGGCGCGTCAGAAGGCGCCGGCCTCGGCCACCAGTTCCTGCGCCACGTCGAGCGCTGCCGGGTGCTGCTCCACATGCTCGACGATACGTTCACGACGGGTCCGGAGCGGTCTCCCATCAGCGACTTTCACGTGATCAACAAGGAGCTCGCGAGCTACGCGCCGCACCTCGCGAACACGCCTCAGGTGGTCGTCCTGAACAAGACGGACGCCACCGAGCCGGAGGCGATCGAGGAGCACAAGCGGGCGTTCGCGGCGCTTGGAATCGAGCTGTTCACGATGTCGGCAGCGACCGGCGAAGGCACCCTTCCGGTGCTCGAGAGACTGTGGTCACACCTGGTAAACGCCAGGCTCGGGTGAGATCACAAAACCCGGGAAGCGGAAGGTTGAAGGCCTCCGGACCCGGTGTTACAACCGCTGCTATTCCAAAGGAAAATGCGCCGTCCGTCCGTTCGGCGCATGCGAGGGAACCGGCACCCAGCCGGTCTGGAGATTCAGGCATGCGAGCAACCAAATCGGCTGTCGTTCTTTCTTCGCTACTGATCGCTGCGACTGCGCTTGCCCAGCCGGCTGCAACGCCGCCTCCGGCAGGAGCAGGTAGCGCAACGACCGGAGCGCCCGCGCCTGTTCCCGCGTCCGAGCCCGCGCCCGATCCCGCATCGGTGAAGCCCGAGGACATGCCGACCGCGGTGCGGATGCGCCGGCTCGAGCAGAAGACCCAGGCGCTCAAGGAGCGCGCGTGGCAGCTCAAGGCGCGCGTCCAGATGCTCAAGGAGCAGATCATCGGCGGTGGTGTCGGCGCGCAGTCGCTGATCGCCCACGCGAACGAGATGGGTAGCTCGTTCCGCCTGATCAAGCTGATCTACACGCTCGACGGTACGCAGGTGTTCGTGCGCACGGACGAGACCGCCGAGAACCTGTTCAAGACCAAGGCGTTCGATATCTTCTCCGGCCCGATCGCTCCGGGTAACCACACGCTCGCGGTGCTTGCGACGTATCGCGGCCACGGGTACGGCGTGTTCGAGTACCTGTCGAAGTACACGTTCACGGCGCGCGGCAGCCAGAGCTTCGTCGCCGGCGAGGGCAAGCTCTCGAAGGTCGATTGCCGTGGTCACGAGAAGGGTGGCGCGACCACGCCGCTCGAGAAGCGTCCTGCGATCGAATGCAAGGTCACGCAGGTCAGCCCCGAGACGGCGGACGCGACCCCCGCTGCGGCTCCCGCCGCCGCACCCGCTGCAACCCCCACTCCCGGGAAGTGATCATGCGTCGCGCTTCGCGTTGGCTCGCAGTCCTGCTGGTCTATGTGCCGCTCTGGCTGCCCGGCGTCGCGCAAGCAGACGTCGAC